>JAYODE010000010.1:44406-87302 GCA_038106185.1 Gammaproteobacteria bacterium | reverse complement strand
CACAAGGTTTATCTGCTCTGATATGGCGGATATTTTTTCATTTTGGTTTTCTAGATACATAGGTCCTGTTTCCAGTAGCCTCATCCAATTGTCATTATGGCTGGACTAAGCTTAATGCCAGTCTTAACCTCGAACTCACAAAAAAACCGACCAAACAAAGTTCGGCCGGTTTTTATATGCAGACTAGACTAACAGCTTCTGCATTTGAGGAAGCCGTTAACTAGCCACCCCATTCAGCAGCAGTGATAGTCGCCGTCTTTTTAGCAGCAGGAAGGGCACCAAGATCAGCATAATCGGGCATTGTGAGAATAACGTCGCCAGTAGTGCTTGAACTCACTAACACGACACCGATAGCGCCTGTCGTGGGATCAGCTGCTCCATCAAGGTAGGCAGAACCACCACCCGGCGCCAGCGCAGTGGGTCCATAGACAAGAATCCAATCAGCTGCTGTAGTCGGCACATCATCTGTGAGGCCCAAGGCCCGCCGAGTCGCGCCCTTGGAAAAGGTTGCCTTGGTTACACGAACCGCTTCTTCATAGTTACTGGTCACCCGCGCCATATTGGCCGTCTTGATATAGTCCTGATATGCAGGCAACGCGACTGCTGCCAAAATCCCGATGATCGCAACCACGATCATCAGTTCTATTAAGGTAAAACCCTTTTGCAATTGTTTATTCATGTGCACTAGCTCCGGTTATCATAATGTTTTTGACTGATTACTCTTCGGCTTGATCTTCAGTTTGAGCTTCAGTTTGATCTTCAGTTTAAGCTCGTAATACATGGATCTAAACTTAGACTTAGCCTTGAGCACCCTACAAGCAGTCTGCAAGCAGTCTGGCTATTACATGGCAATTACCATGCCAGGTTACAAAAGGTGAACAAAAGCGCTAATTTCGGCCCTGTGTCCTGCCGAGAATGGCTCATCCCTTATCCAGTCCAGTCCTGATCGGTCATAAAGTGACCAGATGTGTCAGTTGTTGACCAGAAATCCTTCAAAAAATACCCGAACTCGCTGCCTATACACATCAAGCACTCGATAATAGTTACTTTTAATTACTTTTCAGTCATTATTGCTTACCTATCGACACAATATGGCTTCGCAGGTAAACTTTTGACTTTGGTCGTTCCGATAGCCGTTCCTGTAGTCGTTCGGAAAGTCGTTCGGAAAGTCACTCCAGCGAACCGACTTTGGTGAATGGCGTCAGTGGCTTGCGAGATGGCAGTTAGTCAGTTGGTCGAGGGTAGTTCGACCCAATGCAGACAAGGATAGAGATGGCAGCAAACCCTTTACAATTGAGCGGGCTTGCCAGGCGACTGGTGGAGGATAAGCTGCTGGATGACGCCACCGCTCGCTCGGCTTCTCAGGAAGCTGCCAAGACCCGTGTACCGTTTGTCACTCACCTGGTACAAAAAAAATTGGTGAGCGCCCAGGATATCGCCAATTCTGCCTCGGAAGAGTTCGGCACGCCATTGCTGGATATTTCGGCGCTGGATCTGGACTCGATTCCAAAAAATCTCGTTGACGAGAAGCTGATTCGCGCCAACCATGCCATTCCGGTGTTTCACCGCGGTAATCGATTGTTTGTCGCGGTCTCAGACCCCACCAACCGCAAGGGTCTGGACGAGATCAAATTCCAGACGGGGATCTCTACCGAAGAGGTGCTGGTCGATGAAAATCAACTGTCCGCCTTTATCGATGCATTTCTGGAATCACAGGAAGGGGGTGGGCTGGGCGATCTCGGCAAGGAAGATGTTGACCTTGACATGGAGTCGGCCCAGGAAAGCGGTGGTAAAGAGGAGGAAGATCAAGGCACTGCCATTGATGACACGCCGGTGGTGCGCTTTATCAACAAGATGCTAATGGACGCTATTCGCCTGGGTTCCTCAGACCTGCATTTCGAGCCCTTTGAAAAATCCTACAAGGTCAGGTTTCGCACTGACGGCATACTTCACGAAGTGGCTCAGCCACCGGTCAATCTGGCCCCACGGATTTCAGCCCGTCTGAAGGTTATGTCGCAGATGGATATCTCCGAGCGTCGAGTCCCGCAGGATGGTCGTATCAAGCTCAAGGTATCCAAAACCAAAGCCATCGACTTTCGAGTCAATACCTTACCGGTTTTGTTTGGCGAGAAAATCTGCCTGCGTATTCTCGACCCCAGCAGCGCCAAGATGGGTATCGACGCACTGGGTTACGAAGCGGACCAGAAAAAACTTTATCTGGAAGCCTTGCACAAGCCACAGGGCATGTTCCTGGTGACCGGTCCTACAGGTAGCGGCAAAACCGTTTCACTGTATACAGGTTTGAATATTCTGAATACGCCAGAGCTGAATATTTCAACTGCGGAAGATCCTGTTGAAATCAATCTCGAGGGCATCAACCAGTGCCCCGTCAACGTTAAAGTCGGCTTGGATTTTGGTGAGGCATTGCGCTCCTTTTTGCGTCAGGACCCGGACATCATCATGGTCGGCGAGATTCGCGATCTGGAAACTGCCAGCATCTCCATCAAGGCCGCGCAGACGGGTCACATGGTCATGTCAACTCTGCATACCAATAGCGCGCCGGAAACCATTACGCGATTGCGCAATATGGGGGTACCCGCATTTAACCTGGCAACCTCCATCAATCTGATTATCGCTCAACGTCTGGCGCGCAAGCTCTGCGACTGCAAAAAGAAAATCGAAGTGCCCAGGAAGGCATTGCTTGAGAAGGGCTTTACAGAGGCTGATCTGGAAACAGGATTCGACGTTTATGGACCCGTTGGCTGTTCCAAATGCACTGGCGGCTATAAGGGTCGAGTTGGAATATACGAGGTCGTGAAGATCACACCACGCATATCCAAAATTATCATGGAGGACGGCAACTCTATTGATATTGCCGAGGTCTGCAAGGAAGAAGGGTTTAACAACATATTCCAGTCGGCGCTGATAAAGGTCAAGAATGGGCTTACAAGCCTTGAAGAAGTTGACCGGGTTACCTCCGGCCACTAAAGCATACTGAAGGAATGATTATGGCAGCAGCCAGCTCTATATTTGCCTGGGAAGGAAAAGACAAGTCCGGTCGTAAGACCAGAGGCGAGATCACCAGCACCAATGCGACGATCGCCAAAACCGAGTTGCGTAAACAGGGCATCACGGCCACCAAGGTGTCGAAGAAGGGCGGCGGATTGGCTGGCCTGCTGAACGCAGGCAAGAAGGTCACTCCGGGGGACATAGCGCTATTCACCCGCCAACTGGCGACGATGATGAAGGCAGGTGTGCCCCTGGTGCAATCATTTGAGATAGTTGCCGACGGCATGGATAACCCGGCGATGCGCGCCCTAACCCTCAAAATTCGAGATGACATAGCCTCGGGCAACTCCTTCGCGCATGCCATTCGCGCCAACCCTGAGCATTTTGACGAGCTGTTCTGCAACCTGATTGACGCTGGCGAACAATCTGGCGCACTGGAAACAATGCTCACCCGCCTGGCCGAATACAAGGAAAAAACTGAGGCGCTGAAGGCGAAAATCAAGAGTGCGATGAATTACCCCATTGCCGTACTGGTGGTTGCTTCTGTTGTATCGGGCATTCTTTTAATCAAGGTCGTTCCTCAATTCGAAGAAATTTTTCAAGGCTTTGGTGCCGAGCTTCCCGAGTTCACTCAAATGGTTGTAGACATGTCACGCTGGATGCAGGAGTGGTGGTTCATTGTTGTCGCCATCATTGCCGCGTTTGTTGTCGCCTACAAGCAAGCCATTAAACGCTCAAAAAAGTTTCGCGATGCACAGGAGCGTTTCTCGCTGAAAATGCCCGTGATTGGCAACATCCTTGACAAGTCCTGTATCGCGCGATTTGCACGCACCCTGTCAACGACCTTCGCCGCTGGCGTACCGCTGGTCGACGCGCTCGAGTCAGTGGCGGGCGCCGCTGGCAATGTCGTTTACTTTGACGCCATCAAAAAAATTAAAACCGACGTTTCCAGTGGCATTCAACTCAACTACTCCATGAAACAAACCGACGTTTTCCCTAACATGGTTATCCAAATGGTTGCGATCGGCGAAGAATCGGGTGCTCTGGATGGCATGCTCGACAAAGCGGCAACCTACTACGAGGAAATGGTGGACAATGCCGTCGACGGACTGACGAGCCTGATGGAGCCCATCATCATGTCATTTCTTGGAGTCGTGATCGGTGGTTTAATTATTGCCATGTATCTGCCAATCTTTAGCATGGGCGATGCGATCAGCGGTGGCGGTTAGCATTAGCCGAGCCAATTATCTCACTGAGCCATCAGAATGACCGACGATTTAATGCTGCTAGCGACTGAATTTCCATTGCTGATACTCATCTGTAGTTTGATTTTAGGCTTGCTCGTCGGCAGCTTCTTGAACGTCGTTGTCCATCGCTTACCCATCATGTTGCAGCGGGAGTGGCAACTACAGGCCAACGACATTCTTGGTCAGCCTCAACCCGTGCCGGCGCCAGCCTACAATCTCGTGGTTCCGACATCCCGCTGTCCCCATTGCGAGCACAAAATCCGCTCCTGGGAGAATATTCCGGTTCTAAGCTATGCCGTTCTGCGCGGCAAGTGTTCAGCCTGCAAGAACCCCATTAGCCTGCGCTACCCCTTGACTGAGCTGCTCACCGGGCTGTTGACACTCTGCGTGATCTACACCTTTGGCGCTACACTTGCCGGTCTCGCGGCCTGCTGCTTAACCTGGGCATTGATTGCCTTATCAATGATAGATTACGACCACCAATTGTTACCAGACGACATCACTCTGCCATTTCTCTGGCTCGGATTAATTGCCAGCGCCTTTGGCTTATTTTCTAATCTTACTGCCGCTGTCTGGGGCGCTATTGCTGGTTACTTGATATTCTGGTGCGTGTATCAAGCCTTCAAGTTCTTCACCGGCCGTGAAGGCATGGGTTATGGCGATTTCAAACTGTTAGCTATGCTGGGCGCCTGGCTGGGCTGGCAAAGTCTGCCGCTCATTATTATCCTGTCATCTTTTGCGGGCGCCCTGATTGGTGGCGCCTTGATACTGTTTGGTCGAGACAAGGCCCAACCCATTCCTTTTGGGCCTTATCTGGCGATTGCCGGCTGGGTCGCCTTGCTGTGGGGCGATATACTGACCGAAAGTTATTTGCAATTTTTGTCTTTATAACTGGAGCAATATAACTCGAGCAATATAAATCGAGCAGTATAAATAGAGCGGTAAAAAACAAGCGGTAAAAAACAATGGGGCATTTTGTGGTAGGGCTGACAGGTGGTATCGGGAGTGGCAAGTCAGCTGTTTCTGATCAGTTTCAATTCCTGGGAATCACGATAGCGGATGCCGATGTTGCCGCCAGAAAAGTCGTAGAACCAGGCACAGAGGCGTTACAGCGGATTACAACACACTTTGGCGCAGACATACTGCTCGCCGATGGAACCTTGGATCGGGCTCAGCTCAGAGGCATTGTTTTCGCAGATGCCAAGCAACGCCGCTGGCTTGAACAAGTCACAGTCCCTGCCATCATGCAGTTACTTGATTCAACACTAAAAAATAGCACCTCAGCTTACTCGATTCTGATGCTCTCCAGTGGGCGCGGACAACACCCCCTGATTGATCGTCATCTGGTTGTGGATGTCAGCCCTGAGGTACAGCTTGCTCGTGTGATGGCTCGCGACCAGAACCCACTTGATCAGGTAAAGGCCATCATGGCGACCCAGCCAAGCCGACAAGAGCGACTGGATTATGCCGATGATATCATTGTCAACGAAGGTAGCCTGGAACACCTCAAAAGCGCTGTGTCTGAGTTACACTTGAAGTATCTCGCTCTCAGCGGAGAACCTTATGAGCATACTTAAAGTGGCTTGCCCCACCTGCCAGCAGTCAGTTAACTGGATTGAAGAAAATATCTATCGACCTTTTTGCTGCGAGCGTTGCCAGCTGATCGATTTAGGCGAGTGGGCAAGCGGTAATCGGTTTATACCTTCTGATGCTGAACATGACGATGTCACAGCGGCAGATCTGGATCAGGACTAGCCAGAGCGACTAGGCACAATTGGCTCGCGGTGAAATTTTAGCGGCCCTGAAACACCTAGACACGCGGTCCAATCACTCAGCTGCGGTAATCCGCATTAATGCGAACATATTCCTGCGACAGGTCACTGGTCCATACCGTCTCGCTGTATGCGCCTGCATTGAGGTTAATCGTGATTGTGATCTCCTCATTCGCCATTACAGCCGCACCCTGGGCCTCAGTATAAGCCTCCTGCTTTTGTCCCGCCGCCATCAACTGCACCTGGCCAAGATAAATGTCGAGTTTATTAATATCCAGCTCGACTCCGGCTTTACCCACTGCCATGACTATTCGACCCCAATTGGCGTCGCTGGCATGAATCGCCGTTTTCATGAGCGGAGAGTTAGCGATGGAATAAGCCACCGCCAAACAATCCTCGCTTGATTCGCCATTCTCGACAGTCACCGCGACAAACTTAGTGGCACCCTCAGCATCTCGAATAATGCCTTGCGCCAGCTCAAGGCATACCTCATCAAGCAGCTTTTGGAATATCACCAGTGCCGCCGGGTCTGAGTCAATATCGACACCGGACCGACCCGTCGCCGTGAGCATACTGGAATCGTTGGTTGAGGTATCACTGTCAACAGTGATTCGATTAAATGACTTATTCACCGCCCTATTCAGACATCCCTGGAGCGTGAGGGTCGAGGCTCCTACATCCGTCGCGACATAACTCAACATCGTCGCCATATTCGGCTGGATCATCCCAGCACCCTTTGTAATACCCGTGATAGTGACCACCTTGCCCTGAATCTCCACCTGACGAGAGGCAATTTTTGGGCGCGTATCCGTGGTCATGATGCCCTTTGCAGCCACTAGCCAGTTATCTTCTTTGAGTTCGGCGACAATCTTCTCGAGACCAGAGATAATCTTGTCAACCGGCAATCGCTCGCCAATGACCCCTGTCGAAAATGGCAGAACCGCTGCCGGTGGCACGCCTGTGAGCTTTGCCAGAGCCTCACAACACTTAAGCGCATCAGCTATACCGGCATCACCAACACCAGCATTTGCATTACCACTATTGATCAGGAAATATTGGGGAGAAGCCGATTGCAGATGGCGCTTGCCAATGATGACCGGCGCCGCTGCAAACAAGTTACGAGTAAACATACCCGCGGTATGGCTGCCCTCAGCAAACTCGAAGAGCACAAGATCGTCTTTGCCGCGCTTGATGCCGCAGGAAATACTGGCCAGGCGTACGCCGGCAACAGGATAATATTCCGTGTTATTGACTCCAACTGGCATAGGGTTTTCCTGCTGAATTCAGTCCTAAATAGGTTTGTGACCCCTGCTACTAACTCAGGGCACCATGACATGCTTTGTATTTTTTACCGGAACCACAGGGGCAAGGTTCATTACGCCCAACTTTTTTCTCGCGACGGATGAATGGTGCCTGAGGTTGCTCTTCAGGCCGCTCATCAGAATCGACTTCGCCCAACGCGCTGCTACCTTCCTTCTGAAAGCTCAACGACCTTTTGGCAGCTTCCTCACGACGGCGGTTTTCCATGGCGGTGACATCCTCTGCCGGCTGGAAATCGACACGAGCGAGAAAGCGAATCACTTCGAGCTTGACGTTATGCAACAGCTCTTCAAATAACTCAAAGGCTTCCCGCTTGTATTCCTGCTTGGGCTGCTTTTGGGCATAGGCACGTAAATGAATCCCCTGACGCAAGTAATCCATAGACGCGAGGTGTTCTTTCCATAAATTGTCGAGAATTTGCAGCATAATCTGCTTTTCAAACAATCGGATGTCGGCACCAACCGCCTCTTCCTTGAGCCGGTAACTAGCACGTACCGCTGAAACTATTCGTTCTCGCAGCGACTCTTCATGCAGATTCTCGTCTTCATCCAGCCACTGCTTCAAGGGTAACTTGATGTTGAATTCGGTCTGTAGCGACTGCTCTAGTCCCAGAACGTCCCATTGCTCTTCAAGACTCTGAGGCGGAACATAATCGTTAATCACCTCATTAACGACATCGCTCCATAAGGCATTGATGGTTTCTGAGACATCAACGGCCGCCATCAGATCATTGCGCTGAGCATAAATCATCTGTCGCTGGTCATTGGCGACATCGTCATATTCAAGGAGCTGCTTTCGCATGTCGAAATTACGTCCTTCGACCTTTCTTTGCGCTTTCTCGATGGCGTTGTTCACCATTCGATGTTCAATCGCCTCACCCTTTTCCATGCCGATAGACTGCATCAAACTCTTTACGCGCGGCGGCGCGAAGATACGCATCAAGTTATCGTCCATCGACAGATAAAACTGAGACATGCCGGGATCGCCCTGACGACCGGCCCGGCCTCGAAGCTGATTGTCGATACGTCGACTTTCGTGACGCTCTGAACCTATGACATGCAAGCCACCAGCGGCAATGACAATGTCATGGCGCTTCTGCCAATCAGCCTTGATAGAAGCAATTTGCTCTGGGGTTGGATCCTTCAGATCCGCTACTTCTGATTCCCAATTACCACCCAGGATAATGTCAGTCCCTCGACCTGCCATGTTAGTCGCAATGGTTACGGTCCCAGGCCGACCGGCTTGGGCGATAATTTCAGCTTCCTGTTCATGAAATTTTGCATTCAGAACGCTGTGCTTGAGCTTTCGCTTATCCAGCAAACGTGACAATAACTCTGAAGACTCGATAGATGCAGTACCGACAAGTACAGGCGCTTGCTTGGCAATCAGTTCTTGAATCTCATCGACTATGGCATCAAACTTTTCCTCCATTGTCAGAAAAATCAAGTCATTCAAATCACGCCGAATCATGGGCTGATTGGTGGGTATCACAACAACATCCAGTCCATATATCTGCCGAAACTCAAACGCCTCGGTATCAGCCGTACCCGTCATGCCGGCGAGGTTATTATAAAGGCGAAAGTAATTCTGAAAGGTAATCGATGCCAGCGTCTGGCTCTCGTTTGTGATGGTTACGTTTTCTTTTGCCTCGATCGCCTGGTGAATACCGCCGGACCAGCGTCGCCCTGGCATCGACCGACCCGTATGCTCATCGACGATGACGATCTCATTGCCCTGCACCATATAGTCAACATCACGATGGAACAGGCAGGCGGCTTTCAATGCAGAATGCACATGATGCAACAGCGACAAGTTCGTCGTGCCGTAGAGAGACTCGCCTGCTTTCAGCAACCCCCGCTCAATCAACAGCTTCTCAACTCGCAAATGTCCGGATTCCGTCAACTCAACGTCGCGCTGCTTCTCGTCGACGTAATAATCGCCAGCAGGCTCAATCTCGTTAGCAATGTCCTCTTCAGTCTTTTCCTGACGAGTCAATTTAGGCACAATGGACTTCATCGCTTTGTAGAGTTCTGATGCATTTTCAACTCCACCGGAAATAATCAGTGGCGTTCTTGCTTCGTCAATCAGAATAGAGTCCACTTCATCAACGATGGCGTAATTCAAAGCACCTTGCACTTTTTCGTTCAGGCTAAACGCCATGTTATCGCGCAGGTAATCGAAGCCAAATTCATTGTTGGTACCATAGGTGATATCGCAAGCGTAGGCTTGGCGCTTCTGTTCCTGAGTCTGGCCAGCATGGACCACACCAACAGACATACCTAGGGCCTTATAAACTGCCCCCATCCACTCTGCGCCCCACTTGGCGAGGTAGTCGTTTACTGTCACCAGATGAACGCCGTCACCAGAAATCGCATTCAAATACAGTGGCAGAGTCGCCATCAGTGTCTTGCCCTCACCAGTTCGCATCTCGGCAATGCGTCCTTCGTGCAGGGTCATACCGCCGATCAGTTGAACATCAAACACGCGCAGACCCAACGCACGTTTACCCGCTTCACGCACTGTCGCGAAGGCTTCTACCAACAGATCGTCCAGGGTTTCGCCACTGTCGAGTCGAGTTTTGAAAACGTCGCGCCTAGTCGCCAGCTCGGCGTCGCTGATGGACTCCAGCGATGGTTCTAGTTCGTTGATCTTCGCGACGATGCGCTTCATGCGCTTCAGCTCGCGGTCATTTTTGCTGCCGAAAATTTTGCTAAATAGAGGGATAGCCATGAATTGTCTCTGTTTTGATTAATCAAGCTTGGGCAAACAGGAGTGAGTCGAACCGCAATGATTCCTCACTCAGGACAACAAGGCTCAGCGACTGGCACGGTGGATATAAGCAGAAGGATCGACGATGCGACCATTTTTAAAGACTTCAAAGTGAACATGTGGTCCGGTAGAGCGACCGCTGCTACCCATCAAGCCGATAACCTGGCCTTTTTTGACGATATCTCCAACACTCACCAGAAGGGCTTGATGATGCCCATAGCGGGTCGAAAAGCCACCACCATGGTTAACTTCGACCATTTCTCCATAGCCGCTGCGGGATCCGGCAAACACCACAATGCCCGATGCGACTGTGACGACATTGGAACCTTCTGCCCCTGCGAAATCCACACCATTATGCCAGGCTCGCCGGCCATTAATGGGATCGTTGCGCATGCCGAACCTTGAGGACATCCAGCCTTTGTTCACCGGCCGGCCGGCTAGAAAAACATCATCTTGAATCCTTCTATCAACCAGCAAGGTTTCTAAAACACTCAACTGCTGCTCGCGACTGTCGATGTCATCTGCCAGCCGTTCAAGTGATGTCATATACTCAGGCACACTATAGGCCGTATTTTGCTCATCAGATTCAGGACCGCCCAGTGCCGGCGCTTGAGAGAAGTCAAACTCACCCTCATCCAGCTTGGCTATTGTCGTCAAGCGCTCTCCAAGAGCATCCAAGCGAACGATTCGAGACTGCAGTTTCGCCAGACGAACCGCAGAAGCCTCCAGGTTTTCTTCCGCATCTCGTCGCGCCAGCGCGATGGATTGCTCCTGATCCTTAAGCACCTGTTGCCACTTGTCGACCATCTCACCAATCATGGCGGCCTCGTCCAGCCCCATACGATAGGTAAAATAAGCCGCAGCCACCGGCAAGCCGATCAGCCCAGCCAGGGTTACCCCGAGGAGAAAGCGATTGGCGCTAAAGGCACGAGATCTGCCTGATTGATGATCAACAATGATGAATTTCATAGAATTCGGTTATTATTCTGCTTCCACACATGGGTATATCTAATGGCCTTCAAGCAGCCCCCACAAATTCTTTCCCTCGCCAAGGGCAACCTCAACCAATTGCTCTCACACTCGAAAAGCTTGCTCGCCATTCAGTCGGTCATTAGAAAAATCGTGCCTGGCGACATATTTGTTGCTGCGCTGACGGACGGCGAGTTGCACCTCATCACGCCCTCTGCTGCACTAGCTACCCGCCTTAAATACACCCAAGCTATGATAATCTCTTCTCTAAGACAACGCCACCAGCCCTATCCTATTGAATCCATTAAGATTTCTGTTCGCCCGGGGTACTTTTCTGTCACCAAGCCAGTGTCCAGGCCCCGCCCTGTTTCCGCTAAAAGCGCGGAACAGATCGCCGAAACCGCTAAATATATCGAAGATAGCGCGTTACGGAAAGCGCTAATTCGCCTTGCAGAGCACGTAAAGCCTGTGAGCGCCCCTGATTGACTTTGAAAGTGGGTTGACAAAAGCCGGTTTAAAACCATCGCGATAAGCTCGGACCACCCTTCAGGGCGCTTAATGGCCCAGGTCAGATTTTACGCTCTCCCGCAGATCCCTTCTATCAAAAACTCATCGAGCGATGGCCTGTCAGGCGAACAGAGGGGGGGCATAGGCCAAAGGTAAATCCGCGGCATCATCAAAGGTTACCAGTTCCCAAGCATCCGTTTGGCTTAACAGTGCCTGGCGGAGCGCATGATTACCGGTATGACCGGACTTATGGCCAATAAACTCACCAATCAAGCTATGTCCCAACAGATAAAGATCACCGATCGCATCGAGAATTTTGTGTCGAACAAACTCATCCTCATGCCTCAGACCATCATCATTCAGCACGCGATAGTCATCAACAACTATGGCATTGTCCATACTGCCGCCTTGTGCCAGATTTCGTTCTCGAAGGTGCTCAAATTCCTGCATCAGGCCAAAAGTTCGAGCGCGACTGACTTCCTTGACGAAGGAGGTGGTCGAGAAATTGACACTCGCTTTTTGCTCCTTGATCACCGGATTGTCATACACGATAGTGTGGGACACTTTGAATCCGTCATAGGGCTCGATAGACGCCGACCAAGCTACCCCGCTGGCATCGCTGACTTTGATTTTTCGTTTGATCTTGATGAACTGCTTCAGCGCAGCTTGTTCCTGGACGCCGGCTGACTGAATCAGAAAAACAAAGGTTGCAGCGCTGCCATCCATGATGGGCATCTCCGGCCCACTAACCTCCACATAAGCATTGTCGATTCCGAGACCATAGAATGCAGCCATCAGGTGCTCAATGGTTGATACTCGGTAACCGTCTTTGACGATCGTGGTCGCCAGCGTTGTATCACCAACATATTCTGTCAATGCAGGAATTTCGATGGCTGTTTCGCCATCAACCCGAATAAACACAATCCCTTTGTTAACCGGGGCTGGCCTCAGCGTCAAATAGACCTTTTCGCCGGTATGCAGACCGACACCTGTAGCACGGATGACATTTTTAAGCGTTCGCTGGTTAATCATTGTTTTTTTTATTTTCCTTCATCTATTTCGAGTCAAAAACACCCGGAAATCAGCCGCGCGCATGGTACCAAACCTTTTCTCAAAATCCTAACAACAAGACAAAAATGACCTCAGCGCATTAAGACCATGAATTGCTACAAAAGTTGCATACCTTTGGCACTTTAAATATTCCTTCGCGGCAAAAAGCCGAGCATCCGTCTCAATCCGCCTGTCGGCGCAAAAATGCAGGTATATCCAGGTAGTCCATGTCCTTCCTGGCACTGTCTAGGTGCGCATTCTGCTCATGATCCCGCGCAGCTCGACGAGTCACCGTGGGTTGGTCGAATAGGGTGTAGTCGGTGGTGCCGTCACCTGCAACCTTTTTCCGCGTGTTATCGACGACCGTCTTGGGCTTTTCTATAACTATCGCACCAAGACCTGTCGCAACCACAGTCACCCTGAGCTCGTCACCCATTTCAGGGTCGATAACGGTGCCGACCACAACGGTGGCATTTTCCGAGGCAAACTCCTCGATGGTCGTACCGACTTCCGAAAACTCTCCGAGAGAAATATCGACCCCCGCCGCGATATTGACCAAAATGCCGCGGGCACCATGAAGATCAACGTCCTCTAACAAGGGGCTGCGAATCGCCGCTTCCGCAGCTTCTCGCGCTCGACCGCTGCCAGACGCTCGACCGCTACCCATCATTGCCATACCCATTTCTGACATGACCGTACGAACATCGGCAAAGTCCACGTTGATCATGCCAGGTCGCATGATCAGGTCGGCAATACCCTGAACCGCACCCAGCAGAACATCGTCTACCGCCCCAAAGGCCTTCAACAGGGGTGTATCTTCACCCATGATTGACAGTAGCTTCTGATTCGGAATAGTAATCAGGGAGTCAACATGCTCCGCCAACTCCTTGATGCCGGCTTCGGCGAGCGCCATCCGCTTCTTACCCTCGAACGCGAATGGCTTTGTGACCACCGCAACTGTCAGGATATTCATGCTCTTCGCCACCTCCGCCACTACGGGAGCCGCGCCTGTGCCTGTGCCGCCGCCCATACCAGCGGTAATGAAGACCATATCTGCACCTTTTAATGCTTCAGCGATGCGTTCACGGTCTTCTAACGCCGCCTCTCGGCCCATGTTGGGGTTCGCACCTGCCCCTAGGCCTTTCGTGATGTTGGTACCCAACTGCAGCAAAGTTCTGGCGCCAAGCACGTGGAGTGCCTGCGCATCGGTATTGGCGCAGACGAAATCGACACCCATCACGTTTTGAGTAACCATGTGCTGGACGGCGTTACCTCCGCCACCACCGACGCCTATCACCTTGATTACAGCATTCTGCGGCGTACTATCTACTAGCTCAAACATATGGAACCCTCCCAGGCTTTACGACATTAATTCGTTCAGTTTTGACTACAAAAATATTTTCATTTCTCGAGGATTCTCTGCCCTCGAATTTCTTTCAGCTCTTGTTATTTGATGAGGCTCGTATCAGTAGCCGCTCCCCGCAAACCAACCCTTTATTTTCGCGACCAAACCGGAAAAAGCTGAAGTTGTTGGTATCACTCGGGTACCGCCCTGCTGCTTTGCACCGTACAGAAGCAAGCCAACGGCAGTTGAATAAATTGGGTTACGCACGATATCACTCAAACCTGTCACACCCTGAGGCTTACCAAGGCGCACGGGCATATGAAATATCTCCTCAGCCAACTCGACTGCGCCTTCCATCTTGGACGAACCACCCGTTAGAACAATGCCTGCTGCGATCAAGTCTTCGAACCCACTTCGGCGCAACTCAGCCTGGACAAGGGTGAACAGCTCGTCATATCGAGGCTCAACCACTTCAGCTAACGCTTGACGAGACAGGTCACGATCTCTTCTCTCACCAACACTTGGCACCTTAATTGTTTCGTTTTCACCAGCAAGACTTGCCAAAGCGCAGGCATACTTCATTTTGATTTCTTCGGCATTCTGAGTCGGCGTTCTTAGCGCCATTGCTATATCGTTAGTTACTTGATCACCTGCTATCGGAATCACAGCTGTATGCCGAATGGCACCGTCGGTAAAAACCGCAATGTCTGTTGTTCCGCCACCGATATCAACCAAACATACACCCAATTCTTTTTCATCTTCGGTGAGCACCGCGTATCCAGACGCTAGTTGTTCAAGGATGATATCCTCTACCTCAAGACCACATTTACGAATGCACTTTTCAATGTTTTGGGCGGCATTCACTGCACAGGTAACAAGATGGACTTTAGCCTCAAGACGCACGCCCGACATGCCCAGGGGCTCCTTGACACCTTCTTGCGTATCAATGACATACTCCTGGGGCAGGATGTGTAATATCTTCTGATCTGCTGGTATCGCGACAGCCTGGGCAGCATCAATAACACGATCGATATCTGGCTGAAAAACTTCGCGGTCACGAATTGCGACAATCCCATGAGAGTTCAGGCTACGAATATGACTGCCGGCAATTCCAGCGAAGACTGAATGAATTTGACATCCAGCCATTAGCTCAGCTTCCTCTACTGAGCGCTGAATAGACTGAACAGTCGATTCAATATTGACCACCACACCTTTCTTCAATCCACGTGAGGGATGACTGCCGATGCCGATAATTTCGACAGTTCCTTCTGGCGACACTTCACCGACTATACTTACAACCTTTGAGGTACCGATATCCAACCCAACGATCATACGATTGCCTATTGACCCTGTCATAGCCTGAGTTCTCTTTGAGTTTTGTATTTTTTGGAATAAGCCAGATCTTTCTCGGGCGACTGCCAATTTACCGCCAGCCCATTCGAATAACGCGTGTCTATTGATATGATGTTATCCATGTGAGCCATGAGCCCCCCATACTCAACCACTTGCAAATATCGCTGGATTCGCTCCTTGATGTCATCTTTACCCAACAAGACTTGAACGCCAGCGTGATTGGTAAATTTCCAGGCACCGCGATCATCCAACGTCAAAATATCGATAGACTGACCAGCTTTTAATAGCGCATTGCTAAGTTGTTGGTATTGCTGCATCACTTGTTCTTCAGTTCCAACGGGGCCGTAGAGCTGCGCCAGATCGCCACCCACTTCAAAGCTTGATAAAAACACCTTGCCATCGACATTAATAAAGGCATCATCATTCCAATAAGCAATCGGTTTTTCTTCAATGACAAGCACTGTCAGGCTATTCGGCCAATTTTTCCTAATTTCAACTCGATGAATCCATTCAACTTCCTCAAGCGCTGCTTTTAGTTGCTGGATACTCTGTTTTTTATCCGCAATTTCAATCAAACGTCGAAAGACATCCTCACGCTGAACCTCTTCAAGGTTTCCTTCAAGAGCGACAAGATTCGCCTGGAATGACCGTTCACTTGAATTCAGAACCAGAACAGCCAAGCTGGCAAGAATGACTGCCAGGACCCAGACAAATGGCGATTTGCCAAGCATGCCAAACACTCGTCTGATCATTCTGTTAGCCTCGAGTCTGCCCATTGGGCGGCGAGTGCCTTAGCAAGCTTTCCGGTTTCCCCAGCGCCCTGAGTCAGCAGGAAGTCCCCCGCCTTGATAATGGCTTCAAGCTTTTCTGGCACATCCTCAATCCGCGCAACATATTCAATCTGCACTTGCTCTTTTCGGACCAGCGCTTTAAATAAATCCTCACCGGTCGCGCCGGGTATCGGCGCTTCACCGGCAGCATAAATATCGAGAAGTACCAATTGATCGACCGTCGCCAGCACGTCAACAAACTGGTCAAACAGTTCCAGGGTTCTGGTGTAGCGATGTGGTTGATAGACCATCACCAGACGACGAGTCGGCCAGCCTGATCGAACTGCTTCGATCGCAGCCTTAACTTCGCTGGGATGATGACCATAATCATCAACCAACAGGAAGCTGCCCTGTGCTTTTGCGTACTCGCCGTGACGCTCAAAGCGTCTACCGACACCTTGAAACTTTTCTAATCCAGCGACAATGTGGTGGTCCTCTACGCCCTCGTCACTAGCGATCGCTATTGCTGCCAGGGCATTCAGCACATTGTGTTTACCAGGAAAATTCAAGGTGATATGTAGCGGCTGCGAATGTCCCAGCCTGACGACTGAAAATTGAGAGACACCCTGGGCTTGAGTAATATTCTCGGCATGAACATCCGCATCCAAATCCAGCCCATAAGTCACCACAGAGCGTTTGACATGTGGCAGCATTGACTTGACGACAGGATCATCGATACACGCAACCAGTAACCCATAGAAAGGCAAATTGTGAACAAACTCGAGAAACGCGCCTTTCAATTTGTCAAAACTGCCTTCGTAATAACTGAGGTGATCTCTGTCAACATTGGTCAGTACCGCAACCATCGGCTGAAGATGCAAAAAAGACGCATCACTTTCATCAGCTTCGGCAACCAGATAGCGACTCTTACCCAGCCCAGCATTTGCCGCAGCACTGTTAAGCAGACCTCCGATCACAAAGGTCGGATCAAGGCCCGCCTCGGCAAGAATGGACGCGATCAAACTGGTAGTTGATGTTTTTCCATGAGTGCCAGCGACCGCGATACCATGCCGATAGCGCATCAACTCACCCAGCATCTCCGCTCGTCTGATGACAGGAATCCGCTGCGCCTGCGCTGTATCAGTTTCAGGATTACCGGGCTTGATGGCTGAAGAAACGACAACCACATCAACGCCATTAATGTTACTTGCAAGGTGCCCAGAGAATATTTTTGCGCCAAGCGACTGCAGACGCTTGGTCGTTGGCGACTCAGCGATGTCACTGCCGGAAATTTCGTAGCCTTGATTAAGCAAGACCTCGGCAATTCCGCACATGCCAGCGCCACCAATTCCAACAAAATGGATTCGGCGAATACGGCGCATTTCAGGCACATTAGTGGCTGATTTCTGCATATTTTTCCCGGATTCAGGCGCCACGATATTTCGCTCCTGGCGATTTCAACAGTTGCGGGTTACGAGATTCAAAGTCGACTCGCAGCAAGATCGCAACCAGCAGGCAACTGACGATAAGACTATTTCCACCGTAACTCACGAGGGGTAAGGTCAAACCCTTGGTCGGCAGCAGACCGATATTTACACCGATATTTATTGCTGCCTGAACTCCCAGCAAGAATACGATGCCGTATGCCAGATAGGCGTGAAATGCATAGCCGCGAATATGGGCAGCCCGTCCGATCCATAGACCTTTGATTACCAGACAGGTCATGGCAAGAATCACAACCAGGGTGCCGATCACACCCCACTCTTCAGCTACAATAGACAGGAGAAAATCCGTATGCGCTTCCGGCAAAAAGAACAGCTTCTGAATGCTATTGCCGAGTCCGAGCCCAAACCACTCACCTCGACCGAAGGCAATCAAGGCTTGTGTTAGTTGATAGCCACTATCATATTTATGTGCCCAAGGATCTGTGAAGGTCGTTAGCCGCGCCAATCGATAAGGCTGCCATTGAGCAATCGCGGCGACCGCAACCAGGCTCACTGTTATAAGTGCTAGAAAACGTTTAAAGGGTACACCGGCTAGATAAACCATACCTATCGCCGCCGAGAAAATGACGACCGCAGCACCAAAATCTGGCTGAATTAACAGCAATCCAGCCATCACTCCAACCAAAATCAATGGCATCAAAAACCCCATGACGGTGCTTTGGAAGGCTGCTTGCCGCCGAACCAGATAGCCACTGATATACACAACAACAAACAGCTTGACGAATTCAGAACCCTGAAGGGTAAAAAATCCAAGAGATATCCAGCGAGTACTGCCGTTTACGCGATGACCGACGCCAGGAATAAGCACGGCAATAAGCAGAGCAAAGCACAAAAACAGCAGCAATCTGTCCGCCTTCTGCCAAAGCCTGATGGGCACCATCAGGGCACCCATCGCGAAAGCCAAACTGATCAGGATATAGACCAGGTGCTTGATGAGCAGATGCAGCGGATTACCATAGATTTTTGCCGCGATCTCGGTGGATGCCGATGCCACCATTAGTAAACCAATCACCAACAGGACCAAGGCTGAAGTGGTGACCCACGGATCAAGAGGAAAGCGTTTTCCGGGCAAGCTTTGCGCCTTCATTGCCATCGTCATGGGAAAGCCTCCCTGACAAGTCGCTTGAATTCACGCCCTCGATGTTCAAAATTGTCAAACTGATCAAAACTGGCGCAGGCCGGAGCGAACAGTACCAGAGCGCCGGACGGGACCTCAGTGACCAGGGCCTGAATCACCGCAGCGAGCCTGTCAAATTCGGCACAGGCAACTGTTTCGCCGAGCGCCAGCTTGATCGCCGAAGCAGCTGCTCCGTAAATATAGACCTTGGCAACGTGTTGCCTAACAACAGCCTGTAATGAGCTGAAGTCAGCACCTTTGCTCACTCCGCCCAGAATCAACAGCATCGGCCGACCAGCTTGCGCCATGCCCAGGACCGCAGCACTGGTGGCTCCCGGATTAGTCGCCTTGGAGTCATCGATGAATTCTGCACCACCAAAGCGCCCAACAAACTCACAACGGTGGGGTAGTCCGGAATAACCTTTAAGGGTCTGAAGCAGGCTGTTTTGATCCACAGAAAATTGATCACAAATTGCCAACGCTGCCAATGCGTTAAGCGCATTATGCCGACCTTTTAGCCGCATCTGATCCAGCGCAAGCAATTCTACTTCACCGCGCACAAGGAAGGTGCGTCCGTCTCTCTCACGCAGACCATAATCCTGAGCGTTTATAGGCGCGTCTTCGCCGAAGCTCACTGACTTTGTGGTCGCCTCGATTCCAAAATCGTAATCGACCAGACGATTTACGATAGCAACTTTGGCGCCCTGATAGATGCGCGCTTTCGCGGCATAATAAGCATCTGTAGACTCATACCGATCAAGATGATCCGGTGAAAGGTTCAGCACTGCGGCAACGTGGCAGCCGGCATTCACGACGACTTCAAGTTGATAGCTGGATAACTCAAGTACAAATACTTCAAAGCCCTGCTCCAGAAGGTCAAGGCATGGAGTACCAATATTGCCGCCGACGCCGACTGAGTAGCCAGCGCTCTTGAGCATTTCACCGACCAGCGCGGTCACAGTGCTTTTTCCGTTCGATCCTGTGATCGCAACAATCGGCTGATCAACCAAGTGCAGAAACATATTGATATCACCAGTGATCGGGACTCCAGCCGCATGGGCAGCCTGAAGTTCACTCGTCGCCAGAGGCACTCCCGGACTCAATATGATGGCTTCCGCTCGACATAATGCCGCACTATCCAATTGAGTAAGTGATACCTTCGGTGCGAACTCAAACAGCTCCGCGGCCCTGGCTGGGGCCACGTTACTGTCTTGCACGGCAAAAGGAATGCCCTTGCGCGCAAAATAGTGCGCACAGGAAATGCCTGTTTTACCGAGTCCGACAATCACTTTCAGCTTCCCCTCATTGTTAGCTTGCACGATGGTTCCGATCTAATGGTTGAGCGCTGCTCACCTCCTGACTTAAAAAGCTTTCAACTTCAGAATAATCGCTATAACTTATTCGTTGGCCGTTGATTTCCTGGTATTCCTCATGACCCTTGCCAGCGATTAGCACAATATCGCCTGCCTTTGCCGAGCTCAGTGCCAGTTGAATAGCTCGTCGGCGGTCAGATTCAATTGTCAGGTTTCGACCTTCTATGGCGCCTGCAACAATATCGCCAATGATAGCGGCCGACGCCTCACTGCGAGGATTGTCATCAGTTACTATTGAGTAATCGGCTATCTCAGTTGCTATCTGACCCATTTGTGGTCGCTTACCCTTATCTCTGTCGCCGCCACAGCCAAACACACACCAAAGATTTCCCTGACAGTTGACCCGCAACGCCTTCAGCGCTTTCGCCAATGCATCCGGCGTATGGGCATAATCAATCACCACCAGCGGCATACCCGGGCGAGTGATAGCGTCCATTCTGCCCAAAACATTACGCAAGCCTGACGCAGCTCGTGTAATCTCGGAAAACTTGTAGCCAAGTACGCCCAGCAGAGAAACCACACCCAGAACATTGCTGACATTAAACTCACCCAATAAATTGCATCGCAGCAAACCGGAGCCCCATGGCGTTACAAGTTCGGCTTCAAATCCACTCAGGTCATAGTTAAGGCTGCGACAAAATACATCGGCGGACGCATCCTTGACGGAATAGCTGATGGCTTGCACCTTTTGATGCAGTATGGCCGGAATGGCGCGACCGAACTCATCGTCGTAATTCACTATCGCTGCCTGTAAGTTTGGCCACTCAAACAAGCGTTGCTTCGCAGCACGGTAATCTGAAAAGGTGCCATGGTAATCCAGATGGTCGCGGCTCAGATTGGTAAACATAGCGACATGAATTTGAGTGCCGTTAAGGCGGCCCTGAACCAGGCCATGAGACGATGTTTCAATGGCCACGGCTTCAGCAGCCTGCTCGCTCAGTGTTGCCAGTTGGCGCTGAATATCCAGCGCAGAAGGCGTCGTTAAACCGGGCTCCCGCAGTTCTCCTGGAAAACCGTAGCCCAATGTACCTATGACACCGCATTTTTTATTCAGCGCAGTTAAAGCTTGAGCAACAAAATGGCTACTAGAGGTTTTACCGTTGGTGCCAGTGATCCCGACAACCAACAATCTCGCAGAGGGTTCTCCCCAAAACCGGCTGGCAATGATGCCTTTGAGAGAGACCAGATCATCGACCGCGATTACCGCAGCATTAGTTGCGACACAGGGTGCCTGACAAACAACAGCCGCGGCCCGTCCCAGCACCTCATCGATATAATGGCGACCATCATGGCGAAGACCAGGTGAAGCAAAAAAAAGATCCCCTGCCTCGACTCGACGACTATCTTCTGCAAGCCCCGTGACTACAACATCCGCCTTAAGGGTAGTTTCTGGCAGCAACTGACTCAACATTCTCTGAATGCTCATGCGGCCTTCTCCAAATCGTCGGGCGGCACATTCAATAGCCTGAGAGCGCCAGCCATAATTTTGGAAAATACCGGCGCAGCGATTGCTCCGCCACCATAGTCGTCCCCCTTGGGCTCGTTAATCATCACGACCCCGACCAGACGTGGGCTAACCGCTGGCGTGATGCCAGCAAAGAAAGCCATGTGACGAGTGTCCTGGTAACCATCTTCACCAACCTTTCTGACCGTGCCTGTTTTGCCGGCTACGGTGTAGGCATCCATTGATGCCCGGCTGCCGGTGCCACTGGAGGTCACTCTGCGTAGCATGCGCATAACCTCAGTCGCGGTGGCCTGTTCCAATACGCGAACCTCAGTTATCGACTCCTGACTAATCAACGATATCTGGCGCTTCAAACCTCCTGAAGCAATGGTCAAGTAAGCTGATGCCAGCTGCAACGGCGTGACCGTCAAACCATAGCCATAGGCAAAAGTCGCTCTCTCAATATCCTTCCAACGTCGATGAGTAGGTATAAACCCCGCCCTCTCGCCGGGAAATCCTATGTCCGTGGCTTGACCAAACCCGACAGCCGAAAACATTTCCCAGATCTCATATTCGTTGAGGCTCAGCGCCAGCTTGGTAATCCCCACTTGGCTGGATTTTTCGAGGATACCCCCCAGGTCCAGGACACCGTAGTTAGATGGGTCAGGTATCGTCTTTTTACCCACCTTAATGAACCCGGGACTGGTATCGATAGTGGATTGCGGCGTGTACCGACCAGACTGTAACGCGACGGCAACGGTAAAGGGTTTGACCGTGGAGCCTGGCTCAAAGACATCGTTGACCGCACGATTTCTTACCTCATCAAGGTCCAGGGTTGCTCGATTGTTGGGGTTGTAAGACGGCTGATTGACGAGCGCCAGAATCGCGCCCGTCGCCACATCGAGAATCACCACCGATCCTGACGTCGCATTATAATATTGAATTGCCGACTTGAGTTCTCGGTACGCCAGGTACTGCAAGCGCAGGTCCAGGCTTAGTTCCAGGTTCTTACCTGGACTCGCTTCTGCAACAGGCATGATATCTCGAATGATATCGCCATAAAGATTTTTCAGGACTTTCTTTTTACCGGGTGTTCCTTGTAACCAACTATCATAGGCGAGCTCAACCCCTTCCTGGCCTTTATCATTGATATCTGTGAAGCCAACCACATGCGCAGCAACCTCTCCTACTGGATAGAAGCGGTGGTATTCCCGTTCGGCGTAAACTCCCGGGATATTGTAGGAGAGAATTTTTTCAGCCACCTGTGGCGGCAGATGACGACGAAGATAAACGAAGGTTTGATTGCTATTCTTCTCGAGACGACTGTTAAATTCTGCCGGCGCCACCTCTAGCAGCAGCGCCAACTGTTCCATGCCTTCACCAGACGCCGTCAATTCCGAAGGGTTCGCCCACAGAGATACCACGGGCGAACTCACAGCCATGGGCTTGCCCTTTTGGTCCAATATCATGCCACGATGGGCGTTTATCCGCTCCATTCTGATGGTCCTTGCATCACCCTGGTCCTGAAGAAAGTCCTTATCAAAAACATGCAGAAAGACCACTCGAGTTGTCATCGTTACCGCGAGTAGCACAAAAAAGCCGGCGACCAGATAGATTCGAAGCGCATTCACAGCGACTTCACCTCCTTACCACGATCATTGCTTTGGGCTCCGGGGGCTGCATTTGCAGATCGTCTCTGGCGACTTGATCGATTCGACTGTAATTGGCCCACGCACTCTGCTCCAGAAGTAATCTCTCGTACTCACTATCGAGATGGTCCTGCGCAGCTTGGAACTCTTGAAGCTGCGAATATTGTTGCCGAGTCAAATGTACCGAATAGATCACACCCAGCGCCGACAGGATCATCACCAGCAACATCAAACCGACGCTAATCTGAGTCGAGCCACCAAGCCAGGCAGTCACTTTTCCAAGCAGCGTATTTTTGATCAAGGGAGCTTCTCCGCAACACGCATTATGGAGCTTCTGGATCGACGATTCTGCGCCACTTCGGCGTCACTGGGCTTAACGGCCTTACCCACCAATTTGACGGTTCGGACTATGTCGACATCTCGAATCGGCAGTCTGTCAGGCAACTTATCGCCTCGGGCCAAGTCACGCATAAAACGCTTCACGATACGGTCTTCAAGGGAATGGAAGCTGATCACTACCAAGCGACCGCCGACCCCCATCAAGTCGATCGCCGATTTCAGGCAGGTTTGAATCTCATCCAGTTCGTTGTTAATAAAAATACGAATACCCTGAAAAGACCTCGTCGCTGGATGTTTATGGAATTCTATTTTTGGAACAGCGGCATCAATAATGGCAACCAATTGATGGGTGGTCGTGATCGGCGCTTCCATCCTCGCCTCTACGACGCCACGGGCGATCCGCTTACCGAATCTTTCTTCACCAAAGGTCTTTAGAACATGAGCAATATCTGCCTCGTCTGCTTGCATCAACCATTCGCCAGCAGTTTGACCTCGAGTCTGATCCATGCGCATATCCAGTGGACCGTTTTTATCAAAGCTGAATCCGCGTGCCGGTTGATTAATTTGTGGCGACGAGATGCCCAGATCCAGTAAAACCCCGCTTAGCGGCGCCAAGTCGTGCACCCGCACAAACTCGTCTATCTGGGCAAAGGACCCATGGCAGATGATCACCCGCGGGTCGGCAGCGTATTTCTGTCGCGCGTCAGAGATCGCGGTCGTGTCTTTATCGATGACCAATAAACGGCCGGCGTTTGACAGCTTCGTCAAAATTAACGCCGAATGTCCTCCCCGCCCAAAGGTACAATCAACGTAGTGGCCATTCGGGTCTATTACCAGCGCCGACACTGCTTCCTCCCTGAGCACGGGCACGTGGCTCTCAGCAGTCATGGTCATTTCGGCACCGCTCATTGACATTCCATTTAACAATGACCCCTTACAAAGACAGAGACTGCAGCTCCGCCGACAGCTCCTGCCCCGACTGATTCTCCAGCCAGCTGTCTCGACGTGCGACCCAACGATCCTCACTCCACAGCTCTAGCTTTTTCCCCTGACCCAGAAGAACCGTTTTCTTGTCTAGCTCAGCGTAAGCTCGTAAAGGCGGCGTTAGCTGGAGGCGACCACTGCTATCAAGGTCAATGTCCGTGGCGTGGCCTATCAACAACCGCTGCACTCTGCGTGTCATCGGGTCGAAGCTGGACATGGCACCCACCTTGGCTTCGATCAACTCCCAATCCGGTCGAGGATAAAGCAGCAGACAGCGCTCATCCGTGTCGATGGTAATCACCATTTCCCCGTTGCACTGTTGTTCAAGCATCTCACGATAGCGTGTCGGGATCGCGAGACGACCCTTAGCATCGAGATTGAGATTACTGACTCCCCGGAACATAATTTTGTCCAAATACCTTTTTTGTTATCGCGCGCTTGTCGTTTCGCGCCGGGCCACGGGTCTTAAAGGCACCATCGCGTGGCATCCATGTCTTTTTTCACGCCAGCAACCTGAGGCTTCGAGCTCATACCGCAAGAATCACTCAAGCAGAAACCATTATGCACCACAAAACACCACTATTACCCACTTTTTCTCACTGTGCACATTAAAAAGGTCTGCATATCTTGTCAAGACGGAAAAGTGAGCATTTGTCTTTAAAACACAATGACTTAGAGGGCGATCTGGAAGCTGTAGGGCAGGTAGAAAAATAACAGGAAACAATACATGAAGATAAACTCACAAGTTAATGTGGTTTATTAAGTTTGCAAGTCTTTAGACTTGTTTGGAATATAAAGAATTTTTTTAGACTTTATTTTAAACGTTGCTAGCGGGCGCTCAAAATCGCGAGTGAGAAGAGTAAAAAAAAGAGAGTTGACCGTAAGCCGGGTTCTGTCGAGGACAATCATTCATCTACGATACATGTCACCATGCATCTTTAGCGACCTACCCGAATCCAATTGCGGGCCGCAACGATGGATTCCTATTTGGTCTTGCTCCGAGTGGGGTTTACACTGCCACGAACCGTTACCGGTCGCGCGGTGCGCTCTTACCGCACCTTTTCACCCTTACCGTCGAACTGGTAAGCCAGCTCTTCGGCGGTATATTTTCTGCTGCACTTTCCGTAGGCTCGCGCCTCCCAGGCGTTACCTGGCACTCTGCCCTATGGAGCCCGGACTTTCCTCTACCGCCACCACCCTTGGGGCAGGACAATAGCGATTGCCTGGTCAACTCTCAGGCACCAGTATACAACCAATGGCCTCAAATAGGATCTAACTTATCGAGTTGCCGCATCTCCACCGCCAGCTCGTACATTATTTTCTTTTTTTCGCCCGTGATCTGACTGACAATCTCTGCCGCTCGCCGCGGCGGCATTTCCGGCAGTAACAACGCCATCAGGCGTCTTGCCTCGACTTGATCCACCGATGGTTTAACGCTGCTCATCCCTGCTACCAACAGAACAAATTCGCCCCGCTCCGGAATCGACCTAGCATCGATGTGAGCGATCGCTTCGCTCACAGGGCCGTGCCAGATCTGCTCAAATCGCTTAGTCAACTCTCGCGCCAGGGTCACTCGCCGGTCCTGCCCCATCACGGTGCCAATATCCAACAAAGCATCTCGAATTCGGTGCGGCGCCTCGTAGAAGACCAGGGTTTGAGTTTCCTGCTGCAACGCTTTAAAAACGCTTTGACGAGCGACCTGCTTGGCGGGCAGAAAACCCTCGAAACTGAATCTATCTGTAGCCATTCCAGAGACGCACAGGGCCGCTATCACTGCGCTGGCGCCAGGAATCGGAATCACTTGCATGCCTCTGCTCAGCGCCGCTTGAACCAGACGATAGCCGGGATCAGAGATCAACGGCGTACCTGCATCCGAGATCAGCGCGATCGATTGCCCTTCTGCCAAGAGTGTCAACAGACCTTGTGTGGAGGCCTCCTCATTGTGATCTCGGTAGCTTACCAGGCGAGTCGTAATGCCAAAGTGGTCCAGCAGCGAACGACTGTGGCGAGTATCTTCAGCAGCAACGACATCAACATCCCTGAGCACCTGAATAGCGCGAAGGGTCATGTCATCGAGATTGCCGATGGGCGTCGCAACGATATACAGGCTACTCACAAAAATGATTCCTTGTGCCGAACACGGCACTTTGCCTAACAACGCCTACTATTAAAGACCTACTATTAAAGACCTACTGGTTACAGCCGACGGCTAACCGCCCATAGGACATTAACAACCTAATTGACCGGCTACAATCTTACAGCCACTCTGCTACAAATCGGTTAGGATGGCACTTATGGACCTCGACATCCAGCGAATCCAGCCTAATACCCAGCGCGAAGGTGTGCTCAGAGAAATGATAAACCCCCTGTTTCCCAGTGCTCTAACTCGGACTCTGTACTGGTTGATCCTGGCACTTGGCCTGGCGTCTTGCGGATCCCAGCCAGTCAGTGAAAGGCCCGCAAAACCCTCTCCGGCAATTGCCATGACGGGCATCAAAAACCAAGACCTTCAGCAACTGCTGCTGAGCGCAGAACGGAGCAGTGGACCACGGGCTGACGAGCTGAGAATTACCGCGACTGAATGGGCTCTGAGCAATGCTGACGCACGCCAAGCGGAGAAAATTCTTGACCTGGTCTCACCACAACCCGTCTTCGCCCTACAACTCAGATATATTCTCGCTCAGGCGCGCGCCTCGGTCCTGCTCGAAAGACCGGCGGTGGCGCTCAGATGGTTAGCTGATGAGCGACTCACCGACAAGCCTATGACGTCAGCCGATCAAATTACCCTGGGGCAACTCAGAGCTCAGGCGTATTCGCAAGCTAGAAGTTTTCTGGCAAGCGCCCGAGAACGGATTGCTATTGATCAACTACTCAACATTGAGGCGCAACAGGACAATCACGATCAGATTTTTGACGCACTTCTGTCGATTCCAGCGCGAAGTCTGACGGGCCATGCTGAAGCTGCAATCACCAGCGATTTGCGCGGCTGGCTGTCGCTGGCAGCGATGACACAGCAGTTCCAATCAGATCCCACACAACAGCTGCAAGCACTCAATGACTGGCGCAAGGTCTGGAACCATCATCCTGCCGCGAAACGCCTACCGATGAGCCTGGAGCTACTGTCTCAGATCGTTAGAGATCAGCCTCTCAGCATTGCCCTCCTGTTGCCACTTCAAGGCGAGCTTGGGCTCTATGGCCGAGCAATCCGTGACGGTATTCTGGCTTCTCATTACCAACGAAAAGGACAGGCTGAGATCAAGATTTTCGACACCAGTGACGCTGATGTCAGAAGTCTTTTGAGCGCCGCAAAAGCCGCTGGCGCGGAGTTGGTCATTGGGCCTTTATCGCGACAAAATGTCACACTTCTCGCGAACGAAACGCTGCCATTACCGACCCTGGCTTTGAACAGAAGCTCTGTACCGACCAATAACCCGAACCTGTTTCAATTTGGTCTGGCGCCAGAAGACGAGATTCGGCAGATAACAGACCAGATCTTCAAGACCGGAAAGCGTAACTCACTGATTATTTATCCTGCAGGCGAATGGGGTGATCGAAATGCCGGGACGTTTGAGCGCCAATGGCTGGCAAAGGGCGGCGCCGTAATAGATCGTGCCGAATACACCAACCAGCGCGACTACTCAGATCTGGTCAAAACCTTGCTTGGCGTGGACAAGAGTGAAGATCGAGCGGCGGACCTGCGCCGCATAATAGGCGAGCGTTTCGAATTTACCCCCCGTCGGCGTACTGACATTGATTTTGTTTTCCTGCTGGCTAGTCCTGCCCAAGCTCGGGGCATCAATCCGACACTGGCGTTCTATTATGCGGAGGACATCCCGGTATATGCCACCTCGAACGTTCACGAGAGCAGTTACTCCCGAATAGAGACTATCGACTTGAATGGCATTCGCTTTTGCGAGATCCCGTGGAAACTCATGGAGACCAGCAATTTTCAGCAGCAGATTCAGGCAACCTGGCCGGCAGCCGCAGCTGAACTCTCCGCCTTTTATGCCCTGGGCGTCGACGCCTATCAACTCTATCCACGGCTCAAACAACTCACATCTTTGAAGTACAGCAAAATCAACGGCGTGACAGGTGTGCTTCGACTCGATGATAGGAATATAATCACTCGCGAGCTGATGTGGGGCCATTTCAAAAATGGTGAGATTGTCATTGATGCGGCACCCATCGATGCAACATGAAATACGACAATCTTCAGCGCGGCAACGCCGCAGAGGATCTGGCACTGGATTTTTTAACTGACCAAGGCTTGGTGCTGGTTACTCGGAACTTTTTGTGCAGGGCGGGTGAGATTGACCTTATCGTCAAAAATGCAACCACGCTGGTATTTGTCGAAGTGAGGTTTCGTCGCGACATATCCCGGGGTACAGGAGCAGAGACGATTACTCATCAAAAAATGACTAAAATAGTCCAGACAGCTCGATACTTTCTGCACAACAACCCACATCATGGCAACCTGGATTATCGCTTTGATGTTATATCCGTGTCCGCGACAGTTGACTGGATTCAGAATGCTTTTACCCTAGATGACTTACTTAATAAGGATTCACGATAATGTTTAACCAGCTTTCACTCACCCTACCTCGCTCTATTCTGATCACACTGGCTCTGATCGCGACTTTGCAGGGTTGCGCCAGCGTGACCGGACCCACCTCCGAGGACCAGGGCAGCCGAACATTGGGTACCGTTTGGGATGACCAGATGATCGAGTCAAGAGGGAAAGCCATCATTCGCGCGGCAACGCCGGAACTTAAAGAAGCTCACTTGGGAGTGACCAGCTTTAATGGCCAGGTTCTACTCACCGGTCAGGTTTCATCAGAAGAGGAAAAACAGGCTGCTGGGGCAGCGATCAAAGATTTGCGTAAGGTTCGAACAGTGCACAACGAACTCGAGATAGCGGGACCCACTTCACTGGTGGCAAGAACAAACGACTCCTGGCTGACAACTAAAGTAAAGACTGCACTTTTCACCAACGAAGATACTGATGCAGGTCGCGTCAAGGTCGTCACTGAAAATGGTGTTGTTTATCTGATGGGGTTGCTATCGAAGGCTGAATCCGAAGCAACCGTTGAAAAAACTCGCCAGGTCTTTGGCGTTCAAAAGATCGTCAAGGTTTTTGAATATATCGACTAGGTAATCGGCGTTTTACTTCGCCGCTCACGTGATTCAAGACCTTACTGTACAGCGCGTCTTACTCGTCCTGGCAACCAGATAGCCTGGTTACAAGATTACTTAATCACCTTGAGGGATGGCGGACCCTTCTTCACCGTCTTTAATGGTGTGGGTGTCAAGGGTGGCGTTGGCTCTGGTTCCTTCGTCTCTCGAGGGAACCACATACCTTCGCCATTTTCTTTGGCGATAATGCCCATTACTGCTTGAATCGGCGCTTGAATATAATGTGAAACGCCGCTGAACCTGCCGCTGAAGGCCAGGTGCGTCTCATCGATAACTAAGTCACGTATTGCCGAGGGGCTGATATTCAACACTATCTGACCGTCTTTGGCATAGTCCATGGGGACCTGGGTCTGTTTCACCGTCACATCAAGTATCAGATACGGTGTCAGGTGATTATCCAGGATCCACTCATTAATAGCGCGAATCAGGTAGGGTACAGAAGAAGTCATAGCCATGCGTCTTTGCCCTTCTGTTCGCCCCGAATACCTAGTCGCGCATATCCATTTCAGCTTCGGACAAACTTGCCTGAAATGCATCCCGATCAAATATGCGATCCATGTACCCAAGAATCGGCTTCGCCTGCTTCGCCGGCAATTCTATGCCCATGACGGGTAAACGCCAGAGTATTGGCGCGACACAGCAATCTACCAAAGTGAATTCATCACTCATGAAATAAGGCTTTTCCGCAAAGATAGGTGCAATAGAAACCAAGCTCTCACGTAAATCCTTGCGCGCCTTTTCGATCGCCGCTTCTTTGGCCTTGCCCGCTATAATCATGTCCACTGCACCACACCAGTCACGCTGTATACGATGAATAAACAAACGACTTTGCGCTCGAGCGACGGGGTACACCGGCAACAATGGCGGATGGGGAAAACGCTCGTCCAGATACTCCATAATCACGGTCGATTCATATAAAACGAGATCTCGATCAACCAGCGTTGGCAAGCTATTGTAAGGATTCAGCCCGACCAGATCCTCGGGCATATTGTTGGGATCTACATCAATAATGTCTACCGCTACGCCTTTTTCGGCGAGTACTAACCTAACTCGCTGGCTGTAGTGATCATTACCATCAGAATAAAATACCATCGATGAGTGTTTTGCAACGACCCCCATCTTGCTACCTCTCAGTAAGGGTTAACTTAAAGGATGTGCCCGCGAGCTTCAGTCGCTTCTGCGGGCACAGTACTGGTGCTTACTTACTTATGAAACGCTTTGTGGTATTCCCGCCCAAGTAGCCAGGCAAATACATAGAAGAAAGCCAGGAACAGTAAAACGTACCAGCCAATTCGCGTGCGTTCTAAACGCGACGGTTCAGCCACGTAATAGAGAAAATTAGCCAGATCGTAAACTACCTGATCATACTCTGCAGGGCTTAAAGCACCCGAGCCCTCAACCAACTCAAGCGGGCTATAGCCGCGTTCAACCAAATCGCTGCCGCACAGCTCTTCGGTAATATACTCGTCAGTCAAAGGATCACGCATATCGCCGCCGTTGGATGCTAGTCTAGGCACCTGCTTGCAGACATACTTCTGAGTGCCTTGAAGATCAACCAGTGCGTGAGGCATACCCACGTTCTCGAATACCAGGTTGTTCACACCCAACGGCCGTTTGCTATCCACATAGAAGGTTCTGAGATAGGTATAGATCCAATCTGGCCCACCCTTCAGGTTGTTGTGCAAGGTCAGATCAGGCGGCGCCGCTCCAAACCAGGTTTTGGCGTTCTCGGTGCTCATATTGTTTGTCATCAGATCACCAATCTTGGTGTTCGGGTCGAACACCAGATGCTCCAGCATGAGTGCTTCGGGTATGCCAAGATCCTCGGCAGTGCGCTTAAAGCGTTGATATTGCAGTGAATGACAGCCCATGCAATAGTTCATATAGGTCTGCATACCGCGCTGCAATGACGGCTGATCATGAATGTCAGCTTCCATATGATCAAGCGGGTACCCTGCTTCAGAGGCCTGCAGACCCAGTGTTGCCAGAGACAGAGCCAGGCATATAGCTACATTTCTTAGAATCACAACGTCACCCTCTCTGGTACTGGTTTCGTCTTCTCAACACTGGTATACCATGGCATCAGCAAGAAATAGGCAAAATAAACTGCCGTACAAATCTGTGCCACGATGGTTCTCATGGGCGTTGGGTGCACGGTCCCCAGATAGCCGAGAATAAAGAAACAGATAACAAACGCGGCCAAAAACAACTTGCTTGCCAGGCCTTTATAGCGCATCGACCTTACCGGGGACTTATCCAGCCAAGGCACTACAAACAGAATTGCAATGGCACCAGCCATGACGACCAGTCCCCAGAATTTCGCTGTCATACCAAACAATGGGAAAGTCGCGGCTCGCAGCATTGAGTAATAAGGCGTGTAATACCACACAGGTGCTATTAACTCTGGCGTTTTCAGCGGATCGGCTGGCTCGTAGTTAGGGTGCTCGATGAGATAGCCACCACCGTCGGGGAAAAAGAACAGTACCGCCGAAAAGACGATCAGAAACATAACGATTCCCGGCACATCATGCCCGATCGTGTAATAAGGATGGAAAGGAATTCCGTCGAGAGGCTTACCGTCTTCATCAAGGTGTTTCTTAATGTCCACGCCGTCTGGATTATTCGAACCCACTTCATGCAGGGCGAGAATATGCAAAACCACCAGCACGAGCAGTACGATGGGTACCGCTACAACATGCAGCGCAAAGAAACGGTTCAGCGTAATACCCGACATGTTGAAGTCGCCGCGCACCCACACCGCAAGGCTTTCGCCTACCACAGGGATAGCACCGGCCAGTGAGACAATGACCTGAGCGCCCCAGTAGGACATGTTTCCCCAGGGCAGCAGGTAGCCAAAGAATCCTTCGGCCATTAAAGCAAGATAGATGAACATGCCAAACACCCAGATCAGTTCCCTGGGTTTCTGGTAAGAGCCATACATCAGCCCGCGAAACATATGCAGGTAGACCACCACGAAAAACGCCGAGGCGCCGGTTGAGTGCATGTAGCGCAGCAGCCAGCCATATTCCACATCGCGCATGATGTACTCGATGGATTTGAACGCGCCCTCGCCGGTCGGTACATAGCTCATGGTCAGCCAAATACCGGTCAGAAGCTGATTCACCAATACGACAAAAGCCAGCACCCCGAAGATGTACCAGACATTAAAGTTTTTTGGCGCATAGTACTTCGACATATGCTTTTCGTACGTCTCAGTGACCGGCAACCGATCATCTATCCAACGCATGATATCTTTAAACTGCTGTTCCAATTTCGCCATTATGCCGCTCCCTTGTCTTCGCCAATCACAAGGACTGAGTCATTTTCATAATAATATGGAGGCACCTCTAAGTTCGTGGGTGCTGGGACGCCAGCATAAACACGACCGGACAGATCGAATTTAGAACCATGGCATGGACAGTAGAAGCCACCGAGCCACTCTGGATCAAACTCCTGAGGGGCAATTTCCGGGTTGAATTTGGGTGAGCAACCGAGATGCGTACAGATACCAATCAGGACTAGCAGATCAGGACGAATAGACCGAGTCTCGTTGCGCGCATATTCTGGTTGTTGGTCTTCTCGAGAGTCGGGATCAGCCAGACGGTCAGTCTTGCTGTTCAAGCTTGCCAACATCTCTTGCGTACGTTTGACAACGAAGACCGGCTTGTCTCGCCATGCAGGGATAGGACCCAGCATATCGCCCGGCTCCATTCTACTGACATCAACTTTGATTGGTGCGCCTGCTGCCAAGGCTTTAGCGCTGGGATTCCAGGATCCTACAAAAGGAATCGCGACGCCCACCACACCTGCTGAACCTACCACTGACGTCGCACCAATCAAAAAATTGCGGCGCGACTTGTTCATGCCCTCATCACTCAAGATGATTTCTCCCCTCCAATACCAAAGCAAAAAACAGCCAAAGGCTGCCGATGGTCTATCATTAAAGCTCGCCGATTTTAGCACACTCGTAGGTCGAGTTGCGTGCCGGCAGAGGATTCTTTACTGGTGTTATCGCCTTGTCAAAACCAGACGGGCCAGAGTGATTCCACAATGGCCGTTGACTGACCCAATAAACTATCGCTTGGAGAACTGAGGCTTCTTTCGGGCCTTGCGTAAACCGACTTTCTTACGCTCAACAACGCGAGCATCGCGCGTCACGAAGCCAGCTTTACGCAGAGACGAACGTAAGGTTTCATCATATTCCATCAGCGCTCGAGTGATACCATGGCGAATTGCACCGGCTTGACCGGAACCACCCCCGCCACTGACTGTCACGTACAGGTCGAACTTATCTTTCATTTCAACCAACTCGAGGGGCTGGCGTACGACCATGCGTGCCGTTTCACGACCAAAATAGAGGTCTAGTGGCTTGTCGTTGACGACGATATTGCCCTGGCCGGGAGTCAAAAAGACCCTGGCCTTGGACGATTTTCTTCTTCCTGTTCCGTAATACTGCGTCATAGATAAGCCTTAACTATAGTTCAAGTACTTGCGGTTGTTGTGCCGCATGTGGGTGCTCATTACCAGCATAAACCTTCAGCTTTGCTAGCATGGAATAACTGAGCTTGTTCTTTGGCATCATACCCTTGACGGCTTTCTGGATAATTCGCTCCGGCGCCTTGTCGATCAACTTGTCAAAAGAAATTGACTTGATCCCACCGGGAAAACCGGTGTGATGGTAATACATCTTGTCAGTGGTTTTATTGCCCGTTACACGCACTTTTTCAGCGTTTACAACGACGATATAGTCGCCGGTATCGACGTGAGGGGTAAATTCGGCCTTATGCTTGCCGCGCAGACGGTTGGCGATCTCTGTCGCCATCCGGCCCAGAGTCTTATCAGTAGCGTCGACGACGTACCAACTGTGCTTCGCTGTTTCTTTTCTCGCTGATATAGTTTTCATGGATAAACCGTTATGTTGGATACACACACCTGGCTCAACCAGGATTTCGGGAGGGCGCATGTTACCCAACCCGACAACCAGGTGCAACACAAATCCATCTGAAAAGCGTCAACGACCAAGAGAATTGAACCCTCGGTAAAATTGACCCATCCTCAGGGTTGGTGCTCGCGAGCAAGATACTCTTTTGACTGCATCTCCTGCAATCGGCTTTGAGTGCGCTGGAACTCGAAGACTAACCGTTCGCCCTGGTAAAGCTCAAGTACCGGCACAGCAGCAGAGAGGATTAATTTCACATTATGGTCGTAAAATTCATCAACCAGACTGATGAAGCGGCGAGCCGAGTCTTCACGACGCTGGGTCAATTGCGGCACATTACTCAAAAGAACCGTTTGGAATAACATCGCTATCTCTATATAGTCATTCTGACTTCGCGGACCCTCACAAAGAGCGCCGAAGTCGAACCATACAACCCCATCGCCACAATACCGGGTGGGAATTTGGCGCCCTTCAATCTCCAGCAGCAGGTTCGGCTCGCCCAGATCCGGCGACAGAGCCTTAAAACTTCGCGCCAGACCGGCATCTGCTTGCGCGTCTAACGGAGAGTGATAGATTTCCGCCTGTTGTAATACCCGCAAGCGGTAATCGATGCCGCCATCCACATTAAAGACCCGCGTATGCGCCTCTAACAGCGCAATCGCCGGCAGAAATTTGCTCCGTTGCAAGCCATCACGGTAGAGATTCACAGGTGCCACATTCGAGGTCGCGACCAGCACCACACCCTGCTCAAATAATGCTTGCAACAAACCCGCCAGGATCATAGCGTCGGTAATATCGGAGACAAAAAACTCATCAAAGCATAGAACGCGATGGCGTTGCGCGAAATCCGATGCAATCCTGCGCAACGGGTTAGCCTCGCCTTGCAATCTGTGCAACTGCTGGTGAACGTGCCGCATAAAGCGATGAAAGTGCATTCTCCGCTTTTCAGCAAAGGGCAACGACTCATAGAACAGGTCCATCAGATACGTCTTACCCCGACCCACTCCACCCCAAAAGTACAGACCCCGAATCGAGTCCAGCCGAGCCGGTGGTGTCGACCCACCCAACAGGCGGCGCAACCAATGGGCGCCAGTACCGCTCGACTTCAAAGGTGCTATGGTTAAGGCTTCAAATAATTGCTGAAGGTGCTCGATCGCCTCAAGCTGTGCTGGGTCCGACTGAATTTCGCCACGAGCAACGGCAGCCAGGTAGGACCTGAGAGGCCCCTGAGGTATGGTGTCCAAGCGCGACTATCCTTGAACCCGAAATCTGGCCGAGCGAGCGTGCGCTTCCAGACCTTCCTCGGCTGCCAGAATCGCCGCATCACGACTCAAACTAACGGCTCCGGCAGCAGAGCAATGAATCACAGAACTACGCACCTGAAAATCATACACACCCAATGCCGAGGCAAATCTGGCTGTACCACTGGTCGGCAATACATGACTCGGCCCGGCCGCATAATCTCCAACAACCTCGGCACTGTGGTTGCCGACGAAAATAGCCCCTGCATGCTTGATGCTGGGCAAGAATTCATCGGCGTTTTGTAACGCAAGCTCCAGATGCTCTGGCGCGATTTTATTGACGATAGCGGCCATTTCAACGTTGTTCTGAGCGAGAATCAAAGCCCCGCGACTACTGATGGAGCGGCGAATGATCGGTTCGCGGGACATACTCGGCAGCCTCAGTTCAATTAACTCTGCGACACGCGTCAACAAGCCCTCATCCGTTGAAATCAGGACCGCCTGAGCCAGTTCATCATGCTCCGCCTGGGCAAACATATCCATGACCAACCATTCGGGATCAACTTCAGCATCGGCGACAATCACTACCTCTGAGGGGCCCGCGATCATGTCGATGCCTACATCACCAAATACCATCTCCTTCGCTGTCGCGACGTAGATATTGCCTGGCCCGACGATCTTATCGACTCTGGGGATAGATTCCGTCCCATAGGCCAGAGCGGCAACAGCTTGCGCGCCACCGACGGTGAACAGCCGATCAACTCCGCAAAGATAGGCGGCCGCCAGCAACAACTCGCTGACCTGGTCCTCGGGTGTCGGCACCACAAGGATGACCTCTGAGACACCAGCAACCTTCGCTGGAATCACCGTCATAATCACCGAAGACGGATAAGCGGCTTTACCACCCGGAACATAGACCCCAACGCGCTCCATCGCCCTGACTCGCTGACCCAAGTGATTACCCTCGCTATCCGTGTAACCCCAGTCAAGGTGCCCGCCGCCAGCGCGCTTTTGCGCTTCATGGTATACCCTGACTCGCTCGATTGACGCTTCTAATGCCCCTCGAACCAGCGGCTCAATGCCCGCGAGGGCCTGCTTCATTCTGGCTTGACTGATTTCAAGCTCAGCAGCTGCGACCACAGACCGGCGATCCAATTTAACGGTCAGGGCGAGCAGCGCAGCATCACCCCCGTGCCGAACCTCATCAATGATTTGGCGAACGATCGGGTAAATGCTTTGATGATTTTCTGCCTGAATGCTGAGCAGGGCATCAAGTGCAGCCTGGAACCCAGGGTCAAGGGTACTTAGTTGTTTAATCAATTTCATAGATAGCTTTGCACCCAGGCCAGCGAGCGGCAGGCCCGAGGCCCTGTTGTTTAATCAACGACGCCGCGGAGTTGCTCAATTAACTGATGGATCGTCGAATATTTCATTTTCATTGCTGTCTTATTGACGATGAGACGTGTGCTGATATCAGCAATATGTTCCATGGCGACCAGACCGTTTGCCTTCAGGGTGTTGCCAGTCTCCACTATGTCAACAATTCGATGTGCAAGCCCTGTCACAGGTGCCAGCTCCATAGCCCCGTAAAGCTGGATGATATCCACCTGAATACCACGCTCTGCGTAATAGCGCTTGGCTGTCTTGACGAATTTTGTCGCAATTCTCAAGCGTCCCGGCAGAGCTGGCTCGTCTTTCAACCCCGCTACCATGATACGGCATTGACCGAGTTTGAGATCAAGGGGTTGATAATAACCCTGCTCACCATGCTCCAACAGCACATCCCTGCCGGCCATACCCAGGTCTGCAATACCATGTTCGACGTAGGTCGCGACATCTGAACCGCGCAGGAGTAGGAGCTCGACGTTAGGGTGATTGGTCGTGAAAACCAGCTTGCGAGAGGTCAGCAGGTCATCAATGGGCTCTATATCGACCTGGGCAAGTAGCGCCAACTGCTGCTTAACAATGCGGTCACCTTTCGTCACTGCAATCGTAATATGATCCGACATAAGGCATCCTAACGGGACTGAACTCTCTCAATATCTGCACCCAGCGTGCGAAGCTTTTCCTCAACCTGTTCATAGCCCCGATCAATGTGATAAATCCGGTCGATCACAGTGTCGCCTTGGGCAATCAATCCGGCGATGACCAGGCTGACCGAAGCCCGCAGATCGTTCGCCATCACTGGCGCGGCCTTCAGAAAGTCAACGCCAGTGACTATGGCGATCGTATTGTTGCCCTCGAGTCGAATATTTGCACCCATGCGATTCATCTCATGGACGTGCATAAAGCGGTTCTCAAAGATTGTCTCCTTCACAGTCGCCACGCCTTCGGCGATGCAATTCATCGCCAAAATTTGTGCTTGCAGGTCCGTCGGAAAAGCCGGATAAGGTGCCGTCACTAAACTGACCGCCTTCGGGCGCCGACCCTTCATGTCCAATTGAATCCAGTCCGAACCCACTTCAATATCTGCACCTGCCTCGCGCAGCTTACTTAACACCGTATCCAGGTGAGACGGAACCACATCGCGCATCTTGACCCTGCCACCCGTAGCAGCCGCAGCGATCAGATAAGTCGCCGCCTCAACTCGATCGGCTATGACTCGATGGTGGCAGCCATGCAAGGCCTTGACACCTTGAATGGTGATGGTTTCCGTACCCTGACCAGTAATCTGAGCCCCCATCGCATTCAAAAAATCGGCTAAATCAATAATTTCCGGCTCGCGCGCGCAGTTTTCAAGTATGGTTGTACCTTCCGCTAGAGTTGCCGCCATAAGGATGTGCTCAGTGCCACCCACGGTACTAAAATCGAACATGAATCGCGTACCCTTGAGACGACCGTCTACAGACGCCTTGACATATCCATCTTCCATCTCGATCGTCGCACCCAACGCCTGCAAGCCTCGCAGATGCTGATCAACGGGCCTTGGACCTATGGCACAGCCGCCCGGCAAAGAAACTTCAGCACGCCCGTAGTGCGCCAACATGGGGCCCAGCACCAGAAATGAGGCTCGCATCTGCCTCACCAGGTCGTAGGGCGCCGTGAAGCGTTTAATGGTGTTGGCGTGAATCTCGATGTTCATTTTTTCATCCACCACAACTTCCACGCCCAGAGAAACCAACAGCTCTATCATGGTTGTGATGTCACGTAAGTGGGGCACATTGCTGATCATCACGGGCTCGTCGGCCAGCAGAGATGATGCCAGCATGAGTACCGCGGAATTTTTTGCACCCGAGGCTCGCAGCTCTCCCTGCAAACGCGCACCGCCGCGAATTAGTAACTTATCCATTCAATCACCTGTCACCTAAAGCACATTGTTTCGTTCTGCCGGCGTCAAACAACGCATCGTGACAGCGTGAATTTCCCCGGAGCTGATCTTCTGATCGAGCAACTTGTAGACCAACTGCTGGCGCCTGACCCGGTTCAGGCCAGAAAACTGCTCACTGACCAGCACCAGGCTGATTTTATTCCCCTGTGTTTGCAGTTCGATCTCGCAGTCACTGACACCAGCGACTAATAACGCACGAATTTCCTCTTCATTCATTCCATTTCATCTCTTTAACCGGCGGCGCGATAATAGCACGAACGCCTGGAAAACACCGCAGCAGTGAGGCGCTCTTCAAACTCTGTGGGGATTCGTTTGCGGCTTATGCGTCAGTAAACGCCAGAATCTCTTCGACATCGCAGGCTTTCGCTATTTCAAGCAGATGGTTTGATGCATGTATAAACCGCAATGACCACTGGCGCTGCACGCAATGACGCTGCCAGGCAATCAACAGCGCGACCACCGCCGAGCCCTGAACCTCTGCACCCGCAAGATCAATCGTTACCGGGTCCTGAAGCGTGTCTATCAGCGCAATACCTTCTTCCCTGAGGCGAGCCACCGTGTCTACGCTAAGACTTCCTTCGACGACCAGATGCTTCTCGACGTTGATACGCAGCACATTAAGCTCAGACATCAAGGGTCCAGTGGCTAATCACCTCGTCGATATTGTTGCTGTATTTATCCATATACGCGGCAAACTGCGAACGAAACTGCAGTCCAACATTAACGCCTTCGATGGTCACATTACGCAACTTCCAGTCATTCCCTATCAGGACCAGGTTGTAATTGACCCGATAGACAGCGCCTTGCTGGCCATAGATCTGCAGGTCTATTGAGGCGCGATCGGGTTCGCTTTCTGCTGCAGTGGTATTAACGAATTCAACTCGCTGATTATCAAACTCTACCAACGCCTTGGCATAGGTTCGAATCAATCCTTGCCGAAACACCGATTCGAACCGAGCTATTTGCGCGTCTGTAGCACGACGGTAATACTTCGCCATAACACCTTTTGAAAACCCGCTGAAATCAATGAAGGGGGCCAGCGTCAGATCGACTTCAGCGAAAAATTTTTCCGGATCCGCCGAGTAGAGGGGCTGGATCTGGACGAGCTTCGCCAACAGCTGGTCTGTGGCCTCCTGAACCGCCTGTTGGGCACTCTTGACGTTCGCCAAGCCGCCACTTGCGAAAACCAACAGACTCCAAAGCAAAAACAACCTTGAGATATTTTTCATATACACGACCTTTAAAACTGCTTCATCAAGAACTTGCCAATCATATCTTCAAGAACGATCGCGGATTGCGTGTCCGTGATGTAGGCACCATCTTTGAGAAAGGTATCCTCCGCGCCAATCGTTAACCCAATAAACTTTCCACCCAGCAGTCCCTCAGTCAAAATTGCTGCGGTCGAGTCGACGCTGAGCTGGTTCACATCCGAGTCGATTTCCATACGAACAAGGGCGGAGAAACTCTGTTGATCGAGGCTGATTTCTGCGACCTGACCGACGATAACGCCCGCAATACTGACCTTGGCACGAACCACCAGGCCGCCAACATTTTCAAACTTTGCAAACACACTATAGGTGTTGGTCTCAGCGCCCACATTAAAACCGCTGACTCGAATCGCCAGCACCGCCAACGAAATCAGGCCAGCCAACATAAAGGCACCCACCACAATTTCTATTGTTCTCATTTGCATGACACTAAACCCTTGAAATATTTGTTTAAAAATTAAACATTAGCAGCGTCAGGAAAAAATCAAGCACCAGCACCGCTACCGATGAATGCACCACCGTTCGAGTCGTCGCTCTTGATATCCCTTCCGACGTGGGCTCTGCCTCATAGCCCTGGTAAACCGAGATCCAAGTGACCACCAACCCAAACACGATCGATTTGATGATCCCCTTGAGCACATGGCTTCTAAAGTCAACACCGTCTTGCATAGCTGACCAGAAGGCGCCCTCATAGACACCTAACCAATCAACGCCGATCAAGGAAGAACCCCAAATGCCGACAACACTGAACATCAATGCCAGAATCGGCATTGAAATAAACCCCGCCCAGAGCCGCGGCGCGACGATCCGCTGCAACGGATCAACACCGATCATTTCCATGCTGCTGAGCTGCTCCGTCGCCTTCATCAAGCCAATTTCTGCGGTCACAGCCGAACCTGCTCGGCCCGCAAACAACAATCCAGACACGACCGGACCGATCTCCATCACCAGCACGAGCGCCACACCAAGACCCAGGGCGCTCTCTGATCCATATTTAACCAGCTGGTTGTAACCTTGGAGCGCCAACACGGCACCAATGGAAAATCCCGACAAGATCGTGATAACCACTGAGAGCACACCGAGTTGATAGATTTGGCGAAACAACAGGTGCGCGTTAGCCAGTCGAGGGCGCCGCCAGATCGCCTGCCACCAGATACTTCCTGCTCGACCTAAAGCAGTGATCAGGTCGATGCCGTATTGCCCAAGATGACGAATACTTGCGAACATGACTTATCCGAATTGTCGGTGGTTGACGCTATCGACGCTCAACAGCTGAGCGCGAAAATCTGTCGCCGGGTAATGGAAGGGGACCGGGCCATCTGGCAGTCCCTTGATGAATTGTTGAATACGCGGCGCATCTTGCTCGAACAGCTCCTTTGGCGCACCAGAGCCAATCACCTTACCATCTGAAATCACATAAATGAGGTCCGCAATACTTGCCGTTTCATGAATATCATGAGAAACAATAATGCTGGTCATTCCAAAGACCCGGTTCAAGTCCTTAATCAACTGCACGACCACACCCAAAGCAATGGGATCCAAGCCCGCAAACGGCTCATCATACATGATCAAACGCGGGTCTAATGCTATCGCTCGTGCCAGGGCCACTCTTCGACTCATACCACCGGACAGTTCACTCGGAAACAGGTCGCTCGCACCTCGCAAGCCAACCGATTGCAACTTGATGAGTACCAGATCCCGAATCATATCCTCCGGCAGGTCAGTATGTATGCGCAACGGAAAGGCCACATTTTCAAATACCGACAAGTCGGTAAACAAAGCGCCACTTTGGAACAACATGCCCATCGACTTACGCACATCAAACAGATCTTTACGAGACAACTGAGGGATTCGCCTACCGTCAACCTCAACAATGCCGCTCTCTGGCTTTAATTGACCACCTATTAATCGCAACAGAGTCGTCTTACCGGTACCACTAGGGCCCATAATGCCTACAATTTTCCCACGCGGCACCCGCAGGGAGATAGCATCGAATATTCTGCGACGCCCGCGACTAAATATCACTTCATCGATAATGATATGGTCTTCGCTGGCATTCTTTGCTTTAAGGTTCATTCTTGACCAAACGTCTACATTGATTAATCGGACATCTATCCCGAACTAAGTCTCATCACGAACTAAGCCTCATCACGAACTAAGTCTCGGCCCGAGCGGTATTACTGGTTAACCTGGCCTGACTGACCGATTCAGTCACGATCAAGTCCAGCGCAGGTGCATCATACTGCTGTAAGGATTGCCTTGATACTGGTTCAAACAGCATCTAGAGTTCATCTACTCATGGAGACTAGCCTGAACTACCAATTTCTCGTTGTCGATGACCTGTATTGCTCGTCGCAGCTGACTGGTGATCACCTGACAATTGACCTTTTCGAGCTTTTGTCTGG
>JAYODE010000010.1:21243-44306 GCA_038106185.1 Gammaproteobacteria bacterium | reverse complement strand
GCTTTTGTCTGGAGCTTTTGTCTGGAGCTGTTGTCTTGAGCTCTTTAGCGCCGACTATTGGCTGAATAGGCCATCTGTTGAGATACTTTAACGCAAGCCACTGACTATGTTCACGACTCGAAACATTCTTCTCTTTTCTCTGATTATCCTCTTCGCGATCGCCACCAACTGGGTTCTCGACCAGGAAGAACAGGCAAATGATGAAGCCATTATGGGACGCAACGACCCGGATCTTTACATGCTGAAGGCGAAAATCACTCAGTTCTCACTCGATGGCAGTCGACAACACGAAATTCTTGCCAGCCGCTTGACCCACTTCCCCCTGACTGACATGACCGCTCTCATTGAGCCGAGGGTCAATTTGTACTCACGAGACCCCATCAACCCCTGGACGATCACGGCGGATAACGGCCGCCTATTACCTGAATCACAGCTTCGAGATGAAATCGTCGAACTCTGGGACAATGTCTTGGCAGAAAAATCTGATAGCAAAGGCGACTTAGTACAATTTCGAACCGAGAGTCTGACCATCTACACAGGTCAGGATTTCGCAGAAACTGATCAAAAGGTCATTGTTGACGGTGCTAGCGGTCGAACCAGCGCCGCCGGCATGAAGGCCTACTTGAAGGAAGGAAGATATTTGTTAACGTCGAGCAAGGCTACTCGAGTCATGACCACGTTACAACCTGGCGGAACAACACCTTGAGGGAATCACTTCGTATGAGCCGAGCTTCGTACGGGGCGTGCAACAAAAAATAAGCAGACCAGCCAGATATTGATTATTGACTCTGATAAAGCGAGAGACTGGGTTAGACTAACATGGTGAAGAACTTAACCTTACTTATACTCATCCTGAGCAGCTACCCGGTCATGGCACTGAACTCGGACCGAGAGCAGCCGATTGAAATCAGCGCAGATGCTGGTATGGTCAACGAGGCGGCCGGTATTTCTACCTATTCGGGTAACGTTGCGATCGACCAAGGAAGCATGCATATTGCGGCCGACGAGGTCGAGGTAGTCATTACTGACAAACAGGTGGTCCAGATCATCGCTCGCTCTTTGCCTGAGTCAAAGGACTTGGCGCGTTATGAGCACCTGCCCGACAACGCTGACACCCCCGTTTTTGCCGAAGCCAGGTCAATTACTTATCTGGTCCAAGAAGAACGTCTGCAGCTGGCCGGACAAGCCAGGCTTCAACAAATTCAAGACAGCTTCTCGGGCGAATTGCTTTCCTATGACGTTAACCGCGGTATTGTTGATCTGAAAAGCGGAAACGGCGAAGGTGACCGCATCAAGATGACCATCAGTCCAAAACTTCAATAAGCGCCGTAAATGCACGTTCTCAGAGCTACCAGTCTTGCCAAAAGCTACCGCGGTAAAGCCGTGGTGAAAGACGTTTCTCTTTCGGTCAACAGTGGTCAGGTGGTCGGCCTGCTGGGGCCAAACGGCGCGGGTAAGACCACCTGCTTCTATATGATCGTCGGCTCCATCAGCGGCGACGCCGGCAAGATCCTTTTTGATGATATGGATATCACCAATCTGCCCATGCATGAAAGAGCGAGAGCCGGGCTTGGCTACCTTCCACAGGAAGCCTCGGTGTTTCGCAAGCTCACCGTCGCCGAGAATATTCTGGCGATTCTGGAAACCCGCAAGAATCTCAATCACGATCAGCGTTTTGAGCGGCTCGAGTCCTTGCTAGCGGAGTTTCATATCAGCCATATACGCGGCAGTCTCGGTATGTCTTTGTCGGGCGGCGAACGTCGCCGTGTAGAAATTGCTAGAGCGCTGGCCACAGAACCTGCATTTATTCTCCTCGATGAGCCATTTGCAGGGGTTGATCCCATTTCAGTCCATGACATCAAGAGCATCATTCAACAATTGTCTGTTCAAGGCATTGGCGTACTGATCACAGACCATAATGTCAGAGAAACTCTGGATATCTGCGAAAAGGCTTACATCGTCAGTGAAGGCCAAATCATTGCCGAAGGATCGACTGAGGCTATTCTGGCTGACGAACAGGTGCGCCGCGTCTATCTCGGCGATGATTTTCGAATGTAATGCCCGTCAATCGCCCAAAGATGCACATAATCAGGGAATTAACAAGATTCACTTCATTCGTGTGCATGGGTAGTATTACCTTATGGCAATGAAACCATCACTTGTTCTTAAGCTTGGGCAACAGCTGCGAATGACTCCGCAGTTACAACAGGCTATCAGGCTCTTGCAGCTCTCCACGCTGGATCTGCAGCAGGAGATTCAAGAGGCGCTGGATTCAAACATCATGCTGGAGGAGATCAACGGCGAAGCGGAACAGGCTGACCAAGAGTCAGCTGAGCCAGCCCTCGAAGACTACCCCGACGATATGGCCGCAATGGATGAGAGCCAAGGGACATCTACCGACGATCGGCTCACCGCAGATACTCAGACAAACAATAGTGACGCTGAAGCCGACTTTTATGACCCGGAACTCGATGGCGACTATCAGCAGGATACCGGTGAACAGCTGGCCTCAGACACGCTGGGTGACGAACTGCCCATAGACAGCCTTTGGGAAGACACCTGGGACAGCTCGTCCATGACTAGTCAGCCCGGCAATACAGGCGATAGTGACGATGATTATATTGACACCCGCAATGTCTCCTCCATCTCCCTTCAAACACACCTTGAAGACCAACTGAATCTGCGCCGGCTTTCAGACGTTGATCAGCTTATTGCTATGGCTATTGTGGATGGTCTGGACAGCAATGGCATCCTGACAGTCACTCTTGAGGACATTCTACTCAGCATTCCACCCCAGTATGACTGCGAGATGGACGAAGTCGTTGCTGTCCTACACTTAATTCAACATCTGGATCCTGTCGGAGTCGCGGCAAGAGATCTTCGTGAGTGTCTGTTGATTCAGCTCAATGCCCTGCCTGAGGACACAGCCTGGCGCAGGGAAGCCATTATCGTCGTCAGTGACCACATCTCGTCTCTGGCAAACCGTGATTATGCTCTGTTACTCAGAAAGACCAGGCTCAAAGAGAACGAGCTTCGCGAGGTCGTCGCCTTGATCCAAACTTTGAGCCCTCGACCTGGCGCCGACATAGCGCCCAGCACCACCGAATACATAGAACCCGACGTACTGGTGAGCAAGAAAAATGGCCAATGGACTGTCGAATTGAATCCAAAGTCTGCTCCAAAGATTCAGGTTAATCAGCAGTATGCCGCCATGATAAAACGTGCTGACACGAGTAGCGATAACACTTACCTGAAGAACAACCTGCAGGAAGCCAGGTGGTTTATCAAGAGTCTGCAGCAACGAAATGAAACGCTGTTGAAAGTATCGACCAAGATTGTCGAGTACCAGCGCGGTTTCCTTGAATATGGTGAAAAAGCCATGAAGCCACTGGTTCTGCACGAGATCGCGACTGCCGTCGATCTCCATGAATCGACCATCTCGCGCGTGACCACCCAAAAGTATATGCATACTCCCGCGGGCGTCTTTGAACTCAAGTATTTCTTCTCCAGTCACGTCAACTCTCAGGCAGGCGGAGAAGTCTCATCGACGGCAATTCGCGCACTGATCAAACAACTGGTGACTGATGAAAATCCCAAAAAGCCACTGAGCGACAGCAAGATCGTGAAGCTGCTGGCTGCTCAGGACATTACCGTGGCGCGTCGAACTATCGCCAAGTACCGCGAATCTTTGCAAATTCGACCGTCAAATGAACGTAAACAACTCATCTGAGCGAACCTTCCAAGCGTCTCAGAGTCACAATAAACAGGAGTGTAAGTTCGGCGAACAGCGCTGAAAATTTGGAGCCCGGACAAACTGGGCTATTGTTGTGTTATCAAAGGAGTAGCTATATGCAAATTAACGTTAGCGGTCACCACCTGGATGTCACCGATTCATTACGTCATTACGTGATCACCAAGCTCGACAAACTCGAGCGACACTTCGACAAGATCACCCACATGAACGTGATACTCACCGTTGAGAAACTTCGCCAAAAAGCCGAATCGACCATCCATATTTCCGGCGGCGAAATCTACGCAGACGCCGAGTCTGATGATTTGTACGCCGCCATCGACAAGCTGACCAGCAAACTTGATCGGCAGTTGATCAAGCAGAAAGAGAAGGCAGGCGACAGGAAGGCCAAAGTCCGTTAATCCTGACACTATATTCTTAAACTCAACGAGCAGGGGTCGACCCCCACCCACGCTGGCGCGGTCGATCCTATGCTCTAAACATTTGACGCATTTCGTGCGCCATTTGGGCTGGGACCCTGCATTTGTGTTTTGCTGACTACCGGTCAACTTCAACATCGCCGGCCATTGGCTTTCAAATAACCCGCTTCGCAGTTTCCATTTACTTTCAATTTACTTTCAATTTACCCTTGATTCAGCCTCAACTTTTTTTCAACTTAGCTCGACGTCTTTTTCTTGGACTGAGTATAATTCAACGCGAGCTGACAGCGCCCAAAGACCCTTTTATTGGTGCCGGACTCAACATTAGCCTTTGGCACACCTTACTCACCAGACATCATCTCCGCACCAAAAGAGCCCGACGTGAATATTGAATCAATTTTAAGCCTTAGCCGAACCCACGCCAATGTCCGCGCAAGCAGCAAAAAGCGCGCCATAGAGGAAGCGGCGATGCTCATCGCGACCAGTATGGAGGGACTTGTCGCTGAAGAAATCTTCAACAGCCTGATTGCCCGCGAAAAACTGGGTACCACTGCGATCGGCCACGGCATTGCCATTCCTCATTGTCGGCTGAGCAGTTGCCAGGAAATTGTCGGCAGCCTTATTTCACTCCAGGAGCCTGTCGATTTTGGCGCCTTTGACGACCAAAAAGTCAACCTCATGTTCGTGATACTCGTGCCCTCAGAGGAAGTGGACGAACATTTACAGGCACTGGCGATGCTGGCTGAAAGTTTTGAGACTAAAGGCTATCGCGACCTGTTGAGTGCTGCGGGGAGCAACCAGGAGCTATTCGAGCGTGCTATCATGCCACTGGCTGGATTGCACAGCTAAATGGCCCTTCTCGCTCAACAAGGAGTCTGTCATCACCCATGATTTCTCTTATCATCATCAGCGGCAGATCTGGCTCCGGCAAAAGTACAGCACTTCATGTCCTTGAAGACATGGGGCTTTACTGCATCGACAATCTACCCGCAAGTCTGTTAAAGCCGCTAATAGAGCGTCTCAGCCATGAAAAGGTCGCTCAAAATGTTGCCGTCAGTATCGATGCGAGAAATATCGCCACTGACCTGGACCTGTTTCCCCTGGTGATGGAAAGTATCGATCGAACTGTCGTCGACACGAGAGTCGTTTATTTAGATGCAAATAGTGCGGCCCTCGTCAAGCGTTTCAGCGAAACCAGACGTAAGCACCCACTATCAGGAAAAGCCACAGCGCTTAGAGAGGCGCTGGAACTAGAGACCCGGTTGCTAGATCCGATTTCGTCACTTGCCGACCTGACAATTGATACTTCGAACCTGACGATTCATGAACTTCGAGATCTGGTTCGGTCCCGCATAACCGGTGAAAGGCACGAGTTTGCGCTGCTCTTTTTGTCATTTGCTTACAAAAATGGAGTACCCGTCGATGCCGACCTGGTATTCGACGTACGCTGCTTGCCGAACCCTCACTGGAAAACAGATCTGCGGTCAAAAACCGGTCTTGACCTACCTGTCCAGGGGTTCCTGGAATCACACGGGGATGTCATTTCCATGCTCGACGATATCAGCGGTTTTCTGAGCGCCTGGTTACCACGCTTCGAAGCCAATAACCGGAGCTATATGACAGTCGCTATCGGCTGCACGGGAGGCCAACACCGCTCAGTCTTTATCAGCGAACGGTTAAAGCAGTATTTTGAACCCAAATGGACAAATGTGCAGATCCGGCACCGGGAATTAAGTAAAATATTGCCTGACCGCACCTGACCGAGAATCCTTTGTGATTGAACAAGAAGCAACGATCCAGAATAAGTTGGGTTTGCACGCCAGGGCTGCCTCAAAATTCGTTGGGACCGCTCAGCGTTTTTCTGCCAGTATCACAGTAATCAAGGGGAGTCAGACGGCTAACGGCAAGAGCATCATGTCGATGATGATTCTTCAGGCAACAAAAGGGACAGTTCTAAATATTCGTGCCGATGGCGAAGACGAAGCATCCGCACTTCAGCAAATCGTTGCCTTGATTAATGATCTTTTCGAGGAAGCAGAGTAGACGCAGGCAATTTATGCCAGATCTAAAAGACCCCAGAGTCCCATCGCCCAGGGAAGCCTTGAGCGATTTATTCGAATCTGGAACCTACAATCAAATTAAGAATCTGCTGGACTCTTTGCGACCGGCTGACATTGCCGCACTGTTGGAGTCGTCGCCGCCTAAAGAGCGGACGATTATCTGGAATCTCATTCCAAGCGACGAACAAAGCGAAATACTTGAACAGGTCGACCCTGACGTCATACCCGATCTGCTCGCCGACAAGTCCGCCGAGGAACTCCTTCCGATCCTCGAGCAAATTGTTTCAGACGATGACCTGACCGATATCCTTCAACATCTACCCGACGCCATTACCTATCAGGTCCTGCAATCTATGGGTTCTCAGGATAGGGCCAGGGTTGAGAACCTCCTGTCCTACCCGGAGGACACAGCCGGCGGTCTCATGGACACGGACACCATCAGTGTTCGACCGAGAGTCACGTTGGACGTTGTTCTCCGCTACCTGCGCCGGCACACAGAATTACCTCCCATGACCGACAACCTGGTGGTGGTCAACAGTAGTGATGAGTATATCGGTCTTTTGCCCGTCAGCACCCTACTGGTCTCTGATCCGTCTATGACGGTTCGAGAGATGATGGTGACGGAGATTGAGCCGATCCAAGCCAGTGCTCACCGCTCAGAGGTCGCCGCCATATTTCAGCGCTACGACTTGGTGTCTGCGCCCGTCGTTGGCCCGACAGGCAAGCTGCTGGGTCGAATCACAATCGACGATGTCGTAGACGTCATCGTCGACGAAGCTGATCACTCACTGCTGGGTATGGCCGGCTTGACTGAGGACGAAGATACCTTTGCGCCGATTCTGCGGACCGCCAGAAGTCGAGCTTTTTGGCTAGGCGCCAACTTGATGACCGCCTTCCTCGCGTCGGCAGTCATTAACCTGTTTGAAGAAACCATCGCTAAGGTCGTCGCTCTGGCAGTCTTGATGCCTATCGTCGCAAGTATGGGCGGCGTTGCTGGCAGTCAAACACTGACCCTGGTAATTCGCAGCATGGCGCAGGGCCAACTGGTGGAAAGCAACAAACGCTGGCTGATGAAGCGAGAGCTCGCCGTCGGCGTACTCAACGGTGCGCTATGGGCAGCCATCGTTGCGGCTGCGGCTGCCACCTTATTCGACGATAAGATGCTGGGTTTGATTATCGCAACAGCACTGATCATTAATCTCGTCGTCGCAGCCCTTGCGGGTGCATTACTGCCCGGTATACTTAAAAACTTGGGGATTGATCCCGCTATAGCCGGCAGCGTCGTGCTGACAACGATTACTGACGTCGTCGGTTTTATGTCATTCCTGGGTCTGGCAACCCTCTTTTATGGATAAGTCGCAGCGCAGCGCGCGATTGCCGCTGAACTATCGCAGGGCTAGTGACTCGATATAGACCCTGCCCCTCTACTCACACCGACCCAGAAGCAAGAAACCTGAACCCCATGAATGAAGACGATTTTATAGAATATGACGACGATACGCCGAGCAAATCGCAACGCAAGCGAGACATGCACGCACTTCGAGACATGGGCGAAAGACTCCTGGAACTGCCAGAGGCCCATGTCAAGGAACTGCTTCCCTCCAACATCATGGAGGCGCTGACAGCCTGTAGAAAAATTACCAAAGGCAATGCTCGAAAACGGCAGATGCAGTATGTCGGCAAGCTCCTGCGCCAGGTGGAAACCGATAAAATCAAAGCCTTGCTTGACCGATTCGATGCCAGCTCTCAGGAACACGTTAACAAGTTCCATAAACTTGAACGCTGGCGAGAGCGATTGATCAGTCAGGACGACTCAGTTTTAGCAGAAATTTTCAATGATACGCCGACCATAGATCGTCAGCATCTACGCCAACTCGTACGCGCGGCGATTAATGAGAAAGAGCAGGACAAGTCACCACAGATTCAGTTTCGCAAACTGTTCCAGTATTTGAAGTCATTTGAAATTCAGACCGAGAGCAGTGCGGTGAACGACACTGTAAAAGACTAGAGTCGCCGCTGTTGATGAACAGGCATCTCGCGGCGTACTCGGTGAACTGCTTCTCTGTCGATAGCGGCGAGCAGAACACCCTCTCCCTGCGCAAGTCTCGCCACTACCTCGCCCCAGGGATTCACCACCATGCTCTGGCCAAACGTCTCGCGACCTGAATCATGTTTCCCGCCTTGGCAAGCCGCAATTGTATAAACCGCGTTTTCTATCGCACGGGCACGCATAAGAACTTCAAAGTGCGCCTTGCCGGTGATGGCCGTAAAAGCTGAGGGAATCAGAACGCACTCAGCGCCCTGCTCAACCAATTTTCGGTAAAGCTCTGGAAAGCGTATGTCATAGCAAACCGAGAGTCCAATACTGGCCATTGGCGTTGGCACGACGGTCAAGCTGTCACCGGGTTCAAAAGTCGAAGACTCACGGTAATAGCGCTGCGAATCATCCACGTCGACATCAAACATATGGATCTTGTCGTAGCGCGCAACCTCCGCACCGTCAGGCGCATAGACAATCGATGCCGCTCGAACTCGACCATCGCTTGGAACAGAGCCGTTCGAGCGGCTGGCAAGGGGCATGGTTCCCGCAAAAATCCAGCAGGAGAGCTCATTAGCCAAAGATGCGAGGAAAGTGCGAATGATGGGCTTAGCTCCAGCCTCCTGAACACCGATCTGGCGGGGATTAGCGGCAGCCAGCGCGGCGAAATTTTCTGGCAGAAAGATGAACTGCGCCGAGCGAGCGGCTTCACGAATAAGCGCCTCGGCACGGCTTAAGTTAATATCGACAACTTGACTGCTCACCATCTGCACCAAAGCAATCGTATTCTTCATGCCTATCTCCCATCTGCCCTGGCATCTTCAGGGTTGACTTACTCTGGCGCTTGGGGACTCGCGACCGCAGAATCCTTACGATCTTCACTGATCGTCTCAGTTGCCGGCTCAACTTCGGGTGTTTCACGAACGGAGTCGCTGAATATCGAGACAAACTCAATGACCGGTAAATCAACAGTTCCTGTCACCTTATATTTCGCACTGGTCATTTTATTGATCTGGTCTTCAAATATTTTCTGCGCTATAAACACACCGGCTCCGACCAGCGGGTTCGCCAATGCAGAATAGGCGGCATACCAAGGCAAATTACGACTCACAGGCAGGGTCACTATCAGGTCACTGTCGAGCGCGCCCGTGTTCGTATTCAACTGCCCACCGACCCTGAATATACTACTAGATCCTTCGATAGTAATGGGTTGCAGCACATCGACGACTCCGCGATTGAATCTTGCTCCACCGTTTATCTTGTTAAATGAGAAGCCCTCGTTAACGATATCTGAAAAATCAAACCGAAAGCGTCTAGCAAGAGACGCGAAATCAAATATTCCCAGCAGTTTTAGCGCACCGGTACTCGACTCAGCCTGAACAAACCTACCGCCTTTTGCGCTGATGGTAATGTGACCTTCAATCACATCGAACTCGATCATGGTCGGCGAGCCGGCCCAGTGAATATCACTTTCGAAGACAAAGTCATTGCCCTGTATACTTGACGCAAAACCCCACTGTTTTAACGCAACGGCTAAGTCGTTAGCCTTAACGGTGCCAACAAAATGACTCTGCTGACCAACATCACTGACTCGCCAATCAATACTGGCTGATGAGTCAATCTGTAAACCCTTAACATTCGCCGTCAGCGATTCAAATCTTCCGCCTTGCCTATTCGGTCTGAAATTAAATGCCCAGCTACCATAGTCCTCAGCATCCTTCATGAGACGCTTGGTGCGAAAGTTAACTGCGATTAAGTCACCGGGATCCAAGTTCTCAAACGGATCAATATTATCGTCCTGGGTTATGAATTTAAGATACTCGAGATCAAGATCTATCGGAATTTCAGTGTCATCCGGGACACCGACTATTCCCTTGAGAATCTCATTTTGAACTGCAACGTTCCATGCCTGCTCACGCCGAGATACATTCAGATCGATAGACTCAAGCTCAAAACCGAATACGGTGAAGTGCTCTACATGCAGATCTACCGAGTCAAGGGTTTGGGCGACTTCAGACGCCAAGGAAATCTCCATTCTCGACGCCAAGTCTTCGCTGAGTTGCTGCCATAAGCCGTAATCAGCCCTCTGCAACTCGCCTGTCACTCGCAATTTATCGAAAGCCACGGCACCCATAGGGCTCAGCCCGAAGTGGACTTGACCACCGACCAAACTTCCCTCGCGACGTTTTAGCAGTGCCTTGACCCTGTCGCCTAATGTCAGGCCGACTTCATCACTCGACTCGAAAAACGTTTGCTGATATTTCATCGGCATAGGATCTAGGGCGAGTTTTCCCATAGGTTGGGGCAAGTCGATCGCGACCCCTAACAGGTTTGATGTGATCTCTACAGACAGGCCACCTTTCGTCCCTCCCACCGGTACTCGTATAGCCGAGTGATAATCAAACTTCCCCGCTGCTTTGGTCAACAGCGCTTGTTCGGACCAGGTATAAAGTTCCTCAACATCAACTCGACCATCACCCACCACCAGAATCTCACGAAGGGTGCCTGCTGAGTCGAGGGTCGAGAGGATTTCGTGACGAGCGGGCTCTCCAAATATTAAAGCCTCGAATGGCGCCGCGGTTAAGCCCTTGTCGCTGGTATAACTGACATTGCCGACAATAGCATTTACCGCGAGATTTGCGTTACCCATCAGTAAATCACCGCTATCAATATCTACTGACACCTTGACCTTAACGGGCTCTCCGGCCCGTGGCCCGAGGGGCACATTCAATCTGATGTCGCCCGTTATCTTTCCTGATGCCGCCCAGGTGCTTGCCATCTCACCCGTGATCGTCGCCAGCGGTGTTTCGTTAAGGACCTTGACCGCATCACTGAAATCACCTCGAATAGCACCGCTGACATGGATGGTATCCGCGATGCCCTCTGGCGTAATGGGCAAGCTGACCTCGATCTGTTCGAGTTCGCTGGCAAAAATGGTTGCCGTCCCGTGATGGGACTCTACCTTAGCATTATTGATATAGACAGTCGCATCCAGCGCCTGCAGCACAGGCCAGGCAGGATCGTAGGCCAGCGTGGCCTCTTCAACATTAAAATAAAGCTCATGGACCTTACGTATTTTTGGAGCGTCTCGAAACAGCGATCCATGAAACAACAGACCACTTTCCGCAGCAGACCCTTTGACCATAGCTCGAACTAACCACTCTCGAAGCGTCGGACTCAGTACTTCAGGTAAATATCGATGCGCAGTCTGCAAATCCGCCTGCCTGATACCTATCTCCAGACCCCAGGTATGATTTTCACGATCGGGTGGCAAATTAATCTGGACGCGCCCAGCAGCAACTAATTGCCCCTCAGTCAGCTTAATCAAACCACTACTGATTTGCACAGCTTCGGGTGTGACGGTGTAATTTAATCGCGCATGGGCTGAGTCAAATGACCAGGGCGATGGGAACATAGCGCCAAAATCGAGCTTGAAATTGCCGTCATTATGGATATCCAGAAAGCCACTCTGCTGACTCAGCGAGACGAAGCCATCGAGGTGACTGATGCCAGGTACGCCGGCGTATGCACCTAGCGCAAGGCCTCGAACAAGACCCGAAAAATGGGGTACTGGCTTCGACTCAAGGTCGTCAAGGTAGAAAAATAGCTGCTCTAATTCTCCACTCAGAGCCATAGTGCTCAGGACCTCATTGGTCTTTTCCGACAATAGCGCGGTTCGCTGACCTGTTCCCGTCACCACCTTGACGAGGCTATCAATAGACAATGTGGGCAAATAGGCAACCAGGGATTGGTCTCCCTCCAGGTTCCGATAAACGACCGACAGTTCATTCAACTCAACGCGCTCGCTCTCGGCTTCAGCACTCAAGGACTCGAAATAAACTTGGACCTCGTTCAGGTTCTTGCGTACGACAGAAAATTCACTGCGCAAGTCCTTCAACAGGGTTAATTGTTGGCCATCCACTAAGGCTCTGACTGCACCGGTCAGAGTTGAACCTCGCAACTCAAGCACTGAGCCATCAAAGTCCAGCCAGAATTCACCACCCAGGCCCAGTTCAGTGAATTCAAATTTTTGCGCCTCGAATGGCCGAATCAAATCAGCCAGCTCAATACTGGGTACTTGCAAATATAAGCTGGCAAAGAAGCTATCAAGCTCTCTCGGATCACCACGATACTCGCCCAGCAACTGCAGGCTGTCCTTATAGGAATTTTCACCGAGTTTCTGTACAGACAGAGGCAATGACATGGATTTTTTCGCACCGTCTGCCCGCAATTCGAAAACCTGGTCAGGTTGATTTCGAATTTGATAATGCGCAAGTTGACCCTCTACATCGATATGCAGGGAAGTCATTTCTACCGACTCAAGATAGGGTAACGAAGTTAGTAATATTGAGAGGTCTGGCGGGCTTTCAGCCACCGGCATACCATCAATTTGCCACGCACCGGATGAGTTCTGGATCAACCGCAAGGACAGACTGTCGATAAAAAGATCGCTAACGACGAGTTCTCTCTCAAGTAAACTCTGGAAAGAGTTCAATTCCACTGTCAGCCGATTAAAGGTGATACCCGCCGCATCGTTGCCGATCCGAAAACCGTCGATTTCCAACCGAGGGTCAAGGTAATGCCACTCTCCACTAAGCGCCTGAATATGAACAGGCACATTCAGCGCAGCCGAAAGCAATCTCTCGATCTGTGGCCTGTAGTCATCCACTCGAGGAATTAGCATACGTCCTAAAGAGACATAGGCTGCGACAAGAACCAGTAGAATTAACAGCATCGCCTCTAACAGGTTGACGATGGCTTGTTGGGGAGTTTTTTTGCTCATGGCAGCCTAACGCTGAAGCGGAACAACAACATCAAATTGCTCTTGACTGTAACTCGTCTCTACCTGCAGTCGAATGGAACATTCCAGCGCCGCAGACAATTCAGCGATGCACGGCGCGTCCTCATCCAGCAATCGATCAATGACTGATTGCGCAGCCAGGATCAAGCACTCGTTACCAAAAAATTTGCGCGCCTTTCGGTGTATCTCTCGGTAGATTTCCAGGCACACTGTCTCGGCCGTTTTAACAAAACCTCTACCCTCGCAAGTGGGACAGGGGGCGCACATCATTTTGAGCAGACTCTCGTGGGTTCTCTTACGCGTCATTTCCACCAGACCCAAGTCCGATATTCCTGAAATATTCCACCGAACACGATCGGCCTGCTGACCCTTCTCCAGGGTCCGGATTACCTGGCGCTTATGTTCCTCATTAATCATGTCGATAAAGTCTAAAATGACAATACCACCAATATTTCTTAGCTTGAGCTGCCTGGGAATCGCCGCAGCTGCCTCAAGATTTGTCCTGTAAACAGTTTCCTCAAGATCTTTGCGACCGACGAATGCACCAGTATTCACATCTACGGTCGTCATCGCCTCGGTTTGATCGATCACCAGATAACCACCGGATTTCAGTGGCACGGTACGATCCAGCGCTTTCGCAATTTGGTCCTCCAGATTATGGGCATCAAATAGCGGAACCTTGGAAGAGACCTGCTGCAAACACTCGAGCTTTTCCGGGATAAAGTCAGTCAGAAATCGTTCAATCGCCTCATAGACCTTTTGGTTATCGACCAAAATACTCGCTGTCTCTCGATTGATGATGTCTCGCATAGCACGCAGATGAATGGGCAGGTCTTCATAGATAGTCGATGCGACCTGCGCAGTGCTGCCTTGCTCATTAATCAGCTGCCAACGTTTTCGTAACAATACAGCGTCGCGTCGAATTTCATCGTCTGTCGCTCGCTCTGATGCGGTGCGAACGATAAAGCCACCTTCATGGTGAGACTGATGTATATCCGCCATGAGGGTCTGGAGTCGCTCACGGGCAAGTTCATCTTCGATACGCTGCGAAATACCGACATGGGCATTACGCGGTGTGTACACCAAAAACCGAGAGGCTATGGAAATACTGGTCGTTGCGCGCGCACCCTTGGTGTTAATCGGCTCTTTCGTCACCTGCACCAAAATCTCCTGCCCTTCACGAATCACCTGCTGGATCGGCGGGTACTGAGTCTTGGCATCGGTGCCGACCTCAATGTACTTGAACTGTGAGTCCACCAGGTCGCTGATATGCATAAAGGCAGCTCGCGGCTGACCTATGTCGACGAAGGCGCTTTGCAAACCCGGTAAGACACGAACAACTTTACCCTTGTAAATATTGCCGACCGTCACTCGAGTGTGTGAACGTTCGATGAATATTTCCTGCAGTAAACTCGCCTCTACGAGCGCCACCCGAGTTTCCAACGGAGAGACACTGATAACAATTTCTTCAGCCATGCTGAACTACTTCCTGTATCGAATATCAATGCGTTTCGACTAAGCAGTCAATGCCAAAGCGGGCGAGGCATTCAGCCGTTTCCCGCAGAGGCAACCCGGCAACATTACTGCAACTGCCAGTGATCGATTCAACGAAAATAGCACCTAGACCCTGAATCCCATAGGCCCCCGCTTTATCTGCGGGCTCACCTGTCAGCCAATACTTGCGGCACTCCAATTCGCTGATATGACGGAAAGTTACTTCCGTCTCAACTCGAAAACTTTCCTGAAAACCATCCGCCAGGCGCCTGACGGTAACCGCCGTAGCCACCAGATGCCGACGACCAGACATTCTCAACAGCATACCTACGGCGTCTTCTTCATCCTTTGGCTTACCCAGAATCTCGCCGTCAAGCACCACTATCGTATCAGCACATAGTACTACAATATCGGCGTCCTGCTGGCCATTGATCGGCATATTGACCAAAAGCCATTCAGTTGCGGCAGCAACTTTACCTTCGGCCATTCGCCCCACATAGTCAAAGGCTTGCTCCTCTATTAGCGGGGTTTCGTCGATATCTGGCGTGATCACATCAAAGGACAGATTGAGCTGTCGCAGCAATTGTGATCTACGCGGCGAGGCCGAAGCCAGTACTAGCGCAATCAAATTGTATTCCTTAGTTTTTCACTTCGAACAAGCTTGCTCCTGAGTATCGTGCCTCAGGATACTGCAAATAAGCGTCGGCTATACCGCAACACTAAAAACACCCAGGGCCAAACCAGGGCACTGACTACCGACGATAGCAAATACCACATATTCCATTCCGCCACGCCCGAGATACTCTCGATCCAGAAGTTAGCCAGCTGATTCAAGCCGACAATGGCAAACACAATGCCACTCTGCTGCCAGATCGCAAACATCCGCAGGCGCTGGTAAAGACTAGAAGCAACATAGGCAACGATTATGAGCGCAAGAGCATGTTGACCCAGCAAGCTGCCCAGTAGCACATCGAGCGTAATGCCGACCACCCAGGCGACAACAATGCCGACTCTGTGGGGCAGGGCTATCACCCAATAGATCAGTACCAGAGCCACCCACTGGGGCCGAAGATAACCCAGCTCGACCGGCAGAGAGTCTGGCAAAGAAACAATGCTGAACACCAAAGCGATGAAGAAGCTGAGAAAGATGACCCAGAGGTTGTTGCTGTGCATGTCAGAGGCTCGAATCGGTTGCAGGGCGACTCTTTTCTTTCAAACCACCGGCTTCCGAGAACACCAGCAAGACATGGCGACTTCTCGCCAGAAAGGCGCTGGGCACGGCGGTGACGACGGCAAAGGGTTCACCTGGATCATGGACAACCCTATTCACCACCCCCACCGGATACCCGGCGGGAAAGCGATCGCCGAGACCAGAACTCACGAGCAGGTCGCCTTCTTTGATGTCCGCCGTATCGGGGACATGAACCAGCTCTAATAACCCCGTAAGACCAGTGCCTTGCGCGATCATTCTCAGGTTATTGCGGTTAACCTGGACGGGTACACCATGGGACTCATCGGTAATAAGCAACACGCGGCTGGCATAGATACCAGCTTCAACGACCTGACCCATCAAGCCTTCCGAATCGAGCAGCGGCTGGCCGACGTAAACACCCGAGTGACTGCCTTTATCAATGATGACTTCGTGACGTTCAGGATCCGGGTCTACGCCAATGAGTTCAGCTACCAGGACATTATCCTGAAGCTTTGCTGCTGATCCGAGCAGATCCCGCAATCGATTATTTTCTGCAGTGAGAGAAGCCATTTTTTCGGTCTTTGCCCTCAAGAGCAATTGTTCCTGCGCCATTTGTGCTATCTGCTCGCGCATTGCCGCACGGGAAGCAAAATTTTCCTGGAGCCCAATGGCAGCTCGCGATGGGTAGTCTGCGATGACAAGGAGAGGAGTGACCAAGACGCCGATCACAGAGCGAGTGCTGTCTAACCTGGTAGAGTAGTGGTCGAGCGCGAGCAGGACCAGCGACAAGACGCTGAGCGCCAACATCTTGTAGCCAATCGTTGTTTCTTCGAGAAATAACGCTTTGATAAGTCAAATCCCGCTAATATCAAATGAGGGTCCTGGAAGCTGTTGACGCACTCGGCAGCATTACTGGATAGACAACAGGTCACTGTTGCCGCGATCGTCCATGATTTCTAGCGCTCGACCACCACCGCGAGCAACACAGGTCAAAGGATCTTCGGCGACAATCACCGGCAATCCAGTTTCTGCTGCCAACAGTCGGTCCAAACCACGTAGCAAAGAGCCACCGCCCGTCAATACCAAGCCGGTTTCGGCGATATCTGAAGCCAGCTCAGGCGGAGTTTGCTCCAACGCACTTTTCACTGCCTGCACTATGACTGACAAGGGCTCCTGCAGCGCCTCAAGGATCTCATTACTGTTCAAGGTAAAACTGCGCGGCACCCCTTCCGCCAGGTTCCGTCCTCGAACATCTATTTCTCGAACTTCCTTGGAGGGATATGCAGTCCCGATTTCTTTTTTGATACGTTCCGCAGTCGCATCACCAATTAAGCTGCCCTGGGTTCTTCTCACATAGACCGTAATGGCATCATCGAATCGATCGCCACCAACCCGCACTGATTGCGCATAGACCACGCCATTCAGCGAAATCACCGCTATCTCTGTCGTACCGCCGCCAATATCGACAACCATGGTACCCACTGCCTCGTGTACCGGTAATCCGGCACCAATCGCTGCCGCCATGGGCTCTTCAATTAACCTGACATCTCGAGCGCCGGCACTGATGACTGACTCTCGAATCGCCCTGCGCTCTACCTCTGTTGACTGACAGGGCACGCAAACCAGCACCCGCGGACTCGGGCGAATGAAGCTATTTTCATGAACTTTCTTGATAAAGTGCTGAAGCATTTTTTCGGTTACCTGAAAGTCGGCGATCACACCGTCCTTCAAGGGTCGAATCGCAATAATGTTGCCCGGCGTTCGACCCAGCATCCGCTTGGCATCAATCCCGACGGCCGCGACACTCTTCTGGTTATTGGTCGTTCGAATCGCCACCACAGATGGTTCGTCCAGAACAATACCCCTCTCTCGAACGTAGATCAGCGTATTAGCTGTTCCAAGATCGATGGACAGATCATTGGAAAACAGGCCCCTCAATTTCTTAAACATGAGTGCAAGGCACCTCGAGAAAAATATTTCATCATGAATCCCGTCCGCAAATTTGGCATTGCGCGGGCACTTTATGATTTAGGTGTAAAAACAAGCGTAACTCTATCATTTATGGAAGAATTCACACAAGCAAACACTCGTGAGATGCACATTTTACTGCTCAGAGGATAAGCAGAGAGTCAATCTGCGCTCAGATCGACGACTTAGAGGCACCCAAAACCGATAATTCGTCTAAAATCGCAAAAATATTGATGTTCTGCCGAAACCTCATTAGCATTCCATGCCCTGAGGCACTTACCTCTCGTTCATTGCCGGAGCCCTATTAATGCCAGCCATCACAGTCAATCAGGACCTGGTGCGCACCATCGCCGAGTTATCCCAGCTCAACATTGATGCCAACGACATTGATGACTACGCCGCAGACATGACTAAAGTGCTGGCGCTGGTGGAGCAGATGCACAAGATAGATACGCTGGCTGTAGTACCCATGTCGAACCCAACCGATGCCTGCCAGCAACTCCGCCAGGATGAAGTGACAGAGGCAGATCAGCGAGACCGCTATCAAGCGATCGCCCCCGAGACAGATGGCGGCTTCTACCTGGTGCCAAGGGTTGTAGAGTAAGTATGAGCGAGTTACACACGAAAACTCTGAGTCAAATGCTTCAAGACCTGGACGATAAGGTCTACTCCAGCGTTGAACTAACGCAGCACTACCTGGACCGCATAGAGCGGCTGGATCCATCCATTAACAGCTATATTACCCTACTCAAGGACGCGGCTCTGTCTCGAGCCGCATCCATGGATAGAGCGCGAAGTAAAGGCTCACACGCGCCCCTGGCCGGAATCCCGATTGCACACAAGGATATTATCTGTACCGAAGGCGTGCGTACCTCTGCCGGATCCCGAATGCTCGACAACTTTATCGCGCCTTACAATGCCACGTTGGTGGAACAACTCAACAAAGCTGGTGTTGTGACCCTGGGCAAGACCAATATGGATGAGTTCGCCATGGGTTCCTCTAACGAAAACAGCTACTACGGCCCGGTGCACAACCCTTGGCAGCGAGATCGAGTACCCGGCGGATCATCGGGCGGGTCAGCAGCGAGCATGGCTGCTGGCCTGTGCGCCGGCGCTACGGGTACAGATACCGGCGGCTCCATTCGTCAACCCGCAGCTTTCTGCGGCATTACCGGCTTGAAACCCACCTATGGCCGAGTCTCTCGCTGGGGTGTCATTGCCTACGCCTCCAGTCTTGATCAGGCCGGCCCAATGGCACAGACCGCCGAGGACACAGCCCATCTGCTGCAAGCCATGGCAGGCTTTGATCCTCGCGACTCTACTAGTATTAATCAACCAGTGCCGAATTATCTGGCCCAAATCAATGGGCCTATTGCCGGGCTTCGAATTGGTCTCTGCCAAGAATATTTTGATGCAGGACTCGATGACAACATTCGCACCGCCGTGATGACGGCAGCCAAGACCCTCGAATCCATGGGCGCGATACTTTCTGAGGTTAGCCTACCCAACACTCAACAGGCGATACCCGCCTATTATGTGATAGCACCGGCTGAATGTTCCTCAAATCTATCCCGTTACGATGGTGTTCGGTTCGGCTATCGTTGCGCAAACCCCGAATCCATTGAGGACCTTTACAAGCGCAGTCGCTCTGAGGGATTCGGTCGAGAGGTCAAGAGCCGCATCATGGTTGGCACATTTGCCTTGTCTGCGGGCTACTATGACGCCTATTACCGCAAGGCGCAGCAGATTCGGCGTCTAATCAGCGCGGATTTCACACGAGCATTTGAGCAGGTTGACTATATCCTGGGACCGACAACACCCTCTACCGCCTTTAAACTCGGTGAAAAACTTGACGACCAAGTCGCCATGTATCTACAGGACATCTACACCATCTCAGTCAACCTCGCTGGTCTACCGGCAATATCCCTGCCAGCCGGGCAAAGCCAGGGTTTACCCATTGGCCTGCAGCTCATCGGGCGCCATCTCGATGAGGGCGGTTTACTTAAAGTCGCCCATAATTTCCAGCAAGCATCGGACTGGCACCTTCGGCGTCCCGACGACAACCAATAACCAGGAGACTTGGCATGCAAGATTGGGAAGTTGTCATAGGCCTGGAGATTCATACCCAGCTCAAGACCAAATCGAAAATTTTTTCCGGGGCCAGCACGGACTTTGGTGCAGCACCTAACACCCAGGCCTGTGCGATTGATCTGGGCTTTCCCGGTGTGCTGCCGACCGTCAACGCGCGAGTCTATGACAAGGCGGTGGCTTTTGGACTGGGGATTGGCGCCGAAATCAACCTGACTTCAGTCTTTGACCGCAAGAATTATTTCTATCCAGACTCACCCAAAGGCTATCAGATTACCCAACTGGAGCACCCTATCGTTGTTGGCGGTAGCGTCGATATCGTTCTCAAAGACGGCGCGATCAAAACAATTCAGGTCACTCGCGCCCATCTCGAAGAAGACGCGGGTAAGTCAATGCACGAGGACTATCACGGTCAGACAGGTATTGATCTGAATCGCGCTGGCACACCCTTGCTGGAGATAGTCTCTGAACCGGATATGCGTTCAGCCGAAGAAGCCGTAGCCTACGCTCGTTGCATTCATCAACTGGTAACGTATCTTGGCGTCTCAGATGGTGATATGTCGCAAGGCTCCCTGCGCTGCGATGCTAACGTCTCTATACGCCCGCAAGGTACCGAGACCCTTGGCACTCGCACAGAAATCAAAAACGTGAACTCATTTAGATTCCTGGAACGGGCCATCAATTATGAAGTCGAGCGTCAGATTTCAGTCCTCGAGAGTGGCGGCACTATTCGCCAGGAGACCCGGTTGTACGACTCGGAAAAGGATGAAACCAGACCCATGCGCAGCAAGGAGACAGCGACTGACTATCGCTACTTTCCCGAGCCGGATCTATTGCCGATCCAGATCACTCAAGACTACATTGAAGCCGTCAGACTGCAGATGCCGGAATTACCTGTCGCCAAAACTCGACGCTTCATTCAAGAGTATGGGCTGAGTGACATTGATGCACAGGTATTAGTCTCCAGTGTTGCGCTGGCTGACTACTTTGAAACCGTCGCCAGCATTGGCGGCGATGCCAAACTCGCGGCCAACTGGGTCAGAGTCGAGCTGCTGGGCCAAATGAACCGAGACGCCCTGACACCTTCAGCTGCATCACTGAATTCACTGCCGATCTCTGCGAAAGCCCTCGGCACCCTGCTGGCAAGAATCAAAGATGGTACGATTTCTGGCAAAATTGCCAAGACCGTCTTTGCCGCTTTGTGGCAAGGCGAGGCCACAGACCCAGACGCTTATATCACTAGCCAAGGCTTAACGCAGGTCTCCGACAACGCTGAACTGATACCCATAGTCGATGATGTGATAGCCAATAACCCCCAGCAGGCGGCGCAGTACCGAGCGGGCAAGATGCAATTAATGGGCTTTTTCGTCGGCCAGGTCATGAAAGCGACCGGCGGTAAGGCCAATCCCCAGCAAGTCAGCGACCTGGTAAAGGCGCGCCTTCTCGATTGAGTCACCCGTTACCCTCAATCGGCTGGTGCGCTCTCTCCAGAACCAAGCTTTCTCGAATCAAGCTTTCTTGAATCAAGCTTTCTTGAATCAAGCTTTCTCTATTCAAGCTTTCTTGAATCAAGCTTTCTCGAACCCTTGCTGAATCAATCTCTACTGGTCGAATGCCTGCAGGAATTTTGAAATTCGAGCGGCATTTGCACCCAGATCACTTTGGCCCACTCGCGAGACTGACCGCACATCAATTTTGCTGCCTGTGGGCGTCGGCTCAACTCGAACCACAAGATCGTCCTTAAAGCCAAACCAGTAGGTCGTTGCTACCGCTTCAACCCGACCATTTTCAACATCCACGTTGACGACCTCGAGGCCCTGCTGGGCAAGAATCACTGCTGCTTGAGCAACAGCCTCCGAGGCCGGCAGGGCTGAGTTCAACGTCGTGATTTCCGGGTAGGCATCTTGCTGAAGCTTCGCCAAAGCCGCCGCCGACCCCTGCTCCGAGCCATAGTCGAGATCGTTCATGGCTTTGGACCGCAGATTCACCACCACATCAAAGGTCGGGGGTACGGCGACATCGGTACTAATGTCATGAATTGGCGGTACGGAGCGTCCCTTGGCGAGCGGAGGACCCATCGCAACCAACGGCACTACACTGATCACAATCGCTATGAACAACAGGTTTCGATCTCCGATCAAACCCTTGTTAGTCGCCACAAAGGCCATAATCATTCCACCGATCAAGACCAATACCGCCAGCACCAGGGCGATCAATAGCGAGGCAAAAGACGGCAGCAGTTCGGCGAAGCCATACTTGTACCCCAACGGCCCACCAATCAGCAGAATCACTGATACCAGGCTGGTCACGAGAAAAAACTTACTCCACCACTGCGTAACTTGCACGTTATTAGTCTCCTGAGTTAATTTGAAGGACTTAGCACGATGGTAATAACGACAAAAGAGCCACTCTTCACCGGCCACCGTCTACGACGATGGTTTGTCCCGTCATAAAGCTACCCGCTGCTGAAGCCAGAAATGCGGCAACACCCCCTATTTCGTCCGGCTCGCCAATTCTGCGCAAGCTTGCGTTAGCGGTGGTGACTCTTAGGGTTTCTGGGTTCTCCCACAGGGCTTTGGCAAAATCGGTTCTCACCAGTCCCGGCGCAATGGCGTTTGCTCGAACATTACTGGGACCATACTCAGACGCTATATTGCGAACCAGCTGCATATCTGCCGCTTTGGAAATGCCATAGGTACCCAACACCGAACTTCCATTCAGACCACCCACTGAGGAGACTATGATAATCACGCCATCCTTGCGAGCAACCATTTCCGGTATCACCATTTGACACAGCCAATGGTTGGATTTGACGTTGGTCGCCAAAATTTTGTCAAAGGCAGCATCAGGTATATCGGCCATGGAGCCATAAAAGGGATTCACAGCTGCATTGCACACCAAAATATCGATCTCACCAATTCGTTCGTGCGTCTGGTCCACCAGCTGCTGCAATTGTTCCTTGTCACCTATGTGGCAGGGGATCGCCACGGCGCTGCCGGGGCCATCTGCAACCAGAGCATTAATGTCAGCAGCAACCGCCTCACAGGCATCGGCTTTGCGACTTGAAACAACGACAGTTGCACCCTGTAATGCCATTTGCTCTGCAATTGACTTGCCAATACCCTTGGTTGATCCAGTAATAACGGCGACTTTACCGGTCAGATCAAAAATGTTTTGCATAGGTTGCCTCTCAATGTTGCGGATACTTTATTGAAAATACTTTATTGAAAATACTTTATTGAAAATACTTTA
>JAYODE010000010.1:1594-21143 GCA_038106185.1 Gammaproteobacteria bacterium | reverse complement strand
GCAAGCGCTTCACTTGCACAAGCAAGAAGCGCGCGAGTCATGCACTCAATACTGTTGGCGAAGTATACAGGCTATTGCGCCACTTGCCATGCGGTAACCAAGGCCAACGCCAGCTGAGTCGATGATTTATTCGATGCCGGCTGTCATCGTGAATTCACCTCGCGACATCACCTTCACAGGCCTCGCCAGCGTCGACAGGTCTTGCAAGGGATTGTCGGCATAGAACACCAGATCTGCCCCATAACCTAAAGAAATTCTGCCTACCTGATCACCCAGTCCGATCGCATCGGCACAATCACTCGTGGCCGCCCGCAGGACCTGCGCGGCGCTCAGGCCTGCAAAATGGGCAAAGACAGGCAGGGCCAAGGGTAAATGATGGTGGTAGACGCCAGGAATGCCGGCATCCGTTGAGGCAATCAGACACACACCAGCAGCACGCATCTTGGCGAAATTAGCAGCGATTCGCGCCTCAAAATCTCGGTTACCCATGTATCTTCGCCAGCCCGCATTGATAGTCGGCGAAACCCTGACATTCTTGGCCACCATATCAGCAACAGCATCCGGATCGTAATTTTGACCCCAACCATCAGCACCCACCCACGAACAATGTTCGATGGTCGTGACGCCGGCACTCGCCGCATTAGCGATACCTTCCGTGCCATGACAATGAGCCGCGACCAGACGATCATGGGAATGAGCCTCATTGACAATGCGAGCCATTGTCTCTCGATCAAACTGGGCATTCTTCGGCGTCGATCCCGGCGTCAGATTGCCACCTGTCGCCATAACTTTAATTAAATCCACGCCGTGCTCAATCTGCCGCGACAGAACCACCAACGCACTTTGCAAGTCCGCCGCTTCACCACCCCAGAAATGACAGTGACCCTGAACAGAGGTAATGGGCTGTCCGGAGCAAATCAGCCGAGTCGCCGCCAAGCCACCCTGGTTGATATTGTCCCGCACCTGCAGTTCCAGCCAGCGGCCGCCACCCAAATCTCGCGCCGTTGTGATTCCCGCGCTGAGCATCCGCATGGCTCGAGTTGCGATTTTCTCAATCAACTCGGCATCTGAGAATTTATCCTGTTCAAAGGGATCTTTAATATCCGGGTCAAGGCACATATGCACGTGCGCGTCGATTAATCCCGGGGTGACATAAAGCCCGCCCATATCACGTGCATTCGAATTTTTGACTGAAGAGGATTTTACCAGTCGCTGAATCTTGCCTGACACCACTTCAATGCCGTCAAACTCAGCATCCAGTTGGTCTGCAATCCCGTCCCAGATCCTTAGGTTAGTCAATATCATGGCGTTTGCGTCCTCGATTTAACTCGACCCATGGCGCCCTCGCAGATTCATTTCAGCACTAAGCCAGCCCTAGGATCATATTTAGAACTACTACTGTTCAAGATTAGATACGCATTCGACTATCCAATCGACCCAAACCAATCTTTGCAGACAAGCCTATGCTTCGCAAAAGGGTCATGGTGCCAAAAAAACTGGCGCCTCAGCGCACCGAGAGCGCCTTTTTCAATTCCGTTAGGGTCGCCATCATTTCATCTGGGCTGTAGTTGTCCTCATCACTGACCCTGCTGTAAAGCTGCTCCAGCCAGCCAGCGAATTCAGAGCGTAAATTAGCTGCACTCAATAACATATCAATGGCCATCGTTGCCTGCTCGGCAGCTACATAGTCAGCGAACTGATCCTCGCTACCGGCTTGTGCGATAGCTCGTAGCAACTGCTCAGGCAAAGTCGCTGAAGTTTCGCGGCCAGCAATTTTCTCTATCGAGGAAATATCACCCCTTAATTTTGCGATCAAGTCTGCTAACGGCTGGCGAGCTGCGACTGCTTGATGGAGTGCCGCGACCTGCTGTCGTAGGCTCACCTCTATATCTGGCGCGACCACCTTTGCCAATGCAAACAACATGATAAAATTCGCATCATTAAGCCTGACACTGCCAGGCGGCAGACCCGTCTCATTAGACACCCAACGAGGTTTCGACATAGGATGGTGACAGGCTTGGCAGTCAAATAATGCTAACTCAGGAAAGAGGCCGCCGTTATCCAATCGGGTCGCGATCAGACTGAGTGCCTGATCCGCACTTCGAGTCTGCCCAATAATCCAAGTGGTCAGGCTGTCTCCGTACCATTTCGCCGCTTTGTAGTCTTCATCCAGAACATAGTGGGCAGGTTGTAATATGCCAAAGGTGTCAAGCTCAAAAGCTAGGCGCGGATGTCCTGCACCCATAATATTATGGTTAGCCAGCTTGTCGTCTGTACCGAGATGACAGGACAGACACAAGATTGCGCGACTGGCGGCATTGTCCGTCGGGTAAAGTCCTGCATCAATGCTGTCCTGTCTGCTGGTTGATGAGTCAGCATGTCCGGCAATATAGTCGCCAGCACCACCATGACAAGCCTCACAGCCCACGCCATCACTCATGACAAATTTCTCACCCTGCTGTTCTGCAGGAACATTGTCTGCATGACAATCCAGGCAGACTTTAGCCTCATGCGCATTTTTTAAGCCTAGATTAGCAGCAATGCGTTGTGATTCCGGCGTCAGCAGGGTCTGATAGGCGATGCGGTGTCGATCTCGGCGACTCCAAACAACATATTCTGTCTGAAGCACATTTGAACTTGATCTGGGGCGAACCGAACCATGACAGACGCCTGAGGCGCAACTGGCAACGCCTAGATGCACTTCACTGTCGTATTGCGGTAATTCAGCCGCTGTCCCCACAACAGAACCAATGATGCTCACGAACAGGCCAGCCATAGCCAGCACTCTGAGATTTGGCTTCCATGAAGCTGTCTGCAAAGTAAAGTAATGAGACAAACGCATCATTGTTTCTCCATCTCTGGGATAGGTTCATTCGGCATTTTGTCGGTTACAAACCATGGCTTACCATCTTCATTCAAATACAGACTACGCATGTCCGACTCGGACAGAGGGCCCGCTCCAACTCGACTGAATACCGCGACTTGACCACCGGTTTCATCCACTGCTCGGTCTCGTTCAAGACCGCGAGACAAGGCGATTGCAGGTCGCCGGGTCGCAAAACTGCTAATAGTCGCAGGTTTAGGCTCCGGGCTGAAACCATAATAACGAGGTTGAGATTCTGGCGAAGTCAACTGAATAACCTTCAAACCTGCTCGTCCATCAGCGACATAGGCCATAAGGCTCGCATTGGTTGTACCAATGACTATGTCCCTTGCATCAACAATATTATCGCTGAAGCGCTGGTAGACCTGCATTTTCTCCGGTTGGGTGACGTCTACAATGTAAATGCCCTCAGCACCCGCCGCCACATAAGCGTAGGTTCGGGCAACAAACACCTTGTGCGCATCCTTGATAGGGATAACATTGCCTTCTACAACAAACGCCTTTTCGGGATCAGTAATATCAACTACCTTTAGCCCTTCAGCATCCGTAACAAACAGATAGCGGAATTGTTGAACTAACGCTTTTGGTGCTTGCATTGGTATCGTCTTGACATACCTTGGCTTCAGCGGCTCATCAAGATCAACAATGGCCACCCCATCTTCCACAACAATGTAAGCAAGATGTCCACCAACCGAAATATCTCGAGCACCTGTCAAGACGCCACCCTCGTTCCAGGTTAAGGCACGTTCTAAAAAGTTGTTTCGCGGCTCGCCATCTGCCAGCGTATCGATGTTGGTCAGAATCAGACCCTCTTCCGCATCAGTGATCAACGCATAGTGATATAGTGGATGGAACGGTTTTTCCTGATTGATTACTCTCATCAAATCGCCCTGATTACGCGCGGGAGCAATGGGTTGAGTGGTCTGCAAAGAAAGGCAAGTTGCGTTGGCGGACTTGATGCGGGTATCTTGCCCGAGGCTTGACGCCGGCGCGGTGATGATGCGCTGGCTCACGCCTTTGTTGGCTATTGAAGCCACATCGTAAACGACCAAGCCGCGATCACCTTCTGCCGCAAATAAATATTCACCACGCAATTGCAAGCAACTCGCAGTCCCCGCACTGTGGCTATAGCCAGTTTCGAGTTTTTCATCGCGGGCCTTGTGGTTGGCAAAATTGGTAGGATATGCGTATTTGTGCAGATAACTACCTATCACGGCTTGCGGCTCGTCCCATTCAGTAACCTGAACCGCTTCTACAGAACCTTCTCCGCCGACATAAGCGTGATAGCCAATAAAGTCGATGAAGTCCGTACCATAACCCAGGGTTTGCGCCATGATCGCGTTGTTATCGCCGTTCTTATCTAGATGACAATCAGAACAAACTCGAGTTTCGGTCTTTCTGACTGTGTGGGCAAAATGCGGATTAATGGCCTGAGAACTGAAACCACTTGCGGATATCGGCGGCTGCTGTACGTAGACTTTCTCTCTATTCGAATTCGTCGAAGACAATACGAGCGCTGAGGTTGAGCGCAATGGCGTTATCCTGCCACCGTTGATCTTACCTCGTCGGCCGATCATGAAAATCTGATCTCGCACAACCTGAGGATTGTAGGTCGCATAATTGCGACTCTCTCCCCCTTCATAGTGCTTAGATTCTGCCTTCCAGTTAGCTTCAATAGGCAGATGACAGCCTCCACAACTGGTCGTCCATGATTGGTGACAAGTGTAGCACTCCATTTTCTCGTAGCTATGTGCCCGTTCCTCAACGGGCACCTCAGCTCCCCAGGCTTGGGTATCTGAGTTATTGCTCATCGTCTTAGCCCTGGCTGCTTTCGAGTTGTACTCTGCGTGCTTCGGGTTCACTGAGTCCTTCACAAGACTCATTTGCCACTCTCGATCAGGCCACATGAGGCTACGCTGAAAAAGTTTGCCATCGCGCCAGCTGAATCTTGGCTGGCCATCAGGATTACGAATAAGGCTCAGGTCTGTGCCACCCGGAGGCGCCGCGGGACCCGATGTCCGGAGATTAGGATATTCATCAGCGGTTCCGTGACAGTCGACACAGTCGATTTCTACAGCGTTGGCAACTTCACCATAGATATGCCCATTACCGTGGCTATCCTGGGCAAAATGACAATCGACGCAATGCATCCCAACATCGAGATGGATCGATGACATATGCACAGCTTTATCAAACTTCTTTGGATCCTCCGGCTCGACAATTTCTCCTTCCGCGTCCAGCAGATTCCCCTTCCTGTCTTTTTTGAACACAGCCCGAAAGTTCCAACCATGACCATGGTAGTCCGCAAACTGGGTGTTTTTCAGTGTCGGGTTTAGCTCTGAAACCCCCCGCAGAAATTCCTGATCAGACCAGAGCCCCCTTGCTGCAGCGGCTTCCGGGTTATGCTGATTGCTCTTTCTGATTTCAGCGTCCGTGGGGTACTTCTGTTCCTTTGGAAACATGGATGGCGCATCACTCTCGTAATCCCACATGGTGTAGCCAAGGAAGGTATTAACGAACATGTTGGGCTGGTGCATGTGGCAGGAGATGCATTGAGATGTCGGAATATTACGCGAAAAAACATGCTTGATAGGGTGCCCTTCCTCACCTTTTGGAATGGTCGGATCCACCGTTTGGGTCATACCTGTATGGCCAGCATCAGCCCAGGAGCCAGAGTGTCGCGGGTCTCTATCATTCGCATAGACCACGTGACAGGCACCACAGCCCGACGTTCGAAAGTCACCCGGATTGTCATTGGTTCCGAGAAACCACATCAGAGGATCGTTAAGACGAGTCTTGTGAATATTCAGCACTGGTACCGAGATTCTGGCGCCAGTACCTGGACCACGGTTTGACTGGCGAAAATCTGGCCTGCCAGGCTCTTCAATGCGTTGCAACTGACCTAATGCGTTGGGCAAACCGGTCTCTGGGAACAGGTTAGAAATGTTTCGACCGCCCCGTTCAAAGACTCGAAAAATATCACCGGGCGGCACCGTCTCCCACGACGGCACAGGATAAAGCGCTGGCAGAATGCCATGATCTCGCCAAGCCTGGTCAGGGTCTTTTAAAGGTGGACCCACGATAGTACTGGCACCGCCCTCGTCGTCATAGGCTTCGCCCAATATATATTTTTTATAGGGAAGAACATTGTTGGCATAACTGGCGGCACCAAACAACATGGCCCCACTGGCCATGATGCTGCGCTTTGCGGCCTGCACAACAGATAAGTGACAGGCACCACAGGTTTCGTCCGCGACTCGCAAATCTGCAGGATTGACGAACCGAACAAATTCTTTTGACTCACGGTTCAATAGGGTATAGCTGTTCTCCGGATTCGCGCTCTTTGGATAATTCCAGCTGTCAGGATAGGTAGGTAGAACATGTGCTTCTTCCATTACATGGGCTTGATCCTCACCCTCACGGTAAAAAATCTCAGCTCTACCGCCGTGGCAGTCAGTACAGCCCAAAATTACGCCGGGGCTTGCATGCATGCTTGCGCTGTCGGTCGATGTATGACATGACTCGCAACCTGCGCTCTTTTCCTTGGCCTCCGCAACCGACTGAGATTTCGGCGCGTCTGGCGTAACATCGTAGTGCCGCTCAACGTAGGCACCCGTGCTACTGGACCCAAAGGCAAGGCCTGACAGGCTAGTCAAAGCTAACACTATCAGGGTTTTAAACAGATTGTTTCTCACTTCATCCATGGCATAACGCATTACTAGTAAGTCAAAATAATATTAAAAAGAATCGAAAGGGGTGTAGCCGCTTCGCGGCCATACAAGTCATCAAATCCCTCACCGGGTATTAGAGTCGCCGCCGACCCTCTTACAACAACGTTTTGCGACATAAAAGGCCGCCAGGTCAGCGACAAGGACACGTCATGGCCTAGGGCTTTATCAATATCGCTTTGTTGACGCAACGCCTCGAGCACTTCTGTAGAATCGAATCGAACATAATTCCAATTCAGCGACACTCGTAGTTCTGGATAGATGTCTGCATCGGCTCCGAGACCCACAAGTAGCAACCCGGGATTAATGAAATTGGATTGGCCTTGCTCTTTACTGGGTCGTAGCGATGGCAAAATACCATTTCTACCCATGAGCGCGACGCCACCACCACCAATTAGTGGCACGTTCTGACGAATCAGAAAGCTAGTGTCGGCCCCGGCAAACTGCGGATTTTCAAAAACAGCATCAAACCCGTTCGCTTCGTCGTCAAAAGGATCATTGTCTCCAGAAGCCCACAACAAGGACACTCTCGGTCTAAACCAGTCATAGTCCATGGACATCTCGGCTGCCACGAAATAGGCACTTACCGTTTCTTCAACACCCGGTTCACGGGTACTGTCTTGTCGGCCATAAGCATAATAAAGAGAAGTCGTAAGATTGAATCGGTCGATATGTCCATCACCACTATAGCCAAAGTAGGTTACGTCATAATCTCGAGGAAAACGCTCTTCAAACAAGGAGGAAGGGCGCTGTATAAATCCGTTCTTGTCGTATTCTATGCTGCCCCTTTCACGGTTTCTGTTATACAGGATCGACGCCTGGGAAAAGAAACCCGTCTTCAGGAAGTCTTGCCAGTAGACATTCGCGACATACACATCATCGTTTCTAAGCGACTGAGTGATGTCGTTGAGACCACTATTGGTATCCTTTTCAAGGCGGCGAAACCACGCCAGGTTATATTGAAAGACGTTGTTATTGCGGTTACCAAACAAACGAACGCCGAACGGAGAGTCCTGAAACAGGAATCCTCGAAAGTCAGAAGAAAACGGTTGTACCCCTACTCGAATGCTGTCGAAGTCAAAGCGGTCAGAAACGTTGCGTAAATGTTTGTCAACGAACAAGGCCTGAACGCCCATAAAAGTATCGCGCCGTCGAATGCCGTTGTTACCACCACCGTCAGGGTCTACATTTAGTACGCCTTTCTCGTCAGCATGCACCTCGTTGATATTAAACACAGAGGTAAATCGGAACTCCCAATCCGGTGGACGGAACACCGTATCGCCCTTGTAAATAACGTTTTCAATAATCAGGCTCTCGGCCAAAATCAAGGTGTCACCATCGCCGATCGTGTCGAGACTACCGGGACGCTGAGTAGTCGCACCGCCTACTGGGATTGGGAATCGACGAGGTTCTATAATCGTGTCGCTGATTGCGATCAAGCTATAAAACCAGTCTTTACCCCACATAGGCAGGTCACCCTTGAGCGGATTGTGGGCATTATACGGGTCAAGTAAATTGGTTTTGATACCTATCTGCTCAACGATTCGCCAGCGGTCTGGCACTGGCGCGCCAAGCTCGATGGGATCAACCCAAGGCGTGACCGCGGTACTGTTTAAATCGGACGGATCGCAGATGGGTAATTCGTAGCGGTCTACAGGACGTCCTGGACGACGGCGCACTAGTTCAGACGCTTGGTCAGGGGCTATGCACAGTGACTCCAACGCGGGTAATGTGACCTTCTCTGCGCTGACAGCCTGGCCAGTTGCGCCAGCCAGCATAATGAGGAAGAGTGTCGCGAATCTATATTCCATCGCAAACCTCAGTGGTATCGTCTCCGATAAAGGGAGCCTGCGGACAATTCACGAATCTTAGTCGTGAGGTTTGCCCAGGAATCGATAATTGATCAGCTCGGATTTCCGCCGGCGCATTGTGCAAACCAGTTGCCAACCGTTCGCCCGCTCGATGCAAGCCTAAAAAGGAGATCATGTCGTCTTGATCAACGCCATCACCTGAAACACCGATACCACCGACCAGCACATCACCACGGTAGATAGGCACACTGCCTGGAAAAATCTGCATACCGTTCGCTAAGTTGCCGACTGAACCAACAGACGTGAAAGGCGCGTTATCGGCTAACCCTGTGTCACCGGTGCAGTTTTGAGGCACGTCTGGAGCCAGACCTAAAACAAATCCAACATGGTGGATGATCGCGTTGTATACCAGGTCTGACTGCAACCCGACATTGAACACACTCCATTCTCCCGCCGGCTTGCTAAAGGGTCCGGGAGGTCCAGAGCTCGGGCCGTCAGGATAATTGGGTCGAGACAGATTGCCGCCCGATCGATCTGAAAATGCGACACGCGTTCCCGCAGCTTCTAATGCCTGAGGATCACCAAGAAAGACTTTGGCAGCCAAAACATAATCTAAAAATATTGGCCCTGCCTCATCAAGCGTCGAAAGCACGCCCGTCGTTGGGTTTACCGGCTCGGGTAATGGCGCCAAGTACTGAGGTGCTGGCAGCGCACCTAAGATATCCGCCGGGGCGTTGCCATCCTTTCGACCAGTACTGGAGAAAAACGTTGCGGTTCGAGCCTTCTGCAACGAAACGTCGGCACCAAACATGGGGCCATCCCGCGTTCGCGCCATGCCAACAATATGGCCCAATGAATCTACCACGGATATGGTTACTCGGGCCTGACTTCCCACTGGCACTCGAATCTGAGCTCGAGACTGATTGGCAACGCCTAGCGCCTCATTCAAAATGATCTGCACTTCAGCCGCAGTTAGACGATTAACGACGTCACCGTTCGGCTGATCAGTACCATCTCTCGCGGGATACCGATTCGCATCATTCGCATCGACAAAAATAAACGCATCAAGCGACTGCCCAGCTGCATCCTCAAAAATATCAGGATTTGCTGGCCTGATACCGGAGGCAGACTCGCCAAAAACTGTACCCGCTCGCGCCTCGGCCAAACTGATATAGCCCGGCACGGCTAGGAATTGACCGCCGTTTGCGGCTTGAACGGCCGCCAGACTGGGCGTCGTGGTTGCAGAGCTCAATAAGTCGCTCACCAGCGCATCGCTGAACCGAGCCGTTTTGCCGTTCAAGGTAATGCGATCCGCTCGAATGGCAACCGGCGCCGCATAACCGCGGGTTGCCGCAGTGGCTAACAGCTCGTCAATGTCGACATCGAAATCAGCAATGTTTTTGTCCAATCCGTAGATACCATCAGCAATGACGCCAACACCACCAACAGGAAAATCATTGATATAGAGTGGCAGACCGCCTGGATCTGCAGATAGCCCCAAGGGTGCACGATGGGGTCCTACGCCATTGATACCAGTACCCAGATCACGCTGAGAAAAATCGCTGCAGGGCAGTTGACTAAACTGCACGCCAAACAGGGGACCCGAAGGCACATCTCGCTCACCAGGATTGAAGTTTTCTTGAATAATTTGGCTGGCCGTTCGCGTAGTGAACGCATTGCCCGACGTAGACAAGTAGGCGCCAGTCACGGCTTTGCTGATGGCAGCCAACGTGGCAGGAATGAAATTAACACCTTCGAGTCCCCCTACAACCGGGGCACCCAGGCTGGCCGTTGAGGTGATCGTTGTAAACTCATCGGCGCCTTGCATCTGAAAAACGCCCAGAACGTTGCCGACTCGGTCAACAACAGCAATGGTGCCAGCGACGTTTCTGGCTTGGGCCTCCGCGACAGCCTGCGCGATAACCCGCTCTACATCATCGGCCGACAGGGCACATGCAGAGCCACAATTTGTCGCTGCTGGCGCCGTTGCCGGCGGTGTATATACCGCCGACTGCTCCTGGCTTCCCGTTCCACCGCCGCCGCAGCTTGCGAGCGAAAATAGCAGGAGCCCGAGTTGAGCGCTAAAAATGCCACGGGCCATACTATTCAATCCCTTGTGAGTTTAGACTAGCACTCGTCGGCGACCCTATTTTCAGCGTCTCGCCAATAGATTGGCGACTCTTCAGAATATCACTCATGACAGATGACCCGTGGCCATTACCCATGGGTGCCTGGCCATCCAAATGAAACTTGTGACACGCAATGCAATTACTGGCCAAGAGGTTTTCAGCATCTTCGCCACCATGACACTGACGACAGTTAGAGATGTCAGGCATTAAAATATCAGCGGCAACTTTAGATTCACGAGCCAGATGGCAGCCGTCACAGGCCATCGTCTTATGACCTTCGTGAGTAAAATCAGACAACGGATACCAAGCTTCACTGATCTTAACTGGCAACACCTTCCACGGCACTTCTGCGTCTGCAACTGAGGTAATTTCGTGGCATACCGTACAGGTTTGCTTTTCAAACAGGTTTTCTGCGGCTTCGGCGACACGCGCCTCGATAAATGTCGCAGCCTTAGATCCTATCGACGCCGCCGGATTAACTTGGGTCGAGGTGATAATGTCCGTTATCAGCTGAGGCCGAGCGACCCGTCCAGGACGTCGTACTGCACGAGCCTGCTCCGCCTGAATGTCGGGCGTGACCGTCGAACCTTGTGATTCAAATCCTTCCTCACCCAGTTCTTCCGTCAGGTACTGCAGCGCGTAATATTCTCGTAAGGTTCGCATCAGGTCAGGTGGCGAACCGTGGGGAACAACACGGTCTGGCGAGTTAGGATCGAAGGTCAATTGATGGCAGCTGGCACAATGATCCTGCATGTTGACTGCTTGCATCTTCATCCCGCCTTTTTCGGGCACGTGACAGTCGCTGCACACCATCTGCACTCTGCCGTCCGCCGAGTCGATTCCGCCCTCATCTAAGTGTACATCGTGCGGAAATTTCAAATTGGAGGTTTCACCTCCAGTCGATTCGGCAAGCGGAACCCGCTGCACTTGCCAATGCTCATCCAATCCGTAGCGCAGAAGGGACACCTTAAAATCCGGATGATTTGCCGAAAAGTCTGTCGCAGGCAGCAAGCCATGACCTTCCATACCCGCCTCTATCAGCCCAGCATGACAGCTTGTACAGACTGCCTGGTCAGAGCGAATTATTGATCCCGTCGTGCTGTGCTCTTTATGACAGTCAGCACAGCGACTGCCGACCTGGTAATCAGCCCCATAGACTTCTGGGTCAAAGTGGTGTGTGACAGTCTGGTGGCAACCGAGGCAATCTTCATCTCGCGTGGGGATAAAGGGTTTGGCGTGACAAACATCACAATCGTCCCCTAAAAAGGCATGATTCTGGTGCAATTCCCCGCTCAGCCATTGCCCATCGTCCGGTAATACCGAATTTCGCAACGCCTCACGTTCATCCATGTAGAAGGCTGCCATCGGGATTACCAGTGCAGCCAGAAAGATTGCTAGAAACAAACTCCAGGCAATCGCACGTTGCGGCAGCTTGACGTCCCTAAGACGCGTTTGGAATCGATCACGCAGCTTTTCGGTGGACTCAGGATTGAGACCCACTTCAAGTACAAAGTCATGCTTATCATCGCCGGCTAAGATATTGAGCTGATGCCCGGCTATCATCACCTTGTCGCCCACCTGCAACTGTGCTCGGCGAGACGATTGATCATTCACCGTGAAACGGTATTCGCCGCTGGCCACTAAGCTGAGCTTGCCATTGCTTATCGTCAGGCGTGAATGGTTTAACGGCAACCGACGATCTGCAATCTGAATGGTTTGATTGGTACCGCGCCCGATGGTCGCAGACTCACCCTCAAACGATGATTGCTGAATCTCTTTGCCAGAGCCTCTCAACTCGATTTGTTTAATTAATAGTCGCACTACATTTTCCCGGCTTAAGCCTCGGAGAAGGCTGTTTTTGATCTATTCCTCAGGCGTCATCAAAACATGTAACTGCACGCTCTCTATTCACTATCGGCGGCACAATTACCAATATATAAAAACCGAAACAACGTGCGTCAGCAACGCTGCGAGCAGACCAATTGACAGCGGTATATGCACATAAAGCCAAACGTCCTGTATCCCCTGATAGCGTATATCCGTTCGAATCACCTGCAGTAACCGCTGCCTCGCGCCATAGTCTCTGACAAGCGCCGCTAGCTTTTTCGACTCCCCACCTTCCGCCGTCGTCAGGCGCTGGACCAGCCAGGCAACGACGTTCAGCTGATCAGCATTCCGATGTACTTCACCCGCAATGACGACTTTTGAATTGTCCCGCCCCGCGATTTGCGCATAGATGCCACCGCCGATTTCAGTCCTATCTATCGCACTGGTAATGACACTACGAATATCTGATGCCATGGTGCTGACATCCCTTTTCAACTGAGTATCTATATCTTCAAGCTGAAGGAAAATATCGTCCAAAGTTTGGCTTCGTTTGAGCGAGTTTCTTGCCTCTGGAAAGGTACGGTAGGCCCAAACACCGAACAATCCGCTGAAAATGACTATGCACATCAATGCGTAGGCCAGGGTATGGACATTCATGCCGAACTGGAAACCGGTGTGCAGCGTCGCTACCACGAGTAACGCTGTACCCAAGTACACATGCGCTGACACCCACCCTCGGACCGTGCCCCAACCAGCAGCAAAGTTGCGTTTGCGCCGCCCCAAATAAATCAGCCAAAGAATCAATAGCGCACCGATAGTACCCAAGGTGTAACCCAACCAGGTACCACCGTTGGGCACCACGTGACGGGACTGACTCCAATAGGCGGCAATTGACAGACCAACAAGCACCAGGGCAACTTTTAAATATCGAGCGTTTGCATGAGATAAAAACGAGGTATGCATCGACTGGTTACCGCACTAGATTGACTAAATCGACAAACTCTTCCGGACTTAAGCGCATAGCAGCGCCAGTCGGGCAGGCACGCACACAGGCGGGTCCACCGCTTTGGTCCTTGCACATATCGCACTTGACCGCCTGTTTAAAGGATGACTCTGTAACCACCGCCGCCTTGCCTTTGCCAGGTTTTTGCCCCAAACCAAACATCAGCCAACGCCAATAGTTATCTGGCGCCTCGGTTTTATATGCCATCTGGATCACGCCGTAAGGACAATTACTCTGACAGTTACCGCACCCGATACAATTATCACCAATAAACACCTCGCCACCCAGGCCGCCACGCTGAATTGCATCCGGCGGGCAGTCTTTCATGCAGCTTGGATCCTCGCAATGACGACAGGAGGTGGGCACATGAATGTGAGCGAATGTGGGTCCAGCCTTTCGATTCAACCGCGAAGTGCCTTGGTGAGTCCCAGCGCAGGCAGATTCACAGAGATCGCAGCCGACACAAATATTCTCATCGATGAGCAAGACATCCGTCGCTTCACCCAGACCCTGACCCATCAGAAACGACATAAGATCACTGGATTCAGAATTAGACTGTAGCGCAACATTTTGCTCGTGACGCTGCTTGACCATCGACTGCATTCTTTCCTTTAAGCCTTCTGAACGCTCCAACAGCAGATTAAAAGACTCTCTATCCAACGATATCGTTTCAGTCTTGACCGCTGCGGTGACCGTTGCGGTGCGTGTGGTATTCCCCAGCAACGCCATCTCTCCGATGGGCGTGTTTGCCGGCACATAACTCATGACCACCTCTCGGCCATCTATTTGCACTGAAACTGTCACAGATCCATTGCGGATAAAGTGCAGCGCATCAGCCTCATCCCCTTCTCTGAACAAGACTTCTTTCGGCTGAAATTGATGCATCTTTGCGCGTGCAGCGATGGGCTGCAATTCTTCAATAGGAGTGTTCGGCGCAAACTTTTGCTGCAGCGTTCGAACAATAAAGGTCTCATCAATAACTCGCTTCACTGCCTCAACGGAGGCAATTAGCTTGATCATCGAGCGTCTGGGTGTCTCTATCAGAACACAATCGGGCCCCGCATAAACGGTTGCCGAGCGACGTCGACCCGACATCAGACTCATTTCGCCAAAAAATGCACCCTCATTGGCTTTGATACGAAGCTCTGGATTGACTTGAATTTCGACCGCACCGCCAAGGATAGTGAAAAATGTATTGGTATAATCATGCTGTTCGAAAATGACCTCACCCTTAGCCGGCGTCCATACCTTGCTGTCCAACATCAGCTCGCGAAACTGCAATGCGTTCACTCCGGCGAAAACCGGGATTCGCTCTTGCATCAAAGCCAGGACATCATCTACTTCAAGATCGTAAGGCAGACTTTCGAACTTCGCGGCCAAAAGCTCATGGTCGGCGGGCTTGACATCACGACCAAGAATATATTCAACCACCTCATAACCCTGGTTCATCGCCTGTTTGATTAGCGGGTAGCCCCCCAATGCGCCAATCACATAAATACCAGGAACATTTGACTCATATTGACTGGTCAATGCTGGTATGGCGTTCGGGTCGCTGTTGGGGAACTCGATCCCAAAAGACTCTACTAGACTTCGGGGCGGTATGGCACCAAGTCGAGCAATGATACGATGGAGTGGAATCGTGGCCTCACCGGAACCGGTCTTCAGCACTAAATTCGCAGGAAATTCGCCCTGCGCCAGCAACTGCACCTCGGCGGGCGCGCTATTATAAAAACATTCGATCCTGCCAGCATCAATCGCGGCCAGGATAAGATTCAAGTTACCTTCCTTGGCCCGCGCAAATTCATCTTTGCGGTTGACGATGTAGACTTTATTGTTGACTGCAAGCGCTATCGCATTCTCTATCGCGGCATCGCCGGCACCTATGATGGCGATTGTTTCCTCTTTATATTCGTCGGGGTCATCCAAAGTATACTGCACGACATCCGATTGCTCACCAGGCACGCCCATTTGGCGCGGATTACCTTGCAAACCAATACCCAAAATCACATGGCGGGCCTGTACCTGCTCGCCATTCATCAGTGATATGACAAAATCTCCCTGCGTGCCACTGATGGCCTTTACTTCAGCCCCATACTGAATATTAACGCCAACCGACTGCAGACCTGACTCCCACGCATCCAGAATCGTCTCGCGCTTACCCGCGTCAAACACAATGGGGCTGCGTAAGGGCAAGATCCCTGGCTCAGCCATGACGTGTTTGCCCTTTTGATACTTCTGAATAGTGTTGGCAATCTTGCTCGAGCTTTCCAGTAGCACGTGCTCAACACCCAACTCGGCACAACGAGCGGCAGCGCTCATACCACCGGGACCCGCACCTATCACAGCTATCTCAACCACGCCACTCACCGCTCAACCACTCCCCGTACCCCGATTAATAATACTCGCACGACTTTTCGTCAATATCTACCCCAAATGTTGCACCTAGGGCCCAAACTAAACACCGGTTGGCCTGGTAAAGTTAAGAGAGAAACAGATGCCCACTGGAGTCGCTCGTTGCTATGTGCGGCCCGTCACGCTTTTAAAGCGCTAGGTCGAGTCTAATCACCTCATCTCCAGCGAATATATCGACCGCAGGAGGGAAACGCCTGCGGGTAGACATACATCCACGCATGCAGACTCTAAAGAGATTTATGGGAGCGGATTGTGCAGTATCACCTAACGCTGAAGCTTGAAGATATCCTTAATACCTTTTGCTTACTCCTGTTTCTGGCCGCCAGCATCTCGATGATGACTTGAACTGCAGATCATTCATTCAGGCGAACAATTTCCATTAACCCTGTCAGAATCAGATCCGGCACCAAGTGATCAAATAACTTTTCGCGATTGAACAGCTGGGCAAACCCGCCGGTACCTATGACAAGCGGCGGCGCGAAAGGTGGGCTATCTCTGAATTCCTGTCCAGAGGACTCGAGAGATTGACCCTGTGAATAAAACGTGCTGTTCTTAGTGCTTTTGAGGCCAAGCCGTCCATGCCATTTTTCTTCTCCTCCACTCCCGCGAAATTCTGGCAGCTGCCTTTACTGGCGTTCCTGATCAGCCAGGCACTACTCTCCCATGCTGCAACCGAGGACTTTGCAAGCCAGGCGCCTCAGCGCCTGCAGGACTATCTGCGCATCGATACCATCAACCCGCCTGGCAATGAGTCTCGAGGGGTCGCCTACCTCGGCGCTCGGCTTCGTGAGGCTGGCATAGACTTTCAAACAGCCGAATCGGCGCCTGGCAGGGGGAATATCTGGGCGCGGCTACCTGGCGGCGATCAACCGGCGTTGGTTCTGCTGCATCACATAGACGTGGTGCCTGCTGATGCTAAATTCTGGGATCTTGACCCTCTGTCCGGCGACATTCAGGATGACTATATCTGGGGTCGAGGGGCCATCGATACCAAAGGACTGGGCATTACCCAATTGCAAGCCTTCCTGGCCTTGCATGCCTCAGGTAAACGCCTGAATCGCGATGTCATTTTCATGGCGACCGCCGACGAAGAGGCGGGTGGTCTCATGGGCGCCGGCTGGTTGATAGAGCACCATCCGGAGATCTTCAAAGATGTCGGTTTTCTGATCAACGAAGGGGGATCAGGACAGGTCACTGACGGCAAGCCCGTTTACCGAGTCGAGGTCACCCAAAAGGTGCCTCTTTGGCTACGGCTGACAGCGACCGATATTCCAGGTCATGGCTCTTACCCGAGACCAACCAGCTCGGTCACTCGCATCCTGCGAGCGGGCCATCGTATCGCTGATACCAGCTTTCCCTATCGCGTCATACCCGCGGTTCGAAGCCTGTTCACCGGCATTGCTGAGTTTGAAAAAGATGAGCTTAAAACTCGATTTGAACACCTGGACGACGCTATCGCTGATGCAAAATTTATGGCCGGCTTACATCTTCAGCAACCAGGCTCAGTCGCTCTGCTGCGCAATACCTGTTCTGTGACGTCAATGACAGGCAGCAGCAAAATCAATGTGGTGCCCCCCACCGCCAGTATCGAACTGGATTGTCGTTTATTGCCTGATCAAAACCCAGAGGCTTTTCTCAACGAACTCACCCAGATTATCAGCGATCCCAACATTAGAATCGAACAACTCATGGGCTTCACACCGGCGGTCAGCAGCATAGCAACGCCCTTGTTTGAATCCATCACTCGAACGCTGACACTTCACTACGAAAACATGAAGCTGGTACCCAGCGTCTCAACCGGTTTTACTGACAGTCATTTCTTTCGGGACCTAGGCATCGTCAGCTACGGCTTCAGCCCGTTTCTGTTCCAGCCCGATGAAGTCACTGGCGTACACGGTAACAATGAGCGAATCAGTGTCGAGAATATGGTCAAGGGAACTCGAGTCATGACCGACTTCCTGTTCGATTTCGCTACCCTTGAAGGTCGCTAGCAGCCACCGTGGACGCCTTTTCTGGCGTCACGGAGACTGTTCGCGGTTTTCAGTGAAGGTGTTCAACTTATTGCTTTAAGCTTGTTGTTTGAAAAGCTGGCTTTCGACCGGCTAGCCTGCTTTTTGATCGGCGGCGACTCTTTTTGACGACTCTCTGGTCGCCAGCAGATCGCTCAGGGCTTTTGCTTGCGGAAAGTCTTCCAGTAGATTCATGCCCAGCACACGCTTCGCGCAGGCACTGGCCAAACTGACCGAGTGCATAAACATAATATCGGCATAGGTAAAGCTAGCGCCGGCGATATAGGGCGCAAACTGACCATTACGCTTTAGGCAATCGATGCCTTTTGCCAAGCCGGCTCTGGCCTTGTCCTTCGTTTCCTCACTGACCGTACCGCCAAAAAATGCTTCTGCAAAACAGGTTCGCGCCGGCAGCTCAACATAGAGCTCAATTTGCTTGATCAGCTCTCGAACCTTAGCTTTTTCAAAGGCATTGGTTGGCATGAGCGCAGGGCCCTGCCCCAGGTCCTCCAAATAATCAAAGATCACGTCGGTTTCGCTGATAAAGCCCTCACTGGTTTCAAGACACGGCACCTTACCCATCGGGCTTTTCGCGAGAAAGTCGCCAGCCTGACTAGGACGAGTATCGACAAACTCAAAGTCGATGCCTTTCTCCAGCAGTGCCATTTTCGCCATGTTGAAATAATTACTAACGGTAAAACCATAGAGCTTAAGCACGTTTATATTCCTGTGTAGTTGATTTCGCGAGCATCATATTACCGTGCGCCGCTCGACATACAAGTTTTTAACTGGCTCGAACGCTTCGATCTTATTGCCGAGCATTCGCAACAACAAAAACAGCACCTGTGGCTGGGCAACTGGTCAGACGAAATTGGGGGGACGCTTTTCTCGAAAGGCCGCTATCGCCTCTCGATTTGCTGGCCCACCGCTAAGCCTCGCCAACCCCTGACCTTCGTCAAGAACGGCTTGTTTGAGTTCAGCCCGGCGCGGCGCCATCAACAGCGCCTTGGTTTGCATTAGTGAGACCAGCGGCAGTTCTGCCAGCGTTTTGGCTCTCTCCATGACCTTCGACATAAATATGTCGGCAGGAAAACTCGCCATTGCCAAACCATATTCGACACACTCTTCTGCCGTGATCCACTCAGAGGACATGAGCACCCAGGCGGCACGTTGATAACCCATCAACCGCGGAAATGTATAGGTACTGCCCGCTTCAGCGGTGAGCCCCAACGCCGAAAAAGGGCAACGGAACCGTGCGCCTTCAGCGACAAAGCTCATGTCACCCAGCCCTAGAATTGTCGTACCAATACCTGCACCCAAACCGTTGGCGGCGACTATCACCGGTTTGGGACAGTCGATGATGGCATTCAACAAACCATTTAATCCATGGCGAGCCGGCGCTGTGACAGTTCCCATCGTCTTCAAATCTGCGCCGGCAGAGAATGCTCGACCTGCACCCGTCAACACCACGACGCGCACCAGATCATCATCAAAGGCTGCCAAAAATGCCTCGCACAGCTCATCCATCATGTCGTTATTAAAGGCATTCAAAGCCTCCGCGCGATCCATGGTGATGGTTTGAATGAAATCTCTGGTTTCGATGCTCACAACTGCCATGCTTATTCTTCCTGTTGGTTGGTCAAGGGCGTCAAGCCTCAATCAGACTCGCAATACTTTACTTTCATCATTCCTAGTATCGCCGTTTACTCGCAGGATTAAAAATAAGCCAACTATTTATTTTAGGTG
>JAYODE010000010.1:0-1494 GCA_038106185.1 Gammaproteobacteria bacterium | reverse complement strand
CGATTGCTTTTTGCCGATTGCTTTTTGTGGAAAGGTACCTTGACAAAGCAACACTTGAAATCAAAAAAATAAAATAGCCAGACTATATACGCAGCTAAAGCAATAGTGATACCTTGCCGGGATCCACTCGACGCCAGCATTTCGTGGCCTGCCTTGTTGATTCTTGAACTGTTTGGTGAGACCTGAGCTAGGTCGCACAGCAACTCTGCCCCATTGGGTCAGGTACTACGATTGTTACAGAGATAAAAATCATGAAAAAGCTTGGCTTTCTATTTTGTGCCACCTTGGTGGCTCTGACGGGGCTGCTGCAACCTGCTCAGGCGCTGGCTGAGCCTAAACACTTTGTTTATGGCGCTCTTGAATTCACCGAAACCAAAGAAAGTTCTGGACTGTACGAAACGAATATCCCGGGGACTGAAGGGCTAAGTTTTGCACTGGATGAGGGCGCTTATGAGCTGCAAACAGTATTTACTTCAACTATCGAGATGTCCTCTGTGCTCTCGGTTATCCCTGGCGCAGAGAACCTGTTCGATAGCCTCAGCAAGATCTTGGGGCCGGTGATAGAAATACCAGAATTCGCGGAGTTCCAGATCACGAGTTCGCCAACAATGCTGCCTAGACTGACGACTAAAATACCATTAGGACTTCTGCTCGACCCATCGCGCAGCCCTATTCAAATGACCCTGATGACGCACATCAATATATTCCCTAATCTACTACCAGTTCCTGGCTCGTTCCTTGTCACCGCTGAGTTGGCTGAAGGCGAAGTTTGGAAAGACGTTTTTGGATTTCTCCCCATAAAGGCAGAAGCCTTGAGTCTTACTATCGATCCAACCACTTTGAAGCCATCCGGGATGATTGGGGACTTGTCGAGCCCCACGCTGGGAACGTTTTTCATTAATGCCAGCATGAGCGAAGAAGAGATTGAAAGTAATTACATAGAGGTTAGTTGGAATTTAAAGGATGCGGCGGAAAAGTTAGAGGATGCCAAGCAACAGATCAGCGATGAGATCAAAAAATTCACCAATTCGGCGTTTTTTGATGTGTTGCCGCCGGATCTACGAAACATCGTGGGCGATATCCCGCATACTCTTATGAGTAGTGGCTATTCGATTACAAAGTTGAGCGTTAAAACCGGATATCTCGATATCGTCCAAGGCAAGATTCCAGAAGCAAAAGCAACGATCAATATCAAGCTGCCGGGCTTGTTTAACGAAACCTTTAACGTGAATCTGGGCTCTTACGTCATGGAAGCCGACAAAATGGCGGGGACCATCGCTAAGGTAATCGGTAATGAAATAGTCATGAAACTAGAAGCGTTAGCCAAAGACCAAACTATCGGCGCAGTCAGCAAAGCCTTTGAACAAGGCTTCAACGAAACAGCGGGCTTGGCGACCGATTTTGGCAACGGCGCAGATAACTTCTTCAATAGTTTTGGCGGTGAACTGGGAGACGTTATCGATGATATGGGTGATGTAGCCTCTGACGTATCCT
>JAYODE010000009.1:88587-89825 GCA_038106185.1 Gammaproteobacteria bacterium | reverse complement strand
AGGCGCCTTACATGAGGCGCCTTACATAAGGTGCCACAGAATGAAGCATAGCGAGCAACGCTCTCGATGCTATGCCCGGTTATCAGGCCATCGGCTTAGATAAAATTGCTGACAGAATCGCTGATCAGCAGGAACAGGCGAAAGCACATGAAAGACATCCTCATCGAAGGTATCGGATTTGAGCTGGCAGGGATTTTACAGCAGCCGGTATCGGCCACCGGCCTTGTTCTGTTTGCCCATGGCAGCGGCAGCAGTCATTTAAGCCCTCGCAATCAATGGGTTGCGCAGCGCCTTAATGAAGCATCCATCGCGACTTTGTTGTTTGACCTGCTGACACCCAGTGAAGCCTTGGACCGGTCTAATGTGTTTAATATCGACCTTCTGGCCGAGCGCTTGGTCTTTGCGACGAACTGGGTCCTACAGACACAGGGACAGAGAACAACCGCGACAAAGCCCGCCATCGGCTATTTCGGTGCCAGCACTGGCGCGGCTGCAGCGCTGATCGCTGCAGCTCAACTTGGCGACCAGATTGCCGCCATCGTCTCGCGGGGCGGCAGACCTGACCTGGCAATGCCTTACCTGTCGGCAGTGAGCGCTCCCACGCTTCTGCTGGTCGGTGGCCTGGATCATGGAGTCATCAGCCTGAACAGGACTGCCGCCCAACACCTGCGGAACGCAAAAACGGTGATTATTCCCGGTGCGACACACTTGTTTGAAGAGCCGGGCGCACTTGAACAGGTGGCTGAACAGGCGACTGAGTGGTTCAAAGACCATCTACGCAACCGGCTCGATAGCTCCCTTGCTCGAGCGCCGGCACCGGCGCTTGTACAAGGCATGGCTCCCAAATGAGCAGCGCTCCCCGAGCGGTGCTATTGAGCAGTGAGGTCATGACTGATCGCGGCGGCGACCAGTTAATGCTTCAACCCTCTCGACCCACCCTGCATGAAAACTGGGTGTGCGATCATACGTTGCATCGCCACCCTGGCATTGAGATGTATCAGCAACACGCGATTTTTTACGTTAGCGGAGATTTGCTGAATGACTTCGAAGGGATCACGGCACCCAAAAGCATTGGCAGCCTGCCATATCAACAGGATCTGACGGCCCGTTACCCTGCGCTGTTTCAGCCCTTGTATCATGCGATCACCCGCTTGGTGCTGACCCCTTTGAAGATCAGGAAATTTCAACTGCTGTACCCCAGCGCGGCTAAAGGCCGATGGCTAAGGGATCGGGTCGCA
>JAYODE010000009.1:67546-88487 GCA_038106185.1 Gammaproteobacteria bacterium | reverse complement strand
AACGGAGAGCATTAGGGATGCGCTTTGAGGATCGCCAGGACGCCGGCGCCCGCTTGGCGACAGAGCTGTTGGCACTGACCGAGACTCATCAGCTGGACATTTCTCGTGCTGTGATTGTCGCGTTACCTCGGGGGGGCGTCGCCGTTGGATTTGAGATCGCTCGACAACTGAATATTCCATTGGATATCTGCGTCGTTCGTAAGTTGGGCGCGCCTAACCAGCCTGAACTGGCCGTGGGCGCTGTCGCTGAAGGCGATGTCCTGGTCGTCAATCAGGACATTCGCACATCACTGGGCTTAACGGATAAGCAATTGGAACAACTCGCTAATGCACAGAAAATGGTGGTCAAGGAACGGGTCGAGAAATTTCGTGGCGGCGCGAGCGGACCGAAACTGAATGGTAAAACCGTGATTCTGGTAGACGACGGTCTTGCAACCGGCGCAACCGCCTTGTCAGCCATCCAGGTACTGCGCAGGCGTGGAGTGGCCAGAGTCATTCTGGCCCTGCCGGTTTGTCCTGCAGACATGCTAGCACGTCTGAATGCCGAGGTTGACCAGCTGATTGTCTTGCAGACACCGGAATTCTTTCAGGCTGTAGGTCAATGGTATGAGCACTTTGATCAGGTATCTGACGATCAGGTTCAGTCGCTATTGCAGCGCGCAAGAGAGTTTGGTACCAGCCAGTATCACAGTCCCATCAACTTGCCATGAGGATGCCAGTATTCGCGTTAAATACCAGTCAATCTTGGGCTAAAAAAGTCGCAAATGGGCTCCACATCAGACTTGCTGAACACGAGGAACGAGAGTTTGATGACGGTGAGCACAAAGCCCGCTCCTTACAAAGTGTCCGAGGCAAAGATGTCACGGTTATTCAGTCACTTTACGCCGAAGCCGAGCACAGCGTTAACGACAAGTTGTGTCGACTTTTATTTTTCGTCGGCGCTCTGCGAGATGCCGGTGCCGTTCGCATTCTGGTCGTCATGCCTTATGTGGCTTATGCGCGCAAAGATGAAAAAACCAAGACAAGAGATCCGTTGACGCTACGCTACATGGCTCAAATGCTGGAAGCGGTTGGCGTTAACCACCTCATCACATTGGACGCACACAACCCTGGCGCCTTGCAAAATGCATTTCGTATCCCCACCGATAATCTTTCCGCTAGAGTCCTGTTTGCACCTGTGCTCGCCGAGCTGTTGATGGCAAAACGGATGAAAGATAACCGACTAGTCGTTGTTTCACCGGACGTAGGCGGTATTAAACGCGCAGCGCAGCTGCAAACAGCACTCGCCAGCCACATAGATTCTGAGCTGACTCGAGCCTTTATCGACAAACAAAGATCCGGTGGGCGAGTCACAGGCGGTCAGGTTATTGGCGACGTCAGGGATAGCACCGTGGTCATAGTTGACGACATGGTCAGCAGCGGCACAACATTACGTCGCGCCATTGATACATTGCAGGCCCACGGTGCGCGAAGGATCATCGCGACAGCTTCACACGGTCTCTTCGTGGGTGACGCAGCTGCTACTATTGCCGACCCGCGCCTTGAATGCATGCTGATCACTGACTCGATTCCACCGTTTCGCCTCAGTCAGGCAATCCAAACGAAAAAGATCAAGCTGGTTAGCGCGGCGCCGCTATTTGCCGAAGCCGTTTCTCGTGTTGATCGCAACGCATCCGTGAGCGATCTCTACGCTTTGGAAAGTGATCGGCAGGTCACCGGCTAAACCTCAAGTGCACTTATTGCCATTGCCACATAACGCTCCGCCTTGGCTCGCCAGCGCGCCTTATCCGCGACGCGTGGATCGTCAATATGCCAGACCGCAAATTTTGCCCGCGAGGTTGCTTGCAGACTCTGATAGAACCCGCTCAAACCTGGTGAAAATACATCCGGCGCCAGCAGTTTATAGTACTTAAGAAACAGCTCACCTAACTCTGAGTGACCCAGTAACCGGCACTCAATCATCAACAGAGCCAGCTCATTGACCGGATCTAACAGGCGTACATGAGGATCGACCTCCAGTCGATCGATAATTACAGGCGGTGTCGTCAGACAAATATGCTCAGGTCGCAGATCTCCATGGCCATCAATAACTCTCCCTTGTTGAACCCGCATAACGATCTCTGGTGTGAGTCTGGCAAGACCTTCTCGCTGGCCAGCGCGAAGTAACGCTAACTGCCTGCGATCCAACTCATAAGTTGGTTGTACCAGAACATCGAGGTTTCCAAGCGCCTTGGTCCTTAGTCTATCCAGATAATCATCCGGGTTTACTCTGACCTTGCGGGTCGTCTGGTAGAAGGAGACCAGCCGCCTGGCTACTGCCTCTAATGGCGCCAGAGGTAGATCTGGTCGTTGCATCGCTGCATCCAACATCCATTCAGGGGGCAGGCGTTTCATCACCAGCAACCACTCGGCAGCCAGCGCACCCGGACTGATCGCATCAACCAGGCGAAATTCCTGCTGCGGATCTAAGAGTAGCGGCACGACCCGCAGATAGACGCCTGGCGCCAGCTCCTGATTCAGATGGAACTCGCGCCGAGCATTCAGATAACGGGCTGGCAGGTGGGTAAAGTCAACAAAAGGCAGATTCACAGGTTTTTTAAGCTTATAGGCATGCCGATCAGTCAAAAACACATAGGACATATGTGTTTCTATCACCTTGACCGTCGTCGTTATCGGCGACTCAATTGAGATGTTGGAATAGGCAGCTGGACGGGATAAGAATGTCACTTTCTGCCGTAGCACTCGCCAGGGTTCTTCCGAATCTTGAATAGATCTCTGCATGGGGATTGTTTTGATTAACCTTGATTTTCTGGGATTTGCTGGGATTTGCTGGGATTTGCTGGATAGTGATCTTGTGTTATCGAGATCTTGTGTTGTCGGGATCTTGCGTCATGGCGAGAATTGCTGGCGAAAAATGCTGGCGAAAAATGCTGGCAAGAAATGCTGGCGAGGCGTCATGACGAGCAATACCGGTGAGCAGCACAAAGAAACAAAGTAGGCTGACTATCGGATTCATGCCTTGACCTACATCAGCCTGGACTTCAACCTATCGCCAACGGTACATTAATTGGACTCAAGACAGCCTGAAGATAAGCCATGCTACCCATCAGCATCACAGAACATTGCTTTAACAAGAACGGGCACACGACCTTTTATCTGGCTGCCGGACCAGCAGACGGACCCTTGCTGATCTTTATTCACGGCTGGCCTGAGCTTGCAATCAGTTGGCGGCACCAGTTGCCTTTCTTTGCTGCCATGGGTTTTCGCGCCATAGCCCCGGATATGCGCGGCTATGGTCGATCCTCCGTCTACAACACCCATGCCGCATACCAACAGTCCTTGATCGTCGAAGACATGCTCTCGTTGCTTGACCACTTGGAACAACCTGCAGCCACTTGGATTGGTCATGACTGGGGCGCACCAGTCGTTTGGAACCTGGCCAGCCATCACCCAAAAAGATGTCGTGCTGTCGCCAACTTGTGTGTGCCTTATGCCACAGTGGAACGTGGGCTGAAGCAGCTCAGTGCGCTGGTAGACCGAACGCTTTATCCTGCGAATGAGTATCCCGCCGGTCAATGGGAGTATATGCGTTTTTATGAAGACTATTTCGATGTAGCCACTGCACCCATGGATGCCAATCCACTTGCCACGGCACAACTGCTGTTTCGCCGTGGCTCGGCAGAGAGCCTGGGACAACCATCACCCACAGCCATGGTCTATCAGAATCATGGCTGGTTTGAAGGTGCAGCGCAGGCGCCAGATGTCCCTCGTGACACGGAAGTACTGAGTCTGGAGGACCTGCACGCCTATGCCAGCGCTTTGACTCGCAACGGATTTTTCGGACCAAATTCCTGGTATATGAACCATGATGCGAACGCCCAATACGCGCTTCAGGCCTGCAACCAGGGTCGGCTCGAGATGCCTGTCCTATTCATCGCCGCTCGTTACGATACCACCTGTGACGCGATGGGCTCAGCACTGCCGGAACCCATGCGTGAGCTCTGCACTCACTTGACAGAGGCGGTGATAGACTCAGGGCACTGGATGGCCCAGGAGCAACCCATGGCGGTCAATTATCAACTCGCGCGCTGGCTGATGCGGGCTGTGATCTGACCGATGAATTTTGCCCTGACTGCTTCAGAGCTCGCCTTCTACGCCACCCAAGGCTATCTCGTTCGTGAATCTGAGTTCAACGATAATGAGATAACTGATCTGCAGGATGCTGCCGAATGCGCCGCCACCGAAGCGCTGAGACTGGCCGCCAAGGGCCAGACCTACACCCTCGACGGCAGAGATTTTATTGATGTGGAACGCATGACCTTACAATTTGAAAAGGCAACCGACAGTTCCTTGCTGCGAGTCATTGAGCCAGTTGATCAGTTGGACTCTCGGCTCACACAACTGGTGGACGACAGACGGCTGGTTGAACCCATGAAACAGTTGGTTGGCACACAGAACATCGCCCTATGGACCGATAAACTAAACCTGAAGCGTCCGCGCCAAGGCTCGGGTTTTGGCTGGCATCAGGATTCGCCCTACTGGATTCATGACTGCCAGCATGTGGACCAGCTACCCAATGTCATGCTCACCTTTGACCCAACCACAGAAGCCAATGGCTGTTTGCGGATCATTCGCGGCAGCCATTTGCAGGGCCGTTTACCGGGAACTGATGATGGCAGCCTGCTCGGTGGATTCTTCACATCACCAACTTGTTTTGACGAGGCTCTGCAAGTGGCATTAACCGTACCCGCTGGCTCTTTGATTTTTTTCAGCCCGCACCTGGTCCATGGTTCAGCGCCGAATACAACGAATACTCCTCGCCGCGCCATCATCCTCACTTACCAGCCCGCTGATCATCCCATGTTGAAAACTGGCGAGGTACGTAATATTCGTCACTAGAATTTAACGGGTGGCGTTTAGTGCGGGGCAGTATTGGGACGCTTGCCGGTGCATTTTTATGCCGAAATCATTCAAGGCCGCTGAGTTTTGCCATCCTGGGTTGGTATGATACGCAGCAATAAAGACAAAGAGCCTGGAATCGTGCCCTCAATTGCTATTGATGTTATTGCCCTCACCTATATGGTCTGTGTGTGGTTTGGCTATTCTGCCTATGCCAAATACCGCGCCCGCCAAGGCCAAAACACCTCCCTGTCGCACTCAATGCGCTTGCATCGAGAAAGCTGGGTTCGAAGGATGTTGGAACGAGAAGTTCGCGTCACAGACTCATCACTGCTCGCAAGTCAGGAAAGGGTCGTGGGATTTTTTGCCTCAACAACACTCATTCTGTTAGCCGCGGTCTTCACGGCCATGTCAGCCAGTAATATGATCGCCGATATTGCTAATCAATTGCCCACGACTCTGATGCAATCGCCTGAACAGGTGAAGGTCAAATTGCTTACAATAGCGATAGTGCTTGTTTATGCGTTTTTCATGATCACCTGGAGCTTACGCCAGTATGGCTTTGCCGCTGTCATGATGGGTAGCGCCCCGATGCCTAACGAGGAGATTGATGCGGAGAAGAGAGAGCGCTTCATCCAAGCGATGGCTCGCCTGCTGGACGTTGCCGGTCACGATAATAATAAAGGTTTGCGTGCCTATTACTTTTGCCTGGCGATGGTCTTCTGGTTTGTCCACCCGTACATTTACATACTGATGAGTACCGTCACGATTGCAATACTGGCACAGCGTGAATTTCATTCAAAAGCCGTTCAGAGCCTTGAGAGCGCCCTTTAGGCATCCTGGTGAGCGAGTCTGACTTAACAGAAATCGATGTTCTAGAGTTGGCCGTTCAACGCTGCCCGTAAAATCTGCTGATACTCCTCGGCAGAAAAAGCGATCGGATTCGATCCAGCCGACGGATCTGCCACTGCCATCGCACCTATCGTGTTCGGCACTTGGTCGACCTCGATAATGCTGGCCAGGTCGTGGGGTATCTTGATTTCGGCACGTAATGCCAGAATCCAATTCATGAATCCATCGAAATCTGGCTCAAGCTCAAGACCTAGTGCCAACAAGGCGATCGCTTCCTTAATCGCCGAGTAGTTCGCCTTTAACACATAAGGCATCAATATCGCATTCAGCATGCCATGGTGGGCATCAAACACAGCACCAAGCGGATGGGCCAAAGCATGCATCGCGCCGAGGCCGCGCTGAAACGCGGTCGCACCCATCATCGATGCCACCAGCATATGTTGACGCGCCAACAGATCACTGCCGTTACTGACCGCTGTTGGCAGATGGTCCTTGACCAGGCGCATACCCTGGACGGCGATACCCTCCGCCATCGGATGATAAAATTTGGAGCAATAGGCTTCCAGGCTGTGCGACAGCGCGTCCATTCCCGTTGCCGCGGTCAATTGTGCCGGCAACCCAAGAGTCAGGTGCGGATCGAGAATGACCGCCGTCGGCAGCATCTTCGGGTGAAATATGATCACTTTGCGTTGTTGCGACTCATTCACGATGAGCGCCGCCCTTCCCACCTCAGAGCCTGTACCTGCCGTGGTTGGTAAGGCAATCAGCGGCACTATCTGGCTGACATCTGCCCGCCGCCAATCATCACCAATATCCTCGAGCTCCCACAAGGAACAGGTTTGCCGTGCCAACAAGGCGATCGCCTTGGCCGCATCGAGTGCGCTACCCCCGCCCATGGCAATAACGCCGTCATGCAGCCCGGCCTGAAATGCCGCTATGCCGTCTGAAATATTGGTGCCGGTAGGATTCGGCTTGATTCGACTGAAGCTGTTGATCGACAGTCCTGCCGCACGACATACGGCCAGGGCCTCATGAATCATGGGAAGATTGACAAGCCCAGGATCGGTCACCAGTAACGGATTCTGTATACCATGCTGTACACACAGACCCGGCAACTCCTGCAGCCGACCTGGGCCGACCAAGATCTGGGTGGGATAATTCCAATTGACGTTCAATCGGTACTCCTGGGCTTCCAGTTTAATTCAACAGGTTGTTCTTAACTGCAGTGACCCGGCAATGAGGCTATCCAGGCAGAGACCAGGTTGACGCCTTCGGCGTGCACCAGACTCCTGCCGACCTCGGGCATCATGGCCCCTGGGTCTCTCGTCTGCATACGATACACGAGAATTGACCGCTTCGGCTCGCCGGGGACTATCGCATATTGATGACCACCGGTACCTTGACCCGCTGCAATCGGTAATTTGCATTCACCCAAACGTACCGGACTCTGAGTCTGGATGTCGAGGTACAAGCCAGAGGTATCTCCAGCACCGGTGGGACTGTGGCAGTGGCCACAGTTACTGTGCAGGTAGCTTCGCGCTCGCTCTGACAATTCCTGCGTTTCGTCTTGCCAGGCAACAAGTCGTGGCTGATTACTCAAGAACTCATCCTGCGCCAGGATGCCAAGTTGCTGCCAATGGTTAAGCTGGTTAAGCGTCGACGACTTATGCGTGATGGCTCGATTCAGATTCGCCAAGCTTGGGCCTATGGGATTGATCTGGCGCGAAGCTGTGTCAGTCGTGTGACAGCCTGCACACTGATTTTGGTCAGGCACAATATAGGGGAAATCTGTTCCACTGGCAGACTCAGCATCCATAAGCGCCAGCGGTATGATATCGCCGGTGACCTCTAGATTAGCTTCGGTTTGCGCTGAATTCCAAACATAGGGCAGACCAACCCATCCCGTCGAGCGGCGCACCAACAGACGTGTTTCAATCAACCGTACCTGGGTGAGATCAAGTCCGCCTTGGCTCCCAATGCTTGAGTTCCATCCTAAGCTGGTATCTACCGTTTGCTGTAATGCTTCGGCCACGCGCGGATAATAGAAGGTTTTGCTGATAATCGTGCCTACAGGAAAGTCGATGCTACCATCGGGCCTGGTCTTCGCTTGGGTGCCAGACGGTAAACTCACTGTGCGCAGCTTGTGAGCATAGTCTGTGAACAGTGTCGCGTTTAGCTGATAAGGCGTAACGCCCTCACTCAAAACTAACTGCTCACCGTTACTGGTCATCAGGCGCCAGGCTGACAATACTGCCGGGTCAGACTCCAGGAATGCGACGCCGACAGGTGCGCAGCCGGTAGACAGCAATACGCAGATCAACACGACAGCACTTAGGCATCGCTTCGGCATCAACTATTCACCCTGCTCGGCTTGAAACGTCGCCGCGGCGACCTGCAGTTTTATCGCGGGTAACGGCTCGTGCTGGCACTGGTGTTCCAGCTCCCCTATCCGCGGGTTAGCAAACTGATTGGGTGCGTCAACATTAAAGACGGCACTCGAATCCTCGTTATAGATGCAGATTTGCAATGATGCTGGCAAGACGCCATCAAGTGCCAGATCAGGATTGACAAAGCCATCCCAAATCACATTTGGAAAGGCACCATCGACACCAAATACAGCGTCTTTCAGTTGTGGCAGATAATCAGTGTCTGGCTTGTCACCACCACCCGAGTAGCGATTATCATGAATCGAGATAGTCTCAGGATAAGGATCAAAGGCCGAGGCAGTTTCGCGCTGACTGTAGTTGGTAGAGTAGACACTGCTGATGACGATATGGGCCGTCTGGTTGTTGCTTAGTGTGTTGTCGAAAACTTCAATCTGGTCGTTCGAGTTGATTGATATACCAGATCCCGCCGGGACTCCTGCGACAGCACCGCCTGGCAGAGCAAAATTCGGAGTATTATTGTCAACTATTTGGTTGTTAAAAATGCGGGTTCGTCGGCCTTCCTGAGACAGATTAGGCATATTGAAGACCAGCACACCGCCGGTATTATTGATTGCAACATTATTGTAAACATCTGCATCCAGCGTATTCTCGATTTCGATACCAGCGACGTTGAATTCGGCTCGACTGTCACGAACCACCACCTGTCGAGATTGGCCTACATAGATACCGGCGTCAGAGGCACCGATCGCTACTACGCCTTCAATGAGCACATTTTCGGTCTGCACCGGATAGATGCCATAGGCACCGTTCTCTGTTGCCGGGCCGCCGGTCCATTCGGTACGTACTCTTCGAATGGTAATATTCTTGCCCTCATTGATTTTTAACGCATCGCCCTTCGCATCTTCGATGGCCAGATCCTCAATCAAAAAATCATTGGCCGTCACCAGTATGCCTTCCGCACCACTGACCTGGTTTTTAAAGCTGAGAATGGTTTTATCCATTCCAGCACCCCGGACCGTGACCCCATCGACTTTCAGCGACAGGGATCTTGTCATCTCAAAGTGACCCGCGGGAATGTTGATGATGTCGCCTGGCTTGGCATTCATGAATTGCAGCTGCAGCGCTTTTTGGCCATCCACCGCTGTCGTCTTATCCTCACCTGCGCAAGCATTCAGCAGGCCCACTAGCAGTAACAGTATTAGCGAGCGCATCGGCCCTCTCCTATTTCGACAGAATAAAAATCGCAAGACTAGAGCATTGCTTGCGTTCTGGAAAGGGGCTGGCTACCGTCAAGACTTGAAAAACTGCCGCTAAAGGACCTATCGCTGTGGCTATCGACGGCCCCAAACACTGCCTGCGCTCGAGGCAGGACTATCGTTTTTCGCCATCAAACGCCAACAATGATGGATATTCTGCCGGCGCTTAAAATCCTGAGGAATCGTCTCACTACTGATGTTCTTCGCATCAAATATTGTTTGGATATCATCATCAAACTTGAAGTTACGCAAGTTGGTCGAAAAATACAAAATCCCATTGGGTCTGAGCAAACGCATTGCCTGGCGGATAAGGCGCCCATGGTCCTGCTGAACGTCAAAAGACTCGGCCATGCGTTTGGAGTTTGAAAAGGTCGGCGGATCAAGAAATATCAGGTCATAGCCAGCTTCTTCTCGTTGCTGAGAAAGCCATTGAAGGCAATCAGCTTGAACCAGCTGATGGACCTTTTGATCGAGACCATTAAGCTGAAGATTACGGCGGGCCCAATCAAGATAGGTTTGTGACATATCCACTGTCGTTGTCGAAGCGGCTCCTCCCCGGGCGGCATGAATCGTGACAGCACCGGTGTAGGCGAACAGGTTGAGAAATTTCTTACCCCTGGCCTCTTGCGCGATACGCTGTCGAATCGGCCGATGATCGAGAAACAGGCCCGTATCCAAATAATCCTCAAAGTTGACCCAAAATCGACACTGACCTTCGGCAACCTCATGGAAGCGGCGCTCGCTGGCAAGGCGTTCGTACTGACTTTCACCTCTCTGTCGAGCTCGCGTCTTATAAAACAAGTGGTCATCATCGACCCCAAGTACTATTTGAGCCGCAGTCACCAGCTCTCGGGTTCTAAGCTCGACCTTATCTGCGTCGATGGTTTGTGGGGCCGCGTACTCTTGAATACAGACCCACTGCTCGGCGACCTCAGCTGGGCTGGTTGCGCCCGAGGCTTCAGCTCGACGGTATACGTCAATGGCAGCCGCATAGTCTGGCAGATCTGCATCATAGACTCGAAAGCAAGACACGCCTTCTCGACGCGCCCACTTGGTAGTTTGTTTGAGGTTTTTTTCCAGACGATTACGAAACATGCAAGCCTGCTCGGAGAGCTCGGCAGGCTTGAGCCGACGGGGCAATCGCGCATCGCGATAGAAGTGGCTCTCTTCAATGGTGAAGTGAATCAGCTTACAAGCAATGGCGCCGTTATAAAGCGTGTGTAGCTTATCAGCGCGCAAACCCAGGTGCTTACCCAGTGCCTGATCCTCGGTAAATAACGCGGCTTTCCAACCCCGAAGGTGCGTCTTCAGCATGGTTCCCAGAGAGTGGTAGAGCCTGGGCAATTCGTTGGTTTCAGCCAAACGCCGACCATAGGGTGGGTTCGTGACGGCCAGACCGTGGGCTGGAAAACTGTGCCGAAAATGCTCGATATCCTGATACGCAAACGCCAGTTTACCCTCAAGCCCGGCACGCTTGGCGTTGTCTCTCGCCTGCTCCAGCACTCGACGGTCTATATCGAAGCCAAACAGGGGTGGCAGTCTCAATAGACCCATTTCGCGCCGCTGACTCGCTTCCTTGACCAGTCTATCCCAAAGGGCAGCATCGTGTTGTCGCCAGCCCAGAAAACCAAAGTAGTCGCGGCCAAGACCCGGCGCTATGTCAGCGGCCAGCATCGCTGCTTCTATAACCAAAGTGCCGGAGCCACACATAGGATCAACAAAAGCCCCTTTGTCAGCTGCGATTTCGGGCCAGCGCGCGCGCAACAGCAATGCTGCCGCCAGGTTCTCCTTTAACGGCGCCTGACCTGCCTCCAATCGATAGTTGCGCTGATGCAAGCTACTACCTGACAAGTCGAGATAGAGTGCAGCCTGATCTCTGTGTAGATAGCAGTTGATGCGAATATTCGGTCGATCGACATCGACATTTGGGCGATCGCCATGCAACACCGCAAAACCGTCAACAATCGCATCCTTGATTTTCAGTGCCGCATAATGACTGTGGGTGATTTTTGAACTTGAGACATTGGCGTCAACAGCCAATGTCTGATTCACCCCTAAATGGGCTGACCAATCAATCTCTCGTACGCCTTTGTAGAGCGCCTCGGGCGAGTCCGCCGAAAAGGTCTTCAGCGGCAACAGAATTCTGTTTGCCAGTCGTGACCAGAGACAGGCTCGATAGACGACTTCCATCGAGCCTTCAAACTGAGCACCGGCACGGGTTTCGAGGACATTTGTCGCGCCCAGAGCCTGAAGCTCGGCCACCAAAAGATCTGGCATGCCCTTCGGCGCAGTTGCAAAATAAGTGGGATTTTCCATTCGTGCTAGTCTACCACACGGGAATCCATCCAGATGCTTTTGAAACGGCAAATTCTGTCTGAGGCAGTCGCTGTAATGCGCGACAACCTTAGTCAGCCTGCCCAGTAAGCACAGGCGTCGATCTGACTCACGTTACCAGACTGCGCTGCTGATACGCTGCCTGTCGATAGGTTTCCTTCGAGACAACCTCAGTCAATCGCGCCACTGTGTCCCAGACCTCAACGAACTGGTTATACAGCGGGTTAAAACCAAATCGAAGCAGATTAGGCGCACGAAAATCTGCCAGAACACCAGCCGCGATCAGTGCCTGGATGATGGCGTAGCCGGCCTCATGCTGGAAACAAACCTGACTACCTCGCTGCTCAGAATCAGCCGGACTCGCTAACAACAAGTCTCGTAAAGCCGGTTCGGCCGTGACCAATGCAATAAACAACTCGCCCAACTGCTGTGCTTTACGCCTGACCTGTTGAAGATCAACATGGTGCCAGAGATCCAAGGCTGCATCCAACGCACTCAAACCAAGAATCGACGGCGTTCCACACAAGAATCGGAGCATACCTGCGCCAGGCACATAGTCCTGCGCGAAATTAAACGGTGCCGAGTGCCCCATCCAACCTGTGAGGGGCTGAGTCGCAGCGGCCTGGTGACGAGTTGCCACATAGACATAAGCCGGCGCACCCGGCCCTCCGTTCAAAAATTTATAACCACAGCCAACCGCCAGATCAACATTGCAACGGTCCAGTTGTATCGGCATCGCCCCCGCGCTGTGAGACAGGTCCCACAGGACCAGTGCTCCCACCTTGTGCGCCGCTGCCGTCAACGCCTGCATGTCGTGGCATCGGCCATTCCGAAAATTTACTTGCGTCAGCAGCAATACCGCGGTCTCGGCATTCAGGCTCGTTGTCAATTGGGCTTCAGGCACCTGTCGTAGCTCGCAACGATGTTTTCCTAACAGCGCAGACAGGCCTTGAGCCATATACAGATCTGTTGGGAAATTATCGGCCTGGGAAAGAATCACCGAACGCGTAGGGTTCAATTGCAATGCAGCCGCCAGTAGCTTGAACAGATTCACTGAGGTTGAGTCAGCACAAATCACCTGCTGAGGCGCGGCACCGATTAGTGCTGCTATCTTTTCACCGACCACTGTCGGCAAGTGAATCCAGTGCTGATTCCAACTGCGAATCAGTTCGGTTCCCCACTGCTGGGTCAAGGTTGTTTGCAACCGTTCTACCACCACATGAGGCAGCGCACCGAGAGAGTTACCATCGAGATATATGAGATCTTTCGGCAACGCAAACTGACTACGATAGGGTAGCAACGGGTCTGCCGAATCCAAGTCGATACAGTCCTGGCGATTCATGATTCAAAGACTCCCTTGATGGTCTGCAACACCGTTTGCCAAGCCACTGATTCGGGATGAATCAAGTCGAAATGACCGGCATTTTCGATTGGCACCCACCGGGCATTGATTTTAGCCGCAGCCGCTCGACTTTGCTCAGGCGCGACAACAGTATCCTGAACGCCATGAAGTAGTACTGTATTCGGCACGCACGGCAAGTGCACGGGCGATACCCATTGATAACGCTCGGGTTGCTGTGCCGGCGAGCCACCCATCAAGTCGATGGTCGCGCGTTCACACTGACTGGTTCCCTGTGCATACTCGGCCAAGTCTACAATCGCCGCCAAGCCAACCACACCTCTAACCTGCAAAGCACCCTCTTGATGAAATTGATGCGCAGCCGGCAACAACTGGCGACTTGCCGCCCAGAGCGCCAAGTGTCCCCCCGCCGAGTGCCCGACCAGGACTATCCGCTGTAAATCCAGCGGATAGTCCTGTAACCGGCGAGCCTGATCCACTCCATGACCTATGTCGACAAAACTTCCCGGAAAACCACCACCCGGATCGCCGACTCGCCGATATTCCAGCGACCAGACCGCATAGCCACGCTGTCTCAAGTTCATTGCCATCGCTCGACTATGCGCTACATCAAACGTATTCAACCAGCAGCCGCCGTGTATCAGGATGAGTAAAGGAAAGCCATGCGCTGACTCACCAGACGGTAACCACAATTCACCGAATTGCTGCTTAGCAGGGCCGTAGGCTACCACCGCGTTCGGCTCACCTGTTGGCAAGGCTAACACTTGGTTAAAGGTGACCTGATTCATCCTGTTAGGCTCACTGAGTGTCAAGCCCGCTAGATTAAGCTATGCGCATCCTTGAGACCACGAAAACGCGCCTTGATCTCCTCTGCGCTGGCTCGCAAGTCGACGATGGGGGTCAAATAACCCGCTGAGTCCTTCTCCAGGCGGTGAATCGCCTTGGCTGGCCAGTCGGCCAACTCTGGCACCCATCGTTTAATATAGAGCCCATCTCCATCGAACTTGAGCTGCTGCCGCCAGGGATTGAAGACCCTGAAATAGGGCTGTGCATCTGCGCCTGTTGACGCGGCCCATTGCCAGTTACCGTTATTGACACACGCATCATAGTCCGTCAGATGACGAGCAAAGAACGCCTCACCGAGGCGCCAATCGACATGCAGGTTCTTCACCAGAAACGAGGCTACCACCATCCGCACTCGATTGTGCATATAGCCGGTACTGACCAGTTCGCGCATACCCGCATCTATGATTGGGAATCCGGTTTTACCTTCGCACCAAAGGACAAATTTATCACTGGCCTGATCCCAGTTAATACCATCATAGATTTCGCGAAACGCATGCCCAAACACTCGAGGCCGGTGATACGCAACATGGGTAAAAAAATCGCGCCAGTACAACTGGCGCAATAACGGATGCTGCTCACCAAGATGCGCAGCGATCTCTCGATAGGCCTCGCGCACTGAACAGGTACCAAACTTCAGGTGCGCTGAAAGACGGCTTGTGCCAGGTAAAGCCGGATAGTCCCGATCAGTAGCATAGCTTGTCAGGGGCTCCAGGTGAGCCAGTGTATGCAAGGCGCCCTCTCTGCCCGGCATAAATACTGACTGGGCTTTACCTCTCGGCACCGCTGCCGGCAAATCTGTCAGCACCAGGTCGCTGAACTTTACAGCACAGAGATTTCTCGGCAGATCTTCCTGAGGCGGCGCAACATATAGTTGCCGCGCCCGATTGTAAAAGGGCGTAAAAACCGCGTAGTGCCCACCATCATCCTTGTAGACCTGCTCTGGCTCATTGATGAGCGCATCACTGACTGTGAAAAATTCAGTGCCACTCGACCGACAAATCTCTTCCAACTCTGCGTCTCGACGCTGGCTGTAAGGTGTGTAATCACGATTCACATAAACGCCGCTAAACGCCGCAGAATTCAGCAGGCCCTGGACCACCTGCTGCGGATTACCCACATACAGATTTAGTCTTCCACCGAGGTTTTGTACCTGACGCTCCAAGTCGATGAGGCTCGCATGCAGAAACCCCAGGCGAAATTCATCCCGCCCGTAGCGCGCCAGAATAGCTTCATCAAAGATGAAACAGACAACCACCTCATCGGCGAGGCGCGCCGCTTCCAGCAGGCCGGTATTGTCGAATACCCGCAGATCGCGGCGAAAAATAAATAGGCTTCTCGTCATTGGTCCTCACCGAGTGCAGCCACCGCTGCTTTTAACGTTGTTGGGCGCCTGAACCCGACGAACGCCATTCGGCCCTGCCGATAGCACCTGTCATCAGGTCCACACATTCATAATTTTTATACAACCTTCTCAATAAAAACTGCTTTATCTCGTGCGCTTATCTCTATCTGCTGCGCTATATGCCAGCTTCACTGTTCGTCATGTATCCCTTCTGGCCATGCAGCTGGCTGTTAACGGCCACTAAGGCTTCCTCTCTCGCTGCCGTCTGGTCCGCCGTCAGCAGGTGATCCGGCTGTTGCATCAACCGCTCGGTAAACCTATCCTTGCATGACGCCCCTCACGCTGAACGCCTATGTTACCCAAACTGCTTACTCGCCCAGACCAAATCACTTCGCAATGGCTCACGCAAGTGCTTCATCACGCAGGCCAGGCGGGCCGCGTCGACAGCTTTGACGCCAAGACCATTGGCACCGGGCAGGTTGGCGAGAACGTTCGCTTCACCTTGTCTGGCACAAACGTTCCGACCTCCGTTGTGGGTAAATTTGCCTCCTCTGACCCTACCAGCAAACAGAGTGGGATTGATCTGCAAAACTATATTCGAGAAGTCTTCTTCTACAAAAATCTGCAAACTACCATCGACATACAAACACCAGACATACTGTTTGCCATCGCCGATGAGACCACCCATGATTTCGTCATTATCATGGAGGATCTGGCGCCGGGCCAACAGGGCGATCAACTGGCCGGCTGCAGCGTCGATCAGGCGGCCCTAGCACTGGAGCAATTGGCTAAAATGCAAGGACCAAGGTGGGGCGATAAAGCCCTGCTACAGTATCCCCTACTCAACGGCAGCATGACACCGGAACATGCAGAAATGATTCAGGGCCTGTATCAGACGCTGGAACCTGCTTTCCAGGCTCGATATACCGGTCGACTGGACAAGGAGTACATCAGTACCTGCAACCTCGTTGGCGAACGACTCCAGGCTTACAGTCACTTTTACGATGGTCCACCTGCGCTGATTCACGTGGACTACCGACTCGACAACATGATGTTTGGCGGACCCTATCCATTGGCTGTTGTCGACTGGCAATCGATTTCACTGGGCTGTCCGTTAGCTGATGCTAGTTATTTCCTGGGCACTTCGCTTTTGCCTGAACTGCGTCTCAAAGAAGAACAGCAATTATTGAAGCACTACCTTGGGGTATTGAAGTCCTACAAGGTTGATCTGAATTTTAATAAGGCTTTCAGCTACTACCGCAACCATGCCCCCGCAGGATTGATCATGGCCGTTATTGCATCGATGATCGTCGGCGAGACAGATCGAGGCAACGAGATGTTTATGGTGATGGCTAACCGCAGCGGCCAAATGTGCCTGGAGTTAGACTGGGCCAAGCTCCACAGATCTATGTCCTAAGAGAGGTCACCGGCAGACTCGATAAGCTGGAAACGCTTAAACAACGGCAGGCTGGTAACAGCGAATCAGGAACTCGGCCTGGGTTGCCAAATAGGTGAGATTGCTCAAGTTGTTGGCAGTACGACGTCGAGCAGTCCACAGAAAAGGGGTCATCGTCAGCAACGCATCAATCTCAGCCTGATTCCGCAATGTCAGCTGAATACGCAGAAGGTGCTCCTGTACGCAATCAAATCCTGCCGGCGGCGCAGGCGCTTCGTGATCCCGGGGTTCTGCGTAAAGACTCTGCTTCAATGTCTGCAAATGACCTGGACCTGGAGATACGAGAATCAACAGGCCTTGTGGACGCAGCACTCGGAGGACTTCCTTTGGATCGCCGGGGGCAAAATTTCGAATCATGACGTCGATTTGTTGATTCTGTATAGGCAGACTGAAATTACTGCCCACCGCAAACTGAACCTCAGGGTAAAGCCGAGCAGCCAGGCGCAGCGCCGCTCGCGAAATATCCAGACCAGCGACTTGAGACTTCGAATCCAGGCCCGCTAAGCCGAGCGCCAGCGCACCCGTGTAGTAGCCCTCACCACAGCCGCAGTCAAGGACTCGAAGCGCGTCTTTGATCTTCAACCTATCCTGTAGCAGCGTCACCAGGTAGGCAGCGAGCGGCTGATAATGGCCCGCTGCCAGAAAGGCATGCCGAGCCGCTATCATCTCGTTGCTATCACCTGGGTCACGGCTGCGCTTATGGTTCACTGGCAACAGGTTAATGTATCCTTGCCTTGCTCGATCAAACTGATGACCCAGCTGACAGCGCGCACCTTCGGCAGAGGTGCTCAGATCACCCGCACAAATGGGACAACGCCAAAGCATTAGGAGACCCCGGGGGCTGATGCAAGCGCTATCACGGCGCTAGCACGGGCACAGGGACTTTCACGGGCGTTGCCACAGGCCCCACATAGGCAAATCTCGGCACGGACTTGCCCGCAACCACGACGGCTTCAACAAACAGGGACAGGGGTCTGGCCCACCAGCTGAAGTCACCATAAAGACAGCGGTATATCACCAGCGGCTCTTCAGTTTCACTGTGGTTTGCGACCAGCACTACCTCGTAGCTCTGGCCCTTATAGTGTCGGTAATGTCCTGCCAACAAGGGCGCTGTAATGTCCATACATGTGACCGTGACTCAAGGGAAAGTCGCTTATATCATATTGACTGGTCGTCAGCAGCTACTGCTTATGATCATGATTTAACAGCGTTTGTGAGCGCTAACTCCATGTAGGTATCTGCGCGCTGATAGGCAGACGGATTGGGCGGAACAATTTGCTGGAAGCCAACCTTTCGATAGATGCTCATGGCGGGCAGCAGACGCGAGTTGGTTTCTAAAAACATTCGTTCAAATCCCATCGACTGCGCGCGATCGATAATCGCTCGAACCAGCAACAAACCTGCACCACGACCGCGAGCTTGTTTCGCGACCCCCATCTTTGCCAACTCAGCCAGACTATCGTTATGCTTAATCAAGGCGCAGGTACCCAAAATCTCAGCAGTTCGCAAATCACGCACAAACAGAATGTCACCGCCCGGCTGAACGATTGACCTGAGAGGATCTTCGAGAGACTTTCGATCTGCCGCCTCCAGTTCAAAATACTCAATAATCCATGCCTCATTAATGCGCCTGAAAACGTCTGCCAGCGATGGCCTGAAACCTTCTATTTGAAGCTCTGGCCGCGATCGGTCGGGCCGCGCTAGGTCGGGCCGCGATCGGTCGGGCCGCGATCGGTCGGGCCGCGATCGGTCGGGCCGCGCTAGGTCCGGCCCCATTGGATCCTGAGGAAGCGCCGCCACTGACTGCAGGCGCCGATACAGGCTGCGATGTTCCAGCGCCGCCTCGATGGCATCCAGGTCCCTCAGAAAAGCCACTTGTGATTCGTCCAACAAGCCGTGCAATGCGGCGCGTATCTTCGACCACAAGCTTTCCAGGGATGGCTTGAGTGCTCGACCCTCTCGCGTCAGCGCCAGCAAACGACGGCGCTTATCGTGAGCGTCGCGATAGGTGGCGATGAGTCTTGCCTGCGCCATCTGGCCAGCTACCTGGTTCACTGCCGGGTGAGTGGTACCCAGAGCACGAGCGATATCCATCACCGGACTCGGCCCAAACTGGTCCAGGTATTGGTAAAGCGGAAACCAACGTGGCTGAAAGTCGATTCCGGATTCTCGATAAACTCGAATTCCGTCTTGCATGATCTTGTCCGATAACCGCTTGAGACGACCGGCCAACCCGAGGCTACCCAGATCCCGCATCTGATCCCGCACCTGATTCTGCACCTGATCCTGCACCTGATTCATAGACTCCCCGTTATTTTTTAGTCTGAATGCTACCAGAAGTTTATTACTCAGGGTATTACGTAAGCGGTTATGTAAATTTTTAAGTAAGCTATTATGTAAGTAATTACCTAATAATTCGAGTCCCTCTTCAAGGTGAGCGATCATTTATATCCTCATAGGCCAGTATCGGCACTGATAGAAATAGCTATCCTTGACTAACGCCAGGATCGGTTATTTGGCATAATAGGGTCTTCGCGGGCAGCCCATCGCATGCCCTGAAATTGTGATGAGGCCCTTATCGATGACTAGTTTAGAGATTACTCCCATCAGTGGCGCCCTTGGCGCTGTCGTTTCGGGCCTTGACCTTTCGCGGCCACTAACCCCTCAGCAGCAGACAGAAGTTGACTCAGCCTTTCACCAATACCTGGTGCTGAGCTTTCCAGATCAGGACCTGGACGCCGGCTCTTTACTGGCTCTCACTCAACGCCTGGGTGGGGTCGGAGAAACGCCATACCTCACCGGTCTGCCCGACTACCCTGACGTTGTGCCCATCATCAAGGCAGCAGCAGAAAAGTCAGCCCACACTTTTGGTGCCGGCTGGCACACAGATTTTACGTTTCAGCAGCAACCACCCTCGCGCACCCTGCTCTACGCGATTGACGTGCCGCCAGTGGGTGGGGACACGCTATTCACCAATCTTTATGCGGCGTATGACGCACTTTCAAGCGGTATGAAGACATTGCTGGAGGATCTGACTGCCGTTCATAGTGCGACCCGCTCCTACGGCCCGCAGGCAAAACTCAAGGATCATCTGGAAAGCATGACCATTACCAATGCCACGGAAGAACCCACAACCACGACCCACCCAGTGATTCGAACCCACCCGGTCACCGGCAGAAAGGCCCTTTGGGTCAATCCTGTTTACACGCTCCACTTTTCCAATATGAGCCTGGCCGAAAGTACACCCCTGCTTCAATATCTTAATGACCTCGCCGTGTCTCCCTCATTCGGCTGCCGGGTCAAGTGGCAGAAACGCACGCTGACCATGTGGGACAATCGCTGCACTCAACATTGCGCCACCGCCGACTACCAGGGCCATCGTCGAGAGATGCTCAGAACAACTGTGGCCGGCGAGGTGCCGAGATGAGCGCCAGCGAGGAATGGTGTTAATGAATGATGCGACACCCCAACTGGGTCTCTCTGGGCAGGAACTGACCAGACGCTTGTTTGCTGTCTACAAATGGTTCTGGGTGATCCCGTTTCTTGGCGTTTCAACCCTGATCATTGGTACCGGCATTATCTGCTTGTCTATACTGGGGCTGCCAGATCAGGCCTCTCGACTCCTAGGACCTGTCTGGGCCAAGCTTAACAGCCTGATGATGATGATCACCGTTCAAGTCGAGGGTCGCAGCAGGGTCGATTCGGGGCAATCCTACGTGATCGTTGCCAACCACCAGAGCCAGATAGATATCCTCGCGCTCTATGGCCACCTTGGCATTGACTTCAAGTGGGTCATGAAACAAGAACTGCGCAGGGTCCCAGTCCTTGGCGCCGCTTGCGCCGCAATGGGTCACATCTTGATCGATCGAGCAAACACCGAATCTGCGGTGAATTCAATTAATCGCGCTCGAGATCACATCAAGAACGGCATGTCTGTCGTCTTCTTTCCAGAGGGGACTCGATCACGAGACGGACAACTGATGCCATTCAAGAAGGGCGCTTACCGACTGGCGGTAGAGCTACAGCTACCGATTCTACCGGTGACGATCCTAGGGACCCATGAGATTCTGCCAACAGACACCCTCAATCTGACACCGGGCCTGGCACGATTGGTTTTCCACCAACCGATCCCGACTCGAGATCTGACCACTGGGGATATACCTGCGCTGATCAAACAGAGCCGCGACGCTATCCTCGCTCCTATGAATC
>JAYODE010000009.1:19408-67446 GCA_038106185.1 Gammaproteobacteria bacterium | reverse complement strand
GCATTAAAAGATGGCATTAAAGGATGGCATTAAAACATGGCATTAAAGGATAGCAGTACTGACTGGCCGGGCCTTGGACGGCAGTACTGACTGGCAGGGCCATGGACGGCAATACTGACTGGCCGGGCCCCGGATGGCCGGCCCCCGGATGGCCGGCCCTCTATTTCTTGCGGTCTTTTTTTCTGGTTTTTGCATTTTTAGCTGACGGCTTCTTACTTGGCTGGTTAGCCTCGCGCACTGCCTTGAACGCCTGGCGCATGGCCTGTACTCGATCTTCCTTGCGCTGCAAAACATGGGGTTGTTTGGCATCATTGAAGTCAATAACCAGGGCGTCTTTGACTGGGTCTTTTCCTACTGAAACTGTTGGCTTTTCTGCCATGTTTATAGCCTCTTGGCGATGGAGCAAAACTTACACTTCGGCTTCAAACCCTGCCGCGACCGGCGGCACCTTTGCCCAGCGAGACTGACACTAGGCCCGCAAGATCCAGACTGGCCCGGCAAGGGGCGCAACACATGGAAGGTTTACTTTTCATTCCTGCACTTATACCATGCTCGCCAAGTCTATCCCACCCCGGCGCCAACGCATTGAGCGGCGGCCCGTTCCCTCCAGACCTCGTGGTAGTAAAAACATAACCGTGCTTAGAAACTCTGCTGACCGAATGCCCGTAATCTTTATTTTGCTGTTGACCCTGGTAGACTTTCTTCTCTACTTTACAGTCGACAATCTTTGGTTACTGAGCCTGTACTTTGTCATAACGTTAATCCCAAAGGGCTGTATTTGTGCCTGGAATCACCACCACCAGCACACCAAGACATTCAAGTCGACGGCCTTGAATCGCCTGCTGGAGATTTCCTACGCTTTGCACACCGGCGTTTCCACCAATTTATGGTTACTGCACCACGTATTGGGTCACCACCATCATTATCTGGACCAGAAACTCGACCAGAGTCGATGGAAACGTAAAGACGGCACCTCAATGGGTATGTGGGAATATACCTTGACCGTCGCTGGCACGGCTTACTACCGCGGCTATCTCGTCGGCAAAGCGCACCCCAAACACTATCGAACTCACTTGATCTATACCCTGGCGGTGGTTGCACTGCTCGCAGCACTCATGGTTCACCGACCCATACAGGCCTTGATCTTATTCGTGCTGCCAATGATTTCAGGGTTGCTCATTACCGCTTGGGCGACCTACGAACATCATGCCGGTCTGGACGAGCCTGAAGACCACTTTCGCGCCTCCTATAACAACGTCAATCCCATCTTCAATCTGGTGACCGGCAATCTGGGCTACCATACTGCCCACCACTATCGCCAGGGCACGCATTGGTCAGAACTACCCGCACTACACGAGAAGATCAAAGATCAAATACCTTTGACCATGTATAAAACCTCCTTCTGGGAGTACGCAAATACACCCTTCATCCATCGGCTTTTGGGCATGTCAACCTGACCAGTGGTAAGCTTTTCCACTACCTGACCAGAGAATGCCCATGTTGAGAGAAAAACCCGATAACGCCAGCCACTGCTTCGTCTGTGGCCCCCAAAACTCTATTGGCCTGCAACTGACCTTTCGTCTTGACGACAATGTCTGCCGGGGCGAGTTCACCCCAGCCGCCCACCACTGTGGTTATGATGGCATCACTCATGGCGGCATTATCTTTAGTGCACTGGACGATGTCATGGCGAACTGGATTGTCCTGCAAGGCCAGCATGCTTTCACAGCAAAAGTCGACCTACGCTACAAAGACGCTTTACCTACAGGCACCCCCGTGAGGCTCGAAGGCCATTGCCTTAAGTCGCGCGGTCGCCTCTTTCTCATGCGCGGCGTCATGATCCGCATCGATAACGAAGAAGTTGTTGCAGAGTGTGAAGCCAGTTTTATGCTATCGACTACATCAAGCCCTACAGCACAACCTTAATTATTCAAGCACGGGGTTTAACGCTTTACCTCACTACGCAAAGCGAGGCTCACTCTGGGTCTGCTACGATCAGATCAGCTAACAAACCGATCGAGACCGCATATTTGTTAGCGCAGTTATACCGTAGGATACTGCCAAAATTTGGGCCGACGAGATAACCGACAGTCGCCTTCGGCTCTGGCAACACCAATGCAAATCGCTGTTGCTTATCTCGCTTGATAACCCGAGGCTTTACCCCCAGCTCAGCCCACTCCGAGAGCGATAGCTCTCGAGTATGAGAGCGCAGTGCTCGACAGCCGTCTGCAACGCTTTCAGGCATTAACTGTTCAAAGTCCACCGAATCGGAGATATCGACCGGCAATCCCCAGGACTCACCTTCACGCCACTGAGCCTTCTGCAGATAATAGGCAATCGACGCCCAGACATCCTTTTGATCACCCCAGATATTTTTCCTGCCATCACCATTGAAATCTTGAGCAAAGTTCAAAAAGCTGGATGGCATAAACTGGTTCTGCCCCATGGCACCCGCCCATCCACCCAGGAAATCGGCGGGTGGCACATGGCCTTCATCAAGAATCTTCAGAGCCGCCAGGAGTTCGGCGGTAAAAAACCGGCTTCTGCGCGGGTCATGCGCCAGAGTTGCCAGAGACCTGACCACCTCGTATTTCCCCTGGTATCTACCAAAATTAGATTCAAGCCCCCAAAACGCAATGAGATATTGGGGGTCCACCTGGTACTTGGCCCCTATTAGCTTTAGCACCTGACGATTTTGCTGAAAATACTCTCGCGCTTTTTCAACTCTGCTGGGTGTGACTCGCGCACTCAGGTAGGCTTCGAAGGTCTGCACAAATTCCGGCTGCTTTTGGTCAGAAACCAAGACTCGCGGGTCTGGTGTCAGGTCACGAAAAGCTTGATCTATGGTGAGTTCGCGTACGCCCTGACTCAGCGCCTGTTGCTTGATGCCAAGTAAAAACTCGGCGAAATCGTCGCTTGCCGCAGCACTCCTCGAACAAGCCAGCAGAACCAACAGTGGCAGCCAACGCCAACACAACACTGAACTTCTGGGCTCGCGCCGAGACCAAGGTTTCGTCATTCACATTCTCCCGTCACTTGCCGAGTGATCTCCCGAAAGCACTTCGGATCATCCTGAGCTCTGGCTATTCTAGCCGATAGCGCTGAGTAGAACGAGGCGCAACGATCCAACCTCTGCTAAACTAGACCCTTTATCAGTCCGTGATGCCGCTATGTCGAATACTTTTCCCAACGCCAGTCTACGCCGACGTTTCGCCGCCATCTTGTATGACTTCTTTCTGATATTTGCTGTCTGGGCGATCACGCTGGTGCTCATCCAGGCCGCGCTTGGCAGCAACGCCAGCCTTGATGGCCAGCTGCCAGATAAGCCCCCACTCGCAACCTTCTGGGTCCAACTGATTTGCTACGTCGAAACGCTCTTGTTCTATCTCTACTTCTGGCGTATCAAGGGCCAGACGTTGGGCATGCAGGTGTGGAAAATTCGTGCAGTCAACGAAGCTGGCAACCTTCTGAGCATTGGCGAGGCCATCATACGGTTTCTATGGGCGACACTCGCTATGGCGCCATTTGGTCTCGGCCTGTTCTGGGCGTTGATTGATAAAGACCGCCGCGCAGCACACGATATCTGGTCCCATAGCCGAGTGGTCTATCTGGGCGATAAACCTTACTCATCGGAGCGTAGCTAAAAGCAGGCGTTGCAGTGCTTTGCCGAGCAAGCCTCCATCGCGCACAGAGGGAGCGAGATTCGAGAGACTCGATAAATCAGGCATACACAGTCCTAGCCTAACCCGCCCTGCGAAGCAGAAGGTACCCGGCACAGCAGCACAGTAAAATCGGGATTACCACAGCGATGAGCGGCGGAAAACCAAATACCAAACTGGCTGGCGCGAGCAGATCCTGAATAAATTTGAAAATGATGCCTGTAACTAAGCCCGTTACCACCCGCATGCCAGTCGTCGATTCTCGCAGTGGCCCAAAGATAAAGGATATCGCGACAAAAACGAGGCTGAGAGTTGCTATCGGCTGCAGCGCTTTATGCCAAAAGCCCAGCTCAAACTTCGCGCTGTTCAGACCCTGCTTGCGCATATAGTCAATTTTAGTGGTGAGCTCACCAATCGACATCTTTTCTGGTTTGACCAAAACTTCATTGATTAGCAGATTGGGCGCCAGGTCAGTATTCCATTGGTAACTGGGCATCTCCACCGTCACAGTTCTGTCTCCCAAAAATCGGGTAGTTGCAACGGTCTCCAGCAACCAATACTTTTCATCAGCTCGAACGTCATGATAAACACCACGGTCTGCGCGCAGAATGTGGGTCAATTGTTGTGCCTCATCAAAATAGTAATGAGCGACACCGCCGAGGACGCCTGACTGACCGACCTCGTCGAAGTGCATAAATATGCCGCCCTCTCGGTACCAAAGCCCGGAGACAGGTGCTATCTCATTATTCGCAGACAGCGCCTTCTCGCGATTGTTAGCCGCGGCGCGCTCGATATCGGGAAGAATAAATTCGCCCACATAGAGCCCAGCCAGAATCAGCACCAGGGTTGGCTTCATGGCATTCAATGCAATGGACCAGATTGAAATACCTGCAGCGCGCATCACAATCAGCTCGCTGTTATTCGCCAAAATACCCAGACCCGCGAGGCAGCCAATCAGTGCCGCATAGGGAATGGTGTCGCAAAACATACGAGGCGCACTGAAAATGACATATATCAGCAGATCAGCAGCAGTATAGTTGCCGCCGACGTCTTTGATCTGCTCGAGAAAGGTAAATATCATCAGAATACCGAGCAGGCCGGCGATCGCCAACAACATCGTGGTCGCGATAGTCTGTACCAGATAGAGATCGATACGCTTCATCAGGACACCCGCCCTATCTGCACAACCAAATATTGAGAGAAGCAGTCAACGAATAAAAATAGGTTCATGGCCATTAAGACTCTTGATCTGCTTCGCAAGCAGGTTTTCAATCATTTAGCCACACTCGAGGCCAGAAGTTTATTTGCCTATATGCCCGATGGGGCAATAAACAGTATATTATCTACATCGTACCCTTCTTGTCTTCAGGAGTTAGAATGCAGTTCACCTCAAAGTCCGTCAGCCCCATCAAGGCCAAACATCAATGTCTGATCGTCGGCCTCTACGAGAAGGGCCAGCTTACCGACACTGCCACTTTGTTAGACGAGGCGAGCAACGGCCATCTACAACGCATTTTGAAACGCGGAGATATTACCGGCAAGGTAGGCGAGACGCTGGTACTTCACGATGTTCCTAATATCGCCGCACCGCGGGTTCTACTGGTCGGTCTGGGTGATCAAAACAGCGTTGATGGCGCACGCTTCATCAAGATTGCCGTAGCCGCTATCGGTGCACTACAGAAAACGCAAACTACCTCGACTTTATGTTGTCTGGGCGAGACGAATATCTCAGACCGAGACCTTTACTGGAAGAGTCGCCGACTGGTGGAGCAGTTTCATGCAGGGCTTTATCGGTTCAACAGTATGCGCGGCACCTCTAGCGGAGTACCGGTTTATCTAAAACAGATAGACCTGCTGGTGAGCGACCAAAGTCACAGCAAAGATGTCAAGCGCGCCATCAAAGACGGCTGCGCCGTGGCCCTGGGTACCAAGACGGCTAAGGATCTGGCGAATTCGCCGGCCAATATCTGCACACCCACCTACATTGCCGAGCAAGCCAAAAAGCTGGCCAAAGCCTACCCTTCGCTCACTACCACGGTGCTTGAGGAAGCGGCCATGAAAAAGCTGGGCATGCATAGTTTGCTGTCGGTCAGCCAAGGCAGTGCTGAGCCCGCCAAACTTATTATTATTCGGCACCAGGGCGGCAAGGCAAAGGACGCACCCCACGTTCTAGTCGGCAAGGGCATTACCTTTGATACTGGTGGTATCAGTCTGAAACCACCAGCGACCATGTACGAAATGATCTACGATATGTGTGGTGCGGCCGCCGTGTTTGGCGCTATTCATACTGCGGCAGAGCTCAAGCTACCCATCAACGTGATCGCGGTTATCGCAGCCGCAGAGAATATGCCGTCGAGCACGGCTTCTCGGCCAGGAGATATCGTCAAGACCATGTCTGGGCAGACCGTCGAGATCCTCAACACTGATGCCGAGGGTCGACTTGTGCTCTGTGATGCGCTGACCTACATAGATAAATTCAAGCCAGCGACGGTCATAGATGTCGCGACGCTCACTGGCGCCGTTGTCGTTGCACTCGGCGCTCATGCCAGCGCCGTTTATGCTAACGATGAGGAGGTTGCGCAGCGCATCAATCAAGCTGGTGAGAATACCCTGGACCGAGTCTGGCGCATGCCCCTTTGGGATGACTATCAATCACAGCTCAACAGTGCCTTTGCTGACATGACAAACACAGGTGGGCGGGATGCCGGCAGTGTCACGGCTGCCTGTTTCCTGGCGAGATTTACAAAAAGCTATCGTTGGGCACACCTCGACATAGCCGGCACAGCGCACCGCGCCCAGGGGAGCGACAAGGCGGCAACGGGCCGGCCTGTCAATCTGCTCTGTCAATATCTCATGGACCAGGTTGGGAGCTGACACAGGCCGTGACTCGCGTTGATTTCTATCAAATTGAGACTGAAGAGCCGACTCTGCAATTCGCCTGCCGCTTGATCGAGAAAATCTATCTGCTGGGCATGAAGGCACATATCCATACCGCCGATGACGATCAGGCAAAGGCTCTGGATGCTTTGTTATGGACGTTTCGAGCCGATGCCTTTATACCCCATGCGCTGCATTCCACCGGCGAGGATACTCCCGTGAAAATCAGTCACAACGTCGATCCACAGGACCACTCGCAGGTACTCATCAACCTATCGGGTCAGGTTCCAGAATTTTTCAGTCGATTTGAACGTGTTGCCGAGGTGGTACCCCAGGCCGAAAATCAGCGCAACAGCGCCAGATTAAATTATCGTTTTTATCAGGAGCGCGGATATGAACTGAAGTACCACGCGATCAAGGGCTAATCAATGAAAACGATCTCAGTGTAAACAAGATATGGCTGACGAAACCCAAGATGAGTTGACGACCCAAGGGGCACTGAACATGCATGATCCGGTGACTGAGCAAGACCCGTTGACAACACATGACCAGCTGAACCTAATAGAGCCGTCCGCATCGGAGCAGCTGCTGTTGCAAGGAGTAGTCAGTTATACCTCTCCCAGAGTAGAGAAGGTCGCAAGGAAAGAGGCTTCAGCATCGACGACTGACAGGCAGGTAAAACCAAGATCCACTGATCTCTTTCCTGAGATCCTGGCACTGCAGAACACAGACTTAATCTCTCGTACGACAAGCTCGAATGGGGAGAACAAACCCAAAGCGCCAATAAATGACAGCCACTCAGATGCAGTTCTACGCACTCTGCGCGAAGAACTCACGCTGCTGTTGAACGACCTCAACTATTTTACTGAGGACACTTTAACTGAGCCCACTTTAACTGAGCCCACTTTAACTGAGCCCACTTTAACTGAGCACGCTTTATCTAAAGCCCCTTCCTCTGAAGACCCCCTCGCCTAAGAATATGGATTCAGTGACTGACTGGAAGCCGAGCATCAAAACTGTAGAAAAGGCTCCGTAATTTTCCACCCATGCTGACGCCATTCGGCGGCCTCGCGTGTATACTCTAGACTTTTTCAAATTTCGCCCACTCTTAGGGCCCAAGATGATGTTAACTCGATGAATAAATACCAACCGCAAGATATAGAGCAAAGCTGGTATCAGCGCTGGGAAACCAACGACTACTTTGCTCCGCAAGGTGACGGCAAACCCTTTGCAATCATGATCCCGCCGCCGAATGTGACCGGCACTCTACATATGGGGCATGCGTTTCAGCACAGCCTGGTGGACTCGATCATTCGCTACCATCGCATGAAGGGTGACAAGACGCTCTGGCAGATGGGCACAGATCATGCGGGTATCGCCACGCAGCTATTGGTCACGGAACAACTTGCCGCCCAGGGTATCAGGCCATCAGATTTAGGTAGAGAAAAGTTTCTGGAGAAGGTCTGGGAGTGGAAGGCAGAATCCGGTGGAAAAATCTCTCAACAGCTTCGACGTTTAGGCGCGTCACTGAATTGGAAAACCGAGCGCTTCACCCTGGACGAGGGACTGTCGAAAGCGGTTTTGGAGGTTTTTGTCAGACTTTATGAGGATGGCTTGATTTATCGCGGCAAACGTCTGGTGAACTGGGATCCCGTACTAAAGACCTCGATATCTGATCTTGAAGTCGAATCAGCAGAAGAGCTGGGGCATATCTGGCACCTGCGTTACCCTCTGACCGAGGCTGATGGTGCAGCAGATCCAGAGCACTATTTGGTGATCGCGACGACTCGCCCTGAGACGTTGCTGGGCGACTCTGCGGTCGCGGTACATCCCGATGATGAGCGCTACAAGCATCTGGTTGGGCGTGAAATAGCGCTACCTTTAACCCAACGCCGCATTCCTATCATTGCTGATTTTTATGTGGATCGCGAGTTTGGCACCGGGTGCGTCAAGATCACCCCAGCGCATGACTTCAATGACTATGATGTCGGTAAACGCCACGATCTGCCCATCATCAATATTCTCAACGACGACGCCACCCTCAACACCAGTGTGCCAGAACGCTTTCAGGGGCTTGATCGTTACGCCGCTCGAACGCTGGTTATCGCCGAGCTTGAAGCACTGGGACTGGTGGAAAAGATTGAAGATCACAAAATGGCAGTACCCCGCGGCGAAAAATCTGGGGTCGTAATAGAGCCATATCTGAGCGACCAGTGGTATGTCAGGATTCAACCTCTGGCAGACCCCGCCATCCAGGCCGTCGAAAATGGGGCCATCAAGTTCATTCCACAGAACACCGAGAATACTTACTATGCCTGGATGCGAAATATTCAGGACTGGTGCGTTAGCCGTCAGCAATGGTGGGGGCATCGAATACCGGCCTGGTACGACCCCGCAGGCCAAGTCTACGTCGGTCGGTCAGAAGCCGAGGTGCGGAGTCACCATGGGCTTTCCGCAGACCTGCCTTTAACTCAGGACGAAGATGTTCTGGACACCTGGTTCTCATCCGCGCTCTGGACCTTCTCGACGCTGGGCTGGCCCGATAACACGGACGACCTGAAAACTTTTCACTCCACAGACCTGATGGTCACCGGTCACGACATCATTACCTTTTGGGTTTCCAGAATGATCATGATGAGCCTCAAGTTCATGGACCAGGTGCCCTTTCATCAAGTCTATATTCACGGCCTGGTGACCGACGCAGACGGACAGAAAATGTCCAAGTCAAAGGGTAACGGCCTTGACCCACTGGATATTGTCGACGGCATCAGTCTCGACGACCTGGTGAAGAAAAGAACCGCTAACCTGCTGCAACCCAAGATGGCGCAGCGCATTGAAAAGGCCACTCGAAAAGAGTTTCCCGAAGGCATCAAAGCCTATGGAACGGATCCGTTGCGCTTCACCTTCTACTCGATCGCATCATCAGCAAGAACCGTACGATTCGATATGAACCGAGTTGAGGGCTATCGCAATTTCTGCAACAAGTTATGGAACGCTGCCAATTTTGTCTTTATGAACACCCAGGATCAGTCAATCACTGGTACGTTGGCGCTAAGCGTGATTGATCGATGGATCATCTCCGCTTTCCAGGACACGGCAGCGGCGGTCAATCTGGCCATGGAAACCTATCGCTTTGATCTTGCGGCCAAAGCGATTTATGAATTTGTCTGGGATGAGTTCTGCGACTGGTACTTGGAATTGACTAAGCCGCTATTAATGGCGACGGATGTCAGCCCAGAACTGCAACGGGGCGCACGACACACCCTGTTAAGCATACTCGAACAGACGCTACGCCTGGCACATCCTTTTATACCCTTCATGACTGAGGAAATCTGGCAACAGATACCTGCGTCTATTCGTGGCTCTGGCGAGACCATCATGCTTGAGGCCTTTCCAGAAGCCAATGCGAACGCCTATGACCGTGAAGCTGAGGCAGATATCGTCTGGATAAAAGCGATAGTGGCTGGCACACGAAATATTCGTGGCGAGATGGATATCTCCTACGCGCGACCAATTCCAGTTCTTTTCGCCAATGGCAGTGAACAAGACCAGCGTCGGCTTGACGCCTACCGCCCGCTCCTGACTTTTCTGATCAGGCCAGAACGATTGGCGTGGCTCAATCCTGGCGATCCGATTCCAGTTTCCGCCACCCAGCTGGTGGGAGAGATGCAGCTCTTGGTGCCCATGAGCGGTTTGATCGATAAAGATGCTGAGCTTGCTCGCCTCGATAAGGAAATTGTTCGCAAGAAAACCGAAGTTGAGCGAGCTGAGAGCAAGATTAACAACCCCAGCTTCGTCGATAGAGCGCCGGTAGAAGTTGTTCAGAAAGAGAAGGACAAGGTTCAGGACCTGGGGCATGCTATCGCCCAGCTACAGGAACAAAGAGACCGCATCGCCAGCCTATGAGGCTGGCACTGCCACACCCCGTTTTAAACTTGACGCTAGAGCGCGACTCCCCTCTCTGATGGGAGCCGCCTGGCACAGAACAGACGCTTTCATTTTTACACCCGCTGCGAACACAAGCGTCTGACAAGGCGCCATGAGAAACAAAAAGCCAGCGCAGATTTTTGACCGCCAAGACTATGACAGCAATCCTGTTTTTTGATATTGCCGGCTTAGATATTTTCCTATCAAATTTTGTACCTAATTGTTTTGGACGGCTACTCATAATTCTGCGAAGTTGATTCGGCTTTGTGCAAAATTCTCAAACCAGGAAGGCGCGAGAAATACGATAGACAGCAAGTATAGGGAGCAACAGATGTCAAACAGGCAGTCAGGAACAGTCAAGTGGTTTAACGATGCAAAAGGTTTTGGATTCATCGAACGACCCGAGGGTGAGGATGTTTTCGTTCACTTCAGGTCGATCAGAGGGGACGGCTACAGAACCCTTAAGCAGGGTGCCCAGGTAGAATTCAATATCACTGAAACAGACAAAGGGTATCAGGCGGAGGATGTTGCTGAAGGGTAGGACGCAACCCCTTGCAAGCGAGCGGTTACCTCTACTCAAGACAGCTTTTCAACTAAATGGCGCCGCTGGATCAATGTACCTCTGATCCAGCGGCGCTTTTAATAAGCTTTTGCCAAACAGCGCTTTTGATAAACTTTTTCCAAACAACGCTTTTGATAAGCAAGACTTTCGAATCTAGTTTTAGACGCTTGTTTTAGAGGCTAGTTTTCGGCACTGGCTTCTGAGCTGTCGTTTATAAGCCGTGGTTTATAAGCTGTGGTTTATAAGTTTATAAGCTGTGGTTTATGAGCCGTCAGACATTTACCAAGACTCTTCGCAGCCAAGTCCTCGGCACTTACTCGGCAGGGATCACAGACAGCACGACTTTACCCAACGTTGTGTCAGAGGCAACATGGTCATGCGCCTTGCTGATATCCCTGATGTCATAGACGCTGTCGATGATTGCCTGAATTTCTCCCGTGGCAATTTTTGGCCAAACTTGCGCTTCAAGCTGAGCCATCACTTGGGCCTTCTCGGCAATGGGTCGCGCTCGCAATGTTGAACCAATCACTCTCAGGCGTTTCATCATCAGTAACGCAAGCTCGATTTCGGCTTTACTACCGCCCATCAAGCCAATCAACACCAAGCGGCCACTCATACCCAAAAGCTTGAGGTTGTCGGCCAGGTAGGCACCACCGACGGGATCCAGGATCACATCGACCCCAGTTGCACCGGCAAACGAGGAGGCGGCTTCAAGAAAAGAGCCTTGACTGCGATTACTACCTGCCGTGGCACCCAAGGCCACGCACGCGGCGATTTTCTCATCAGTACCGGCGGTGACAAAACAGGGATTAGAAAAGCTCTTACAGAGTTGAATACCAGCGGTCCCGACTCCACTTGCGCCAGCATGAAGCACCACCTTTTCGCCAGGCTTGAGGCCAGCTTCCATAAACAGATTAAGCCACGCGGTCGCAAATACCTCCGGTAACGCCGCGGCCTGAACATAGGTCAAACCCGCCGGTATCGGTAGAACGCTACCCATGGGTGCTACTGCGTATTCGCCGTAACCACCACCACTCAACAAGGCGCAGACACGATCACCGATTTGCCAACGTTCAACGCCACTGCCCATGGCAGCAATCTCGCCAGCACATTCAAGACCCATGATGGGACTCGCACCCGCAGGGGGAGGGTAAAAACCACGACGCTGCATCAGATCGGCGCGATTGATGGCCGTAGCATGAACACGAATCAACACCTCACCCATACCTGGCTTCGGTTGCTCAACGTCAGACCAGCTCATTGACTGATCTGCATTCACGGTCACTGCCTTCATGTTCGTCTCCGGTTAGGTAACATTATTCATTTCTACAGGGATCAGGCGCCGAATGCGCAGTTGCCCTGAGTGATAGGAAGCATTAATAGTGGGGTGGCGGTGGCTCTGGCAGGGCGTCGCCAAGGGATCGATTATCAAGCGTACGCAATTCATTACCGAGTAATTGCACCTGACGTTGCAAGGCCAAGATCTGCTGTTGTTGACTGATCAATGCGTCGTCCAGCTTTTGGATGACATCCTCCTGAAAAGCCAACTTCATTTCCAAGGTCGTATAAACCTGATCGCTCATGGGATACAGCCCTCGCTCTTCACTCGTATTTCAACCGTACTTTAACACCCTGCTCATGAAGCCAGCGCTTGAGCCCACTCACCGTGTACTCACCGAAATGCAGCATGGAAGCCACCAGGGCCGCATCCGCTTTCCCTTCTGTCAGGACTGCCAGCAGATGCTCAGGCTTGCCGGCACCACCAGATGCTATGACCGGCACTGTGACTGCCTCAGCAATCATTCGAGTCAGCTTGATCTCATAACCCGTCTTGGTACCATCGGCGTCAATTGAGTTCACCACCAGCTCTCCCGCACCCAGCGACTCTCCTCGCAGAGCCCATGCCAAAGCATCCAGGCCCGTTGGCGTGCGACCGCCATTGATCACGACTTCATAGCCGCTGGGTATAGCGGTACTGACCTCGACCTGCTTGATATCCATCGATAGAACGACATTTTGGTTGCCGATTGCATAGGCACATTCGCTGATGAGTTCAGGTCTAAGCACCGCGGCAGAGTTGACGTTAATTTTTTCAGCGCCAGCCCACAGCAACTTGTTAGCGTCGTTGACCGTTCGAATTCCACCACCAACTGAAAACGGGATATACACCTGTTCTGCCACCGCCTCCACGACATTCAGCATGATGTCACGTTTTTCACTGGAAGCGGTGATATCATAGAAGACCAACTCATCAAGCCCGTCTTCATAATATTCTTTGGCCTTTGCGACAGGATCACCGATATCCCGAGTATCGACGAACTTCACGCTTTTGGCGAGCTGCCCCTCGCGAACATCTAGGCAGGCTATGATGCGTTTACTTAACATAGTTATACAGACCCATCCCAAACGCCAAACTCGGCAAGAATAGAAAGTCCCTTCTTACCACTTTTCTCCAGATGGAACTGCGTCGCAAACAAGTTCTTATGCCCCAGCATAGAACAAAATTGGCCGCCATAGTCAGTCATACCAAACACGTCCTCTGCCTTTGCCGGACGGGTGAAGTAGGAATGCACGAAATAGAACTCATCACCAGATTCAATTCTTTTGAGCAACGGGTGCGGTTTCACAATCTCGACCTCATTCCAACCGATATGGGGTACCTTCAAAGACTTATCGACTAAATCAAACTTTTCAACGACACCCTCAATGAGACCAAGACAGTCGCGGTGTCCTTCTTCGCTCTTCTGCAGAACAATCTGACTTCCGAGGCAGATGCCCAATATGGGTTTACCGGCGGCATAAAAGGCCTTCAGTGCCTGGTCCAAGCCTCGAGCCTGCAAAGTGTCCACGGCACTCTCGGCAGAACCGACCCCAGGGAAGATCAATCGATCGGCCATCATGATCTTTTGCGGATCGGCGCTGATGCTGGCCGCTAAGCCCACTTTCTCACAGGCTCGCAACACGCTTCGCAAATTCCCCGCGTCATAATCGACGATGACAAGCATACCTAACCACTCAATAATCAACTGCGCGCATTATAGGTGATAGCGCCACAGAATTCTCAGTCTGCAACGACGATCTTAGATTTTACCTGTGGGTCAGTATCATTTCAGGCTGACAATCTGTATTATTTTGGTAATACAGATTGCACGAGCCGCGAGCACCTATTGTGCGTTCGCTATCGGGCTCACAAACGACCTGAACCACCAGGCACGCACAAGGACAAGCATGAAGCTAACCGTTGACACCACCCTGCCGATCCCTGTTTTTCAACAGATCGTTGATCAAATACATTTTGCCGTTAATGCCGGAGAACTCAAACCCGGAGACCGCCTGCCCAGCATTCGAGGTCTCGCAGCTGACAATGATATCGCGGCCAATACGGTCGCGAAGGCATTTCGCCAACTCGAGTTTCGCGGCGTCATCAGTGCCCGTGATCGGTCGGGCTTTGTGGTTTGTGAAGCGACCGCAAGCCGCTACCAGTCACGGGGTGTCAGTGCCGACAAGAATGAGGTCCATCAGGTCGTCGACAATCTCGACGCCGGCGTGATACCTGGCGCCTTTTGCAAGGTCACCGAAGATTTTTTGAGCGGTGATCCGGAGAAGTGTAATGTGATTCACGCCGATGGTGCCGGCACCAAGTCGATCATCGGCTACCTACAATATAAGGAGACCGGAGACCCAAGTGTCTTCAAGGGTATCGCTCAGGATAGCATCGTCATGAACCTTGACGACCTGTTGTGTGTCGGGGTTAGTAATCGCATTCTAATATCCAACACCATCAATCGAAATGCACTGAATTGCCCGGGCGAGGTGGTTTCGGCGCTGATCGAAGGGAGCGAGGAGTTTCTCGCCAAACTCAGAGATCACGGCGTTAATATCTACTCTGGCGGTGGCGAAACTGCTGACGTTGGCGACTTGACCGGCACCCTGGTCGTGGATTCCTGCGCCGTGGCCATCATGAAAAAAGTCGATGTGATACGCAACGCCTTCACACCCGACTTGGCTATTATCGGTCTGTCCTCGACGGGCTGTGCGACCTATGAAACCCGTCCCAACAGTGGCATGGGCAGCAACGGCTTGACCAGTGCGCGTCACGATATGTTGTGTCACTACTATGCAGAAAAATACCCTGAGACCTTCGACCCCAACCTGCCTTCAGCGCTCACCTATTGCGGACCTTATCGATTGGAAGATCCATTACCCGAGTCCACACTGCTGGTCGGTGAAGCCATCCTCAGCCCGACTCGCAGCTATGCGCCTGTTGTCTACAAAGCGCTGGCGGAGCTAGGAGGCGAAATCAAAGGCCTGATTCATTGTTCCGGTGGCGCTCAGACGAAATGTCTGAAATTTGGCCGACAGGTGCATTTCGTTAAAGACAACCTGTTTCCAACCCCGCCATTATTCGCGGCCATCCAGCAAGCCTCAGGCACCAGCTGGCAGGAAATGTATAAGGTCTTTAACATGGGGCACCGCATGGAGATCTATGTCCCACCGAGTCGAGTCAGCGAAGTCATCGACATAGCCCGCAGCTTTGGTATCGCTGCGCAGCAGATCGGCCATACGGCTTATGCCGACAGGAACCGCCTGACCTTGACTGATCCGCAGGGTCAGCAGCACACCTATTCTTAAATTTCAGGCCTTATAGGCCGCGAAAACCCAAGTCATGCCAAGGATCGTCTGCATCCTTGGCGGGCCTGGCAGATGAGACATCTTCATAGCTCGAGCACTTCTCAGGTCGCGCGCAAGGCCTGGGCCAATGATTGGTAAAAATGGGTTACGATCGGCAGGGAATAGGTCGATTTGCGCGCAACGAACCGAACGGGTCGAGTCAGACCACGATCCCCCAGATTGAGCATCTTCTTCTCCGGCACCTTCAGGGTTCGTGCCACACCAATGGGCACCAGACCATGCCCGAAACCGGCCAGCGCCATCTGGGCAACACTGAAAAAGGACTCCAAGGCGACCTCTCGACGAATGCGCAAGCGTTTAACTTCATCTCTGAAGGAGCGCCAGGCACCAGAATAGTCCTCGATGGTGATCACTGGCAGCTCTCCTTTTTTTGGCCACTCAAGCTCACCCAGGGCAGACGGAATAATCACCATCGCCTCCCGCATCAGAACTTCCGATTGCAGATCAGTATCCAACGTATCAGAACCCGTACAGACTCCCAGCATGAATTCTCCGGAACGGACCCGATCCAGCACTACAGGTGTGCGGTAAGTATGAAACGCAAAGTTGACCTCAGGCATGGCTTGCTTGATCTTAAAAAAAATCGAAGGCCCCCAGGAAGACAGAATCGCGTCTGAAACGCCGATAGTGAGTTCACCTCGGCCAGCACTGACGTCCTCTACAAAAAGGTCGCGCAGGCCCGATAGCACCGGCGCGATCTTGTCCACCAATTGCTTGCCGTGCTGAGTTAGCTCAACTCGCCGACCTTTTTTCTGGATCAGCTTGCGATCATAGTATTTCTCAAGGGTCGCGATGCGCTTGCTCACCGCAGACTGGGATACTCTCAGGTCTGTGGCTGCTTCCAACATGGTGCCGGTGCGTGATAAGGCCAGCAGGGTCTCAAGGTTTTCAATCATGGTGAAATCAATTCATTCCGAAACGGTATATATGATATTTCATCTATTCTTTATTAGCACCCATATTGTCGACGTCAATCGCCCCTCGCCTTCACACGCCACTACCCGTTCGACTCCTCTTATGCAGGGAAATGGTAACTTAACAGCGAGCAGGCTCTCTGCGGGCGACCCGCACTGACATTTCATCCAGGGGAATTCGCCGGCAGTCGAATCAGTCTGTCTGCGTGCCGCTGACCTGACTAGACTCACCATATGCTCAACTCAGCCAAAATGTTGTTGTTCGCGGGTTTGTTGGCCTGCATCTCTTCAGCGGCCAATGCTGAGGTTTTCGCCTGCGTGAATTCTTTCGGTCAGACCGAATACAGCGCGACCAGTTGCGGAGACGCCAGCGTCGAGTTATCGAGTCGGACACCCGTAGAAGCGCTAAATGTTCAGATGCGCTATCGCATCTATGCGATCGACCAGGAAATCAAAAGAGTCGAAGCTGAAATCGAGACAATTAAACATTCGCGTAACGAAAAATTATTGTTAGCAGAGGCCAGCGGGCTCGGCACATTAGAAACCCAGCAGGCCATTGGTCGCAACTATGCGCCGCCACTGGCCAGCATGGCCGAGCGCCTGAAGCAATTACGGATGGATCGCAGAAAACTCATGGACCGCCTGCTCTAGAGCCTAAAGCAGGCAGTCTGGTCACTCTAAAGAGCTACCCGTGGTCTTATGACAAACAGCAGGTCACCTTCGTTAACCTGCTGGCCACTGGAGATATTGATTCGAGTAATCTCGTACTGGCGGTCAGCCGGGTAGAGCTCCCCTTTATCACTGGCAAACGAATTGAGGTTCACCGGCGTGAACATTTTCATCGCTTCCAGCTGGCAAAGCGTATCGTCTGCTCGCACCAGGTCGCCGACATTCACATACTCGGGCTCGGTCGGCGAAGGCGTTCTATAGAAAACCCCGGTTGATGGAGACAGGACCTTCAGCTCATTGCTACCCTCGATTCGGAGCATTTCCAGGTCAATGCCAACGCCTTGAGTCCCGGATGCCTCTTCTATTTCGGCAATCAGTGCAGCCATATCGGTCCGCTCAAGGAATGCCGGCAGGTAGCCGGTATCGTACACACCATCAAGAAACACCTTGTCCGCCAGGATGCGCTTGATTAAGCAGATGTTGGTGCTGATACCGTGGATCTTGACTCGGCCCAGATAAGCCAGCATCTTTTTCACCGTGTCATTTCGATCTTTGCCGTGGCAGATAATTTGAACGATCAAACTATCGTAAAAGGGCGAAACCACTTTACCCTGACCCGCCATTGAAATTAACTGAATGTGTGGTTCACTGGGTAGCTCGCAGACGGTAATTTCACCTGGCGTGGGCGCAAAAGATACCTTACCTTCTGCATCAAGCACGGCTTTCTCGGCATTTACTCGAACTTCCAACGCGTAGCCCTTTTCTGCCAGCTGCAAGCCTGCGATAGATCCGCCAGAGGCAATCTCAAATTGTTGCCTGACGATATCAACGCCTGTCACGACTTCAGTGACAGGGTGTTCAACCTGCAAGCGGGTATTCATTTCCATGAAATAGACCGCATCATTTGGCACGTCATAGATAAACTCAACTGTACCAGCACCAATGTAGTCAACAGCATTGGCGATCTTGCTGGCATAGTCAAACACCTGCTTTTTGAGTTTTTCCGGCAACATGGTCGACGATGATTCTTCCATCAGCTTTTGATTATTACGCTGAACGCTACAATCTCTGAGGCCGACGACTAACGTGTTGCCATGCGTATCCCTTAATATTTGGGCCTCAATATGCCGCAGTGAGGTGACAAATTTTTCAATGTAGACATCGCCATTACCAAACGCCGCTTTGGCTTCACTCGTCACTTGGTGAAACAGACCGTGCAGCTGTTCGGGTCTACGAACAACTTGAATGCCCTTACCACCGCCACCATGAACCGCCTTCAATAAAATCGGATAACCCACCTGCTCGGCAATCTCTGCAGCGCTTTCTGAGGTACTGACAATGCCATGACTGCCAGGTACAACCGGCACATTAATGCTCTGGGTCGTATTAATGGCATTTGATTTGTTACCCATGGTTTCCATGCTGGAAACTTTTGGACCGATAAAATTGATGGCTCGATTACGCACGAGTTTGGCGAAATTCGGATCTTCTGAAAGAAAACCGATCCCAGGGTGTAGCGCGTCCACTCGCTCAATTTCAGCGATACTCAGTACGCTCAGGGCATTGAGATAACTCTCATCCGACGTATTACCCCCAATACAAACCAAACTGTGCTTTTGATCCGCACGCACCATATCTGCGGGCACAGACTCCATATCCGGATCAGATTGAACCAGCACGACTTCATATCCATAGTCGATCGCACGACTCACCAGCTTCACCGCCGTACAGCCTCGCGCATGCACAAGTACTCGCTTGATGGGCCGAATCAGCTCAGCTTCTGAGATATGATGTTGAACAACAATCGGCTCCACGGCGCTCAGACTGCCGGACATTATTCGATCGACCACCTGCTCTACTGACTCTGTTGGTAAGGGTATCGCTGGATCGACTCGGCGAAGTTCCTGGTCCAGACCAGTTGAGAAAGGGTGTTTTACCAGACCACGCATCGCTCCCGGATTGATCGACAGGTAATTGCTGAGCATGCAGGTGTAGGGCAAGTTACGCTCGACCACGGTCTGCCCGGCAAACGGCATGCTGGTGCCGGTAAAGTAATAATTTTGAACCAAGGGATGCGTCACAAAACTGGCCTGCGCACCGCCGGTACAGTCGCCAAAGCCAAACATGATAATCGGCAGATCATTGTCGCGCACAAAGCGCGTAATTCGATCGTTGACCACCGCCATGGTGAACAAGGCCGCTGCTCCTTCTTTGGTCTGCATACCGCCAGATGAAATAAAGCAGATCACCGGCAACTGCTGTTCTGCGCACTCAACCAACAGTTTGCAGAATCGCACACAGTCAGAGTTATCGATGCTGCCTGCCTGAAATGCCACGTTGGACATAACCAGACCGACACGATAACAACCTTTCTCAGTGGTAAAATCACCCAGACCCGTGATCAAGCCAGATGGCCGAATATTATTTTTCAACGCTGATTCAATGGACGGACGGAAGGTCGGAAAGGCTACCGGATTTGCAGACATCAAGGTGCCGTTCAGTTCTGTGAAATTATTCACATACTTTTCTAATAGCGTTTCATAAGTGGTTCGATTGGAGCGCTTTTCGCGGGTGAGTTGCTCATGAAACAACAGATCACGATAGGCAATATTCAAACGGTTCCAAAAATCTTTTCTACGACCAATGCGCACAGGTTCAATTTTGCCTTCGTAGCGCTTACCGCTATTCTTACTGGCGTAATACTCAGGCAGCAATTTCTCAAAGAAAAAACTCACCACGACAAACAGCGTATCTGACTTGTCTTTGTGCACGACCCGAATCCATTCCTCGACAGATTTGAGGAAAACACTGCTGCGAGAGTAATTTGAGAGATCTTTAACCCAACCAGCAAAGCGCTGGTTGATCTGCGCCTTGTCCTGACCGGCGACCACTTCGAGCTGACTGACTTCGCTGATCGATTTGTCAATCAGCTGCTGAATAAAGTCTGCGGGCAGTGCGCGCGACTCATGAGCCTGACGAGCAACTGACACTAGCTCACCAATCAGATTGTCGTAGGTAATGCCAAAGGTGATCAGATTCTGACATTCGGCGACGAAATCATGACGAATATCCTCATCAAAGATGACATCCAGGATGGTTCTATCCTGCTCAGCAATCCGATCCGTTTTATTCCTCTTTCGCTCAATATAAGACCAAAGGCTGTCTTCGAGCAGGCGACGATTAAGCTGAATCGGATGTTCGCTCCCCTTTTCGATTAACTTGCGACTGAACTCAGACAGGTTTTCACCGGCCAATTTCTCACTGTCATACAAGGAGCTGCCTTCAAGAATCAGATTGAGCTCTGCAATCAGCTGACCGACGAGAAAATCAGCCGATTTTTCCTCGATGTACTCAGCGTCAAACAGTCGCTTGCCTTCATAAGAAAATTTACGTTTCACTGCAACGACGAACGCATTTTCAGTATTTGACATGGCACCCAGCAGACCCTTGACATCTTTTATGTCACGCGGGCGCAGCAGATAGGCATTGGCATCTTCGTTGTCCATATGCTCAATCAATGCCGACAAGTTATCTCTTGCACTACCTTTCCAGCGATTGTAGAGGTGAAGTCCAGTGACCAGACATAGTTCTCTCTTTGCCAACTGGTAATTACGGGTCGGCTCTCCAAAGATTAATTGGGCAAGACGGCCACGCTCGTCGCCGACCGCGGCTTTCTTGTCAACGTAGTTCTTCCAAGCCTTGCTTAGAACATCTTCATAGAGAATCTTGTCTGGATCTTGCAACCAGACAAGGAACGCCGTTCGACGCTCTCGGTGTAATCGCTGCGCCAACTCGCCTTCCGGAATTTTGGTATTCGCTAATCGACCATACTGCGTGGTGGTTGTACTTTTGATGCGTTTGCGCAGACCAAGGTAACGCAGGTAACGATAGGCAGCGCCAAACACATTGGGGTATTCAGTCGGTGAGACTCGAGTCTTCAGTGTCGAACTGGCGTTGATCGCTGAAATAAAATCGGACGGATTAAGGTAGCGTTTAATGTTCCGCCGATAGTGATCAAAAATTTCAGGATGCTTACTCACAAACTGCCGAGTGCCCTCCTCAATCGAGGTAATCCCCTGAACGATAGCGTCTCTCAGATGACCAATGTTTCGAGTTTCCCCAGGATCATAATCGATCACGCCATCGATATTGCCCTGCATGTAGAGCTCATAGGATGAGACTCCGACAAATTGCGCACACTCTTGCCAGGAGAGATTGTAGCGTCGCACCAAATTCGCCAGCGACTTGGGGTGAATCGTATTGAACACGCCAGTTCGGACGGACAACAGCAGGTTACTCGCAGCCAGGGGTATTGCCCCTCCCGAATAGCCCTGACCAATGATGATGCCCAGCGTCGGCACATCGACGTTACAGAGTTCGGCAATTAACCTGGAAATGGAGTGGGCCTGATTATGCGCGTTGGCCAATTCATAAGGATCTGCGCCAGGCGTATCCATAAAGGTGACGATAGGCATCGAGCGAATAGCAAAGTGACCGGCCATTTTTGATGCCAAGTCATGGTGTTCCGGACCCCAGACCCCTGACCCATGGGCTCTATTTTGCGCGATCAAACCGACGGTACGACCCGTACCACCAAAGTCAAAGGTTAGCTCAGCACAGTAAAAAGGTCCTCGCTCAATCACGTTGGCCACAGGCACATCCAGTGCAGCGACTATGTCTTTCGCCCCGGGGCGGGTTGATTCTTCAGTGGGTGCAACCGTGGCAGCAATATAGGCATCCACTTCCATGCCCCTCAGTTGTTTTACCCTCGCCTCTATCTGTTTGTTGTTTAACAGACCGCCGATGACTGACGCGCTTTGGCGGCGCGGGAATAACGAGAAGTCCTGCGCCAGATTTTCAGCATTCAGGTAAAGCTGGTCGACAGAGGTTGGTTCTTGCCCCATAAGAAATCGCATTCCATTGATACATCGACGCCCCATAATGGGGCGTAGAAAAATGATAATAAAAATTACCCAGAGACCAGACCGGGTTACCTAGCCGCAATTTACTCTAATGGCACGCCGCAATCAACGGTAAAGACGTTGCACTCGAGGTTAACCAGTTGATTATAAAGGGATTACAGTTTTAGCTAAATTGCTAAAAATCCATCCTAGACTTCCAGCACTGGCAACAGCCCGATTTTTGAACGCCATTCTTTCGGTCCCGAGACATGCACCGACTCGCCACGGGTATCCACGGCAACCGTAACTGGCATGTCTTCGACCTCGAATTCATGAATAGCCTCCATACCCAGGTCCTCAAAGGCGACCACTCTGGATTTTCGAATCGCCTTGGAAACGAGAAATGCCGCACCGCCAACAGCCATTAAATATACCGCTCGATGCTTTCGAATAGCCTCAATTGCCGAAGGTCCGCGCTCGGCTTTCCCGACCATGCCAAGCAGACCGGTCTGCGATAGCATCATCTCGGTAAAACCATCCATACGCGTCGCCGTCGTGGGACCAGCCGGTCCGACAACCTCTTCTCGAACCGGGTCAACAGGACCTACATAGTAAATGAACTTACCCGCGAGATCGACGCCCTTCGGCAGCCCCTTGCCCTGCTCCAGCAGGTCACGAATGCGTTTATGCGCTGCATCGCGGCCTGTTAACATTTTGCCGCTAAGCAGCAGTGTTTCCCCCGGCTGCCAGCTGGCTACTTCTTCTGGCGTCACAGCATCAAGGTTGACTCGACGTGAGTTAGGCCCGGCCTCCCAGGTGATTTTTGGCCAGTCTTCCAGTTTGGGCGGCTGCAGATCGACGGGCCCGCTGCCATCCAGGACAAAATGCACATGCCGAGTCGCAGCACAATTGGGTATCATCGCCACCGGCAAGTTGGCCGCGTGGGTCGGATAATCGAGAATTTTAATATCCAGAACGGTCGTCAAACCACCCAGGCCTTGAGCGCCAATACCCAAACCATTGACCTTCTCAAATATTTCCAGCCGCAACTCTTCTATTCTCGACTCGGGGCCTCGAGCTTGCAGGTCATAGATATCAATAGGGTCCATCAGTGAGCGCTTTGCCAGCAGCATCGCCTTCTCGGCGGTTCCGCCAATGCCGATACCCAGCATCCCGGGTGGACACCAGCCTGCACCCATGGTCGGCACTGTCTTGATAACCCAATCGACAATACTGTCGGCAGGATTCAACATCGCCAGCTTGGACTTGGCCTCCGAGCCACCACCTTTTGCCGCGACATGTATATCCACCTTATCACCGGGTACCAACTCGGTGTGAATCACAGCCGGCGTGTTATCCTTGGTATTGATTCGCTTGCCGGCAGGATCCGCAAGCACAGATGCGCGCAACACATTGTCGGGCAACAGGTAGGCTCGTCGCACACCCTCATTGATCATATCTTCCAGAGACTGATCAGTTTCAAAGCGAACATTCATGCCCACCGAGATAAAGACATTCACAATGCCAGTATCCTGACAGATCGGCCGATTGCCTTCAGCACACATTCGCGAGTTGATCAGGATTTGTGCCATCGCATCCTTAGCCGCAGCAGACGCTTCGCGCTCATAGGCGGCATTCATGGCCTGAATAAAGTCGACCGGATGATAGTAGGAGATATACTGCAATGCATCCTGAATGCTTTGCACCAGGTCTTCCTTGGTTATAACTGTCATGTTTCTTCCTTCGTCAATCTTGTTACGCCTTGCCCAGCCCGAGGGTCTGCCGCCGCGCTATGTCCTGTTTAGTCTGCTTTGATCTATCTGGATTAACTTCGGTTCAAGCAACGCCATGGCGCCGCTCAAGCACCCCATTGACACGGGATTACCCGCCACTAGCCATACATGAGACGCGTCAATGACTCGGCAATACACACAGGCTTGTCGCTGCCTTGCAACTCAACGGTCACCTGACGCTTGATCTGAATAGTGTTGGCATTCTTGAGCTCAGCCTGCATCAGGGTATGGCGGGCACGGACAAAAGAGTCTACTGGCACAGGTGCAGGAAATCTGACCTTATCCAGACCATAGTTCACGCCCATATAGATACCTTCCAGCGCTGCGGGTTTCTTTGGCGCAATACTGGCACCCAGATGCACGATTAAAGACAGCGTCAGGAAACCATGGGCTATAGTCACCTTATAGGGCGATAATTGGGCCGACTTGACCGGGTCAATATGAATAAACTGATGATCCATGGTGGCATCTGCGAACTGATTGATGCGCGCCTGGTCTATCTGAAACCACTCGCCGACGCCCTCCTCCTCGCCTTCGTAAGATTTGAATATCGCCAGTGCTGCTTCTGCTTTAGTGGTCATAGGGGCTTCCTTCAGATTCGCCGATTGATATTGGGCTGCTGACATCAAATCGTACTTTCTGCCGATCTTCAGTCCGAGCATAACGCTGATTCGCTGGAGCATATCACAAGCGTTTTAATTTGAACCGTTGATTTCCCGGTAACCCTAAAATAGGATTCACCCTATGACCCAGCGACACCGACAACCAGCCCCTCGACGATTTGACGTCCTTGCCATCTTGGCCGGCACCAGCCTCGTCGCTGTGTTGGGAGTACCTTGGTATGGTGTCACCCACGGTTTTCATCCGGGACTCTGGGTGGCCCTGGGCCTGTTCCTGGCTTGGAATGGCTTGTCGATCACTGCAGGATATCATCGTCTTTGGTCCCATAAGTCCTACTCGGCTCATGCTTTACCGCGACTTATCTTTGCCTTGGGCGGCGCCCTCGCGATACAAAATTCCATTCGTGACTGGTGCGCTGATCATAGGCACCATCACAGATATACAGATGACCCAGACCTGGACCCCTATTCTTCACGTCGTGGTTTGTGGTACTCACATATCGGCTGGATGCTTAGAGATTATCCAGCGACGATAAAGGATTACAGTAACATTGCCGATCTTGATCGAGATCCGATCGTCACCTGGCAGCACAAACATTACGCGGCGCTGGCCCTGACCCTCAATATTTTGCTACCGCTGGCTATCGGTTGGCTCTTTAATGATCCCGTCGGGGGCCTCTTGTTGCTTGGTTTTTTGCGCCTCGTCATAGGCCATCATACGACCTTTATGATTAATTCTCTGGCCCATGCCTGGGGCAGCCAACCCTACTCAGATAAAAACTCATCTCGCGACAATCCGCTGCTCGCGTTAGTGACCTACGGCGAGGGCTACCACAACTTCCATCACACCTTTCAGTGGGACTACAGAAATGGCGTGCGATGGTATCATTTTGATCCAACGAAATGGCTGATAACCGCCATGTCCTGGTTCCATTTGACTTATCATTTGAAGCGCGTCGCACCAGAAGTCATTGAGCAAAGTCGCGTTAAAATGCAATTGCTCCATGCCAGCGCGCAGGTTTTACGATGTCGACCAACGACCAAGGAGCAATGGCTTAAAGTGCTCGAGACAGAGCACGAACAGTTAGTCCAGATGTTAAATGACTGGGCGCAGTGTCGGCAGCGCTGGCTGGAACTGAAAGCCGCAAAGTTGAAACAGCGCTGGGATGAAACAGAGTTACACCGTCAGCTTCTGGAACTTGAGTCGGACCTCAAGTTGCAACGTCGTCAGTGGAGACTTCTGACACAGCAATTTACTTGACCCGCGAACCTGAATCGAGAAACAAGATTGCGCTGTTTTACGCTTCTTGACAGGATGCGCTGGCATCAAACAGCCCCTTACACCTTACTAAATGAGCCTTAATATGAAACAAGTTTATATCGCCGCCGGCGCCAGAACACCCATGGGCGCCTTTCAAGGCAGCCTTGCAAGCCTTACCTCTGTCGAGCTTGGCGCTACCGCGATTACTGCGGCTATCAACCGTTCTGGTCTCAAGGGAGAGGATATTGACGAGGTGATCATGGGCTGCGTTTTAGCCTCAGGCCTGCGCCAGGGCCCTGCTCGACAGGCAGCAATTGAAGCCGGGATTCCCGTTACTAAGGGCGCGACGACCATCAATAAGTTGTGTGGCTCGGGGATGAAGGCAACCATGCTGGCTCATGACCTTATCAAAGCCGGCACCAATGAAATCATGGTAGCTGGCGGCATGGAAAGCATGACTAATGCACCCTACCTGTTACCGAAAGCCCGAGGTGGCTTTCGCATGGGTCATGGTGAAATACAGGACTGCATGTTTACAGATGGTCTTGAAGACGCGCGAACAGGACGTCTGATGGGCTCATTTGCACAGGAGATGGCTGATCGTTACCAGATGAGCCGCCAAGACATGGATAACTTTGCGATTCAATCGCTTTCCCGTGCCAAACAAGCCATCGCCGACGGTAGTTTGGTAGCCGAGACAATACCCGTGATGGTCAAGAGTCGACAAGGTGAGACTCGGATCACAGACGACGAGCAGCCCGGCAAAGCCAACATCGAGAAAATTCCAACATTACGCCCGGCCTTTAGTGCTGATGGCACTGTCACAGCGGCAAACTCAAGCTCCATCTCTGATGGTGCGTCGGCATTGGTCCTGGCGAGTGCAGAAGCGGTTGAGCGTCACAAGCTTCAACCTATGGCCAGAATTTTGGGTCACAGCACTAATTCCCGTGATCCGTCTGAGTTCACAATCGCACCCGTTGGCGCCATAGAATCGTTACTCAAGCGGGTCGGCTGGCACAAGGATGAGGTGGACCTGTTCGAGATCAATGAGGCATTCGCTATGGTAACCATGGCGGCTATTCAAGACCTGGGTCTGGATCCTGCCAAGGTTAATATCCACGGTGGCGCCTGTGCCCAGGGTCACCCTATCGGATCTACCGGCTCGCGAATTATTGTGACGTTGATGCATGCTTTGAAACATCGCGGTTTGAAGCGTGGTGTTGCATCACTGTGCATTGGTGGCGGAGAAGCAACGGCCATTGCTATCGAGCTGGTTTGAACGGATTGAGCCTGCGTTTATCTGATTACTCGGTAGATTTATACGGGCCCATGACCGTACAATGATTACATTGCTTAATAGTCAATCTCACTCTTCATTCAGGAGTTAAATTCTTGTCTCGCCTCCCTGTCATCGTCGGCTTTGGTGGTATTAATCCAGCTGGCAGAAGTTCCGGGCATCATGGCTATCGACGTCTGGTGATTGATCAGCTTGGAACAGAAATGGCCGACAACACTTGGCGATCACTCGCTGGGCTGATGCAACTGACCGGCCCACTGGATGAGGACCAAAAGCACTTCATTCGGCAACACACGCTTGTGCGCAAGCTGGAAAACAACCTGTTCGACCCAACGGATATTCTCCTCCACAAAAGCGCTCGACTGATGCCAGGCGCCAACGAGTCGATGACATTCACACTGAAACGCAATCAGTTACCTGATGCTATTCCACCTGGCTGGCAAGTCACGACCCTCGACAGCCAGCAGGTGCTGGTCACGGCCACTCAACCTCTCGAGGTGCTGTTTCCAGACTCACGAGCGTCTCGAGTCAACTCTGGCGGCCAGTTACCAACAGGCTTTGATCCAGAGGCACTCTACCAGTCTCGAAGCCATCCTCGCGGTTTACAATTAACGGTTTACGCGGCATCGGATGCAATCAACTCACTTGGCTTCGACTGGGATCTGGTTCGCCAGAAGGTACCAGCAGATCAGATTTCGGTGTATGCCAGCAGTGCCATGGGTCAACTGGATTATAACGGCGCCGGCGGCATGCTGCAGGCGCCACTGTTGGGCAAACGCGTCAGCTCCAAAAACTGCGCCTTAAGTCTTGCAGAGATGACCGCTGACTTCGTCAACGCCTATATTCTCGGCAGCGTCGGCAGCACGGGTGCCAATATCGGCGCCTGCGCAACCTTTCTCTATAATCTGCGTCAGGGTATTCAGGATATTCGCTCTGGCAAGTTTCGCGCGGTGATTGTTGGTGCCAGCGAAGCGCCATTGACGCCCGAGGTTATCGAGGGTTATCGCACCATGGGCGCACTCGCCGAAGATGAAGCCTTAAGCAAGCTGGATGGTGGCGCGCCCGTCAACCACAACAGGGCCTGCCGACCTTTTGGCGAGAATTGTGGTTTCACGCTTGCCGAGGCCTCACAGTTTATTGTGCTGTTCGACGATGAACTGGCCCTGGAAATGGGCGCACATATCTATGGGTCAGTTGCCGACGTTTTTATTAATGCCGACGGCTTCAAGAAATCCATTCCGGGTCCTGGTATCGGCAATTACCTGACCGTCGGCAAGTCACTGGGGGTCGTTCGTGCCATCCTGGGAGAGCAGGCCATGCGCCAGCGCACCTATATCCAGGCCCATGGTACCGGAACGCCACAAAATCGAGTCACTGAGTCTCACATTTTTAATGAGATGGCCAAGTCATTCGGCCTGGAGAAATGGCCGGTCGCTGCGATTAAGGCCTATCTTGGCCACTCGTTGGCTACCGCTGCCGGCGACCAAATTGCTGCATCCCTTGGCGCCTGGGCCCACGGCATTATTCCGGGGGTGGCAACCATTGACCGGGTTGCTGATGATGTTCATCACAGTCATCTCGATATTCTGCTAGAGCACAAATCGTTCGACCCGCTAGAGATGGATGCAACCCTGATCAATTCCAAGGGCTTTGGCGGTAACAACGCGACTGCCGCCATCCTCTCACCTCATGTGACCGCCAAAATGCTGGCCAAGAAACACGGATCCAAAGCCATGAAGCAGCACTCAGCACTTAACGAAGGCGTGCAAGCGCGCACCGCTGAGTATGACGCTGCCACTACCGCTGGGCACAACGCACTGATCTACAAATTTGGGCTTGGTGTGATCGAGGGAGAGGAATTGAGCATCACAGACCAAGCCATCAGTATTCCCGGCCACACTCAGGACATCAGCCTGAATGTGCCGAACCCCTACGAGGACATGATTTAGACCAGACAGGCTGCTGGCCTACGCCACCTAATAAATTTCTCGTGTGGCGCGAAAGCGAATGTCGGGCCAGCGTTCCTCGGTTAAGCTTAAGTTCACTCGAGTGGGTGCCAGGTAGGTCAGGTGACCACTGCCATCCATCGCCAGGTGCGCTTCCGTTTTGCGCCGAAACTCAGCAAGCATTTTCGGATCATCACACTCGACCCACCTTGCCGTATTGACCGTGACCGGCATATAGTTGCAGTCCACCTTGTATTCGTCTTTGAGTCGGAATGCGACTACGTCAAACTGCAGAATGCCAATGGCACCCAAAATCAGATCATTGTTAGTCAAGGGCATGAATACCTGGGTAGCACCTTCTTCCGAGAGCTGGGTCAGACCCTGACGCAGCTGCTTGCTCTTCAGCGGATCGCGCAGCTGGACACGGCGAAACAGCTCTGGAGCAAAGTGGGGGACACCCAGAAATTTGAAGTTCTCACCCTCGGTAAAGGTATCTCCAATCTGTATCGTGCCATGATTGTGCAGGCCTATAATGTCACCCGACCAGGCTTCCTCCGCCTGAGACCGTTCACCGGCGAGAAAGGTCACAGCGTCGCTGACTCTAACATCCTTACCCAAACGCACGTGATGCATCTTCATGCCCTGTTGATAGCGACCGGAGCAAACCCGTAAAAAGGCGATCCGATCACGATGTTTTGGATCCATGTTAGCCTGAATCTTAAAAACGAAACCCGAAAACTGCCCCTCATGGGCATCAACCACACGATCACTGGCCTGTCGAGGTAACGGTGACGGCGCATACTCGACAAAACCATCAAGCATCTCCATCACGCCAAAGTTACGTAGTGCCGTACCGAAATAAACGGGCGTTAATTGTCCGGCCAGGTACTCATCAAGATCAAAGGGATGGCTTGCGCCATTGACCAGTTCAATTTCATTGAGCAGCGTTGCATGCAGGCTGCCAAGCGCTTTGATCGCGGCTTCACTGTGAATGCCCTTGATCGTCTCAGTCTCAGCAAACCCTTCGCCTTTGCCCGACTTAAAGAGGTGTACTTCATCGTTATACAGATGGTAAACACCTTTGAAATTTTGTCCCATCCCGATTGGCCAGGTCATGGGCGCGCAATTGATTTTCAGGATATTTTCGACTTCGTCCAACAACTCGATCGGATCTCTGACTTCGCGATCCAGCTTGTTGATAAAGGTCAGAATTGGCGTATCTCTCAGGCGACAGACCTCCATCAACTTGATCGTACGGTCTTCAACACCCTTGGCACCATCAATGACCATCAAGACCGAGTCCACGGCCGTCAATGTTCGATAGGTATCCTCTGAGAAGTCTTCATGCCCTGGCGTATCCAGCAAATTGACGATGCAGTCTTTATAGGGGAATTGCATCACTGAGGTTGTGATGGAGATGCCTCGCTGCTTCTCCAGCTCCATCCAGTCAGAAGTTGCGTAGCGGTCGGACTTCTTGGATTTGACGGTGCCCGCAAGCTGGATTGCCTTGCCATAAAGCAGCAATTTTTCGGTCACTGTCGTCTTACCCGCGTCCGGATGCGAAATGATCGCAAAAGTTCGCCGTTTTTTTATGTCTTCGATAATTGCCATGAGGTCTCAGATCTGCAAAGCGCGGGGCATTATACCGATGCAGACCATCGATGAGAAACATTCACTCGAGTATCAGGTCCTTGACCAGTACTCGCGCATCTTCTGCACCCATCTGCGACGGATAGTAGCCCTTACGAAGCCCTATTTCAGCGAAGCCTTGCCGCTCATAGAGCCTGTAGGCCGTCAGATTAGAGACTCGTACCTCGAGAAATATACAGCTGCAGTGATTAATAGCGGCACGCTCAATGATGTGCACCAGCAATTGCTCGCCCAGTCCTTGACCCTGGAACTCAGGATTCACACAGATATTGAGCAGGTGCGATTCTCCAGCCCCCATCGACAAAATTGCATGCCCCACGATGCGATCCTTCAACTTCAGCAGCCAGCACTCGTTGCCCGAAGCGAGACAGTCTCGGAAAATTCCCTCTGTCCAGGGGTGGGAATAGGCACGGCGCTCGTTTTTGATGACATCCTTCAGATCCATTGCCTGCATCGGCAGGAACTCTGGCTTCAGCGTCTCACTGGACATGACCAGTTCCAGCTGGGTGCTGAGTCTGCGCCTTCATGGCTACCAGCGTCTTCCACAACCGGCGTTTAGCCTCGGCATCGGTAAAATAATGACCGACCTCGGCGAGCGGCCAGAGAGTTTTACCCGCCACTGAACAGGCCGCCCCTATCGGAGTCTGGGGGGCAATATCAAAGTACTCATACGCGGGCTGCCCGAATACCAACACCTGCCGTCCACGTTGCTCCAGCCGAACGGCGACCACCTGCTTGGCCTCGACCGCCGATTGCGCAATATGCGCTGCCTTAACCATAGGCCAGCGTAACTCACTGCGTTCCGGCGCTGTGACTTGGCCAAACAGCGCAACTGCCACATTGTCAGCGAAACGACGAACCTCGATGGGCAACCCCGGGGTCGTATAAGGCAGATAAAAGACACAACTGAAATCCTGATCAGCCACGGAATAGTCGCTGAAACACAGCAGGAACTCAGGTTCACTTTCACCGATAGACTTAAGCCCGTCCTGATTTGACCCTACCTGACTCGGCTGGCTCTTCTGACTCGCTTGCACGACGGAGGGCTCTGGCAAGGCAGGTTGACGCGCAGATGTGATTGGTCGAGTCGAGGCTACTCTGGTCGAGGCGCTGTTTGCCAGCGTCTGCGCCACGGCGACCGGACCACTCGGTGCCGACTCGAGCGCTAAAGAATTTTTGCTACCGAGGCGCTCAATGCTAACCGGGTTACTCGGCACATGCTCACGCAGGACCCAGACATCAATGTCCATTTCTCGCAGATATGCATTGCGTAAGTTGCTCATCGACGCTTCACTGGTCCAAACCGATTCCTGACGGCGACAGTTTAGCGCATTCGACTCAGGGATTCTTGCGCAACCGCATTAATGACTCTTGCATGGTTGAGGCGACCAAATCGCCGGCCTCAGTGAACATCAAACCGCGGTTATAGCCCCTTGCTGCCGCGGCCTGGGGCGCATCAAGGGCATAGAGTAGCCATTGATCTGCGCGGACCGAAGGGCGATGAAACCACATGGCATGATCCAAACTGGCTGACTGCATATCTTTACGCTCAAATTTACCCGCATGGGGCAGTCGAGAGGTTGATAGCAGGGCATCGTCTGACTGAAAGGTCAATAACGCAGCATGCAACAGGGGGTCGCTGGAAGGTATGGCGCCGTTTGCGCTAAACCAATGATGCTGCTTTGGCGCTAATGGCTGACGCGCCAGCTTGGCCTTGTATTCGAGCAGAAACGTCACAAACGCATCGTCCTGATTAACTCGAGAAACAGCGGCATCGCTTGGTCGTTCCACAGCCGGCATCTCCGCCTGGTGATTCAAACCCTCTTCAACCACCTGAAATGACGAGTCCATGCTGAAGATTGCTCGACCATGCTGAATCGCAACAATACGGCGCGTAGTGAAGGAGCGCCCGTCGCGGATGCGCTCAACCATAAACAGGACGGGCACTGCTGGATCACCCGGACGCAAGAAATAGCCATGCAGAGAATGTGGCGGGCGCTCGGCAGATACAGTTCGGCCAGCCGCGATCAAAGCCTGGGCCATAATCTGACCACCGTAAAGACGACCCTGCTCGCCCTGCGGATGATAACCCCTGAAAATGTCGTCCTCAATTTTTTCCAAATCAAGGATTTGAATTAACTCAGCCAACTTGGAATGCAACGATCAGTCCTCCTTGCCGGCGATATCGTTGTTCGGCGCACTCGGCCGCGGCCGCTCACCATAGTCCTGCCAGGGCCTGTCTCGTTCACGAATGACCTCACGAAAGCCCTTTTCTTCGAATCCCTCTACCCAGCGATAGGCTTCCTCTGTATGGCGGGTCACACCATCAAAAAAAGTACCCAGCATTTGCGTCGTTCTCAATCCCATATTCTCAAATGCTTGATTGACTAATAACTTGTTCAAGGCCAGTTGATTCGCTGGAATATGCCGAAAACGCCGCGCCTCTGCCTCGACCATGGCCGACAGTTTCTCTGGCTCTTCAACATAGGAAACCAGTCCAATTCGCAAGGCTGTTTCTGCATCAATCGCCCGCCCGGTGAGCAGGAACTGTTTGGCATGTTCGAGGCCCAGTCGATAGACCCACATCATGGTCGTGGGCGTACCATAGATTCTGCTCGGCGCATAACCGATATGGGCATCAGAGGCCATAAACAGCAGGTCACAACAGAGCACCAGATCTGTCGCGCCACCTACTGCCCAGCCGCGAATCTCGCCCAGCACCGGTTTTGGGCACTCCCAGATCTTCATAAACCGTCGAACATTGTTCCCCATGAACTGCATATCGCGAACAGGATCCCAGGCACCCTTTCGCGCCTCCACAGTCGGTGCGCCGTAAGGCGTATCCCAACGCTCTTTGCTGGTCAGATCATAACCTGCCGTGAAAGTATCGCCGGCGCCACGGAGCACTATCGCCGCTACCTGCGGTGAGCGAGTCGCCTGATCTATACCATCAGCAATACCCTGAACCACTGACTCGGTAAGGGTGTTCTTCTTGTCAGGACGATTGATGGTAATAATCGCAATGCCGTCCCGTTCTTCATAGATCACCGGTTGTTCTGCCATGGGTTGGGACATGGGACGCTCTCCTGCTGGATAATTTCGCCTTATTCTGCCTGAAAGACACTCTCGCTCCTATCCACTGTCGACAAAACGATCCGCTCTTCTTCGGCCGGCAACGTTGCATTGAGTCACAGCACATCTGCTTAACCGACAGGACGCCGCGCATCTTCGTGAGGTAAACTGCGGTCACGCCTTTCGCTGTGACACTCTCATGCCGCATTGATCCAACTATCCACAACGAACGTAGACCAGTCTAATAACCCTCAATACTACACTCACCTCAGGTGATCGCCACCCACCATGTCTAAGAGTCCGGGAGACCAACGGTTCATTACTGCGCTGGGCTATGCCGGACTTCTGCCCATGCTGGGCTGTTTACTTCTGCCGGCGGCGCCCTGGAGTCTGGCGCTGCTGAAGGCCTACTCAGTCGCCATCCTCGCTTTTTTGGCCGGAAACTGGTGGTCTACCACCTTGCTGCAAAGGGCAATCTCGACTGGCGAGCTAAGATGGGTTCTGGTTCTGAGCAACCTGGTTGTGATCGCGGCGGTCCTTACATTGATCTTCACGACGACACTGACTCTGCTCATCCTTGCATTTCTGTTTCTACTGCTACTGGCCGGCGAGCGCTGGCTGCCCGGCTTGGGAAAGCAACCCGTCTACTATCGACGCATGCGAAACAGTGTTACCAGCTGGGTGGTCGTACTACTGATCAGTGCCTACCTGCTAACGCCATGAGCACCCTTTACTGGCTTACTGATGATTTGCGGCTGCAGGACAATCCAGCGCTGGTGGCCGCTGCTCAGGATAACGCCTTAACCCTGGTCTATTGTCTCGACGAGCAACGCTTCACGTCAGATCGATTTGGTAACCGACCAATCGGAGCCCATCGCTGGCAATTTATTTGCGAGTCCCTGTGTGACTTGAAAAGTGCACTTGAGACGCGCGGTCAGGTCCTGCATCTTATCGAAGGTAATCCAGGTAAGGTCATGTTCGATCTATTGAGCACCGAAAAGTTTAACCGCGTTATCCGCACTCGGCAGCACGGTAACGACAATTCCAGGATCTGGGCAACTTTGCAAGAGCGATTTTCGACCATTCTCTTCGAGGAGTACGACAGCGCAACACTCTATCTCGAGCAAACTGTACAATTTAATCAAAAATTTCCCGCCACCTTCTCGAATTTTAGACGCGCTCTTGAGTCGACGGCATTTCGGGAACCGGTGCAAACACCCTCGGGATTACCCGCAACGATTCAACTTGACCTACCCGCGCTCGACCTGACAGATACTCGTATGTCAGGGCGCTCGCCGGTTGGCGGTGCAAAGAGCGGCGAGCAAAGCCTGGCCAACTATTTCAGCACCAACGCAGCCTCAACCTATAAGGAAACCCGCAACCAATTCTTTGGTGAAAATTTTTCCACCGGCTTCTCTCCCTGGCTCGCGCAGGGCTGCCTCTCGCCAGTTCAGATACTCCAGCAGCTACAACAGTACGAGTCGCAACGAGGAGCCAATGAATCAACCCAGTGGATTCTTTTTGAGCTTCTGTGGCGCGAGTTCTTTCGCTGGCACGCCAAACATCATGAGGGCACCCTCTTCAGTTTTACCGGTGTCACCGGAAAGCGTCCCCTCACCACTTTTTATTCGGAGCGCTTTCATCGATGGCGTACCGGCAGAACACCCTGGCCGATCGTCAATGCTTGCATGAACCAACTCACACAGACCGGGCTACTCAGCAACCGTGGTCGTCAAATTGTCGCCAGCTGCCTCGTCAACGAGCTCAACTTAGACTGGCGCTGTGGTGCCGGCTATTTTGCCGAACAACTTATCGACTACGATGCCTGCAGCAACTGGGGCAATTGGCAATACATCGCCGGTGTTGGATCTGACCCTCGAGGTGGGCGACACTTCAATCTTGAAAAACAGGCCGAGACCTGGGACCCACAGGGTATTTACCGCGAGTGCTGGGCAGGAGAAACAGTTTCAGGACCGCTGGACAGTTTCGATTATTATGCCTGGCCAACTGAAGTAGGCGAGCATGACGCACCATAAAACAAAGTTACCGACGAAACTCTGCTCGGCCTGCAGCCGCCCTTTTGCCTGGCGAAAAAAATGGTCACGCACCTGGTCAGAGATCAAATACTGCTCCGAACGCTGCCGGCGCCAAGCGAAGCAGATTCAGCGGCGAGAACCAGCAGACCCTGATGCCTGAGGCATGCTGAAACAGAATCTGGCCACCAGGTTAACCACTTTAATTTTTAACAGGAGAACAATGTGCGACACAGCTGTCTACCGGGTGTCCTGCTACTGATCAGCATGTTTGCGGCAGTACCAATCGATGCTGAAACTAGCACCCTTTTCGCCCCTGCTGAGCGCAGTGATGAAGGCCGCTTTACCAACGTTTTAGGCGAGCTGAATCACGGTTCTCTGGGCGTTCGCCTTCCCTTCTTTCTACGGCGCCTTGGAACCTACTTCAGAGACGATAAAGGCGCGCCAGTACGGCAACCTAATGATGGCGTCTTTCTTCGCGAAAACGCTCAGCACAGTGTTCCCACTGTAACCTGGGTCGGTCACGCCACCTTACTGGTGCAAATGGCGCACGTTAGCTTTTTAACCGATCCCACCTGGTCAAATCGACCCAGCCCAGTGCCCCTGATAGGACCTAGCCGTTATGTGAAACCCGGGATCTTGATGGCAGATCTTCCGCCCATTGACTTCGTTGTGATATCCCACAATCACTATGACCATCTTGATCTGCCCACTTTGGTCGCGCTCGCAAAGCAAAACGCCAACACCATCTTTTTTGTTCCCCTGGGCAACGCCGCGCTCTTGCGCGCCGCTGGCATAGACAGAGTTGAGGAATTGGACTGGGGCCAGACTCGAGATTTTAAGGGTGTGACTGTCCATTGCCTGCCCGCTCAGCACTGGAGCAAAAGAAGCCTGACAGATAATGACCAGGCGCTGTGGTCGTCTTGGGCCGTCACAGGGTCTGAGCGCCGGTTTTATTTTGCTGGCGATACGGGCTACTTCAACGGTTTTGCAGAGATTGGCAATAAGCTGGGGCCCTTTGATTTAGTCGCGGTCCCCATCGGCGCCTATGAGCCCATCGCCATGATGCGAGAGTCCCACATGAACCCAGAAGAGGCGCTGACCGCTGCCGATGATCTGCGCGCCCGACGCGCAGTTGCCGTGCACTTTGGGACCTTTGACTTGTCTGATGAGCCCTTGGCTGAACCGCCGCAGCGATTCCTCAAAGGGGCAGCCAGCACAAACTTTGGTGTACTCGGCGCATGGGTCTTGAACATAGGAGAGACTCGACAATTTTAATCCTGCCGACTCACCCTGGATCTGGAATGCAGGTCTCTCCCGAGCGTTCAGGTTTGGTATGCACCTGACCTTCAAACACCGTTGCCAATACGGCGATGTTCAACAATCCGTCGATACCGGCAGCAAAGGGATCTGAATCCAAAACGACGAAGTCTGCCTTTTTGCCGGCGCGCAAACTGCCGGTCTCATCCTGAATGCCAAGCACCTTGGCCGCGTTGATCGTGATCGCTTTCAATCCCTCTTCAAGACTTAACTGTTCCTGCGGCGCGACCACGTCACCATTGATATTCTGGCGCGTACATGCGACCCAGGCATTATGCAGTGGCATGGCCGGTGCCATGGGAAAATCCGAATGCAAAGTCGTGACGATCTGCTGGGCAACGCAACTCTGCAGTCGCGCCATTTGCGAGGCACGCTCGGTACCAATACCCACCGTAGAATAGGCACCGCTGAGCTCTCGAAGATAATACACATTCGCTGAAACAGAGCCGCCCAGTAATTTGAGTCGATCAACCTGTTCGGGGGTCGAAAAGCCAAAATGTTCAATCGTAAACCCATGGTTAAACCGAGGGCGTTCCCACTGCAGCTTCTCAAGAACATCCAACGCCAGTTCGCAGCCCAGATCGCCCGTGCAATGAACATGAATACGGAATCCTTCGTTCCAATAGGCGCGAGCGATTCGCTCAAACTCATCCGGAGGCATCAACCACTCACCTAAATGACCATCTATGTAGCCCGGACTCTGCATCATCGCTAACTGTGAAAAAAAGGCGCCATCGGTAAATAGCTTAATGCGCTTGCCAAACTGCACGTGCGCGGAATTACGTTTTGGCAGATTTTTAACAAATGAAACTGTGGCTGCCAGCTCGCCCTGCCCAACGCCAAAGCCGTTTGCATGGGCGACACTGATGATTCGAAAAGGATTGTTATCTTGCTCGAACACTTGCTGACAAAGCTGCCATTCTTTCTCAAAGTCAAACAGCCCTACGGCCATATCTCCCACCGTCGTATGTCCACCAAACTGGACCAGCTGTTTCAAGCGCGTCATTCCCTCGAGAATCCAGTCAGTTGCCATGATAATTGGATTCAGCTTGTTGATAGCATAACCAAGCCCCAGCTCATAAAAATGACCCTTATCAATATCGATCTGGTGCCGCCCGCGTAGCGCTTCGACATCGATACCTAACAGCTCCAACATGGCGCTATTGAGATAAACTTCGTGAAAAGACCTCTGCCAGACCACCGCCGGCCGCGAGCCAAATATTTCATCTAGCAAGTCTCGACTCATTTCCCCATGCCAGATCTTATGATAGCCCCAGGTGAAAAAAGGTCTGGTTTCGTTCTTTGCTGCCGCTTTCCTGAGGCTCTCTTGATAGGCTTGCGGGCTCACAGTAGCTGGCACTGTTTCCCAGGGTAATCGCCACTCCATTGCGGTAATGAACTGCATAGGTAGAAGCACCGCGGCCATCATCGGATGCAGATGAGGATCGATCAAGCCGGGCAGAATGACCGAGTCCTCAAACTGGCGATCGATGCAATAAGGATGCTGCTCAAGCCAGGGTTGCAAAGACTCCAGACTGCCGACCTCAACTATCCGTCCTTCCCTCACCGCGATCGCAGTGCCTGTGGGCCATGACGGGTTCATCGTGATGATTTTTTTTGCTGTGAAGACAGTCAACATAATGCAAACGCTTCCTCGCTAACTCCGGGAATTTGACAAGCCGAATTTGCCGCGGGTCGTCGCATAATAAACTGCGCAGCCAACCAGAATCAGTCCAAGACCAACCCAGGCTTCCTGTGGCCGGTTGATGAGGATATAGATTAACGTCCAGAGGGTGATCGACAAATAGATAGCGGGAGTGAACGGATAACCGAAGGTACGATAGCGACTATCCTCGCCAATTTTTCGATAGCGCAGAACATAAACACCAAGGACCGCGAACAGTGTGTTGATACCCAGCACAAAGCCCGAAAAAATCAGTATTGATTCAAAGCTGCCGGTCACAATAAACAGAATGGTTAAGGTCGACTGGAAAACAATGGCTTTCACAGGTACACCATTCCGGACACCCGCGAGAAACCGGAATGCGGAGAAATCTTCACCTATGACCTGCAACACTCGCGGACCTGCCAGTATCATAGCGCTGACGGTGGATATCAACATCAGTGAAAGCACGAATCCCATCGCTTCGGCGGCCTGCTCGCCAAATGCATGACCTGCGACCACAAAGCCTATTTCAATTCTACCCATCATGGCTTCCATGGGTGCACCATACAGGAAGCTGATATTTAGTAGCAGATATAAGACCATGACAATTAAAGTGCCGCCTATCAAAACAAACGGCAAATTCCTCTGTGGATGGTCCATTTCGCCCGCGATATAGGTCGCGGCATTCCAGCCCGTATAGGCGTAGTTGACATATATCAGCGATATTGCGAAGGCGCCACTGAACAGCAGTTTCCCGTCACCACTCTGCGGCATCAGTGAGATCGGCTGGGGATCGCCAGCAAACAAACCTACAAGGGTGCAAAACAACAAAATTAAAACGACTTTGAGCACTGTCATTACACTTTGCAGCCCGCCACTGGTTGCCCTGGAAAGACAGTGGATGATCGTCAGGACAACCACTAGCCCTACAGCAATCCCGGTGGAGGGAATACCTTCAATAGTAGCCGACAAATACGCCGCAAAAGTGATCGCAGCCAGCGCTGTTGGCGCCGCAAAACCAATGGTTACTGAGATCCAGCCGGAGATGAACCCTGCCAGAGGATGATAGGTCCGGGCGAGGAAATTGTATTCTCCACCAGAACGCGGTAAGCGTGCCGCCAACTCTGCGTAGCTTAGGGCTCCACACAAGGCTGTTACGCCACCAACCAGCCATAACATCGATATGGCAAAGACAGAGCGTATATCCAGCAGTTGAAAACCCAGGGAGGTGAAGATGCCGGTACCAACCATATTGGCGACGACGATAGCCATCGCGGTCGCCGGTGAGAAGCCTTTGATGTTCATGGCTGAATTCGTTTGACGGCAAGCTCTCTCAAACTGCGTTTATCGATTTTTCCAGAAGCAATTCTTGGCAAGGGCTCTGAGCTGAAATTGATATACCGTGGAATTTTAAATCGAGCAATTCTTGCCATGAGAAATTCCTTCAGAACATCTTCAGTCAGAACTTGATTAGCATAGACAGTCGCGCCCACTTCCTCTCCAAGCCGTTCGTCAGGAATGGCATAAACAGAAGCCTCAAGGATATTGTCGTGCTCCAGCAGACCCGCCTCAACCTCGGCGCAGCCGATATTTTCTCCACCACGAATTACCAGGTCTTTGATTCGGTCCACAATATAGACATAGCCTTCGTCATCAACATAGGCGACGTCGCCGGTTCGCAACCAGCCATCGACAAACGTCTCGACATTCGCGTCAGGCCGTTGCCAATAGCCCTCTATAATTGAAGCTCCTCGAATCTGTAACTCACCGGGTGTGCCAACGGGCAAAGGCTGACCCGCCTCGTTGACAATACGAATATCGAGCACCGCTGAGCACCTGCCTGAACTGCCGGGATGCGCAAGGTAATCTTCTCCACTGATACCGGTTCCGATCGCATTGGTCTCAGTCATACCCCAACCCGTGTTGGGCAATGCCTTACCAAAAGATCGAGCGATTCGTTTGACTTGTTCAGGCGCTCGAGGAGCTCCACCACCGCCCACGGTCGCCAGAGTGCTCAGATCATAATCTGATTGAACAGCAGCATTAACCAGGTCACCGGTCATCGCCGCCGGTGCCACGAAGGTTGATACACGTTCCCGCTCGATAAGTGCCATGGCGACCTGAACATCCCACTTATACATGCAGATCATCTTGCGCTGGCTTCGATAGCTCATTAGCAACACTGCCAGGAGTCCTGTTGCATGGAACAAGGGCACGGCCAGCAAGGTCGCCGCCTGATATTCTTCGGCCGGCGCGGTCACGCCACTCATCAGTGCCGCGATCTGACCCTCAAGCTCCCAAGACATCAAGGAGGTAATGATATTACGATGACAAGAGACGGCACCCTTGGGATAGCCAGTTGAGCCAGAGGTGTAAAGGATCGTCGCCGGATCGTTCGGATCAAGCGCCACCCAAGGCATGTCCGTTGCGCCACAGTCCTGGAGGAGCTGAGCCAAGTCGGCCATGCCCACTGGCAAGGTCCGGCTCGGTCTAATAGCTATCACGGCGACTGTCAGCGTATCAAGTATGGGCACTAATCGATCGATTCGTTCCTGGTCGGCAAGCAGGACTTTGCTGCCGCTGTTTTCTAAGCCATATTGCAGCTCATCCGTCAGCCACAGCGCATTCATCGCTACAGCGACAGCACCGATGGACGTGATCGCATTGAAAGCCATAATCCATTCAGGGTAATTGCGCATGGAGACCGCAACTCGGTCGCCCTTGGTAACGCCATAGTCATTCTGCAATATTGCGGCGATTTGACTCGTTCGCTGCCAGGTCTCTTCAAAGCTGTAGCGTTCGTCCTGATAGACTAAAAAGATCTCGTCGCTGCGAGTCGAAAAAAACAGGTCGCGAAGTGTTGCGGGCGCGTTTTTGAAGATGCGGCAGTCACGTCCCCAGACCTGTCCCGCGATCAGTTCATAGGGCTGATCTGGCGCTGTGAGTATCTCGATCGCCTGCAGGCGGCTCATTTTCTGTGTTTGAACTTCACTCATGTCTCTAGACTCCTCACCAGGACCGAACAACTCGATCCGGGCGAACCGCATTTAATTGATGCAACTCATTTCAGCAACTCAGGCAAGAGAATGTTTCCTAAGAAACCATACCCTGTATTCGCGCGGCTTCTTCTCGGACTAACTCAGGAGAGCCTAACAACTGGCGATTGGCGCCTATGCGCTTGAACCAGTAATGCAGACCCACCAGATCGGTAAAGCCCATTCCACCATGCACTTCGGTGGCCGTTTTGGCGACAAATCTGCCCACTTCAGCCAGGTGCGCCTTCGCATGGCAGGCGGTGACCCGCGACTCCTCGGGCATATGGTCTAGCGCGTGGCCAGCGTACCAGACTAGAGACCGGCAGGGTTCGAGGCTCGCGGCCATCTCAGCACACATATGCTTGACCGCTTGAAATGAGCCGATGACTCGGTCGAATTGTTTGCGTTGCTTGGCGTATTCGACCGCCTGGTCTAACGCATACTGGGCTGCACCCAGTGTGTCGGCAGCCTGCATCACACGCCCCGCATCCAACACTCGCTCAAAAACCTGAGGATCGCGACTCACCAATTGCGCAATCGCACCATCAAACACCAGTTCCACCGTCGAGCGAGTCTTGTCAACCGTCGTCAGCACCCTTTTAGTCAACCCCTTCGCTGCCGCTTCAACAAAATATAAATGTTGATCGCGCGTCGCGACGAGGTAGCCATCAGCAGCTGCATCCAGCGCAAAAATTGCCTTACCCGTCAACTTGCCTGATGAGAGTTGCGTGCCTGCATCGTTTCGTGCACCAATCGCCTCACCGAATGCAATGCCCACACGATAGTCTCCCTGCGCCATTGCGCCGAGAAGCGACTCTTGCTGCGCGCTCTGAATGAAGGCAATGGGTGCCATCACAGCGGTTCCTAGAAAAGGCGCGGGCGTTGCATGATAGCCAAGGGACTCAGCCACGATTGCCGCATCGAGGCTTCCCAAACCCACACCCCCTTGGTGCTCAGGGATAAGCAGCGCAGGTATCCCCAGCTCCGCAAGCCCCTTCCAGATCGCACTGTCATCCATTTCTGCTGCGGCGATTTTTCGTACCGTGGCCAGCGGAGCCTGTTCATCAAGAAAGCGATTCACGGTGTCTTGCAGCAGGGTTTGTTCCGAAGATAAACCAAATTCCATCGTCAATGCTCCTTAGGCATTTGCCACTTTGGGTTCTCGAGGCAGATCGAGACCTCGCTCTCCGATAATATTTTTTTGGATCTGCGAGGTCCCACCACCGATAATCAAGCCCAGGAAGTACATATACTGGTATTGCCAGGAACCATTGCCGCGCAGATAGGGATTGTCCTCATAGGCGAGACCAATTTCGCCCATCACATCAATCGCAAAACCTTCCAGTTCATGGCGCAGTTCGGTCCCCTGGAGTTTTACGATCATACCTGCCAGACGCGCGTCCTGGCCTTTGTTAATCCGCGCGGACAGCAGGCGCATATCATTGCAACGCATGGCCAGCACTTGCCCTTGAAGCCTCAGCAGACGATCTCGAAAGATTGGATTGTCCATCACTCGGTGGCCATTGATAGTCTCAGTTTCCATCAGCTTAATAATACCCTTGAGGCGATTCTCAGCCGCATCAGGTGGCGCCAGAGATCCCCGTTCATGACCAAGAATGGCGTTCGCGACCTGCCAGCCCTGACCTCGTTGACCCACAATCTGATCTTTGGGTACTCGAACATCGGTGAAAAAGACCTCATTGAAATTAGCATCACCCGTCATATCCACCAGTGGGCGTATCTCAATACCGGGTGTATCCATACGAAATAACAGGAACGAAATACCCTGATGCTTGGGCGCTTCGGGTTCAGTGCGTACCAAACAGAATATCCAGTCGGCGAGCTGGGCCGTACTGGTCCAGATTTTCTGGCCGTTAATAACCCATTCGTCGCCGTCCAGTTCTGCCTTGGTGGTCAGGCTCGCCAAGTCACTCCCGGCGCCCGGCTCAGAATAGCCCTGACACCAAATCATCTCGCCCCTAATGGTTGGCTTGATGAACTGCTGCTTCTGCGCTTCAGTGCCCATTTCAAGCAGCACTGGGGTCAGCATGGAGATGCCTTGTCCACCCAGCCCAGTACTGAGCTGAGCGGCAGAAAATTCCTCAGAGATAATCCGTGACTTTAGTATGTCTGGTTCGGCACCAAAGCCACCATAGGCCTTGGGTACTGTTCGCGAGTGATAGCCATTTTCCAGCAGCAGTTTTTGCCAGGCCAGGCCTTCAGCTCCGCGCGCTGTCGATTGTGAAGGCGACTTATCTTTGTTCGCCGCAATGAAGCGCCGGACTTCTTCGCGAAATTCACTATATTCGCTGCCGTAAGACAGATCCATATCGAACCCTCTTTAGTGAAAACATGATGAAAGCACTGGATGCCCACTTGGAGTCGTTGTCACGGGGATCAACATCCGACAAGGACCTCTCTTGAGCAAGGCTTCAAAGCTATCATATTCTCTCAAGTTCGACCATCGGGATAAGCTACAGGCACAGCCCTCTAGGCTGATATCTCAACCGATAGCTCTACTGATAGCTCAACTGATAGCTCGACTGATAGCTCAACTGATAGCTCAACTGATAACTCAATCGATAACTCAACCGTTGGTTCGACTGAATCGTTCAGATCCTGTTTGCAAATACTGATTGCAGATATAGGCAAACGCTCAGTTTGCCCCGAGGCTGTGCGGGAGGGGTGTGGTTGTTATCGGCTCAAGCGGATAGCGTCAGGGACGCTGGCGCCAGGCGCAAGAAGGCCGCGAGGAGGCTCGCGGCCCTGAACTCGTCAAGAGCTTCTCGCAGCGGCGTTACGGTTGGCTGCTGTAATAACTGGCTAGCGCATCTATTTCCGTATCGGTCAAGCTCATGGCCTGAGCGCTCATCACAGCCGCCATTCCGCCTTGTCGGCTTCCAGATTTGTAGGCCTTCATTGAACTCACCAGATAACCTTTCTTCTGGCCATTGAGTTTCGGATACAGGTCCATCAAGGGGGCAGCACCGCCTGCACCATGACAAGCCCGACAGACCATTTCTTTAGCAGGCGGCTCGGCGGCAAACGCGAGTACAGGGACCAGCAGTAACAGGGGTAACAAGCTTTTCATGTTTCATTCCTTCTAATGCATTAAACAGTTCTTTTGCCAAATACCATTGGCAACTAAGATTCTTCGCCGAGTTCCCGCAGACTTCGCTCAGTTCCGAAATTCGTCTTTATCCGCACGCTGCGCACTATTACCGTTATTTGCTACCGTTATTTGCGTCAGCGCCGTCACCAGCGACCTTGTATACGCAGGGAGCCCAAGATTGGACCCATCGCCGCCGAATGAAAAGTTGCCGAGGACCAGGTCTGGCAGTCCCAAAAAACGTCTTTGGCCAGTCCGTCGAATCTTGTAAAGCTATTCAGCAGTCCAACCCGGTCGCCGGGCGCCATCCTAATAGAGGGGCTGGGGAGAAGTCAAAATCTATGCTGGCTTTTTTAGCATCTGCTTCGCGCCTAACGAAGAGGATTGCCAGGTGTCGGGTTCATGCTAAAGTCCACTGGTGACCCATCACCAGATCGTTAACACCTATGACTATCGATCAGATATTGATTCAGCTTAATGAGGACAACTTAACCGCGCTCGCTCTGCCGTTATTCCTACTTGCCATCGCCATTGAGCTAATTCTGAGCCATAAATGGCAACTTCACCTCTACAGATTAAAGGACTCGCTGATCTCTCTGTCGATGTTAATTCTCACTGCAGTGACCGAACTGTTACCGAAAATTCTTGCTTTTATCGCTTTTTCTGCACTTCATGAGATCAGCCCTCTACGAGACGTGATAGGTCGCCAATGGTGGGCCTGGGTGATGCTGTTTTTCCTGGATGACCTTACTTACTACTGGTTCCATCGCGCCAATCATGAGGTGCGTTTGTTATGGGCGGGGCATGTCCCTCACCATTCTTCGATTCAGCTGAATTTCGGCACAGCCCTGCGTCAAGGCGTTGGGGAACGCTTGCATAAATACCTGTTCTGGCTCTGGCTACCGCTGCTGGGCTTCGATGCCTTAATGGTTTTTTTGATGATCAGTCTCAATCTCATCTATCAGTTCTGGGTCCATACCCAGCTGGTCACCAGGTTACCAACACCGATCGAGCTGATCTTCAATACGCCATCCCATCACCGCGTTCATCACGCCTCCAACCCAGCCTATCTTGACTGTAATCATGCTGGCGTTCTGGTCATCTGGGATCGTCTGTTCGGGACCTTTGCCGCCGAACGAGAGGAGGAGCCGCCGGTCTACGGGCTGACTCGCAATATCGACAGCCAAAATCCGCTTACTGTTGCGACGCACGAGTACGCCGCTCTCTGGCGCGACTGTCGGGACGCTTCTACCTGGAAAGCCAGGTTCGGTTATCTCTTTTTGGCCCCTGGCTGGCGCCATAATGGGGAGGACCGCCGAGCGAGAGTGATGCGAAAAAAAATGCTGGCCTCTTCACTGACCTGACTGGTGCAATCATGCCTCGACGCCTAGAAACCCGACAACTGATCAAATCCGGCGCCATAGCGTTGTTGGCATTAATTAGCGCCTGTTCAAACTGGTCACCAGCGCCTGCCGCAAAACCCGCCAATATTCTCGACGTTGCTGTCGCCTGGAAACAAACCGCCGCTGAATACGAGGCCTTGTACTATCAAGCCTATAATCTGGCGCAGCACCAAGTTGAACATGCATTGGCGCAGCAACTACCGGGCGGTCAACCGCTGGCTGTGATTCTGGATTTGGATGATACCCTTCTGGATACTCGAGACTACTGGGCCCAATTGCTTGAAGCGGATCAGGATTTTTTCGATGATCCAAACTGGGATGCTTGGATACCATTGAATCGAGTTCGCGCGGCACCGGGTGCGCTGGAATTTCTCAATTTTTGTGCCGGCCATGGCGTTGAGGTTTTTTATGTCACCAGTCGGGATCAGGGCGACCCAACCTATCAGTATGCGCTAAACCACTTGATTCGCTTGGGCTTTCCGTATGCTGACACCAAACACCTGACAGTCCTGAGAGAGTCCTCCAACAAACAGGTGCGACAAGACGAGATCGCCAGCAGCCACAAGGTGATCTTACTGATGGGCGACAATCTGAACGACTTCAGCAGAATCTACTACGTGGATAACGTGACTGATCGCAAGGCATTGATGCAGCAGGATAAGGCGCTGTTTGGAACCCGGTATATTTTGCTACCGAATCCGACAGATGGTCACTGGATCAAGGCGATTTTCGGCGATTCAGAGCCTTCTCCGAGCGACGAAAATCGTCGACGCTGGCACGATGCCGCGATAGGGCGTGGATCCTGAAACCTTCCTGTGAAGTTGTGCAGCGTGACATGAAAGTTTCGAGTTATTGACTGGCCGCCTCCTCCTGCGATCTAATTCCCGTGAGCTGACGTAGTGACGCAGGTAGGCTACACTAACATCCGTGATCTCGTCCTATTGCCGAGTAGATATTCATGAAAATCCGTACTCCACTGTTGACCCTGTTACTGGCATCCATCACCCTCAACGTCATGGCTATCGAAGAACCTACCTATCAGCTTTTAGCTGAGTTTGATGACATTGAGTACCGGCAATACGGCGCCTATCTCGTCGCAGAGACAATTGTCACCGACATCAGCGACCGCAATGAGGCGGCAAACATCGGATTTAGACGTTTGTTCAAGTACATATCAGGAGAGAATGTGACTGCAACTCGCATGCCTGCGGACATGCAGTTGCAAAGCCCACCGAGCGAATCGATTGCTATGACGGCTCCCGTCAGGCAGAGATACGACTCAGCCGGATGGTCGGTCGCCTTTGTTGTACCGGCACAATTTACTCGAGAAAGCGTGCCGCAGCCGACTAACCCGCTGATTAAGATTCAGGAAATTCCCTCGCAGCTGATGGCTGTCCAGCGTTACTCTGGCCGTTGGACTGACGAAAACCTGGCGACTCATCAGGCACTACTGCTGGAGAAGCTCGCCAGAGCCGGCATAGAGCCGCTTGGGGATGTCGTTGGTGCTAGCTATAATGCGCCCTTCACACTGCCTTTTTTGCGGCGCAACGAGGTCATGGTTGCAGTCGGCTCGCTACCCAACCAATAGCTTTAACCTTTTCAATAGCACTCTTTTTAATAACACTCTTTTTA
>JAYODE010000009.1:8730-19308 GCA_038106185.1 Gammaproteobacteria bacterium | reverse complement strand
TTCTGTCTCTACATGACCTTTATCTATATGCCCTTTGACATCTTCACCAAACCCTTTGAGCGTTGGGAGGAGGTCTGGTTTGGCTACACACTGGTAGGTTGGTGGGCGAAGGCCACTGAACCCCTTCACTGGCTAATATATGCCGGTGGTGCTTATGGCTTCTGGAAGATGACACCCCTGACCTGGCCCTTGGCTACGGCCTACTCGGCGCAGGTTACGATAGCTATGATTGTCTTCAACCTACTGCCCGATGGCAAAGGCGGCGGACCCATCGCGGCGGCCGTCAGTGGCAGTATTTTTATGCTGTTAACTATCGCACTATGGCGCAGCAAAAAACATTTCCAAAGCTCGAGTACAACCTGAATCTATACACCCTCTCGCTCGCCCTTCTGCCCTTTGATTCTGATTTTTTCGGGATCAAAGGGCTGTCCAATCGACCCTAAGAATCCGCGTCTTGACAAGCCATAGCAGGGCACCGTCGAGCAACTGATTGTCCTCGTAACATCTGTTACTTCGGTGCTGAGTTACTGACGAATTTCATCGACACAGAGTTGACACAATGGCGAATATTTTTTGTCGTTAGACCTTCGCCCTCAAACACATGGCCCAGATGTCCATCACAGCTGGCGCAGAGAATCTCAACTCGACGTCCGTCTGCATCTATCTCTCGGCGCACAGCGCCCTCAATCTCATCATCAAAACTCGGCCAGCCACAGTGAGAATGAAACTTGTCCTCAGACCGATACAGCGGCGCGTCACACTGACGACAAATGTAGAGCCCACCCTCAAAAAAATCATCATATTCACCGGTAAAGGGTCGTTCGGTGCCTTTGTTAATAATGATATGGCGCTCTTCAGCAGTTAATTCATTCAGTCGGGTCATCGTCTTTTGCTCCTTTGGATAGCGATAGCATCATGACTTCAAGTTATCACGTCAGGTCATAACAGTGCGTCGATCATGCCGCGGCCTGACTGTCACAGGCCTGAAATCATTTTAACCTCGAATCCTAAAAACCAACACCATCAGCAACACTATCTGCACACCATCTGTAACAGTCTAGAGAGCGGGTCGAGAGCGGGTCGGCCTCAGGTATTCGTTGTTAACAAAATTTTACCGAAATGTTGATTGGCCGCCATATAAGCTTGCGCATCGGCCGCTGCAGCCAGGGGGAATTCTCGATCTATGGGAATCCGAAACCGATTGGCCGCGAGGATTGCCTTCAGATCCTGCATCATCAGCTGGTTAATGATTGCCACTTCCTCTCGACTGCGGGTTCGAAAGGTCGCGCCGATATAATTGATTCGGCGCAATGCATGCAGGTCAAAATTGAAATCACCCTGCATGCCACCCAGACGCCCGACATTGACTATAGTGCCGGTAACGCGAGTCGCCCGCATATTATTGTTCATCACGCCACCTGACACCTGGTCAACAATGAGATCGACGCCGCGATTATCGGTGGCCTCAAGGACGCGCTCGTGCCAGTCAGGGGCACTCGAGTCCAGCACCAAATCAGCCCCGTAGTTCAAAAGCTGCGCGCGCCGGCTCGGGTTTGTCGAGGTACCTATGACGAGTCCCGCACCCAGAAAGTCCGCAATCTGCAGACCCACGATGCCGACCCCGGAGCTGGCACCTTGAATCAGCACTGTCTGTCCCGGCTCAAATCGACCCAGGGTTACAATCGCATCGTGCATGGTGGTGAGTGCCACGGGTAGGCAAGCTGCCTCCGCATAGGTCATGCCATTGCCAAACGCCGCGCCACTGGGGATCAGATGGGTGCGCACTGGATCAGCGATGGCATATTCTGCATAACCGCCGGCGCCAGCACACATGACCCGATCACCAACCTGATAACCAACAACCTGCGCACCGACGCTGACCACCTCGCCGGCCCATTCAAGTCCAGCGATGGCGCCGGCTCCGCCTGCCTGTCCATGTCGATGGCCTGCCGCCATGCCCAGGTCCGCGCGATTCAGGGCAGCTCGATGCACCTTAATCAGTAACTGTTCATTCGACGGTACCGGGATGGCCAGCGAGCGAGATTCTAAACCTTGCGCGCCGATCACAATCGCTTGCATGGTCTTGGGTAGAGTGTTGGGCATGATAATGAGTATCTTGTTGAGAATGACAGAGCAGCTTCGTCGTTAACCCTATCACAGGGATGCAAAGTGACAAACACTTGGCATTTAAGTAGTCTTTGCTCACAGTCCATTAAGGGTGAGGTGGAGTCATGTTTGACCTGATCATTAGGAACGCCAATATTGCCGACGGCACGGGCCAGCCATTGTTTACCGCCTCGATCGGCGTTAAAGACGGCCTGATTGCCGCGATCGGCCAGGACCTCGGCGAGGCAACACGGGAAATTGACGCTGCGGGCCATCTGGTGACACCCGGCTTTGTCGATATTCATACTCACTATGACGGTCAGGTCTGCTGGGATAAACAGCTTACGCCCAGTTGTTGGCATGGCGTCACCACCACCATCATGGGCAATTGCGGCGTCGGTTTTGCACCAGTTCGAGGCGGCGATGAAAACCAGCTGATCGAGCTGATGGAAAGCGTTGAGGATATTCCCGGTTCGGCCTTGCACGAGGGCATTCCCTGGGGTTGGGAGAGTTACGGCGAATATCTCGATGCCATCGATACACCTTATGTCATGGATGTCGGCGGCCAGGTTCCTCATGTCGCCATTCGACGTTATGTGATGGGTGATCGCTGTTACGATAATGCCAGTGACGAGGACATTGAACGCATGGCGACCGTCACCCGCGAGGCACTTAAGGCAGGCGCGCTGGGATTTTCTACCTCACGATTTTACGGTCACCTTGATAAGGCCGGTAACCTGGTGCCCGGCACTCACGCCGCCGCCAAAGAAATGCTCGCCATCGGTGGCGCCTTCAAGGATCTGGACCATGGCACCATCGAGATCATCAGTGACTATCTGGAAGATGACGATGAGCTCAACTGGATCGAGCAGATCATGCGCGAAACCGGCCGCACCATTACCACCCTCACCGCACCGGGAAACCGCGACAAGATCTGGCAATTGGCGGAGAAGATGAGTACCGCTGGGTTGAGCTTGCGCCCCCAGTGTGGCGCACGCCCTGCTTCAATCCTGATGAGTCTCGAGGGTACGATTAATCCCTTGGCTATTTTTCCGAGTTACAAAGCCATTCGACAGCTGCCCCTCGATGAACGCATTGCTCTTCTGGCTGACCCGGAATTTCGCGAAAGAATCAAAACTGAGCAACCCATCCATCATCGCAATCCCGATGCGAAGCGATTCACCACGAGCTACCACGAAATGTATCCGCTGGACGATGCACTGAGCTATGAGCCGAGCATCAGTGACAGCATTGCAGGTCTTGCCGAGGCGCGGGGACTGCAGCCGTTGGACGTGCTGATGGATACATTGGCGGAGCAACGCCAAATTATCTTTTTCTTCGGGGGTTACAAGGGCAGCCTGAGTCCCTATTTCGACAATATTACCCGCGATCACAGCGTCTTTGGCCTCTCAGATGGCGGCGCCCACTGTGGCGTGCTGTGTGATGCCAGTGTACCCACCTATATGCTCAGTTATGTGGCTAGAGACCGAACCGTTGCCGAGACACTGCCGGTGGAGTTGATCGTTCATAAGATGACCCAAAATACCGCCAGCGTTTACGGTCTGAATGATCGCGGCGTAATCGCGCCCGGATATCTTGCCGACTTTAATATTATCGATTTTGACAAGCTGCAGCTCGAGCCACCGAAAATGGTGTATGACCTGCCCGGGGACGGTAAGCGCCTGATCCAAAAGGCTCAGGGGTATGTTGCGACCATCAAGCGCGGAGAGGTGACCTTTGCTCATGGGGTGGCAACGGGTGCCATGCCGGGCCGACTGCTACGGGGTGGTGCTCAGTAACCTCAAGGCGCGCGCAGCTCAGGCTGCGCGTTCTGTCTGTTGATCCTGGCCCTTTGCCGGCGATTGGCCATTACTGAAGATCAAGGCCCCGTCTTCCAGCGGGGCACGCCGTATCATCTTCTTGTCGAGCTTATAGTTCTGAGTATTCTGCCAGGGAATATGATCTCCCTGTTTCGGGAAAAGATGCATCACTCGGGTCATATAGCCTGCTGAAAAATCCTCAATCCAGGGGCGTTTTTGCATATTCTCGTCTTCCGCCCGAAGTTGCGGCGTACACTGCCGCGTGCCAGTCGCATCCATATGATTGATCAAACGACAGGTATACTCGGCTGTCAGGTCGGCACGTAATGTCCAGGAGGCATTCACATAGCCAAAGGTCTGAACAAGATTGGGAATGCTTGAATACATCATACCCTTGTAGGTGAAGGTGTCGGCAAAGTCGACGGCTTCGCCATCGACGCTGAAGCTTGTTCCTCCCAGCACCTCCAGGTTAAGCCCTGTTGCCGTGACAATGATATCCGCTTCCAGCTCATCCCCTGACTGAAGCTTGATGCCGGTCTCTGTAAATCGGTCTATGTGGTCTGTTACCACCTTTGCCCTGCCGGACCGGATGGCAACGAACAGGTCACCGTCGGGCACCAGACACATGCGCTGATCCCAGGGATTGTAGGTAGGAGTGAAGTGCTTCGCGACATCATAGTCGGGGCCCAGCTCTTTTCTCACCATGCGCAGCAGCCAAGCCTTAATCTTCTTTGGTTGCGTTCGTGTCCGCTTGTAGAGAATGCCCTGCAGCAAGGTCTTCTGAAAGCGAGAGACCGAATAGGCAATTTTTTCCGGCAAGTACTTGCGCAGCGTATTGGCGATCCTGTCCTCAGCCGGACTCGAGACCACATAGGTAGGCGAGCGCTGCAGCATAGTGATACTGGCCGTATCGCTGGCCATGGCTGGTATCAGTGTCATAGCCGTCGCACCACTGCCAATGACAATCACCTTTTTGCCTTTGTAATCCAGGTCTTTCGGCCAGAACTGAGGATGAATGACGGTGCCCTGAAACGCCTCAAAGCCTTCAAAATCGGGTGTGTGTGCCGACTTGTAACTGTAATAGCCGCTGCACATCAACAGCATATTGCATTGAAACTGTACCAGATCACCCTGAGGTCCTGTGGCCGCCGTCACGGTCCAGCACGCCTCTGTGGTCGACCAGGCTGCAGATTTCACCATATGGTTAAAGCGAATATGCTGGCGAATATGATTCTCATCCGCCGTCTCGTTGACATAACTGAGGATCGAGGGGCCATCGGCAATGGCCTTTGCATCACGCCAGGGCTTGAAGCTGTAGCCCAGAGTATACATATCGCTGTCAGAGCGAATGCCTGGATAACGAAACAGGTCCCAGGTACCCCCAACCTCTGAACGCCCCTCAAGAATCGCATAGGTCTTACCGGGACATAGATTCTGGAGATGCCAGGCCGCACCGATACCGGACAAACCGGCACCGACAATAACGACGTCAAATTGATTCATAGTTGTTTACCTGTTTCGAAGCTTTTATTTAACCGTCAGCTTACCCTGAATGAGCACTTGGTGGGAAAACCTGTTTAGGGTCGTCTAATCGTGCGCCAGCGTATGGGCAGAAATAGCCTCGACAATAGCCCCCCACAAGGGCTGGGGTAGATTGTGCCCCATTTTTGCAAACACCTTCAGGCTGGCACCGGGTATGGCCGCATGGGTATCAAGACCACCAGACAAGGGCACCAGCGGGTCGTCTTCACCATGAATTACCAGGGTCGGCATCACCAGCTTCTCCAATCGAGGTCGTCGGTTGCCTGTAGCTGCGACTGCCGCCATCTGTCGCGCCACCCCTTGAGGATAAAAGCAGCGCTCGTAATCACTTTTTGCCAATGCACGTATTTCTGCTTCCGGTGCCGGAAAACCGGGACCGCCAATCACAGCGGCATTTCTTACCGCTCGGTCCAGAACCGCCTCGAGACTGTTACCGGCAGGGCTCAGCAGCGCTGCCATCGCCTCAGGCGTTGCTTTAGGCAATGCTGGGTCACCGGTCGTCGACATCACTGATGTCATGGATCTCAACCTGGAGCCATGTTCCAGCGCCATCATCTGAACAACCATGCCACCCAGCGACGCACCACATACGTGGGCCGTGGGAATATCCAGCGCAGTCAGCAGGGCGGCCGCATCATTGGCCATATCGGACAGTGAGTAAGCCGCTGAAACCGTTTCACCGGCAGCCGCCTGCGCAAGTATCCTACCCATATCCGGCAGACCGGCCGTATCAAATTTCTGGGACAGGCCGACGTCGCGATTATCAAATCGAATAACATAGTGACCTTGCGCCGCCAGCAACTCGCAGAACTCGTGACGCCAGCGGGTCATCTGCGCACCGAGACCCATGACCAACAACAGCGGGCGACCGCCCGGTTCGCCAAAGGTATCGTATTCAATCAAAATATCGTTAGCGATGACTGACGCCATGGGTTGCCTCAAGTTGATGGTTAATGACCTGCTACTAAAGCATAAAATCAGATCAGCCGCCAAGCTTGAGGCCTATAATTTTCAGGTCTGTCTTCTGGACCTGGTTGGTCTGGGGCGGCATGTCTCGGTGTGCCGTCCGCCACCAGAACATGGTATAAATCACCCTCACGATTCTCCGTTGAGAAAGCGATGCAAGCCACTGACAACCTGACCCTTAAGGACGCCCTTGAGTCGGCGAATCTACCCACCTTAATGGTCGCAATTGCCCAGCTAACGGGTGACTTGTCGATATTCGACCACACTGAACTGCCCTCCCGCGGTGACATAGATGGCACTCGAAAAATGTCAGCTGCCAGGCAGCAGCATATTCGCGATCTTGCACTTGCCGTGCTGACCGAGTACCAGGGTGAGTTACCTGCACTGCCAGGCACGGAGGTTATGCAGCAGCTGGCATCAAAGCTGGTAGGTGAGGAGGTCCCGCCAGAGTATATTCCGATGTTGCTGGAGGACATGGGATTCGTCGACTCAGCACGGCAACGCGTTCAGTGGCAGAATCGGCCGGCACCCAAGCTACTTGAGAATTTTCAGGTCATTATCGTCGGCGGCGGCCTGTCTGGTGTCTGCGCCGGCGTCGAATGCCAGCGGCTCGGCCTGCCGTTTAAAATTCTTGAAAAAAATCCTTCTGTTGGTGGCACCTGGTATGAGAATACCTATCCGGCCTGCGGCGTTGATACGCCCAACCACTTCTATTCTTACTCCTTTGAACCCAATGCCGAGTGGTCAAGCTTCTATTCCAAGCGCGATGAACTCTACAACTACATCAATAAGGTCGCCGCCAAATATAACCTGTTAGAGCATACTCGACTGAACACCGAAGTAGTGAGCCTGACTTGGCTAGAAGCCCTGCAGCGCTGGGAAGTGGTTAGTCGCGCTGCAGATGGCTCGAAGACAGTGGAAACCGCTAATATCGTCCTCAGCGCTGTGGGCCAGGTTAACCGACCCCAGGTGCCTGAATTCGAGGGCAAGACTGACTTTCAGGGCCCGGCTTTCCATTCAAGTCAATGGGACCACAGCATCGATTTGACGGGTAAGCGCGTAGCCGTCATAGGTACCGGCGCGTCCGCCATGCAGTTCGCGCCGGAGATAGCTCGGCATGTCAGCCAATTAACTATCTTTCAACGGTCTCCCCACTGGATTCGAATTCTGCCGGATTACCACCGAACGGTGAGCGCCGGCAAGCAATGGTTATTGAACAAGGTGCCCTTTTACCAGAACTGGTATCGTTTCAAGCTGTTCTGGGCCTATGGTGATGGTATCTGGGACTCGATTCACAAAGACCCAGAATGGCCGCACCAGGAAAGGTCCCTGAATGCAGACAACGAACGACATCGACAAATCTACATTCGTAATCTCAGCGACGCCTTGAATGGTGATCAGGCCTTGCTGGACAAGGTGGTTCCTGACTATCCGCCGTTTGCGAAGCGCATGTTGATCGACAATCACTGGTGTGAGACCTTACAACGCGACAACGTTACCCTGTTAACATCTGGCGTTCGGCGTGTCACTGACAAGGGAGTGGTTGACGATGCGGGCCTGGAGCACGAGGTAGACGCTATCATCTACGCCACCGGTTTCCAGGCCCATCAGTTCCTCTGGCCGATCACTGTGAGCGGAACGACTGAAAAAACCCTAGCGGACACCTGGGGAGACGATGCTCGTGCTTATCTGGGCATGAGTACACCCGACTTTCCCAATCTGTTTTTTTTCTACGGCCCCAATACCAATCTTGGTCATGGTGGCAGCCTGATTTTTCATATTGAATGCCAGACCAGATACATAGTCCAGTGCCTGATACGGATGATCGAGGCTGGCCAGCGTCGCATCGAAGTCAGGCGGGATCCACATGATGACTATAACGCGCGGGTTGATGCGGAGCATAACCGGATGGTCTGGACCCACCCGGGCGTTAACAACTGGTACAAGAACCGTCATGGTCGCGTCGTCTCAAACTCACCCTGGCGTCTGGTCGACTATTGGCAAATGACACATACACCAAACCTGCAGGACTATAAGCTCGGCACCGACAGTTGAGTGGTACCACCGCTGGTGGCTAGCGCTTCACCGGTGGCGTGCTGTCGACCATGTTGAGCACAATGGCATCGGGAATCGCAATCACCCGTTCATAGGCTCCGGCCGGATAATTTGTCATGTGCGGGCCCGGCGCATCGACCCCCGGCTGCGGGACCTTGCCCCCTTGACCCTGATAGTCAGCGGGTTGCTTGTAACGCGCTAACTCGGCAGGGCTGATACCCAGCAGCTCAACAACTTCCGGATCGACCCAGGCTTCATTGTTAATTGGCTCGTTTGAGTAGGCAAACTCCAGCGTCAGGTTTTCCAGCCCGGCAAAATAAATAGACCGACACAAACCGTGTTCGATTGGACCCAGCACAGGTATCCCTTTGCTGCGCAAACGGTCCCGCATGTTATACAACTCTTCGTCATTTTTTACCTTGAATGCCAGGTGCTGCATGGTGCCGGGCGCGCTATTGGCACCCGCATTACCAGCGTGAGACTGACCGATCTGCGCGGGTATTTTTTCGATCTCGGGATTATGCACAAAGGCAATGGAGCTCTCATCATTAAGGCGCAAAAAGCAGTGTTTGGTATTCTCAACACCATGCATCCAGTATAGCGCTTGCAGCTGCATACCCAATTTTTCAGTGAAAAACTCGATTTGACCCTTCATATCACCAGTGCTGATCGCCAGATGATGTAAACCTTCCACTTTGTTCATGACTGAACCTCCGACTCTTCCTTCTAGCGTTGCTTGCCGATGAGTTGACGCGCGAACCTTAGCTTACGTATGAATATACGCCGATTGACCGGACATTCACACGGTCTGTCTTAATCCTTCTGTCTATCGAACTCTGCATACACGTCATGACTGTAGATGCCGTCGGTAAGACGACTACTGGCAAATTTTGCGGCGCGGTTTCGCAATCGAGCCTGCAGGCCGTCCAGATGAAACACTCGAGCGTTGCGTCGCGAGCCCTGTTGAATCGCGGCAGTACGGTTTCGCCGTATATTCTCATATCGACCCAAGGCGGCTTCTACCGTGTCTTCTGCTTGAAGGCAACCGGCCAGGACAGCGCCATCTTCAATCGCCATGACCGCCCCCTGCGCCATGAACGGCAAGGTGGGATGACAGGCGTCACCCAACAGAGTGACTCGACCCTGACTCCATTGCGGCATCACAGGGCGATCAAACAGGGCCCACTTGTAACAGTCTTGCGGTTCCATATTCTCAATCAATGTCTGGATCGTCTCGTGCCAACCGCCGAAATCCGCCTTCAGCTCGTCAAGCTCTCCCCGTGCAGTCCAAGACTCTGTATTCCAACCCGACTTTTCGACGACACAAACGCAATTGACCAGACGTCCCTGACGGACATAATAATGCACAAAATGCTTGCCCGGTCCCCACCAGACTGTCGCGACCGGGCGAACCAACTGCTTTGGCAGCCGCTCTATAGGTACCAAACCGCGCCAAGCCACATTGCCCGTAAAGGTGGGCGCCTGGCGACCGAATAATCCCTCACGTATTCGCGAATGAATGCCATCGGCTCCGATCAGTAAATCCGCCACATGGGTCTGCCCCTTTACGACAAGATTCACCTGAGTCGCAGATTGCTGAAAGCCTTCAATGGGGGCACCCAAATACAGCCTTATCCTGGGATTTTCAGTCACCGCCTGGCGCAATATTGATATCAGGTCGGCGCGATGAATATGGCAATAGGGAAACCCAAACCGGGTCTGTGCCGTAGCGCCCAGAGGATTTGACGCAATCAACCTGGCGGATTGCCAGTCCCGCATCTCAACAGCCTCTGGCAGAAAGCTGACGGCAGCCGTGGCCTGCATTAAGTTCAGGTGATTCAAGACACGCATGCCATTGGCACTCAGCTGGATACCAGCGCCCACTTCTGCCAATTCGGGCGACTGCTCGAACACTTCCACCGTATGGCCCGCCTGTGCCAGACTCAGCGCCGCCGTCAAGCCGCCAATACCAGCGCCACTGACGATAATATGTTGTGTCTTCATCAACCGGGTTCCTATTCCGCGAGGACATCTCGCGGTTTGGTGATTCAAGGCATTAAGATCAGACTGAATAGCTTTTACTGAATAG
>JAYODE010000009.1:0-8630 GCA_038106185.1 Gammaproteobacteria bacterium | reverse complement strand
CATTCAACTAACATTCAACTGGCATTCAACTAACATTCAACTGGGATTCAGCCAACAGTTAAATACAATCCAGAGAAGGTTTACTTGTAGGCCAAGGAGAAAAGATGAAAATTCTGACTACCGCACTGTTACTTGGCGCCCTGCTGGGGTTTCCGTTCATTACTGCATCAGCTGCAGCCGCGACCATAATCGCCGAATCTGAGAGCGCGGCAGAGATAGAAACCGCTGTGCTCTCTGTGCTGGACGATTTTATGACCTCGTTCAGTGCTCGAGACGCCGTCGGCCATGCCGCGACCTACCACTTTCCACACTTTCGCCTTGCTCAAGGTGCCATGCGGAGCTGGATGACAGCCGATGACGCGATTCGAGAACATACAGTGCTGTTTGAGACCCTACCCAATACGGGCTGGAACAAGAGTATCTGGCTTGACCGAAAGATTATTACGCTGAGTCAGTCCAAGGTGCACGTCAATACTCGCTTTCAGCGCTTACGTGCCGATGGCTCTGTCATCGGCTCCTATGAGTCACTCTATGTACTGATCAAGCAGGATGGCCGCTGGGGGATCAAAATGCGCTCAAGTTTCCTCTAATAACGATGCCAAAGCTGCAACAACCGATTCGGCTGGACGGGTTTTTTCAAGCGGACCTTGCCTGTAAAAAAGGTATATACTCCCGAACTTGCCTTCGGCCAATAGGACAGACCACCGATTAATGGATATTCAGCAACGAATCAGCAAGACACTGCGACTTGATACGGGTAGCAGCGAGACCAAACGCCAGGAACTCAAAGCTTACTTTAACCAGACGTTTGATCTCTACGAATCTCTGTTCAGAATCATACGTCATGACCAGTCTTACTACGAACGTGCCGAACCGCTGAGACACCCGCTGATATTTTATTTCGGCCATACCGCAACTTTCTTCATCAATAAACTCTTGCTTGCCCGTTTGATTGAGGCGCGCATTAATCCAGATTTCGAGTCCATGTTTGCCATTGGCGTCGATGAAATGTCCTGGGACGATCTTAATGATGCCCACTATGACTGGCCCACCGTTCATTCTGTACAGGCCTATAGAGACCAGGTTCGAGCCAGAGTTAATCAACTCATTGACGAGATACCGCTGAAAGTACCGCTGAGTCAGGAAGATCCAGCCTGGACCATTCTCATGGGCGTCGAGCATGAGAGGATTCACCTGGAAACCTCATCGGTGATCATCCGCATGTTGCCATTAGAAGCTGTCCAGCCGATGACTGGCTGGGAAAGCTGCAGTGCAGTTGGCACTGCGCCCAAAAATAAGCTGGTCAACATCCGCCAACAAAGCCTGACCCTCGGCAAAGCGGAAAACGATTCCACCTACGGCTGGGATAACGAATACGGTAGCAAAAACGTCTTGGTAGAGGCTTTCAAGATCAGCCAGTACTTGGTCAGCAACGGCGAATACCTTCAATTTATTCAAGCCGGGGGTTATGAGAAAACCGAATATTGGACCCAAGAGGGGCGCGACTGGCTCGCCTTCAGCAAGGCCACAATGCCGCGCTTCTGGCGCTACAGGAATGGCCAATACCTGCAGCGAAACCTCGTTGAAGAAGTTCCTCTGCCACTTAACTGGCCTGTAGAGGTCAACTATCTCGAATCTAAGGCCTTCTGTAACTGGATGGCTGCAACAACCGGCAGAAACATTCGATTACCCACAGAGGCAGAATGGTGCGCCTTGCGAACTTACATCGAAACCGATCAAGTTGACTGGCAGACGGCGCCGGGCAATATCAACCTGGAGTACTTCGCCTCCTCTTGCCCGGTTGACCGGTTTGCGACTGACATCATTGACGATCAATCCACAGAGGCTGTTTTCGATATCATCGGCAATGTCTGGCAGTGGACTGAAACCCCTATCGATACTTATCCAGGATTCAAGGTACATCCCATCTATGATGACTTTTCAACCCCCACATTTGATGGCAAGCACAACTTGATCAAGGGTGGGTCCTGGATTGCCACCGGCAACGAAAGTCTGAAACATGCGCGCTACGCATTCCGTCGGCACTTTTATCAACACGCTGGATTTAGATACCTAGAAGCCAAACATGCGGAGTTACCTGTGGAAAAAGTCAACACCTACGAAACTGATACTTTGGTCTCACAATACCTGGAATTCCATTACGGCGACGAATACTTCTCGGTTCCAAACTTTCCGAAGGCTTGCATCGACGCGAGCATGGCAGCCATTGGCGATCAGCCAAGAGGGCGAGCGCTGGATTTGGGCTGCGCTGTAGGTCGCTCTACTTTTGAGTTTGCCAGGTACTTCAAACACGTTGATGGCATCGACTTTTCGGCGCGCTTTATCCAGTCTGCGTTTCAGCTCAAAGAGGGCGGACAGGTTCGATATACCATACCGACCGAAGGTCATCTGGTCGCTTACCGCGAAAAATCGCTAGAGGAACTCGATTTAGCGACTATCAGCAATCAGATTGAGTTTTCTCAGGGGGATGCGACTAATCTGAAACCCCACTTCAAAAATTATGATCTTGTCTTCGCTGGCAACCTTATCGATCGCTTGTATCAACCTAAGTTATTTCTCGACCGTATCGTCAGCCGAATCAATAATAAGGGCTGGCTGATTATCACCTCGCCCTACACCTGGCTGGAAGAGTACACAGAGGTGGAGTACTGGTTGGGGGGTTACAAGGTCAACGGTGAGAACTTCAGCACGCTGGATGGATTACACGCGGCACTGGATGAGCACTTTGAGTTTCGAGGCTGCCAGGATATCCCCTTTGTGATTCGAGAAACTCAGCGTAAATTTCAGCACTCCGTGGCTGAGATGACAATCTGGCAGAAGCGCTAATCATAGGGGTCAAAATGGCGTCAGGGTAAACCCTTCCGCCTGGAGCCGAGCATGGGCGGTAATGGCGGACAAGGCCATCGTCACACCGCCATGCAAATCTGCCGGCTTGAACTGGTTGAAGGCGGCCGTCTGACCGCAGATATACAAGGTGACCCCTGCCGACTGCAATGCCGTCAGCAATCCCGAGTTGGGGTTAGGCAGGCCGAAGCGCTCGAAGTAGGCGTCATCGTTCAACAGATCTCTCGCCGCTAAACCATGAACTACGACAACTAACTCAAGGTCCTCCGCAGGCATACCGGCTTGAGCCTGCATATTGACAAACCTTGCCGCGGACTCCAGATTGCGGTTGACCGTGAGCTGGTCCGTGGCCGTCGCCGAAACGTCCATGCTCACCTTGTAGTGAGTACCCGGTTTGAGATTGTATGCAGGCGCCGGCACCTCAAATACGGGGCCATAGTCGACAATCACAGGGCCTTTCTTTGGCGGACCTGCTATGGCTGAATTGACCAAGCCAACCCATATTAAGCCCATTGCCAACCGTCGTATCTTTTTCATAGTCACGTCTTCCGCAGCTGTCAGTTCAAATTTAGCGGCTGTCAGTTCAAATTTATTCGCCTCGCATGCCAGGCACTTTTCGGGTTACTGGCCAGACCAGAACATACCAACCGTGAATAATGTAAGCAAAGCCAGCAACGAATTGATCCATAAACGATAAGCAGAGTGTCGCAGCCAGACCTGCAACAGCGAGCCGGTGAGTACCCAGACATAATTACAGGCAAGACCCAAGGTCGCAAACATCAAACAAAAGTAAATGACGGCCAAACTGGTAGAGTCAAAGATGGGTATTGCCAGGCTCAGCCCAGTGGTTGTCATGAGCCAGGCCTTGGGGTTGGCAAACTGGAATACTCCTGCCTCAACAGTAGTCATGGGTCGGTCTATTTCATTCGATGAATCCATCAGGCGAAAGCCGATGATCTTCCAGGCGAGGTAAAGCAGGTAGACGCTGCCGAAAATTTTCATACCGAGCAACGCATTCGGCACAGCCAACAACAGCTGACCCATGCCCAGCCCGCAGAGTACTGTCATGGTATAGACACCTAGATGGATACCAAACATGTGGGGTATGGTTGCTCTAACACCGAAGCGCATGCCCGAGGTTGCCAACAAAAGATTATTTGGCCCTGGTGTAATCGTCGAAATTACAATAAAACCGAGTAAAGGGATCAGTAATTCAATCACCCGTTTTTCTCCATGTCGCATTTTTTGCCTGAACCTGGCATTGGTCACTCCCCTGAGCCTGTCTTTCTTTTTGGGTTGCAGATCATACAGGGTTTACAGTGGATTGGGTCGATCAATCACTGTCTGCTTGAACCAAGAGGCAAAGAGGGACAGGCAGTTTGGCATCAGGCGCAGCATCTCGAGAACTGCTGGTGTAGTATGGGCCAATGCAGCTGAAAAACTTTTTTCATTCGCGCTTTTATCAGGAGTTATCTCGTGAATCACGTCAAATCGGGTCTGGGATTAATTATCTTTCTGGCCTTGGCGCCATTAGCCAACCTTCACGCCGAAATTTCTGATATCGAGCAACTCATCGTCATTGAGGTTGATAAAAACACGCCTAACGCTATCGCGACACTGGAGCAATTGGTCAATATCAACAGCGGCACTATGAATTTTAAGGGCGTACGCGCCGTGGGCGATCTGCTGATGGCGGAGTTCAATCAGTTGGAGTTCAACAGCCGCTGGGAAGATGGCAGCGGTTTCAATCGCGCCGGACATCTCATTGCGGAACACCGCGGCAATGGGTCAGGCCCTAAATTTTTGCTGATCGGGCATCTCGACACGGTGTTTGAAGCCGACAGCCCATTTCAAAAGTTCGAGCTAGTGGATCAACAAATTGCTCGTGGGCCAGGCGTCGGTGACATGAAAGGCGGCGATCTGATTATTCTGGAGGCAGTACGTGCGCTGAAGGCAGTCGGGGCTTTAGCGTCCATGGATATTACGGTGGTGATGACCGGCGATGAAGAGCTCAGCGGTCGACCTTTAGCCCTGTCCAAAAAGGCACTGATAGACGCTGCCAAATATGCAGATATCGCCCTCGGATTTGAAAACGGTGATGGTAACCCTGCTACGGCGAACATCTCACGGCGGGGCTCGATTGGCTGGAACCTGAAAGTGACTGGCAAACCGGCCCATTCATCACAGATTTTTCGCGAGGATATTGGTGCTGGCGCCATCTACGAGGCCGCCAGAATCCTAACGACTTTCTACAATGAGCTTCGCACAGAAGACTTGTTGACGTTTAACCCTGGAAAAATCCTGGGTGGGACGACGGTGACACACAACGACCAGACCAAGAGCGGTACCGCTTTCGGTAAAGACAATATTGTCGCTGAGACTGCATTGGTCACTGGCGACATTCGCGCTATTAGCGAGGTTCAGCTCAACCGGGTCAAGACCAAAATGCAGGCTATCGTCGCTGCTAACTATCCTCACACCAAGGGCGTGATTGAGTTCAGCGAGGGCTATCCGGCGATGGCCCCCACGGCAGGCAATAAACGCCTGCTCGAAATCTACAGTGGCGTCAGCCAGGATCTTGGGTTTGGCGAAGTGACGGCTGTTAATCCACTACTTGCCGGGGCTGCAGATGTTTCCTTCACCGCTGATTACGTGGATATGGCTATTGACGCCCTGGGAATGGGCAGCAGCAAGGGGCACACAATTGAAGAAACCGGAGACCTGTCCACTTTATCTATGCAAACAAAGCGTGCGGCCATTCTGATGCTGCGCCTGCAGAACGCGCCCTAAAGGGCTCAAGTCGCACTAATAGCTGTTTTTATAGATCTATTGTGGGCAAGAGTGACGTGTCTTGCCCGTCAATTGATAGGCCAGTAATCCGACCCATTCGCGTACGGCAATATTAAGAACTTGTAGATTATCGATGAAATCAAAATCAATCCGTATCAGGTTACCCTTCTCTGCATAATGGTCTACCGGGTAGGGTATCACCGCCCAGTTTTGCTCACAAAATATCCCCATGGTTCGAGGCATGTGAAAGGCCGAGGTAATTATTACCCAGTTTTCATGGTCCAGCGGTCCTACCATGACTTGGCTGCGGCTAACGTTTTCGTAGGTGTTCCGCGATTGACTCTCGTACTCAATACGCGAATCAAGGTCCGTCAGCCGCGAAAATAGGTTTCCTGCCTCTGATGCGGCACTGTAGGCCTGGTCCAGCATACTACCGTTACCGCCAGAGAAGACTAACCGTGCCTCGGGATAACGTTTAGCCAGATCTATAAAACTCAACAGACGTTCGGCCGCCTCGCCGAGTTCAGTTTGCTGCCAAAGACTGGAGAGATAGGGATCAATCGCACCGCTCAGAACGATAATGCCATCAACCCGGTCAGGGAGTGTTGGGTTCGCTGTGTAGCGATTTTCAAGGGGCGCAATCAACCACTCCCCCACCGGCAGAAAGCCGATAACCAGAACCAACAGCGCAGCAATACTTACCAGCCGTCGACCCAATCGATGCCGACCCAACGCGAAGGCAAGCCACGCGGCGATAACGCTCAAAACGATCCAACTACTCGGCGAGATAAATAGCCATATCAGCTTTGATAACCAGAAGAACAGGCTATCCATGAACGTTAATCATCTTCCCGTCGGACCGTAACGAAGATGTCTTCGTCGCTACCCTGCAGCTCAAACAAGATAGGTGCGCAGCAGACCTGACAATCCTCGGTATAGGTTTGACCGGCCTCAGTCGGATCGAGCAGCACTTGGATAGATTCCGCACAGTAGGGGCAGTTGATCCAGTCTTCAATCAAACCAGCCATCAGATCACCCGCTTACTTGTCACGATTATCCTCACTGCGTTCAAAGGTCATGCAGGCTCGGTGTAACAACATAGCAGCGGCATCTGCCTTCACCTTATCAAGATGCTTGAGAATACACTTGGCAACCGCAGACGACATCTCGTTTCCAGGCATCATGCCCATTTTGCCGTGCATGACATGAGGCATGGCGTGGGGCATGGCCATCCGCCGCATTCTCTCTTCACCATTATCGGCGTTCAGGACTCGCTCTTTGTGCACATTGACGTTGCCGACATCATCGACTAGGACACGGACCTCGACGTTACCGTCAACATCAGCGCCAACGTCTTCATGTACCTGGGTCATCAGCTCCGCCAGCTTCGCAGAATCCAACTCGCCTTCAGCGTGGATCATGATCCGGGTCTGTTTCTCACCCTGATGATGGTGATCAGCCACTGCCAGCAGCGGCGACCAAAGTAGGCCGAGGCAGACTATTTTTTGCAGAATTTTCATGATCTTTCTCCTCATTAGAGCCGTGTTAAGATGCAATCCTATGCCGGAAGGCCCTGAGGCGAATCCGGCACTGGCGAAATCAGGCCTTTTCGATTCTGACCCGCAGATGACTCGGCCCACCCAATTGGCCGGCGACAGGCACCTCCCCTGGCGCCAGACGGATAGAACTGAAATGCGTCGCCATCGATGCGATCGCAATCTGGCCTTCGAGTCGCGCCAGGTGTGCACCGAGGCAATTATGAATACCGAAACCAAACGCCACATGGGGATTCGGATGTCGGTCAATGATAAATTCATCGGCTTGCTCAAAGACCGCTTCATCTCGGTTAGCCGAGGCTATCAGAGGAATCACCAGGGCACCTTGAGGAATCGAATGGCCGCCCAGCTCCGTCGCACAGGTGGTTCGACGTATCGTCGCCGAGAATGGCGAGTAATAACGCAGAGCTTCCTCAACGAAGGTGGGGATAAGCTCTGGTCGCCGTTTGATCTGGTGAAATGTCTCTGGCAACTCATCGAATATTCTGACGCTGGCGGTAATAAGTCCGGTAGTCGTTTCATTGCCGGCAATCAGCAACAACCCACAGAAACTTAGTAACTCCTGGTCGGTGAGTTTGCCGAATTCGGTTTCCGTCTCCACCAGTCGGCCTAACAAATTGTTCTCTGGCAGGCGCCTGAGATTTTTAATCCGCTCGAGAAAGTAATTGTCCATCTCGACCCGAGCTTTTTCAACTTCGGGACTCGGCTGAGCAAACAGAAGATCAGCAATATTGCTGAATATCTTATCTGACCAAGCCTTGAACTGGCGCATGTCGCCACCGGCGACACCGAGCATCTCCGCGATAACAGTAACCGGTAAAGGCGCCGCCAGCGCATCGACCAGCTCGACTTCAGTCTGCTGACTCATGGCGATCACCAGCTCATCGCAGCGAGCCGCGATGAGATCACGCTGATTCTCGACAAAACCCGGCTTGAAAGCATAGCTCACCAGCTTGCGCAGGCGATTGTGCACGGGCGGATCACTGAACAACATGGAAGGTCGAATACGTTTTTCCTCTTCCGGGCGCAATGACACATCCGATGAAAAAGTTTTCTGGTCGCGTAGCACGGTCATAACATCCGCGTGTCTGGCGACGGTCCAGGGGCCACCTGAATCTGCTTGAAAGACAGGCTGTTCGCGCCTCAGATAGCGATAGCGCTCATAGGGATTCTCTTCTTCAACCGCTTGCGCTTCACTCATGTCTTGCCCCTTCGGTTTCTGTTTGCAGATTAGCCGGCTCATTTCGCGGGCACATCAAAGATCTATACCGTTTGAGGCTCTAGTCTATCAATAACAGCGCGGCTTGGCACAGCCAAACGGGCTGGCCGGCAGGGGTATTGCTCTAGTCTATCAATTCTTCGCCAAACTGCGCCCATAAAAAAACCCCGAACACTATCGTGCCGGGGTTCTTATTTAAA
>JAYODE010000002.1:163397-230447 GCA_038106185.1 Gammaproteobacteria bacterium | reverse complement strand
GCTCCAAACCCAAAGCATTGCACAGGTCTCAGACTAGCACATCTTTTTGTTTCGCGAGCATTCAGATAGCCCTAATCATGCTGGCTGAATAACAGGGGGTAAATGGCGTAGGCTAGATAGCAAAGATAAAACGAAGGCCTGACAAAAACGCCATCGATGATTAAACTGAGGCGCAAATCGGCAGCTTTCTGCTTCCGTGAAGCTCGAGTCAGCGACCAGCATCCAAACCCTAAGAGCCATAACCCTTGGCGGAGACCCTTTATGACAAGCCTGTTCTTTCTATTTGCCTTGTTGATCGGTGTGCTGGCCAACAATCTGTTTCGACCCGTGTTTCGTCATTCCGGCCTGAGTGTCGCCAGCTTTCTCGCCGGTTGGTTGATTGGCGAACTGGCCTTCCATCACCTTGTCTGGCAGATCGCACTGGTTCTGCTGTTTGCTTGGGGTGGCGCCATCGATGGTTTTTTTGGCGCCTTGGGTCTGGCTATCTGCATCGTCAGCTGGCTCAGCATGAGTTGGTTTTATCTGCGTGGTGACAGAGCAAAAGCTGCCATGGAGACCGCCTTGACCGCATCCCTTGGCAATGACTACGAGCAGCAAATCGAAGCGAGCCTTAGTGCCCACTTTCCCCTCGAGGTCGATAGGGAAAAAATTATTAACCCCACCCATAACCTGGACCCAAGGGTTGAGGTTCTCAAAAACCTGGAATTCGGTTCTCATGGCCAGCGATTGGACATTTATAGACCTCGCCGCCCTCTCCAGAACAGTCCGGTTCTGCTCCAGATTCATGGTGGCGCCTGGACCGAGAAAATGGGCAGTAAGAACGAGCAGGCGATTCCACTAATGAACCACATGGCCATGCGAGACTGGATCTGCGTCAGCATCGACTACCGACTCAGTCCTAAGGCGACATTTCCGGAACATATTATCGACTGCAAGGAAGGCTTGGCGTGGGTCAAGTCGCATATCAGTGCCTACGGCGGCAATCCTGACTTTATTATCGTGACTGGCGGCTCTGCCGGCGGGCACCTCAGCGCTCTGCTGGCCTTAACCCCGAACGATCCGGCCTTTCAGCCTGGCTTTGAGGAGGTCGATACTCGAGTGCAAGGTGCGGTGCCCTTCTATGGCGTCTATGACCTGACCGACGAATATCAGCTGCAGCATAATACCGCCCAGCGCAAGCTGTTTGAGGTGTCGGTTCTGAAACTCTCGCTGGATGGCAATCTCGCCCAGTACCAGGCCGTATCACCCTTGTTTCGAATTAATGCCGATGCGCCACCGTTCCTGATCATTCACGGCGACAAGGATTCTCTGGTACCAGTGGCTGTTGCCCGACTCTTCGCTGGCAAATTACGAGAGATCTCTAAACAACCGGTCGCATATGCTGAAATTGAGGATGCTCAGCACGCCTTCGATATGTTTCCTTCGCTGCGCAGCGAGCATGTCAAGCAAGGTGTAGAGCGCTTTCTCGCTTATACTTACAGTCAATACCTGAAGCAGGAAAAGCGCGTCGAGCACACCTAACCGTCAAGACCTCTTGGCTTGAAGGCCGGATCCAATAGCCCAAAGAAGTGGTCTAGCATTCGCAGCGTCAAGCCCCAGACGACCTCTCTGCCCACCTGATAACCTGTGAAAGCCTGGGTCTGATGGCCTATGACGCTTTGGCGTTGAGTTAAGGAATGGCCGGCGTGCATGTCACCAAGCGAGCCCCAGAGAATATCTGCTACCTCACGGTTCGGTGTCATGACCACATCTGGCGTTTCCAACAGATAGACAACGGGCGTGACCACCATGTTGATGTTACGTCCGCGAGGATTCGCTCGCACTTGATCGAGCTGACCCAGATAACGACCATGCTGGGTCAAGTCCAAACCAATTTCTTCCCAGGTCTCACGCTCTGCTGTCACTCGCAACGAGCCGTCACTGGGTTCTCGATGACCACCGGGAAATGCCATATGGCCGGACCAGGGATCACCCTCCTTGCTCGCGCGAAGTATAAACAGGATCTCCGGTTCCGGACCCGGCCTTAAGATGGCGGCAACGGCTGCTTCCCGGGTTCCCGGCTCGAGTGACTGCATGCGGGGTTGATGCTGGTCAAGTCGATTGATAATGGAATCTATTTTCAAAATGCTCATACTTTCATAGTATGGCGACTCACGCCTTTATTCAAAGCAAAGTTTCAACTGGTTGCCTGGCTGGTTTTCAAGCGGGTCTTCAAGCTGGCTTTAAACACACGCCCACTCAAATTGGATTGCCATGTCTCTGACTCGATTGCTGATTGCCAATACCTTACTTCTGACCCTGATCAGTGGTTGCGCGATCAACCCTGTGACCGGCAAGCGTGAGCTGGCACTGGTAACCGAGGGCCAAGAACTGGCAATTGGTGCAGAGCAATACGGGCCGGCACAGCAGTCGCAGGGCGGCGCCTTACATATCGATCCGGCACTGTCCCAATATGTTAGTTCCGTGGGCCAACGCCTGGCGAAGGTCAGTGATCGCCCCTTGCCTTATGAATTTATCGTCTTGAACAATTCGGTGCCAAACGCTTGGGCTCTGCCTGGTGGAAAGATCGCGATTAATCGCGGCCTGCTGCTTGAACTGCATAACGAAGCGGAGTTGGCAGCTGTGCTGGGTCACGAGATAGTTCACGCTGCTGCACGCCATGGAGCGAACGCCATGCAACGCGGCATGCTCCTACAGGGCGTGGTCATGGCCACGGCGCTGGCCACCGCCGACTCGAACCACGCCGATTATATTGTTGGCTCGGCGCTGGTTGGTGCTCAGCTGGTATCCACAAAATATGGCCGCGATGCTGAGTTGGAGGCAGATTATTTCGGCATGCAGTATATGGCGCGTGCGGGATACGATCCCAGTGCAGCGATTGGCTTGCAGCAAACCTTTGTCAGACTGTCAGAGGGTCGCGCATCGAACTGGCTAGAAGGCCTGTTCGCGAGCCATCCGCCCTCATCGGAGCGGGTTGCGGCTAATCAACGCACCGCAGCGGCGCTCCAACGCTCTGGCGAGATCAACCAGGCGCAATATGAACAGCAACTTAAGCCCTTGAAAAATCTTCTGCCGGCCTACGAAAAGCTCGACAAGGCGACAGCACTGCTGGCCAGCAACGAACTTCAACAAGCTGCCAACCTGATTCAGCAGGCTATTGCTCTCGCACCGCAGGAAGCCCGATTCGATGGCCTTGAGGGGGCAATTCTGCTGGCTCAGAAACGGTATTCGGCTGCCACTGCCGCCTTCTCTCGTGCACTGGAAAAGGACAGCGACTATTTTGAATATTACCTCGGCCGGGGCCAAGCTCGCGCGCGGCTTGGGGATACTGCTGCTGCCCGTCTCGATCTCGAAAGAAGCCTGAAGTTATTACCGACTGCGCTGGCCAGCAATGAATTAGGCCAAATGTTGCTCAAATCAGGAGACCCGCAGACGGCCAAAGGCTACTTCAAAGCCGCAATGGCTGCTGGTGGCAGCCTTGGTAAAGCGGCGAGCACAGCTTTTATGCAAATCGATGTGCGAGACAATCCGGGCCAATATATCAACACGCAACTCAGCCTGACGGAGGCCGGTCATCTGATGGCAATCGTCACCAACCTGACAGGTTTAACCTTAACCGATATTCGTCTGGAAGTTCGTACAAGGGTCAACGGGGTGCAGGCTGATACCAGCCTGTATCTGGCGCAGTTACCACCAGATACCCAGCGCCAGATCGACAGCGGGCGAGTGTTTAGCCGCCCAGAATCGCTGGAGGCTGCCTCAGTCCGTGTGCTGCAGGCTAGCGTCGCTCAGTAAGGCTGGCATCACCCAAGTTCAAAGCAATTCAAACACGGATTGCCTCCACCGAATGTTTGTGCGCAGCACGCGATCGCCGAATAGCTTATCGAAAGCTACATCGTGCTAGTCTTCACCTACGTCAACCCGTTCAGGATGTCAGCGTGAAACTCGGTAACAAGACTCTGTTTGCCTTCGCCTTTTTGAATCTGCCACTATCTTTGGGTGGATTGCCGCTGGGCTTGTATCTCACACCCTACTACGCCTCTGAATTTGGCATCAGCCTGTCGATGATCGGTGTGATCATCATGCTGACCCGAGTAACCGATGTGGTCACGGATCCATTAATCGGTACCCTGTCAGATCGCACACCAGCTAAATTTGGACGTCGAGGTTTATGGATTCTGCTCGGTATGCCGATCATGTCAATCGCTGTCATCGCTGTATTTGATCCATTTTTCACGCCGACACCCTTGTACCTGTTTACCAGTGTGGCGCTCTTGTATTTTGGCTGGACCCTCATCGGAATCCCCTTGACCGCCTGGATCGCAGAAATATCCAGTGACTATAACGAACGCTCTCGTATTACCGGCGCGCGCACTTGGGGTGGCATCGTTGGCTCATTGGTGGCGATCGCCGCACCTTTGATTATCGTCGCGCTGGCAGATGCCGGCTTTGCTCAATTCGCCTCAGAAACGCCAGGCAGCCTGCAACCCATGTTGCGGATTCTGGCTTGGTCGTCGGTGATTTTTCTTTTCATTAGTGTACCCTATCTCCTCATTAGCGTGCCCCAACCAAGGTTCAAGCAGACCGAACGCGTCGAGTTAAAAAAGGGGATGACATTAATTCTGCGGAATGCCGCCTTCAGGCGCCTGCTGATCGCCAATGTTCTCGGCGCTATCGGTTGGAATTCTATCAATACCCTGTTCATCTTCTTCGTGACGCTCTATCTGTTGGCTGACGCGAGCCAATGGCCCATCATTATCATTACTTACCTCATGGGTCAGTTCATAGGTACGCCGGTGATCATGGCTATCGCGCCTCGATTTAATAAACACAAACTGTTAGCCGTATCATCTCTCATCTCCAGCGCTATCTTCAGTCTGGTGCTTTTGTTTCAGCCAGGAGACTATGTCTGGTATATCGTTTTGAACTTTTTTACGGGCCTGCTTGCACCCGCAAACGCCATTCTTGCACCGTCCATGGCGGCCGACGTGATTGACCAGGATACCCTGGAAAGTGGCGAGCAACGGGGGGCTCTGTTTATGGCGCTGTGGGGTATGGCGGATAAATTCGCGATTGCTGCCGCCGCCGGAATCACCTTACCTCTAGTCCAATATCTAGGGTTTGACCCCATGATTAAGAACGACGCGGAAAGCCTCAAGGTGCTGCAATATTCCTTTTGCCTCGTCCCTATTTGTTTCTTTGTATTGTCAGTCAGCTTTCTTTGGCACTATCCCTTGACCCGAGAACGCCACGGCGAGCTCAGGAAAGAATTGATGCGCCGCGAGCTGACAGCAGACAACCTTGATCAAACCTGAGTAAAAGGCTTCAGGCCGGATTTCATGATATAAAACACAGCGAAAAATCTACGAGCGGTAAACCTATGGCACACAAGCATTGGGAAAATCCAGAATCTATTGGCTATGGCAGATTACCGGCTCGCGCTAGCATGTCGGCAGATCGCAATCGCAGTCTGCCGCTCAATGGCACCTGGCAATTTCTGCGAGTCAAGCACCCGAGTGACGCACCCGAGGACTGGACACTACCGACATTTAAGCCAGCAGCCGATCTCTGGCAACCGATGCCGGTACCTTCCTTATGGACTCGTCCCTTAACCACTCGATCCGATGGCTCGCCAATAACGCCTGACCTTCCCATCTACACCAACGTTCAGATGCCCTTCCACCAGGAGCCACCTCTCGTTCCAAACGAGAACCCTACTGGCCTGTATCGTCGTCAATTCAAGTTACCCAAGACCTGGCGGAACAAGCGCGTGGTGGTCTATCTGGGCGGTGTCGAGAACAGTTTTTATCTCTATATCAACGGCCATGAAGTCGGCTTCGCCAAGGACTGCAGATTGCCCAGCGAATTCGAACTGACGGATTATCTGGTAGAAGGCACCAATACGATCGCCTTACTGGTGATGCGCTGGAGCGACACCAGTTATATCGAGGATCAAGATCAGTGGTGGCAGGCGGGGATTCATCGTGACGTGCAACTCTACTGTACTGAGCTCAACTACATTCGCGATGTTCACTTGAAACCAGCCTATGATGTCGCCAGTGGCACCGGAGAGCTCAAGATTGAGACTCGGGTTGGAGGAACCGGGCGCAGCGCGCTCGAACACTCGGTTCGCGTCAGCGTCAACCGACCCGATGGCAAGGCCGCTTTCAAGACCCCAATTACAGGCAAGATCGACAAGTCCAACTTTCAAATGGTGATCGGCAAAGGTCCCATTGTTCATCTAACGAAATCACTGGGCCGAGTCAAACCCTGGTCTGCTGAGACGCCCCACCTGTATGCCGTAACTGTCGAACTGTTGGGTCCAGCCGGTCAGTGTCTTGAGACCGCACGCTTCAACATTGGCTTCAGACACATCGAAATCAGGGATCGCGAGCTGCTGATCAATGGCCAGGCGGTGCTGATTCGTGGCGTTAATCGGCATGATCACTGTGATATCACCGGCAAAGTCATGACCGAATCCCATTGGCGCCAGGACATTGAAACCATGAAGCGCCACAACATCAATGCGGTGCGAACCAGCCACTACCCGAATGATCCGCGCTTTTACGATCTGTGCGATGAGTACGGGCTCTATGTGGTAGATGAAGCGAACCTGGAGTCCCACCATCACTATGCCCAGCTAGGCACAGATCCTTTCTGGGCAAATGCTTTTCTCAATCGCGTCACGCGCATGGTTGAACGCGACAAGAATCACCCCAGCATCATCATCTGGAGCATGGGCAACGAAACCGGCTTTGGCGCCAACCATGCAGCCATGGCTGCCTGGGTGCGACAGTATGATCCGACTCGACCGATTCATAATGAAAATGCTATCTGTGAACAGGGTGTTCGCGCCATGTGGAATGAGAATCCACAGGGTACAGACCTGATCTGTCCCATGTACCCTTCTGTCGCCGATATCATCGCCCACGCCGAGACCTCTATGGATCCCAGACCTCTCATCATGTGTGAATATGCGCACGCGATGGGTAATAGTGGTGGCAACCTTAGGGAGTACTGGGACGCCATCGAATCTCACCATGGCCTGCAAGGCGGATTCATCTGGGAGTGGCTTGATCATGGATTACGAGAAACTGCTAACGGCATTCCTTATTGGGCCTACGGCGGTGACTTCGGTGAAAGCCGCCATGACTTGAACTTTGTCTGCGATGGTCTCTGTTGGCCAGATCGCACGCCTCACTCTTCGTTAATCGAATATAAAGCAGTGATCCAGCCGGTGAACGTTATCCAGCGAGGGCCAAAAACCTTTCGAATCAGCAATAAAAATTATTTCACTGACTTGTCGCTTTACCAGATTTCCTGGGAACTGTTGCTCAACGGTTCTGTGATTAGACGCGAGCGAGTGGCGTCACTCAAGACCGGACCACAGGCATATACGGATGTGCAGCTGACTTTCACTAAACCAACGCTGAAGGCCGGAGATGAGCTCAGCATTGTCTTTCGAACCCAACTGGCGGTCGCGACAACTTGGGCACCAAAGGGTCATGAGGTTGCGGTCAGTCAGCTGTCACTGGGCCAAAAGCCGGCGAAACGTCCAGCCTTCCATTCCGAACCAACTATTGTGCGACAGGCTGCAAAAACTGTAGTGAGCCTCGGTGATCAGCGATGGCTGTTTGATGCCAGCGGTTTAATCTCCTGGCAGAACAACGCCAAGGAATTGTTGCTTGCTGGCCCCAGATTAAATATCTGGCGCGCACCTCTGGACAATGACGGGATCAAAGGCTGGGTCGGACAGGATAACAAGGCACTGGGGCGTTGGCTGAAAGCCGGCATCGATCGCCCCGAGATCCGCCACAAGCCCCTCAAAGTCAGCCAGGCTGACGGCGTCCTGAGCTTGGTTTGCGAACATCTGGCCGTCATGCCTGCAGGTAAAATCAAGTTCAAGACCCGTTACCAATTTAGTGAGGACCAAGCGCTGCTGGTGACCCACGAGTTTGACGTAGCAAAGTCGTTACCAGACTTGCCTAGAATCGGCGTAAGACTGGTACTGCCGCAGGATTTCGAGCACCTTTCCTGGTTCGGCCGCGGCCCTCACGAGACCTACATAGATCGTCGATCTTCTGGCGTCATCGCCCAACACCACAGTCGAGTCAGCGATCAGTATGTGCCCTATATCCTGCCTCAGGACCACGGTAACTTGACTGACATTCGCTGGGTTAGAGTGGCAGACGACAAAGATCGAAGTATCAAGATTGATGCGAACTCCAGCATGGAGGCGAGTATCAGTCACTACCCTCACGAGATTTTGACGCCAGCCTTTCATACCTATGAGGTACTGCCTCAGGCTGGCACCTGGGTTTGCCTGGACGCTATGCAGCGCGGCGTTGGCGGCGCCAGCTGCGGCCCTGATACTCTGCCACAGTATCGCGTAAACGCTGGTCATTACGAACTGGCATATCGCTTATCGGTCACAGAGCCTCAAGATGAGGCCGATTCAACCGTAAACAGGAGATCAAAATGAAAAGGCGCTTGATTTGGGATTCTCCAACTCGAATCTTTCATTGGAGCCTGGTGATCCTCGTGAGTATCTCATTTACGACTGGTTTGATTGGCGGCTTCGATATCATGGACTACCACCAGCTCAGCGGGTATGGCATTCTGACGCTGGTGATTTTTCGAATTATCTGGGGCGTGATCGGCAATGATCATGCACGATTTACTCAGTTCATCAAGGGACCCACAGCGACGTTCACTTATCTCAGACGTATTCTGCACCGGGAACCCACAGAGATGGATGGGCACAATCCGCTGGGCGCACTGAGCGTGATCAGCCTTCTGGCAGCCTTGCTAATTCAAGCCACTACCGGCTTGTTTGCCAACGACGATATTCTGCTTGAAGGCCCACTGGTGCATCTGGTGTCGAACAGCACCAGTCAAGCATTGACCGCCATTCACGAAACGATGGCCTGGATTCTTGCCGGCCTCGTGACTCTGCACCTGATTGCCATTGCCTACCATAGCCTCATTCGCCGAGAAGACTTGTTGCTACCCATGCTGAGAGGCTGGCGCGAATCCAGTACCCTTGAAGGTGACGCCAGCAATCCTCGACTGCGAGGACTCGTGGTCTTCAGCTTGGTCGCGGCTGGCGTTTACGGCCTGATCACCTACCTTTAAGCCTGAAGTTCGGCTAGCGCTGACCTCCAGGGCCGCACTTGAAGGCGGCAAACTCAGAAGGATTAGGCTTTTAGCTTTTAGCTTTTAGCTTTTTAAAAAAGTCAGTCTTTCGCCTTAAAATCGTCATGACACCCCTTACAGGACTTACCAAGCGTCTGCATGGCGGGGCCTACTCGGTTCATATCCTGGCTGGAAACGGCCTCAGCCATATCAGCCGACGCCTTGACGTAACTGTCCAATGCTGATTTGAATGCCTCTGGCTTTTCCCAAATTGCCGCCAGCGCTTGAGTCTTGCCTTCGCCGCTGCCAAGTGGAAACACTTGCGGAGCCAGCAATGCTACGTCGCGCATACTATTCGCATGGTAGGCGAGATCTGCTTCGTGCACCTTGCCTTTGAGGATAGTCCCCATAGACTTCATATGTCCGCCCACTACCTTCATCACCGACTGTCGATAAGCGATCTCCGCATCGGCATCGGCCCACGCCAACTGGGTAGAGATGAGGCCTGCCATTAATAGGAAGAGTTTGCGCATAGTGGCTCCTGGAGACTTGGTGAATGACAAAGATCAACAGCCGCGCATCTTAAGGGATCGCTTGCTGCGTTTATGAGAGGTCTTAGCTTACCGTTAAACCGACCCATGTTTAAACGCATTTTGTACAAGATCTTCGCCGAGCACAGCGGATTGACGTTAGGCTCGAGCCTGCGTATCGTGCCCATTTGCATCCTATTGAGGCTAATGATGGCCACCAAGAAAAGTTACCCCTTTGAGCAGTCTCTGGTCCAGCTGGAGCATCTGGTCGAGAAAATGGAAGCGGGCGAGCTCACGCTGGAAGATTCGCTGACAACCTTTGAGGAGGGCATTCGCCTGACCCGTGAATGCCAGGCGGCATTGAACCAGGCAGAGCAAAAGGTCAAGATTCTCATTGAAAAGAACGGACAGGTCTCCAGCGAAGATTTTGCAACAGAGCCGGCCGAAGGTGTCTGAACTGCTGAGTCTTTATCAGCAGCGTATCCACACGCAACTCGATGCCTGCCTGCAAGATCAACGGGTGCCTGCTCAGCTTTTGGCGGCCATGCGTTACGCGGTCTTTAACGGCGGTAAACGTATTCGACCCAGCCTCATCTATCTCACCAGCAAAGTCCTCGGTGCAGCACTGGAGAAGGCCGATAAAACCGCCTGCGCCGTCGAGATGGTTCATTGTTATTCATTGATCCACGACGACCTGCCCTGCATGGATGACGATGACTTGCGACGGGGTCAGCCCACTGTTCACATCCAATTCGACGAGGCAACCGCCATTTTAGCCGGCGACGCATTACAGGCCTATGCCTTTGAGCTTATCGCCGGCGATACGTTACTTCCTGCCGATACACGACTAGACGTCATCAGTATTCTGGCAAAAGCGGCTGGCCCGGCGGGCATGGTTGGCGGCCAAGCGCTGGATCTGGCGGCCGAGTCGAAGCTCATATCTCATCTTGAGCTTGAAACTATGCACCGTCGCAAAACCGGCGACCTGATTTCTGCCTGCCTGGCAGCCAGCGCTCGAATCAATGGGGCCGACCCTGCCACTGAACAGGCACTGGTGGACTATGGTTACGCGCTGGGTCTGGCCTTCCAGGTTCGCGATGACATTCTCGATCATACTGGCGAGACCCACGTGCTGGGCAAGCGACGAGGCTCGGATCAGGACAATGCTAAATCGACCTTTATATCCACCCACGGCCTGCAGGGCGCGACCGATCAGCTTGCGGCGCTTCGCCAAGCGGCCATGGATGCACTCAAACCACTGGGTATCGCAGCAACTCCGCTGCTTGAACTGGCAGACTTTATTGCGCGCCGGGATCACTGAGTGCCGGCTCAGATTCACCTTTGCCGAAACTTATGCTTAGGCGAAATACAAGCTGGCACCAGTATGCCGCTGAAGCATAAGTTCCTGCTAAGTTCCTGCTAGGCTCAGACTTTTTTAGTGTAGTATTAGCTTCCTATGTTTACCGACATTCCACTGCTTAGACCATCCACACCGCTGCTGGACACAATTGCTGACCCGGCGGACTTGCGGCGCCTGGAGAAACACCAGTTACCCCAAGTGGCGGAAGAACTGCGACACTACTTACTCTACACGGTAGGTCAGACAGGCGGCCACTTCGGCGCAGGGCTTGGCGTCGTCGAGCTCACCGTCGCCCTTCACTATGTGTTTGATACGCCGAAGGATCAATTGATCTGGGATGTTGGCCATCAAACCTATCCCCATAAGATTCTCACGGGTCGCCGTGAACGGATGGGGAGTCTGCGACAGAGAAACGGGATAGCGCCGTTTCCCTCCAGAGACGAGAGCCCCTTTGATACCTTTGGTGTGGGTCACTCTTCGACTTCGATCAGCGCGGCGCTGGGCATGGCCATCGCGGCCCGGTTGGATCAGCGCGATCAGCGGACCGTCGCGTTGATTGGCGATGGCGCTATTACGGCGGGCATGGCCTTTGAGGCGCTGAATCACGCGGCAGATACCGGTGCCGATTTATTGGTCATTCTGAATGACAATGCCATGTCTATATCGAAAAATGTCGGTGGCTTGGCAAAATACTTTGCGCGCATTCTGAGCAGCCGATTGTATCTGTCCATGCGAGCAGGTAGCAAAAAACTCCTCAGTCGCATTCCACACGCCTGGGAACTCGCAAAGCGCACTGAGGAGCATATGAAAGGGATGGTCGTACCCGGCACGCTCTTTGACGAGCTGGGGCTCAATTACATGGGGCCTATCGACGGTCATGACCTCGAAACCCTGGTCACTACCCTTGAGAATATTCGGGATCTCAAGGGACCGCAATTTCTTCATGTGGTGACGCAAAAGGGCAAGGGTTACGGGCCAGCGGAAGCATCACCCGTCGGCACTCACTCCTTGACGAAAATAGAACCGACAAAACGGGAAGACAACAAAACCTCTAACTCCCCCAGCTACTCTCATATTTTTGGCCGCTGGCTGGTTGATATGGCAGATCTGGAGCCAAGGCTGGTGGGTATCACGCCGGCCATGCGTGAAGGCTCCGACCTGATCGCCTTTTCCGACAAGTATCCTGATCGCTATTTTGACGTGGCCATTGCCGAGCAGCACGCGGTCACTCTCGCGGCAGGCCTGGCCTGTCAGGGCGCCATGCCCGTCGTCGCAATTTATTCGACATTTTTGCAGAGAGCCTACGATCAGCTGATCCATGATGTGGCAATCCAGAATCTGAATGTTCTGTTTGCGATCGACCGGGCCTGCTTGCTGGAAGACGGGCCCACCCATTCCGGGGTCTTTGATTTATCCTTTTTGCGCTGCGTGCCAAATCTCATCATCATGGCGCCCAGCGATGAAAACGAATTACGGCAGATGCTCTACACGGGGTTCAAATATTCCGGACCGGCCGCTGTTCGTTATCCTCGCGGCACTGGCCCGGGCGTAGAGGCCGAAGCGAAAATGACGCTGCTTGAAATCGGTAAGGCCAGGTTAAGTCGCGAAGGTCAGCAGGTAGCCATTCTGGCGTTTGGCTCGATGCTAGGACCAGCCCTTGAGGCTGCGGAATCTTTGAATGCTACCTTGGTCGATATGCGCTTCGTCAAACCCCTGGACGAGGCTTTGCTGCGCCACCTATCGAGGGATCATCACCTCTTTGTGACCGTTGAGGAAAATTCGTTGCTGGGGGGTGCAGGATCTGCGGTCAATGAGTTCTTCGCCCAGTCTGGATTGTCCGTCAAAACGCTGAATCTCGGGATTCCGGACCGGTTCATTGCACAGGAAAAACCCGCTCAGATGCTGGCAGATTGCGGTCTAAGCGGACCCGGCATTTATGCTGCGATCACCGCTCGATTGAGCAGCATCGAAGATTCAGACGCGCTTCACGCATTGGGCTCCTAACCTAACTTTACCTCTTGGATACTGACCATGAGCAACGCCTGGTTGAACGATCTGCAGACCGTCGAGTTAAAAGCCTTTATTCCTGCTAAAGATTTTGCGCTATCGAAACAGTTCTATCTGGACTTTGGCTTTCTGAAAGCATCCGACGACGGCGATGTCGCCTACTTTCACGCGGGCAATTGCAGCTTTTTACTGCAAAATTTTCAGCCTCAGGCGACACCTGAAAACCTTATGATGCATCTGCTGGTGAAAGACATTTATGCGTGGCACCAACAGGTCACCCATGCAGACCTCGCCGGCACCTATGGCGTGCAGGTCACAACCATCGTCGAGCAACCCTGGCGCATGCTTGAATTCATTGTCTTTGATCCCAGCGGCGTGGCATGGCGGATTTGCCAGAATCTGTGAATGAAGCCGACAACTGCTCGATTGCGTCCTGTTGGCTCAGTGGCCTTCAGGCCTCATCTTGATGACTCAACAGATGGCCCAACTTTCCGGCTTTGGTCGCGAGATATCGCGCATTGTGGTCGTTTTGACCTGTCTCAATCGACATACGCTCTACGACCTCAATACCCAGCTTGGTGAGCGCATTAATCTTCACAGGATTATTCGTCATCAAGCGCACCCGTGTAATCTGAAAGTGCGCAAACATGGTTTTGCAGACCGTATAATCGCGAAGGTCAGCGTCAAACCCTAAGCGCTCGTTGGCCTCGACGGTATCAGCACCCTGATCCTGCAATTCATAGGCGCGAATCTTATTGATGAGACCGATACCTCGGCCCTCCTGGCGTAAATACAGAATAATACCTCGACCCGCAGCAGAGATTCGCTGTAACGCGGCTTGCAGCTGAGAGCCACAGTCACAACGCATGCTAAACAAAGCATCTCCCGTCAAGCATTCCGAGTGAACCCTGCATAAAGCCGGCTCCCCTAGGGTGACGTCTCCAAAGGTAATGGCGACATGCTCCTGGCGAGTCTCTGTGTCCTCAAACCCATGCAGGGTAAACTCACCCCAGGGGGTTGGTAACAATGAACTGGCGATATATACAACGCTCAAGCAATACTCCTGCCGACGAATCACGGCATGTTAACAGGACCCCAGGCTCACCGCGACTATACTAATTTCGGTGAATATCTGCAGTCTTTATCTATTGATTTGGTTAGCGGCCTTTCAGCAACATCAATCCCGCCTTCTCACTCATTTCGACATTTCGAAGAAAGCTCATGCCCAGTAGCAGGTTTGCTGGATAGTCGCCGGGCAAAACGGCGGCGAGCACATTGCTCACTTGAATCTCACCGACTTCAACCTGGTCAAGCACCAGTTGCAATGCTGCTACTGAACCACTGGCAGTATAAGCCCGCATCGGCCTGGCGCGACTCATATCGAGACCCAGGGCAGCAGCATGAGCGCTGTTCATGGCCAGTAACGTGGCGCCTGTATCGATCACGAAAGTCACCGGCACCCCATTTATGACGCCGGTCGTGAGATATTGCTCGTTATGACGTTGAATGGCTACGGTGGCCGGGACATGAGCGGCAAATTTCGCGCTGATTTTACTGCTCAAATCGAGCGTCATGGTTTCTCCATTCAGCTCAATCGTCGCGCTTCGGCTGTCAGCGCTCACTAATGAGACACCCTCGGGCGACCTTTGACCCGTTTTCAGAAGCTGCTGATCACCATTGATGCTCAGCATCGCAGCATTCTTGAAGAGACCAACAACATCGATATCAATCGACTCAGCCCGCGCGGCTAACATTGGCAAGTTGAGCAGCCAAACCAGGAGACCGATCCGCCCCATCGCGAGCCAACCAGCGTTATTCACTTCAGCCAGCCAAGGGCGTAAGCCAAGACCTGAATAACCAGAAGGCTGTAGAGCCCCGCCGCCACATCGTCGAGCATAATGCCCCAACCTCCGGGCAGGCGTTGGTCAAGCCAATTGACCGGCCATGGCTTGAGAATATCAAACCCTCGAAACAGCACGAAACCGATGAGCAGCCAGTACCAGCCAGCCGGCAACAGGAACAAGGCCACCCAGATACCGACAAACTCATCGAATACAATGCACGCCGGGTCCTTTACCTGCATCTCGCTCGCGACTCGACCGCACAGCCAGACGCCAAAGGGTATGCAGGCCAGCACAAAAAGACTGTAGACAAGGGGTGACTGAGCCTGCAGCGGTATCCAAAACACAAGGGCCAGCAGACTACCGACAGTTCCCGGTGCTTTTCTCACCAGGCCACTGCCAAAGCCTGTGGCCAGCAAATGCCAGGGATTCGTCAGGGCTTTATAATTTCGTGGCGTCATGACTTTGAGCCTCAAAAATGGCTGTAACCGCGATAATTTAAAGGCACCACCCGTCCACTCGCGTCGACGACCTGAACCTGACCGCTATCAACCACTCGACCTATTCGAGTGATCGGCACTTGAGTTGATCGCTCAACTGCGGAAATTGCCTCGCGATGAGCCACACTTGCCGTAAAGCCCAGCTCATAGTCGTCACCTCCGGCCAACGCAAACTCTCGACACTGCGCCACCTCAAAACTTTCAGTGAGGGCGCTGGACAAGGGCAGTCGGTCCAGACCAATTTCAATTCCCACATGACTACGCTCACTGATGTGTTCCAGGTCGGCCAGCAAGCCATCAGAGATATCAATCGCGCTGCTGGCGATGCCTCGCAATGCCAGAGCCGTCGCCAGCCTTGGAGTGGGATATTGATACCGGTTCAGCAACGCCTGCGCCGGCGGGCCATCTGCTTTTTGCAGCTGGGCCAAGCCCCCCGCTGCATCACCCGGATAGCCAGTAATATAGACATCGTCGCCCAGCTGCGCGCCGTCTCGACGCAGCGCTCGGCCCTCGGGTACCGTACCCAGCACCGTGAATGTCAATGACAGAGGGCCGTGGGAAAGGTTACCTCCTATGAGCGGGATGGCATACTCGGCGATCAGTTGTCGAAGCCGCTCGGCAAAGGGGGCGAGCCACGAGTCTGTCGCGGACTTGGCGTCCAGGGTCAATGCCAATGTACAGGTTAAAGGGCAGGCTCCCATGGCCGCCAAATCACTCAGGTTAGCAACCAGTGCACGGTGGGCCACAACTGCCGGTGCGGCGTCTGGTGGAAAGTGCACGCCCGCCGTCAGCGTATCGGTGGATATACACACCTCTGCACCCCTCGGAACGCTGAATATGCCGCAGTCATCTCCGGGGCCCAGCCGAATTTCAGGACTGGTTGTCGTGATCAACCCCGCAAAGTATTGGTCGATTATCGCAAATTCTCGACGCGGATCAGTCATTGGAACAGCATCAAGTCATGTCCTTCTCGCCAGCCTTAGCGGCCACGTTCACTGGCTCTATGATCCTTCGCCAATCGATCCAGGATGGAGTTGATATACTTATGACTTTCAGTGGCGCCAAATTGCCGCGCCAGCTCAATGCCCTCATTGATCACGACCCGATAGGGCACGTCGATGCGATGCACCAGCTCGAAACAACCAATAAACAATATGGCCTTCTCGATTGGATCCAGCGACTCAAAGGACCGATCCAGGGTTGGCGTGATAAGTCCAATCAGCGCTTGCCTGTGCACCGAAGTCCCCGACAAGAGGTCGTGAAAATACTCGGTATCCACCCGTTTCATATCGTGGTCCTGGAGAAATTGGGACTCTACAGATGCCACAGAACAATCACTCAGCTGAATTTGGTAATGGGCTTGCAGGGCAAAACGCCGCGCCTTGCTTCTCGCAGATGGCGTCTTAGCTACATTTTTCGCGACCGGATTAGACCCAGGCACACGCTTTGAGCCCGGCGGGTTCAGACCTGGGCCGAGCGCTTCAAGGTCTTTGTTGTTCACGCCAGTCGCCGCATTAAACTGACCATTTCGAGCGCCGTCATGGCCGCATCTACACCCTTGTTGCCCGCCTTGGTACCGGAGCGTTCAATTGCCTGTTCAATGGTATCGGTTGTCAATACACCAAAGGCGATGGGCACCGAGTTAGCCAAAGCAAGATGGGCAATACCGCTGGCACATTCACCGGCAACATATTCAAAGTGGGGAGTACCACCACGAATCACAGCGCCAAGGGTTAGGATCGCGTCATGCTCGCCTTTCTCCGCCACTGCCTGAGTGGCTAAAGGCATCTCGAAAGCGCCAGGCACTCGAACAATGGTGATATTATCATCGGCAATGCCATGACGCTTTAAAGTATCCAGTGCGCCCGCCAAAAGGCCCTCAACGACAAATCCATTGAATCTCGCGACGATGATCGCAAATTTTGCATCACTCGCCGAGAAATCTCCTTCTATTACAGTGCTCATAGATTTTCCTGTGTCTGGTTTTCAATCATCTTCGACAGACGAACTTATTGGTTGGATTGTCAGGCGCAAATCCTGACCAACTCGACGAACGTCCAGCATGTTTAGTGTTATCAGGTCGTCCATAGTATCAATTGTCGGGATGTTTAGTAACGACCGAGCGTCTTGACCCATCATTCGCGGCGCAATATACATCACAATCTCGTCTAGCAGCCCCGATTGCAGCAGCGTGCCAGCCAGGGTTGCACCGCACTCGAATAAGACCTCATTACAATCCATCGCACCCAATTTAACCAGCAAGTCGTGGATATCCAACCGACCATCCGCGCGCCGCTCGAGACCCAGCACTGGCAAATTGGCCGGCGCTGTGGCAACTCGATCGCTGCCGCAGGCGACTCGGCTCTGAGGCAACTTCAAGAGTTTCGCTGTCAAAGGGATGCGCAGATTACTGTCCATGACGACGATAGGTCGTGGAATGCTGGCGGCGAGTTCAGCAAACTCAATACCCAAGTCTGCCGCTCGAACCGTCAAGGCCGGGTCATCGGCAATCACGGTCTCCACACCCGTCACAATCGCGGAACTACGGGCACGTAAACGCTGTACATCCTGCCTGGCCGCAGTTCCAGTGATCCACTGACTTTGGCCATTGGCCAGCGCAGTTTTTCCATCAAGACTCATCGCCAGCTTCAGGCGAACATAGGGCAAACCTGTTGCATAGCGTTTGACATGCCCTGGATTCAGTCTCTGTGCGGATGCCTCCAGAACTGGACCTATGACTTCAATACCGGCGGCAACCAACATCTCAAGTCCCTTGCCGCGATTACCGGGATGCGGGTCGGTCATGGCATAGACGACAGTCTTGACTCCGGCTTTGATCAGGCTTGCAGCGCAGGCTGGCGTGCGACCAACAAAACTGCAGGGCTCGAGCGTCACATAAGCCGTCGCGCCTTGCGCTGAGTTACCCGCAGACGCCAAAGCGTTAGCTTCCGCGTGACCCTGTCCTGTCTGACGGTGAAAACCTCGAGCAATCACTCGACCATCCTTCGCGAGAACACATCCGACCCGCGGATTTGGCTGCGCCGTATAGAGGCCGCGTTCAGCCTCTCGAAGTGCCTCTGCCATCAGAGTCTCGTGGTTCATGCTGGAGTCACTCGCCGCGGTTAGTCTTGCCAGCATCCAGGCGTTCTATTTCTTCCCGGAATTCATTAACGTCTTGAAAGCTTCGATAGACAGAGGCAAATCGAACGTAGGCTACGTCGTCCAGTTCTCGCAGCTCCTCCATGACCAATTCACCGACATCTCGAGTATTCACCTCAGGTTCACCGGTGGCCCGCAGTCGATGCTTGATGCGATTGATTGTGGACTCTACTCGATCGAGACTGACAGGGCGTTTTTCAATGGCTCGAAGGATTCCGCTACGCAGCTTGGCTTCATCAAATGGCTGACGACTGCCATTACTCTTGATCACCCGCGGCAACAACAGCTCTGCCGACTCAAAGGTGGTGAATCGCTCTCCACATTCCAGACATTCGCGCCGACGCCTGATCTGATCGCCGTCGGCCACCAGACGGGAATCAATCACCTTGGTCTCACTGTGACTACAGAAGGGGCAATGCACAATAGGCTTCGCTGCTTGGAAAAAACGCTATTCTACTCTAATCCACTACGGCTGGCACCGATCCCTTGAAACATCCCTCGACGTATCTGTTAAACTGACAGCTTTTTAGGTCGAACATTCATGGCACAGTACGTATTCACCATGTCGCGCGTCGGCAAGGTCGTTCCGCCCAATCGCGTGATTCTCAAGGACATCTCTCTGTCGTTTTTCCCCGGCGCAAAAATTGGCGTACTGGGTCTCAATGGCTCAGGTAAATCGACACTATTGAAAATCATGGCGGGTCTTGACCAGGAGATTCTGGGTGAGGCCCGACCCCAACCGAACCTGAAAATTGGTTATTTGTCACAGGAACCGGAACTGGATGCGAGTCGCGACGTCCGCGGCAATGTGGAGGACGGTGTCAGGGAACTTAAAGATCTCATCGATGCCTTCAACGCCATCAGTGACAAATTCGCAGAACCCATGTCGGATAACGAGATGAATGATCTCCTCGAGCAACAAGGAGAATTACAGCTCAAAATCGATGCCGCGGATGGCTGGGATCTGGAGAGAAAGCTTAACATTGCCGCCGATGCCCTCCGTCTGCCGCCATTTGATGCCGATGTCACAACTCTGTCGGGTGGAGAGAGGCGTCGAGTCGCGCTGTGCCGCCTGCTGCTGTCAAATCCCGACATGTTGCTGCTGGATGAACCCACGAACCATCTGGATGCCGAAAGTGTTGCCTGGCTTGAGCGCTTTTTGCAGGATTTTCCCGGCACAGTTGTTGCGATTACTCACGACCGTTACTTTCTCGATAATGCTGCCGGCTGGATTCTGGAGCTGGATCGCGGTTATGGGATTCCCTTTGAAGGAAACTACTCTGCATGGCTCGAAGACAAGGACCGTCGCCTGGAAATGGAAGAGAAACGTGAAGGGGCACGGCAAAAGACCATCAAGGCTGAACTTGAATGGGTCAGAAGCCAACCCAAGGCTCGACATGCCAAGAATCGAGCGCGCCTGGCACGCTTTGAAGAACTCAATGCGCAAGAATTTCAGCGTCGCAATGAAACGCTGGAGCTGTATATTCCACCCGGTCCCAGATTGGGCGATATCATTCTGGAAGTCGAAAACGTCAGCAAGGGTTATGGCGATCAACTGCTCATCGACGATTTGAGTTTTAGTGTCCCTAAGGGTGCGATCGTCGGCATTATCGGCGGCAACGGTGCTGGTAAATCTACTCTGTTCAGAATGATCAGCGGCACCGATCAGCCTGATAGTGGCACTGTGCGCCTGGGCGAGACAGTCGTTCTTGGCCACGTCGATCAAAACCGTGACAGTCTTTCTGACGACAAAAATGTATGGGAAGAAATTTCAGAAGGCAGTGAGATCATTCAAATCGGTCGTTATGAGACGCAGTCTCGCGGCTACGTCAGCCGCTTCAACTTCAAGGGCGGCGACCAGCAAAAGTTGGTGAAAAACCTCTCCGGTGGTGAACGTAATCGGGTCCATCTGGCGAAGCTGCTTAAAAAAGGCGCGAACTTTTTGCTGCTCGACGAGCCCACTAATGATCTGGATGTCGAGACTCTGCGCTCACTGGAGACTGCGATCGAAGCCTATCCGGGTACCCTGATGGTCATTTCTCATGATCGCTGGTTCCTCGATCGGATTGCCACCCACATTCTCGCCTTTGAGGGGGATAGCCGGGCTGTCTGGTTTGATGGCAACTATACTGAGTATGAGGAAGACTATCGCAAGCGCCAGGGTGACAAGGGCCCGACACGGGTAAAGTATAAGAAACTTGCCTAAAGCTGGTGACGCGGCGTGCGGCTTCAGGCACCAATGGCCAACAACGCCTCCTGAAGCTTGCTGACGCCGGTGATCTGCATGCCCTTTATAGGCTGTTTCGGCAGATTGGCTTTGGGCACGATAGCGTGTCGAAAGCCATGCTTGGCAGCCTCCCGCAGTCGGTCCTGGCCGTTTGGTACCGGTCGAATTTCTCCCGACAGGCCCACTTCACCGAAGCAGACGAGATCCATGGGTAGCGCCTTGTCTCGAAAGCTGGAGACGACCGCCAACAGCAGCGCCAGATCACTGCTGGTTTCTGTCACACGAATGCCGCCGACGGCATTTACGAACACATCCTGGTCACCCACCTGCAGTCCGCCGTGACGATGCAACACGGCTAACAGCATCGCCAAGCGATTTTGCTCAAAACCCACTGCCACTCGCCGAGGGTTACCCAGGGCACTGGCATCCACTAGCGCCTGAGCTTCCACCAGCAAGGGTCGCGTTCCTTCCCAGACGACCATTACAATGCTGCCGGGGGTCGCTGCCTCGCCTCGGGACAGAAAGATCGCCGACGGATTTGAAACCTCCACCAGGCCCTTCTCCGTCATGGCGAAGATGCCCAGCTCATTCACAGCACCAAACCGATTTTTGCTTGCTCGCAGAGTACGATAACGGCTGTCATTCTCACCTTCCAGCATGACAAAACAGTCAATCATATGTTCCAGAACCCGAGGTCCGGCAAGATTCCCTTCTTTGGTGACATGGCCGACCAGCAGCAGAATCGTGTCAGTTCGCTTAGCCTGCTGGATCAACAGGGCGGCACTTTCACGGACCTGGGCGACTCCGCCGGGAGCAGACTCAACACTGTCCAGGTACATGACCTGGATCGAATCAATAACAATGAGTTTGGGCTGCATCTCATCCCATGTCGCGCAAATCGCCTCGACATTGGTCTGCGCCATAACATTCAGCTTGTCGACGGGTAACTGTAACCTTCGCGCCCGCATGGCAATCTGAGCGAGGCTTTCCTCACCGGTGACGTACAGCGCTGAGTGCTGCTCGGCAAGTTTACACAGGGTTTGAATCAGCAAGGTGCTCTTGCCTGCACCAGGACTGCCAGAAATGAGGACGGCTGAGCCAGGTACCAGCCCTCCCCCTAGCACGCGATCAAATTCACTGGAGCCGGATGCGAGGCGTGGAACGTCGTGCGCTGAAACTTCCCCGAGGATGCTGGCCACGGCCAATTGCCCGGCGAAGCCCTGCTTTCTAACGCTACGAGCCGTGTCTTCAATCGATAGTCGAGTCAGGGTGTTCCAAGCCTTGCAGTCGCTACACTGACCCTGCCATTTGGCGCTCTCAGCGCCACAATCACCGCAGACATACACTGTTTTTGACTTGGCCATCGATGCCGTCTCTATTGTCAATTCAAGGGTTTAGCATTGCCTGCAAGAGTTGTAAGTACTCACTCATCGCTCAGCTCACGATGCACACGCGGCGTGAGTCGAGACAGTAATGTATAGCCGATGGTACCCATCAGTACCGCTAACTCTTCCACGGGCAGTGACCGCCCCCACATCTCTGCGCGCTCATTTGGCGCGACCTCCAAATCGCCGATATCGACCATCAGAGTATCCATCGACACTCGACCGACAATCGGCCGTCGCTGACCGGCAATCCACACTGGCATCTGCGCCGGGACTTCTCTCGGGTAGCCATCCGCATAGCCGATACCCAATACCGCTATTCGAGTACTTTTCGGTGCGCGCCAGATGCCGCCATAGCCTATGGCGTCACCAGCCGCTACTCTGTGCACGGCAAGCACCGGTGCCGTCAGTGTCATCGCCGGCTGCAGACCACTCGTGGCATCATCACCAAATGGCGAGCAACCATAGAGCATGATCCCGGGACGAATCCATTCAAAATGGCTACTCGGCCAAGTCAGAATAGCTCCTGAATTTGCCAGACTGCGAGGTATGCCCAAGTCCTTTGTCAGGGCTTCAAATAACGCAAGCTGGGCTTCATTTAAGGGATGTCCAAGCTGATCGGAGTTCGCCAAATGGCTCATGATGCAGGTTACATTGCAAACACGGCGGGCGATGATGGCCTTAAAGTCAGCAGGTGACAATCCGAGTCGATGCATCCCAGTGTCGAGCTTGAGCCAAACCGGTAAGTCTTGACCTTGGTGCATCGACAGCAAGTCCACCTGATGCGGACTATGCAGGGTCGGTGTTAATGCATCTTTTCGGCAGGCCTCGAGTTCCTGTCGATCATTAAAACCATGCAAGACGACAATGGGCTGCTTAACACCCAGAGCGCGCAATCGCTGGCCCTCATCTACTCGAGCCACTCCAAAGGCATCAACGCCTTGAAGTCGAGGGGCTAATTCCAGTACGCCATGGCCATAGGCATTGCCTTTCACCATCGCCAATAAATGACTGCCGGGTGCCCGGCTACGGGCTAAATCCAGATTATGCTGGATCGCGCGCAAATGGATTTTCGCGATTGGAATACTACTCATGTTGGTCAGCGACCTGCATCAATTGAAGGACACACCCAGACTACTCGTACATATAGTCATCATAGCCTTGAGCCAAATCCTCAAACTTGGTGTATTGGCCAATAAATGCGAGTTTTTTTCGACCAATGGGTCCATTTCGCTGTTTTAGAATAATCGCCTCGGCAACCCCTTTTTCCGCATCTTCGTGATAAACCTCATCGCGATAGATCGCCAAAATGACATCAGCATCCTGCTCAATCGCGCCAGACTCTCGAAGGTCAGACATGATCGGGCGTTTGTCAGGTCGCTGCTCCAAGCCTCGATTTAATTGTGACAGTGCAATCAACGGGCATTCAAACTCCTTCGCGATACCCTTGAGTCCTCGAGAGATTTCAGAGATTTCAGTCGCGCGATTTTCCGAGCCACCCGTCACCTGCATTAACTGTAAATAATCCACCACGATCAACCCGATGGGACCGTGTTCTCGAGCAATTCGACGGCTTCGAGAACGAATCTCTGTGGGCGATAGAGCCGCTGTGTCGTCTATAAACAAGGGCTTGTCGTTTAACAAAGTGACCGCTGATGTCAGCCTTGGCCAATCTTCGTCGCTCAATTGCCCACTTCGAATTTTTGACTGATCGATTCGTCCAAGCGATGACAACATTCGCATGATCAATGAATCGGCTGGCATTTCCATACTGAACACCAGCACGGGTTTATCTCCGGCAATGGCCGCATTTTCAGCGATATTCATCGCAAAACTGGTTTTTCCCATCGAAGGTCGACCCGCCACAATCACCAGATCACCCTTCTGCAGACCCATGGTCATATCATCGATGTCCCGAAAACCGGTACTAAGGCCCGTCAGAGCGCCTTTCGTCTGGAACAGCTCATCGATCCGCTCGACAGCCTTGGTCAATACGCTGCGAACCGTTTGAGGGCCACCGGTGCTGGGACGAGAATCACCGATTTGAAAGACTTTGGATTCTGCCAGATCAATAAGCGTTGCACTGTCTCGACCATCGGGATTAAAGCCGCTGTCGGCGATTTCGTGGGCGACCGAGATCAGCTTGCGAACGGTTGCTCGCTCAACAACTATGGTGGCATAGGCGCGGATATTTGAGGTCGTAGGGATACTGTTGGCAAGGTCAGATAAGTAGGCGATACCCCCCACGTTGCTGAGCTCATTAACGGCGCTCAGCGCCTCAGAAATCGTAATGATATCCAGCGGTTTGTTCTGCTCTACCATGCTTTCCATACAGCGAAAGATGACGCGGTGATCGCTACGATAGAAGTCATCGGCGGTCACCAGTCCGGAAATATGGTCAAAGGCCTGCTCGTCAAGCATGAGACCCCCGAGCACCGAACGCTCAGCCTCAAGGGAATGAGGCGGGACCTTGAGGTTCGCGGTATTGATGTCGTCGATTGCTATAGCCAAAAGTGTCGCCGCGCTGAAGGTTGTACCAGGCAGGATAGCCTATCCTGCGAAAAAAAACTTTCAAGAGCAAAACATACCGGAAGTCTCTCAAACAAGACCCCACTCTTTCAGACGCCACCCCTGACGCAGCGTGATCCCAAGCCCAACAATCGACCTGTCCAATCGCTTAGCGGTTGGCCGGGCCGGGATCATGGCATAGGTCAGACTTCGGCGATAACACCCACTTTGAGCTTCACATTAACCTCTGTGTGCAGGTGAATGTCCACTTCATGCTCACCCAGATCACGGATCGGACCTTCTGGCATGCGCACTTCGCTTTTCTCAAGTTCAATGCCCAGGGCCGAAACCGCATCCACTATGTCGCGAACAGTGATAGAGCCAAACAACTTGCCCTCATCGCCCGCCTTCGCGGTGAGCGTCACTTCCAATGCGCTGATTTTCTCGCCACGAGCACGGCATTCCGCCAACTTTTCGTCAGCCAGCTTCTGCAGCTCAATTCGTCGAACTTCAAAAGACGCAACATTTTCTTTCGTCGCTGGTACGGCTTTCTTTTGTGGCATCAGGTAGTTTCGCCCGTAGCCAGATTTCACGTTGACTTTATCACCCAGATTACCCAGGTTCGCAACACGCTCTAACAAAATAACTTCCATATCTTACCCCTCTCGATCAGATCGAAATTTCTTTCTCAATTCAAACCAGCTATCCATCAGTGCCAGCGATGCCAACAACGGCGAAACAAGCTGATACATCACTATCAACAGTACATAAAAACCTCCGAGCCAATGCCCGGACAAACCCTTCAAGGCCACGAACCAATGCACCAAACCAATCGCTGCCATCACCAAAGGCACCGTCAACAATGGTACCCAGCGCAGCGCTTGAGGCGTACCCACCAAGACACACACCACCAGTAACAGGACAATCACGGCGGCTAAAGGTATGGGCAAACGCAACTGATGGAACTCTGCCCGCAATCCGCCAGGATTGTAAAGCTGACTTTGCCACCATCTTGCCAGAACCAGAAAACTGATCATGGCATAGGCCTGACCCATCGCAAACAAACCCATAATGACCTGGCGCGCTAAACCTTGTGCCTCGGCCGTTACCTCTTGCTGCCCACCTGCATCGGCGGTAAACGCCAGATACCAATCCACCAGCTTGGTCAAATCTTCTGCAACCAGACGCTCAAACATGAGGCTACTGGCGCCTGCAACCATCACCGCTGCACCTAACACCATCGACCAGGATTGCGTGCTGCGCAAAATCGACGCCAGGCATGTCATTCCCATAAGTCCCATCAAGGGGCCAGGGTCACCGGTCGTAACATACAGAACAGTGAGTGGGACGCTGGCTAACAACAGCAGCACCAAGCCCTCACTGACACCTCTGCGTAGCAGCACCAGACACACCACTGCAGCACTCAACCAGTGGCCGAATGGCAACAGTGCCAGCCCTACACAGGCACCGATTGCCTGAAGCCGGCCTCGCATAACAAATTCAGCCAAGCCACGCATGCTAAATTCTCTCCGTATTGAGCGGGAAGTTAGCGGGTATTTAGCGGGAGATTTGCGACTCGCAGCTAATTACTTATGCCCATCAGTAAAAGGTATCAAGGCCAGATAGCGAGCGCGTTTTACCGCCTTCGCCAATTGCCGCTGGTATCTTGCCTTAGTGCCAGTGATACGGCTTGGAACGATCTTGCCGGTCTCAGAAACATATTGCTTGAGCATTTCGATATCTTTGTAATCGATCTCTGTGACGCCTTCAGCAGTAAACCGGCAAAACTTTCTTCTTCGATAAAATCGTGACATGAGGTTCTCCGGTTATTCCAGTTCTTCTAAATCGGCATCGTCGACATCGTCGACATCAACGACAGCCTCGGCAACGCGAGGTGCGGGTACATCGTCTCGTTCTTTTCGCTCGCGGCTTTCGCGCTCGATTTTCATGATGCAAGAGTCTTCCGTCTCTGGACCTTTACGGATCATGATCAGATTGCGCAAAACAGCATCGTTAAAGCGGAAAGCGGTATTCAGTTCCTCAAGCACTTCTTTGCCGCATTCGACATTCATGAGCGCGTAGTGGGCTTTGTGGATTTTGTTGATTGGATAGGCTAACTGACGACGCCCCCAATCCTCGATACGGTGAACCTGACCACCACCATCGGTAATCATGGTAGAGTAACGCTCTATCATTCCTGGCACCTGCTCGCTTTGATCAGGATGAACCAGAAACACTATCTCATAATGTCTCATTCAAGACTCCTTTCGGGTTAATGCTTCCCAGCACGCGTAGGCCGCGGCGGTGAAGCAAGGAGAAAACTGGGGGGCGCATTGTAGCCACAGACAACTCAAAATTCAAACCCTGATCGACTTTATTGTTCGCGCTAAACAGAACGCCGCTGGCGCAGCCTATTTTTCAGCGGCAGAGAGGGTGGCAGCGGTTCCTGGCAGGTGTAGAGACTGGCGTTGCCGAGTGGCTTCATACAGGCAAATACCAGTTGCTACCGAGACGTTAAAGCCCAAGCTTGCGAATGGCATCGGAATATTTACCAGGTAATCGCAGGACTTTTTCGTTCGATCACGCATTCCACGTTCTTCCGAGCCCATCACAATCGCCACATTACCTGTCAGATCGACTTGATCGAGCGCTTTCTCGGCTTCCAGCAAGGTCCCGACAATCCAGATCCCCCGCTGTTTCAGCTGCTCAATACAACGCGCGAGATTCACAACCTGCACGACAGGCACGATCGAAGCGCCTCCGGAGGCTGTTTTCGCCGCCGCAGCCGTTAAAGGCGCGCTGTTATCCTTTGGGACAATGACCCCATGAACGCCCAGGGTCGCGGCACTGCGCAGGCAGGCGCCAAAGTTTCTTGGATCTGTGACACCATCTAATATCAGCAGCAACAGGTGGTTCGAATGCCTTTCCAGGATAGTGTCTAACGCCTTTTCACCCAGCATCTGCAGTGGCGCTACGTTCAGCGCCACGCCCTGATGACTGATGCTGGTCATCTCGGTCAACAATCTGTCAGTCACTCTTTCTACGGGTATAGCTGCTGCTTCAGCCAGCTCAACCAGGGTCTCAATTCGCCGCGACATCTGGCCTTCACGCACCAGGAGCGATTTGACACCCTGCTTTCCGACCCGCAACCGGCTTTCCACGGCATTAATACCGAACAACACATCGTTCAAGGGGGCTTCTTTCATGCGCGGCGCCCCATCTTGTCGATCTTGGCTTTTTGGGCAAACAACGCTTCTACTGCGGGTTTAGACTGAGCCTTGGATTTATTTGTTTTTGAACCAGGCTTTAAGCCAGATTTGGATTCAGCTTTCGACTTAGCGCTGGTCGCTGGCGCCGACTGATCTTTTGCCTCTCCTTTTATCTTTCCTTTTCCCTTTATCTTTCCTTTTCCCTTTGCCTTGACCTTTCCATTTGTTGGGCGCTGTTTCTTGACCTGCAGCTGATCGAGCACTGGCGTATTGGGTTTAACTTTAGCCTTTACCCCCGACTTTCCAGCATGGACCTTACTCGACTTGGCCGCCGCTTTCCCTCGAGACCGTGTGGCGCGACTCACTTGCGGTTTGGGCGCATGACGGCGACGTATCAGCGGCTCATGAGAGATTAGCTCGAAGTCCATTTTACGCTCGGTGACATTCACTCGCGCCACCTGGACACTCACTATATCTCCCATACCATAGCTCATACCCGTCCGCTCACCGACTAGCATTTGACTTTCCTGATCATATTGATAGTAGTCACCCGCCAGGGTGCTGACATGCACTAAACCCTCAACAAACACGTCAACTAATTCAACGAAAAAGCCGAATTTGGCAACGCCGGTGATCACGCCATCGTGAATGTCCCCAACTCGATCGCTCATGTAGTCACACTTAATCCATTCCAGCACCTCATAGACCGCCGCGTCCGCGCGACGCTCTGCAAAAGACGTGTGCTCACCCAACGCCAGTACTTCGAGGCGCTCATAAGGATAGTAGCTGGCCTTCGCGGGCTGACCAAAACGCAAGACCCAGTCGCTCAGCGTTCGGCTATGGATCACACTCTTGATCAGACGATGCATCAGCAAATCTGGGTAGCGCCGGATTGGCGAAGTGAAGTGCGCGTATTCTTTGTAGCCCAGACCAAAATGGCCCTTGTTTTCGGGCTGATAAACGGCCTGATTCATAGAGCGCAACAAAGCCATTTGCAACACATGACTGTTTTTCTTCTCTCGCAATTGAGCGATAACCTGCTGGTAATCTTGAGTCGACGGGTTCTCGCCATCTTCCAACGTGACATTGAAGCGACTGAGAAAGCCACGGAGTAACTCAACCTTCTCCAGAGAAGGTGGTTCATGCACACGAAACAGACCTGGCTTACCATGCTTGACAATAAATCGCGCGGCACAGACATTGGCGCAGAGCATGCACTCTTCAATAATACGGTGGGCGATGTTACGACTACGGGGTTCAATAGCGTTGACACTGCCTTTGTCGTCAAAGAAAAATTGTAGCTCGGTTGATTCGAATTCGAGAGCGCCCCGTGCCTGTCGCTGGTCCATGAGAACATCAAACAAATTTCGTAAATCCATCAGCTTCGGTATCAGCTCAGGATGATCAAACTCGTCGCCGGGCGCATTAATTTGACGAGCCACATCCGTATAAGTCAGACGGGCCGCAGAACGAATTACCGCCTCATAGAATTTATAAGCAGTAACACGACCCTTAGCAGAAATCTGCATATCGCAGACTATCACCAGTCGGTCCACATAGGGATTAAGCGAACAAAGGCCGTTGGAGAGTTTTTCTGGCAGCATGGGGACGACATATTGCGGAAAGTAGACCGAGGTACCACGGGCATATGCCGCCTGATCTAGAGCCGAGCCGACTTCCACATAATGGGCGACGTCAGCGATGGCAACCCGCAGCTGCCAACCACCGCGAGATCGTGGCTCGCAGAGTACCGCGTCATCAAAATCCCGCGCGTCTTCACCATCAATCGTCACGAACGGCAGGTCTCGAAGGTCTTTGCGACCAGCCAGATCCTTGTCTCGAACCTGACTTGGCATTCGGTCGACCAACTGCAGAACCTCCGCAGACCAGTCAACCGGAATGTCGTGATTTCGCAGGGCAATTCCAACTTCCATGTCAGGCGTCAGCTGTTCGCCCATGACCTCGACGATCTCGGCAGTCACATGCCCATGCCCCTTGGGGTGCTCTAATACCTTGACGACAACAATCTGACCTTCCGGTTGCTGCGCCACATTAGCTTTCGGCAGCAGTATGTCGAAATTAATGCGGTTATTCAGCGGCTCAACGAAGCACAGGGTGCCTTCGTGGAATATTCGTCCTACCAATCGATCAGTATTACGCTCAATCACCTCGACGATATCGCCCTGCAGACGTCCGCGTCGATCTTTCCCGGCGACTCTCACCTGCGCTATGTCGCCATGAAAAACCTTGTGCATCTCACGCTCAGAGAGAAACACGTCCTCTTCACCCTTTGGCGTGACGAGAAAACCATACCCGTCAGGATGCGCAGAGACCTTGCCAGTAATCAACTCCATCTTGCTGGCAATGGCAAAGATACTGCGTCGATCGACTATCAGCTGCCCGTCTCGAACCATGGCCCTGAGCCGATTTTGCAGGGCTTCAAGCTGACTGTCCGCTTCCAGAGACAGGGTTTTCGCCAGTGCTTTAAAGCCCATGGGCTCACCAAACTGCTCCATGCAAGCGAGAATATGTTCTCGACTCGCGATGGGTTGCGCATAATTTCGCGCCTCTCGTTGTTGAAATGGATCTTTTTTCATCATTCAATACCAGAGTATGATTGACAGCAATGATACGCCTTAGTAATCTTTCGCGCCTCATTGCCGAGGTGGTGAAATTGGTAGACACGCTAGCTTCAGGTGCTAGTGCTCGCAAGGGCGTGGAGGTTCAAGTCCTCTCCTCGGCACCATACTTCCTTAAGACTTATGGTCCTCACCCCGTTTTTTGACTCGTTCTTAGACTAGTTCTTAGACTCGTTCTTAGCGCTGGTTTTTAACCGCAATTTCGCTAGCTAAGCTTTTCTAGACCTAAGCTTTTCTGAACCTAAGCTTTTCTAGACCTAAGCTTTTCTCATCCTAAGCTTTATTCAGTCCGCTACTCGTCTTGCTGCCTTGGGTCATGACCTTTCGATCTCTCTGCTCGACCGGTGACTTACAGATGCGCCCTCTCAGGTCACAAACTCTCCCGGCTTGTGGCTAATAACCTGGCCGTCCTCAGGCGCGGTGCATCTGCTCCGCCTCACGACCTCAATAGACTTGACGTTCAGTTTCGAAGGATATGATACTGAGTAACCTTGGGCTTGTCGCCTGGTCCGCTGCCTAATCCCCGACTTGTTCGAGGCGACAGCCAATATAACCGCTAGAGGCTAATACCTATGTCGATCAAACTCCAACAACAGGAAAATCTGGCCGGTGATGTTGCCAACGCAGCCCAGGGATTTGGCCGCATCAGTGAACTGCCTCCGCCTTGTTTCGATCCGCAAAGCGATCATGACGCCGCCTGTCAATTTTTCACCGAGCAAGGCTTTGTTGTCCTGAAAGACTGCCTGAGCCACAGCGAGCTGGATTTCCTCAATCAATTTTTCAACCAATCCCAGCAAACCGAAGCTGACGCCTGGGGGCTGGGCGCGAGACGCAAGCCCCATCATCGCAATCAAGGCTTGATCTTCTCACAACCCTTGCTGGACCATCCCGAACTGGATCCTTTTATTCGCCATCCTCGCTCATTTCCCGTAGTCTCGACTCTGCTTGGCGGCGAGGAGCAGGTGCGTTTCAGCGAATTCAACTTCAGAGAGACGCCCGCTAACGCTGGGGTGGGCACCATGAACTTTCATCACGACGAGGCGCTTGCTGACCGCCTGGTACGCCAGCCCTACATGCCCTGCGATTGGCTTTGTGCTATCCACTATCTCACCGATGTTGAACCTGGCACGCCCTCTTTTTGCGTCGTACCTGGCAGCAATCGGTATGAAACTCTAAAGGCAGCGTTCGCCGGATTGGGCGAAAAATACCAGGAAGTGCCACTTTACGGTGTCGCTGGTACCTGCATTCTCTATGACACGGCGACCTTTCACACAAGGCTGGATGGTGACGGCGTCAGATCACGCCGAACCTGGCACCAGTATTATGCACGCGGCGGCTGGCTTCGCAGCGCACTCCCCACGACCGACAAGTATGTTCGCGCACCCTCGCCGCCCTTGACTAACTGGAATCTCTTTCCAGAGCGCTTGGCGCTACATTCCGACCCCGGCACGCGCCGATTTTTTTCGCACTGGAACACTGCCCAAGGCGAGTGGGTTGCCTCAGGCTTTGATCCGTTGCTGCGTAAGTCCATGCCAAGAGGCGAGCAATAGTTTTCGCCACTCTCGCCCCATCATGGTACCCGCCGAATCTGCGGTTTGGCGCTTACGCCACAAACAGATCGCGCAGAACGATAGTGTCTCGACGATCCGGGCCAGTAGAAATGATGTCGATAGGGATGCCGCAGACTTCCTCGATACGCTTCAGATAAGCCCTGGCATTGGCTGGCAAATCTTCGACCTGACGAACACCCGCACTGTTTTCCTGCCAGCCGGGCATGACTTCATACACAGGTTTCGGGTTCAACGGATCCGTCTCATCATAACTGGTGCACAAAGACAAGGTTTCGAGACCGTCCAGAACATCCAGCTTGGTGATACAAAGGCCGGACAGGCTGTTCACCTGAATGGACCGCTTTAGGGCATAGGCATCAAACCAGCCACAACGTCGGGGTCGACCGGTAGTGGAACCGAACTCATTACCGCGCTTACCTAATTGAGCACCCACCTCATCAAACAGCTCAGTTGGAAAAGGACCGGAGCCGACTCGCGTCGTATACGCCTTGGTAATGCCGAGTATGTAGTCGAGGTCCATGGGGCCAACGCCACAGCCGCTGCCGATAGCGCCAGCCGTGGTGTTTGATGAGGTCACAAACGGATAGGTACCCTGATCGATATCCAACAAAGAACCCTGAGCGCCCTCAAACAGAACGTTGGCATTGTCACGTTGCAGCTGATCAAGCCTGGCGACTACGTCGCCAACCATGGGGCGCAGTTCTTCAGCCCATGCCAGCGAGGCATCCAGCGTCTCCTCAAGGCTCACAGTCTTGGTATTGAAGTAATTTTTCAGGACAAAATTATGGTAGTCCATAATCTCTGCAAGTGACGTTTTAAACTGCTCTGGCTGGTACATATCAATGACGCGCAAGCCTCGTCTTGCCACCTTGTCTTCATAGGCTGGACCGATTCCACGACCAGTGGTGCCAATTTTTTGGTTTCCGCGAACCGTCTCACGAATCTGATCCAGAGCAATATGATGGGGTAATATCAGCGGGCAGCCCTGGCTCACCATGAGTCGCTCGCGCACATTCACGCCAGCGTCTTCAAGCATTTTGACTTCTTCGAAAAGCGCGGGAATAGACAGCACGACGCCATTACCAATGAGACACTGGACCTGCGGGTGGAGTATTCCTGAGGGAATCAGATGTAGGACCGTCTTTTTACCGTTCACGACCAGTGTGTGTCCGGCGTTGTGACCACCCTGAAATCGAGTCACCGCAGCAGCTCGCTCAGTCAGCAAATCAACGACCTTACCTTTACCCTCATCACCCCAATGAGTGCCTATAATTACAACATTACTACCCATTCTTAATTACTCTGTCGATCTTTCTGGTAAGTTTTAGTGAGCTGCCACTCACCGTCATAGTCGTTCAAAATAAAGTCGTGGGGCTCCGTCTCCTTGCCCGACTCAAGGACAATGTAGCCCGCCTCACGTAACTCTCGAATTTTTTCCCATCGGCGCCGATCATCAAGCCCTAGACCCGGGTCTACGACGACGACGGGACGCTGAACTTCTGTGGTAGTCGCAAATCTTGCCAACGCCTTAACATCCACATCAAACCCCGTAGCGCCCCTGTCTCGGCCAAATAGTCGGCCAATACTGTCGTAACGCCCTCCTTGAGCGACTCGACTCCGAATCTTCCCCAGATACGCCGCAAAGACAATGCCAGTATGATAGTTATAGCCGCGAAGCTCACTCAAATCATAATAGACCTGCATTCCGCCAAACCTGGACTCAATGCCGCGGGCCACCTCAGCCAGGTTGGCTAATCGCTGCTGAACCTGCGGATAATCAGCAAAGACTTTCTCAGCCTTAACCAGTACTTCCGCATTACCGCAAAGCCCCGGCAGCTCAAGTATCAATTGCTTGTCACTCACCGCCAGCCCCAGACCTTGTAGACAGGCCTCCAGTTCAACCATGGCCTTTTTCTGGATTAGCGCAAAAAGTTGCTCCTCAACAGCAGGTGATATCTCGAGGTGCTGCACCAATAGCCTGAAAATACCTACATCACCCAATTCCAGTAGAATCGGCGCCATCCCCAGGCTATGGAGCGACTCGATCATTAAACTCACAATCTCAAGATCAGCACGACTTCCCGAGTCGCCGAACAGCTCCGCACCCACATGCAGTGGGGCTCGTGAAGCAAGCATATTCGTCGGCCGAGTATGTAAGACAGTCCCTGCGTAGCAAAACCGCGCCACACCTTGCTTCTTCTGACTGTGCGCATCAATTCGTGCCACCTGCGGGGTGATATCTGCTCGTATGCCCATCATTCGGCCAGAAATCTGGTCGGTCACTTTAAAGGTTTTGAGATCCAGATCACTGCCCGTGCCAGTCAGTAATGACTCCAAAAATTCTACCATCGGTGGAATCACATAGTCGTAACCCCAAACCGCAAAGATATCGAGCAACCGGCGCCGAACGCGCTCAAGATTCAACGCCTCTGGCGGCAGCACCTCGTCGATACCGTCAGGTAACAACCAACGGTCGCTGCTGTTCATCCATCACCTCTACAAAAATCTAATTAATCAGGTACAGCAATGCCGTACCCACTACCATACTGCCCAGCCCGGCCAGCCGCATGGTTCGGTCATCCACCTTGGCGAGTGCTGCGACCATTTCCTTCCAGCGCTGAGGATACAGAAAGGGCATAACGCCCTCTATCACTAAAACCAGACAAATCGCCACGCCAAGATCATGCCACATACTCGGTTGCCCTCTAAACGGCATAACTGAGCGCCACAGAACGTTCAAAAAAAAACCGGGAATGTCTTCCCGGTTGCTGATGTCCAGCGCCTTGCGCTAGTTTTTGCTTTTCTTCAGGTACTTGAAAAACTCACTGTTCGGATCAATCAGTAATACATCACCCTTATCTGCGAAGGTACGTTGATAAGCCGCCATGCTTCGATAAAATTTATAAAACTCCAGGTCACGACTGAATGCTTCTGCATACAAGGCCGCCGATCCAGCATCTCCATCACCACGAATCGACTCCGCATCCGCATATGCTTCTGCCAGAATCACCTCTCGCTGCTTGCTCGCATCCGCTCGAATACCTGCGGCCAGTTCCTGGCCTTGCGCGCGGTGCTCGCGAGCTTCGATATCACGCTCGGTATTCATTCGCGCATACACCGACTGGCTGACTTCGGGCGGCAAATCGATTCGCTTGACTCGAACATCTACGACCTCGACGCCCAACTCTTCTCGTGCCACTTCGTCCAGACGTGCGGTCAGCACATTCATGAGTTCATCACGTTCGCCAGACACAACCTCATGCAAACTACGCTTACTGATTTCATTTCGTAGTCCGTTGTTTATCCGCTGCCGCAACAGCGCCTCAGCACGCCGTTCATCGCCGGAAGTCGCCGTGTAGAAACGCTGCGCATCATCGACTCTGAACTTTGCAAATGAATCAACAATCACAGCCTTCTTTTCCAAGGTCAGAAATCGTTCCGGGTTGGCGTCAAGCGTCAACACGCGAGCGTCAAATTTTCTCACCTCATTAATGAACGGCTTTTTAAGATGCAAGCCTGGCTCAATATCTGCACGCACGACTCGTCCAAACTCAAGCAGAACTGCTCGCTCTAATTCACTGACGATAAAGAGCGAATTGACGCCAAGAAGCCCCCCAACCGCCAATACAAACGCCAATACAACAATCTTAATGGGCATTATCGATCCCTCCTGCTGCTAGGTCGGCGCGAAGTATCGACGCGCTCAACCGGATTATTGCCGCTTTCATTGGTCATGCCCGGATTGCCACCAGTACTACCGCGACGCTCCATGATCTTGTCGAGGGGTAGGTACATCATGTTGTTTCCACCCTCGACATCCACCATGACCTTGGTGCTGTTAGCCATCACCGACTCAATCGTATCAATGTAGATTCGTTCACGAGTTACATCCGGAGCGAGCTTGTATTCGGCATAGAGCTTGTTAAAACGTTCCGCTTCACCCCGTGCCTGCGCGATGACACGTTCTTTATAGCCCAGCGACTCCTCAATCAGACGTTGCGCTTCGCCTCGAGCCTCAGGAATCACCTGGTTAGAGAAGGCACTGGCTTCATTACGGACCCGCACTTCATCTTCTCGGGCTTTAATCACGTCATCAAACGCCGCACGAACGGCATCTGGTGGCGCTGTCTCGTCGATATTGACCTGAGTGACTTCGATACCGGTACCGTAGCGGTTCATATAATCCTGAATACGGACCTTGACCCTGTCGCCCAATTCAGCTCGACCCTCAGTGAGAACCTGGTTCATTAAAGAACTACCCACTTCATGCCGCAGCGCACTTTCCGTTGCCTGATACAGGCTCTCATCGGGATCACGCACTCGCAGCAAGTATTGCAACACATCGCTGACCACATACTGCACCGACATCTTCACAATCACGATATTCTCATCTTCCGTCAACATCTCGGAATCGTGAGGTCTGGACCTCACGCGCGTAACATTGGTCGACAATACCTTATCGATCAGCGGCGGGTTCCAGTGTAAACCGGGACTCAGAATCTCATCCTGAACCTTGCCAAATCGCAGTACGACACCGCTCTCCTGCTCATCGATCGTGTAAATACCTGCAAATCCCCAGATCGCCAACAGCACGACGAACGCGAGACCCAGAACATTCTTGCTGAACGCTGGAGCGCCGCTACCGCTGCCGCCAGTTCCGCCACTTTTTTTGCCGCCGAACATTTCGCTGAGATTACTCTGTAATTTGCGAAACGCTTCGTCTAAGTCAGGGGGACCTTGATCATCCCGCTTTCCCCAAGGATCTTTGTCTCCCTGATTGCCGCCACCAGGCTCATTCCAGGCCATAACTCTCTCCGTTGGTGTTTTCCGAATTGGAAAACTTACAGTTTCCCACTAATCGGCATAATAATCATGCATCGATTTCAGTTAATTTCAGTGCCAGCTATCCCCGCCAGAGCAACTCCCGGACTTAATAGCCGTCTACCCAGCCTTTGCAGGCTCTGCCGTTCTATTCTCAACTGCAGGCTCATAGTGCCATCGGCTTGTGTCTCCTCGCCCAGCACTGCCCCCAGCGAGAACAATTCAGCACGCAATTGGCCTTCATGGGGCTCCAGCCGCACAGTGGTCTCGATAACCTGCTGCCCTAACAGCTCACTAATCGCCTCAATCAACAGATCAACGCCGGCACCACTGATACTGGAAATCCAGACCCTGACCGGCAGGCCGCTGGCGTCGCGATCTACCCTCGGCACTTCATCGATCAGGTCGATCTTGTTATACACGAGTAGCTGCGGCACCGCCTGTGCGCCTATCTCCTCCAGCACACCATTGACTTCATGCATCTGATGCTCCTTGTCGGCCGAGACCGCATCCACCACATGCAACAACAAATCCGCCTGCTCAACTTCTTCCAAGGTCGCTCGAAATGCCTTAACCAGACCATGGGGCAAGCTGCGAATGAACCCTACCGTATCAGTGAGAATCGCTTTGCCAATGACGGGTAAATCAAGCTGTCGCAAGGTCGGGTCAAGGGTCGCAAAGAGTTGGTCAGCCGCATGGACGTGCGCATCACACAGGCGATTGAACAGGGTCGACTTACCCGCGTTGGTATAACCTACCAAAGACACAGAGCGGATATCCGCGCGAACTCGAGACCGGCGGTTTTGGGTGCGCTGCTTACGCACCTTGTCGAGTTGCTGATTGATATGTTTCACCCGTGTACGCAGTATTCGCTGATCCGACTCTAGCTGGGTTTCACCCGTACCTGTCACACCCATGGAAGAGCCCTGACCACGCCCTGAACCGCCGCGCTGACGGTCCAGGTGGGTCCAACCGCGCACCAGGCGTGTCGACATATGCTGCAGCTGCGCCAGCTCGACCTGAAGCTGGCCCTCATGGGTTCTTGCCCGTTGCCCGAAGATATCGAGAATCAAACCCGTGCGACCCATGACTCGGCGCGCTAAAGCCGCCTCAATGTTACGTTCTTGGGTCGGTGTCAGATCCTGATCAAAAATCACCAGCTCAGCACCACAGGCGTCTGCCAAGGTCCTGAGCTCCTGCAGCTTGCCCGTTCCCACATAGGTTTTGGGATGCGCACTGCGACGTTTAACGTGGATGCATTCTGCCGGCACGAGTCCAGCGGAAAGCACCAGCTCAGTAAATTCTGAGGCTGAGGAGTCTGCCTCCACCAGATGTACCAATAGCGCCTGAGTGCCAGCTTCAGGTCTCTCAAACCACAAAATTATTAACCCCGCGCAGCAATCACTATGCTCCTCAGTCGTCGATATCTTCATCACCCGCCAGAGCGGATATATTAACATTTCGGGCCGGCACAACAGTAGAAATCGCCGATTTATAAATCATTTGGCTCACGGTATTACGCAACAGGATCACAAATTGATCAAAGGCTTCTATTTGGCCCTGCAATTTAATGCCGCTGACCAGGTAAATGGATACCGGCACGCGATCTTTTCTGAGTGCATTCAAAAAAGGGTCTTGTAGCGACTGCCCTTTTGACATTTTGTTCTCCTAGCCTGTTGCCCTGCAGAGCAGGACGCCGTTGATACCAATGAAGGATACCGATGAAAATACAGCCTGCCCTGCCTTTGAGAGGTTTTACCTATCAGCAGCGCAACCGGTAGTGGTCAGTTTTTACGTCAGTCTAATATGATGTTGGACTGCAGGATTTTCAAGGTCTGGCCGACGTCAGGCGTATCGATTTGTTGCAATGCAGTCCAGCCTCGTAACCAGGTATATTGGCGTTTTGCCAGTTGCCGAGTGGCAACGACAGCCGCGTCAACCATCTCGGCATATGACAGGGCACCGTCTAGGTACCGCCACACCTGACGATAGCCCACTGACCGCATGGCCGGCAGGTCGCTGAAAAGGACCTGTTGCAGGCGCAAGTCACGAACCTCGTCAACAAATCCCTGGTCCAGCATTTGCTGAAATCTTAGGGCGATCAATTGATGCAGGGCCGCTCGATCAGGCGGCACAATCGCGAGTTCACAGCAACTGTATGGGAGTCTTGCCTGCTGTTGCTCAGCATGCCATTCCGTCATGCTTCGCCCTGTGAGCTCATAGACCTCCAGCGCACGAGATAGGCGTTGCGGATCATTCACGTGAATCCGCTGGGCTGACTCCCCGTCAACCTCGGCAAGACGCCGGTGGACTGCCGCCCAGCCCTGTTCGCTTGCCATTCGAGCGATAGCTGCTCGCACTTCAAGATCGGCTGCCGGCATTTCCGCCAGCCCTGTTTTCAGCGCCTTGAAATACAGCATGGTTCCGCCTACCAACAACGGGATCTTGCCCCTTGCCGTGATATCAGCCATCGCCGCCAACGCGGCAGCTCTGAACTCAGCGACAGAATAGGTCTCAAATGGCTCGCGAATATTCACAAGATGGTGGGGGTATTTGGCCAAAACTTGCTCACTGGGCTTAGCGGTACCTATGTCCATGCGCCGGTATACGAGCGCTGAATCTACGCTGATAATTTCTACCGGCAGCTGATCAGCCAGCTCAAGTGCCAAAGTCGACTTGCCAGAGGCGGTCGGTCCCATTAAAAAAATAGCCGGCGGCTGGCCAGGGCGCACTGGCTTACTGACCGCGCAGGAATAATTTATTGAGATCCTCAATGGACAACTCTGTCCAGGTTGGACGACCATGATTGCACTGACCGCTTCGTTCAGTCGCCTCCATGTCACGAAGCAGGGCATTCATCTCAGGGATTGAAAGACGTCTGTTAGCACGCACCGAGCCGTGACACGCCATCGTCGACAACAGCTCATCTCGATGTTGCTGAATTCGAGCAGTGCTGCCGTACTCCGCCAGATCAGCAAGAACATCACGAACCAGCTGCCCGGCATTCTCCTTTCGCAACATGGCGGGAATGCTCCTCACCATGATGGATTCTTCAGAAACCCGCTGCAATTCAAAACCAAATTCCAGCAATTGTGCGCTGTGTTCTTCCACCATTGCGCACTCTCTTTCGCTCATGACAACCGAAACCGGCACTAACAATGGTTGCATTTTTAAACCTTCGGCATCAGTCGCTTGCTTGAGACGCTCATAGGTAATGCGCTCGTGCGCAGCATGCATGTCAACAATGATCAGACCATGAGCGTTCTGGGCCAAGATAAAAACACCATGTAGCTGAGCAACTGCATAGCCCAGCGGCGGCACGTCTTCCGTAGCCGCTGGCTCGTCATTCTCTGACCAGGCCGAATTCAGCATCTGCCCGTACGGCCGCAGCTGCTCTCCAACAAACCCTGATCGAGTAGGTCCGGAAAACATCATGGCCCGTTGAGTTGGTGTCGGTGGCAGCGCAGCGCTACTGGCCGCCAATGGGCCTGGTCCGGCAAAACTTGCCCCCGCCTCTGAGTGAAGCCTGACACCGGCGCTCGCCTCCGGCCGAACGTCGGCCAGCGCTCGATGAATGGCGCTAAACAGAAAGCTGTGTATATCGCGGCCATTACGGAACCTCACTTCGTGCTTGGTCGGATGGACATTAACATCCACCAGCCGCGGATCCACTGACAAAAAGAGTGCATACACCGGCTGGCGACCATGAAACAGGACATCTTGATAGGCTTGTTTGATGGCGTGCGTGACCAACTTGTCGCGAATCATTCGACCGTTGACATAAAAGTATTGCTGGTCGGCCTGGCCCCGGGAATAGGTGGGCAGCCCAATCCAGCCACGGAGCTGCAGACCTGCGCCGCCTTGCTCCACGGGAAAGGCCTGTTCGAGATAAATGGCGTTCTCGATAAAACCCTGACCAAACACCGCAGCAAGGCGGCGAGTGACGTCCTCCTCGTTCAGTGCTGGGGCAAAATGACGTACTAATTTGCCGTTATGATGCAGATATATGGCTACCTGCAGATGGCTAAGACTCAGTTTTCGTAAGACATCTTCAATGCGCTGTAATTCGGTTTTTTCGGTTCGCAAAAACTTCCGTCGGGCTGGCGTGTTGAAGAATAGATCCTTGACCTCGACGCTGGTGCCGCGAGGATGCGGCGCTGGCACAACACTGGCCCGCATATCCTGACCGGCGACGCTGACTCGCCAGCCAGCGGCCTTGTCATCAGTGGCATTGCTGGTTAGCGTCAGCCGGGACACCGACGCCATGCTCGCCAAAGCCTCTCCTCGAAAACCCAATGTCGATATCGCCTCCAGGTCTTCAGTCTCCCTTATCTTGCTCGTGGCATGACGACTCAAGGCCAGGGTCAGATCCTGATCATGGATTCCAGCGCCGTTATCCCTGACCCGAATAAGCTTGATACCCCCATCCTCGAGGTCAATATCGATTCTGGTGCTACCCGCATCGAGGCTGTTTTCCAGCAGCTCCTTAATCACGGAGGCCGGCCGCTCGACGACCTCACCAGCAGCGATTTGATTCGATAACCGCGAATTCAATTGCATGATCCGTTGCATAAGATTAGTCCAGAGACTTCAGCTCGTCGGAATTTTGAGTAACTGACCGATTTTAATTCGGTCATCAATTAAACCATTGAAGGTTTTCAAACGCTCGGCGCTGACACTATGCTTCACTGCAATGGCTGACAAGGTGTCGCCTCGGACTATTTTGTAGGTCGCCAATTCACCGGGGTTAGCCTGATTTTTCCATGCCAGGTAAGAGCCCAGGGGCGGATGCTGAGACACATAATTTTTGACGCCCGAAAAGATTGCCTTGGCCATTCGAGTCTGATGGGCTCGGGTTTTTAATTTGCCTGCCTCGGCCGGATTCGAGATAAAGCCGGTCTCGATCAACAATGATGGTATGTCTGGCGACTTAAGCACCATAAATGCCGCCTGCTCAACCTGCTTCTTATGCAGCCGATTGACTGGTTTTATCGCATTCAGGACCTCCTGCCCCATTTCCAAGCTGGCCGATAAACTGTGGGTCATAGTCAAATCCAATAACACACCGGCGAGCAAGTCATCTTTGTCGTCAAGCCCAACGCCACCGATCAGGTCTGCTCGATTTTCTTTTTCAGCCAACCAGCGCGCTGTTTCACTGGTCGCCCCTTTTTGAGAGATTACGTAGACCGATGCGCCACTGGCAGACGCGGTCATAAAAGCATCTGCATGAATAGAGAGAAAAACATCAGCTTCAACTTGACGAGCTATATCGGTTCGTTTGCGGTGGGCCAGATAATAATCGCCCTTGCGGGTCATCGACGCCTTAAAGCCAGGTTCTTGGTCAAACAAGTTAGAAAGCTGATTAGCGATGGCAAGCACCACATCCTTTTCGTAGAGCTTGCCTGGGCCGATCGCGCCAGGGTCATCGCCACCATGGCCTGCGTCTATCGCTATCACCACGTCCCGCATCTGACTGGCAATAAGGTCTCCTTTTGGGATACTGGGTGCCAATTGCTGCTCAGGCGTATAGAGGTCAACCACCAAACGGTCACCATATTGCATAATCGGCGTCAGCATAAAACTTCGAGGTTTGACTTCATCACGCAGATCAAGCACAACGCGCAAGTCATTATTATCACGAACAGCGGCGCGGACTGCGCTGATCGGGGTCCCCTCCAGGTCAAGGGCTTCAACGTCTTGTTCAAGGGCCGCGCCATCGATATCTATGACCAGACGCTGAGGATCGGTGAGTGCAAAAATCCGGTGCTCGACAGGCGCACTCAAGTCGAAAACTATGCGGGTGCGATCGGGTGACAGGCGCATTCTGACGCCGTCGATGGCGACTGGATTCGCGAGGGCAAGCCGGCCCACGCCGCTTAGCATCGTCAATATCAAGAGCGACAGCAGCAGGCCGTTATTTTTCCTGGTGAACCGAGTTGGCGTCATGCCCTGCATCTTCTCGGAAACGATCATGCGTCGAATTCTACCAGACCACGACAAATTTGTTCACCGAATGGTGAGTTTGCCGTAATCACCACCGAACGGCCTCTTGCCGGCACCCCCAACTCAATTGTCAGATCACTTGAAGGTATATGCCCAATGCCCTTTTCCGGCCACTCCAGCAGGCAGAGGTGCCCGCCTTCCAGATAGTCATCAATCCCCAGGTACTCAAGCTCTTCGGGATCTGTCAGGCGATAGAGATCGAAATGATAGACCGCCCGCTCTCCCATCTCATAGGGCTCTACCAGCGTAAATGTTGGACTCTTGACGGAGCCGGTATGACCCATGCCTCGCAAAATACCTCGTGACAAGGTTGTCTTGCCAGCCCCCAACTCACCCACCAGATAGACGACCCCTTTACCCTTTAACAGGCCGCCGAGACGCCGACCCAGGGCTTCAGTAGCCTGCTCATCGACCAGACTTTGCGCATAGACGCCCACGGTCAGACTCCCAGCCTCAGCGCTTGACTCAGCCGCGCATGCCATTGATTATTTTCTAGATTTGCCATGGCCTCACAGTATACGACACCTGGACGCGTAATTTGAGCGAAAATCCCTTTGTGCCAGCACGTCACTGGCATGCTGGCACAAAGGACTCAGGATGAAATCGGCAGACAGACACTAACGTTCATAGTAGATTGCGCCCATGGAACACAATCCCCACCACATGGCGTTCTCCGACCCGTTAGAAGTCGACGGTGTCAGAAAACGCAGCGCCCTGCAAACGATCCGCTCGATCCTACCATTTCTGTGGCCAGCTAATAACCGGGAGATGCAGCTACGAGTGGTATTTGCTATGGGCTGTCTGCTGCTGGGGCGAGTCGCCAACGTCTATGGGCCCATCGTTCTGAAGGACCTGATTGATGCTCTGGAGGCGTTGACAAAAGGCAGTGGCGACTTGAGTGGCCTCTGGGCACTGGCCTTCGTCTACGGTTTGACTGTGCTTCTGCCTGGCGCTTTGAATGAGTTACGCAGCACAATTTTTACCCCCGTATCGGAGTATGCGCAGCGGGTCCTGGGCTTGCAAACCTTCAATCATCTGCACCAACTCGGGATGCGCTTTCACCTGGATCGGCGTACTGGCGGACTCTCGCGCGCCATCGAGCGTGGCACTCGAGCACTACAACAGACGACTGGCCTCTTCGCCTTCAATATCGCGCCAACTGTGTTCGAGATCGCCATGGTGAGTGGTTATCTGGCGGCGGTTTATCCCCCTAAATATGTCCTTGTCATCCTGATCGCAGTCGCCATTTATATTCTGTTCACTCTGCTATTTACTGAGTGGCGAACACGCTTTCGACGAGACATGGTGATGCAGGAATCACGCGCCACCACTATCGGCGTTGACAGCCTGTTGAATTTTGAAACCGTCAAGTATTTCGGCAACGAGCAGTATGAGGCCAATCGCTACAATGATGCCCTGGTGCGCTACATGGATGCTGCAGTGAAAAGCCAGAACACGCTGGGCCTGCTCAATGGTGGTCAATTACTCGTCAGGGTCGCCTGTCAACTGGCGATTCTGATCATCGCAATCCAGGACTATTCAGCAGGCTTACTGACCACCGGCGAAGTCGTCATGCTGAATACATTCATGCTGCAATTATTTATTCCCCTGGGGTTTCTTGGATCCTCCTATCGCATGATTCGGCAGGCGCTCGTGGACATGGAATTTATGTTCCAGCTGCTCGATACAACACCAGAGATTCAAGATCAGCAGGGCGCACACCCCTTGGTCGTAAAAGCAGCCAATCTCGTTTTCAGCAACGTCCATTTCGCCTATGACTCGGACCGCGAGATACTGCGGGGTATCAATTTCACCCTTCCTGAGGGCAAAACCCTGGCGGTGGTGGGTGCCAGTGGTGCTGGAAAATCGACCCTCGCTCGCCTCCTCTATCGCTTTTTCGATATCCAAGCAGGGTCGATAGAGATTGATGGTCAGAACATTAAATCTGTAACCCAAGCCAGTCTTCGCAATGCCATTGGCATAGTTCCTCAGGACGCAGTGTTGTTCAACGACACGATTCGATACAACATTCGTTACGGTAATCCGACCGCCTCTGACGAGGCGGTCGAAGCGGCAGCAAAGACCGCCAGTATTCATGAGTTTATCGTCTCCTTGCCCTTGGGTTATGAGACTCGAGTGGGTGAGCGCGGGTTGAAACTCTCGGGCGGCGAGAAGCAGCGAGTTGCGATTGCTCGAACCATTCTCAAGAATCCACCCATCTTGGTTCTGGACGAAGCAACCTCAGCACTGGATATCAAAACCGAACGCGACATCCAGGCGGCGTTACTTGAGGTGGCAAAAAATCGCACGACGCTTGTGATAGCCCACAGACTCTCGACGATTGTCAATGCCGATGAGATCCTGGTGCTGGATGCCGGGCGCGTAATCGAAAAGGGTACCCACAATGCGTTGCTGGCCGCTAATGGCAGCTACGCAGAGATGTGGCGGCGACAGAAAGAAGCTGCAGACGAAATCGAGAAGATTCAAAAAATTCTTGGCCTCAGCGAGCTGCGTCTGCCCCAGACCTAACCTCTGCGCGGCGGAGCTGGATTTAGCAAGCGTCGAATCCAGGCAATCGTATCCGTTGCCAGTAGTCCCCTTTCGCCGTCTTCCGCCACCTTATCTCCGGCGGCTGCATGGACTGCCACTGCGAGACTGGATGCCTCCTTCAAGGGCATCCCCTGCGCTAATAATGCGGCGATCACACCCGACAAGACATCCCCCATTCCGGCCGTCGCCATCCCAGGGTTACCATAGGGACACAGATCGAGACTCAATGGATCAGCTACCAGACTACCGACCCCTTTGAGCACAACAACACCACCATACTGCCCCTGGATTCGGCGCGCCGCTTCGAATCGATCAGCGTCTATGTTAGTCCCGTCAGCCAACAAACGGCTTGCCTCACCGGGATGGGGCGTCAATACCCAGGTGTCCCTGCGCAAGGGTTGTTTCGCTAGTAAATTCAAACCATCCGCGTCCACCACAGAGACACTCAAGTGATCAATCAAATGACCGAATACCATCTTTGACCATTCCGACTGGCCAAGACCTGGGCCCAGCACAATCACAGTCGCTCGCGCTGCTAAAGGATCCAGGTCCGAACTGGCTTCAATGCCACGCACCATGAGTTCCGGGCATCGGGATAACATGGCTGCCTGATGTGCCGGATGAGTTGCTACTGTCACCAGGCCAGCGCCGGCGCGCAGCGCCGCCTCAGCACTCATTAATACTGCGCCACCCATGCCTCGATCACCGCCGACAATTAATACATGACCAAAGGCGTTTTTGTGCGAATTACGTCGGCGACTTGGCAAACCATCCAGCAACTGCTGCAGTCGCAGTTTTTTTGTTCCCGTGACGACCTGCTGCAGCACTTCGTCACCCAGACCCAAGGGATCATAAACGACCTCGCCAGCGCAATCTGGTCCATTAAGCGTAAAAAGTCCCCGTTTCAAGCCGATAAAGGTCACCGTCACGACAGCCTCTATGGCAGCGCCGAGGCAGTTACCTGTGTCTGCACATAGACCCGATGGAATATCAACAGCGAGGATCGGCAGCCTGGTGTCGTTCAGCAGACGAATGCAATGTTGGTAGTTTGGACGGACTTCACCGCTCAGGCCGATACCCAGCAGCGCATCTACTATCACATCAGCCTCGATGACCTCCTGCGGGTCAAATATTTTGGGAACGACACCAGACTGCAGACAATATTCGTAAGCCATCATCGCAGCAGGACTGGCCTTAGCAATATCGCCCAGGGTTCTGACGCTGACTCGAAGGTGCCGTTCTGCGAGCTTGCCGGCAATGATGTAACCGTCGCCAGCGTTATTGCCGCTACCACACATAATCCAGATATGTTTCGCAGCGGGCCAACGGTTAGTCAGGACTTCCACACACGCCTGACCGGCGCGACGCATCAGACTGATCGCAGGAATGCCGAGATCCTCGATCGCGATGCGGTCCAGTTCACGGACGCCAGTTGCGGTATACAGCTCGTCGGGCAGATTATCTGGGTTCAAAATGCAGTTTTCGTGGCTATTAAGATATCGCAATTATAAGGTATGCACTGAGAATAGCGCCTAATAATTCCCGCCTTCTTGGCTTTCTCACGAAACGACGGCTTATGTCAAAAATCCCACAGGCAAATCTGGACCCACAGGCGGTCTATCGGCATCTTGGCCAACAGCTCGAGAGCTGGGCTCAGGCGTTAGGCTTTCAGCAGGTCGGCATTACTGACACGGAACTGGGCGACCATGAGGCGCGTCTGCAAACCTGGCTGGACCGAGGTTTTCAGGGCGAAATGGCCTATATGGGAGACCATGGCAAAATGCGCAGCCGACCAACAGAGCTGGTACCGGGCGTGACGCGAGTCATCAGCCTGCGCATGGACTATCTGCCGGCAGGAACGGAGCCGCTGACCCAGCTGCAGTCACCGGCTGACGCGTATGTCGCGCGCTATGCGCTGGGCCGCGACTATCATAAGGTGATTCGCCGCAGACTGGTGAAACTCTGGAAGCAGATCACTGATTACCTGCTGGAACATGGTATTGATCACCATCGTGCTCGAGTCTTCACAGACAGCGCCCCAGTGCTGGAGAAAGCGCTCGCAGAAAAGGCCGGCCTTGGCTGGATAGGCAAGAATACGCTGTTGTTAAACCAGACTGCTGGTTCCTTTTTCTTTCTCGCGGAGATTTTCACAGACCTGCCCTTGGCGCTAAATAAACCTGCTACCAGCAACCACTGTGGTTCCTGTACTCGGTGCCTGGATGTCTGCCCTACGGCCGCCATCGTCGCACCCTATCAACTCGATGCCAGACGCTGCATCGCTTACTTGACGATAGAGCATCGAGGTAGCATTCCCGTTGAATTTCGAGCACCCATGGGGAATCGCATCTTTGGCTGTGATGACTGCCAGCTGTTCTGTCCCTGGAATAAGTTTGCTCAGGTCAGTTCTGTTACAGACTTCGATCCCCGCAATGGCCTCGACGCCAGTACGCTGCTTACCTTGTTCCGCTGGAACGAGACGGAGTTTCTCAGTCGAACCGAAGGCTCTGCTATCAGAAGAACCGGCTATCAGGGATGGCGTCGCAATATCGCGGTGGCCTTGGGCAACTGTGCCTTTGATGAGGAGATCTATCGAGCGCTCTCCGCCAGTCTCGCCGACGCAACTCCCCTGGTACAGGAGCATATCAGCTGGGCCCTGGCGGCGCAGGACAAGCGCCGGCCAGAAACTTTTTAGAACTAGGGCTGAAGCCGAAAAAACAGCTGTCGGTAAGTCTGGAGTTCAGCAATCGACTCACGGATATCATCAACGGCTCGATGGGCACCGACTTTTTTGACCGCCTCATAGACGTCTGGCCGCCACCGTACGGCGAGTTCTTTGATGGTGCTCACGTCTATATTGCGATAATGCAGGTAGGACTCGAGTGTCGGCATATACTCAACCAAAAAACGTCGATCCTGAGCGATAGAGTTCCCGCACAGAGGCGACTGCCCTGGCTCAACATATTGTCGAATGAATTCGAGGGTTTTAGCTTCAGCCATCTCCTCGCTAATGCCCTCGCGTTTGACTCGATCGACCAGTCCCGAAGCGTTATGGTGGGCGGTGTTCCAGTCATCCATGGCGTCCAATAGCGACTGCGGCTGGGCCACGCAAAACACAGGCCCTTCAGCGATAACCTGCAGCGACGAGTCAGTAATGATGGTGGCAATCTCTAAAATACGCTCGACTTTCGGATCCAGACCCGTCATTTCAAGATCCATCCAGACCAAATTTTCTGAATATGCCACCTTCAATTCCTTCTAACACTCGCTCTGAATGACGCTATGTTAACTGATTACACTGGCAAGACGCAGTGGTAAGTTCCGCTGCAACGCAATCTGCGTTGGCGCATCAAAGGGCCCATCCCGTAGAATATCCCCTTCGCCTATCTTGGACTCAAAATGCAGACATCTGTGGTGACATTTGCACTATCACGCCCTTCAAGGGACCTTCTCGCTCCTTTGCTGGCCAGCGAACACCTTCACAGCCGGCATTGCTCGCTACGCCTGAGTGCTGCTTCTAGGATTCATTGTCAATGAGCCGATTATTTATCACTTTGCAATACCTGATCCCTCAGCATTTGCTGTCACGGCTGGTTGGTCTGCTGGCAGCTTCGCGGGTGAAGTGGATCAAGAACACCTTCATTCGAGTCATAGTTCGTATCTTTAACGTCGATATGGATGAGGCCGAGTCGACAGACTTGAGGGACTACCCGACCTTTAACGCCTTCTTTTCACGGCAGTTAAAGCCTGGTTTGCGCCCTGTCAACGGGCTTGTCAGCTCGCCAGCTGATGGCTGTGTGTCGGCCTGTGGCGATATTAATGGCAATCAGATTATTCAAGCCAAGGGCCTTAACTACTCGGTCGAAAAATTACTCGCCAGCGATAATGCCAGCCGCTTCCACAACGGTAGCTTTATCACTATTTACCTGTCGCCCAAAGACTACCATCGAGTACACAATCCGCTGACGGGCGAGTTGAATTCAGGGACTTATGTGCCGGGCAAATTATTCTCGGTGAACGATGCGACCGCTCAGACAGTACCCGACTTATTTGCCGATAACGAACGGTATGTCATGGAGTTCGACACTCAGCTGGGCAGCATGGCAGTCGTGATGGTAGGCGCCATGATCGTCGCGGGTATCCAGACCTCCTGGCGAGATCGGCCCTATCCGGCAGGCCAGCTATTGAAGGAGTCCTTCTCACCCTTTCGAAACATTGCACAGGGCGAAGAGCTGGGCAAATTCCTCATGGGCTCAACCGCCATCGTTCTCCTCGAACAACGGGTGACCTGGCAGGTCGCCAGCCATGATCTGGTCAAAATGGGCCAGGCCCTGGCCTTGAACAATTGAGGTTAGAGTCGCGGGGCGGTAAAGCTGATGACCTCGTCTATGTGAGTTCTGCCCGTCACCAGCATTAAAAGCCGATCAAATCCCATGGCAACTCCCGCGCTCGAAGGCATGAACTCAAGCGCCGCTAACAACTTTTCATCCAGCGCGACCTGACGCCTGCCACGTGTGGCGCGCCAATCGTTATTTTTAAGCAGACGGTTCCGTAGCTCTGCCGGGTCAAGCAGTTCGGCATAGCCATTCGCCAATTCACAGCCCTGCCAGTAGACCTCGGCACGCTCGGCAACCTGATCATTTTGGTTATCCAAATGGATACGTGCCAGAGCGGCCTGGCTAGCAGGGAAGTCCTTCACCAGGGTCAGCTCATCAAGCCCCGGTTCTATGACGGCCGAGAACAACGTATCCAGATAGTCGTTAATGGTGGCTTCATCGCCATGGTCTGTAATGTGCTCAACCGCAACACCACGTGTTTGCGCGAGTTGTTGCAGGGTCTGCAGATCTGCACGATGAGGATTGATGCCAAATTCCTTTGCAAACAAGGCGCCATAGGTGACTTGCACAGGCTGCCTGATCTCACGCTCGAACAAGTGCGCGCAGGCACTGACGAGATCAACCACTTCGCTCATCAGCTCATCAAGACTAAAGCCAGGGCGGTACCACTCCAGCATGGTGAATTCGATATTGTGTTTATGTCCAACCTCAGAGCCGCGAAAGACGGGCCCCAGCTGATAGATAGGCCCACTACCGGATGCCAACAGGCGTTTCATAGCATATTCCGGTGAGGTTTGAAGATAGTAATCGCGCGTTGACGTCGAAACTCGCAGATTCTCGAGGTGAACGTCACTTACCCCGGCGCCACCCAGCACCGGGGTCGAGACTTCAAGGACCTGGCGCTGATGGAAAAAATCCCGAACCAGGGTTAACAGGCCCGAGCGCTGTTGCAGCGCTACCTTGCTCGTCGAGGCTTGCCAGTCCATGGCTCAGGACTTTACGCGATTCTGATACTCGCCGGTTCGAGTGTCGACCCTGACCACTTCGCCGATATTAATGAAAAGGGGTACCTTCACCACGGCACCTGTCGTCAGGGTTGCTGGCTTGGTACCACCCTGGGCCGTATCACCCTTGAGACCGGGGTCTGTATCAACAATCGCAAGTTCAACAAAGTTAGGCGGGGTGACGGCAATGGGCATATCATTCCAGAGCGTGATCAGATAGACATTCTGCTCCTTCAGCCAATTCAGACAATCGCTGACTGCCGCCTTATCGGCACCCATCTGCTCAAAACTGCCGTCTGTCTTCATGAAATGCCAGTATTCTCCATCGTTATACATATACTCCATATCGATTTCCTGAACATCGGCGGCCTCCAGTGATTCGCCAGACTTAAAGGTCCGCTCCCAAACCCTGCCAGTCTTGAGATTACGCAGTTTGACTCGATTGAACGCCTGACCTTTACCTGGCTTGACAAACTCGTTCTCGACAATCGAGCAGGGATCCCCTTCCAACATCACCTTGAGCCCGGATTTAAATTCATTGGTAGAAAAGCTCGCCATCAATTACTCTCTTTTGTTTAACGCGAAAATAATATGATACCGCTAACAGACCTCAGTTGGCAGACTCAATCGTGGCAGGCGCTGCTGAAAAGCGCCGTCACCGACCCCCTTCAATTAGCCAGAATACTCGACATTGATTTGTCAGACTACCGATCGCCGTTTCCTCTTCTGGTACCTTGGCCTTATCTAGCTCGCATCCAGCCTGGCAATCTGCTCGATCCGCTGTTGCTGCAGGTTCTACCTCAGCAACTCGAGTCACTGTCGGTACCAGGATACAGCAGCGATCCTCTGCTGGAGCTGGAACATGCAAAGACCAGTGGCCTGATTCAAAAGTATCACGGCCGCGTGCTGGTGGTTGCTACCGGTGCCTGCGCAATCAATTGTCGTTACTGCTTTCGTCGCCACTTTCCCTACCAGAGCTTTCAGCCGACCTCTGATGACTGGCAGAGCATTATCGAATCTGTGGAAAATAATGAATCTATTCATGAGGTCATATTGAGTGGCGGCGACCCTTTATTGCTTAGTGACCGGCGCCTTGCGCAGCTGGCGAAGCGCCTGGCCGCAATTCCGCACGTGACGACCCTGCGCCTGCATACCCGTTTACCGGTTGTCATTCCACAACGGGTTGATTCGGCGCTACTGAGCTGGGTTGAGCACACCCGCCTCAATATTGTGATGGTGTTGCACAGTAATCACCCCAACGAGCTGGATGACGCTGTCTTTGACGCGACTCGACGACTGCGAGCGGCGGGCGTGACGCTACTGAATCAAAGTGTTTTGCTGCGGGGAGTCAATGATGATGTTGAAACACTAACGCGCCTATCACACAGACTGTTCCAGCTGGGCGTTCTGCCCTACTACTTGCATGTACTGGATAAGGTTGCGGGTGCAGCCCACTTCGACTTACCCGAACACGTTGCGCAAAATCTCATGGCAGAAGTCGTCAAGCACCTTCCCGGTTACCTGGTGCCACGCCTGGCTCGCGAGATTCCCGGAGAGGCTTCGAAGACCAATTTAGCCATTCATCCGGTCTGAAATTTCGAACCCAAGCTTATCTGCTATAGTTACTCTTCTTACCGACCATCTCGTTCGCTTATGACCATAAACAGCCCCGTCAGGTTACTGATACTGGAGGCTTCACAGAATCGGGCAGAAGAACTCATCGTGTTGCTGCGTAATGCCGGCCGGGCGACTCGCGCCCATTTGTTAGCGTCAGCGGCGGACTTAAACGAGAAGCTCAATGAGCAGAGCTGGGATCTGTGCCTGGCACGCCAGGAGGTTGACGGGCTGACGATCGAACAGGTCATCAGCCAGATCAAAAACCTGGACAAGGACGTTCCCATTATCATGTTGGCTGCAGATCGCGACCCTGCCTCTATCACCGCCGGGTTGAAACTTGGCGCCGTGGATGTCGCTCTGGAAAATGATGAAGAGCGTCTGCTTCTGCTTATCGAACGTGAGCTTGGCAATCTGGACAATCGTCGAGCAAGGCGTGCAGCAGAGGTCGGATTACGAGAAACCGAGCGCCGTAATCAGCTCCTGCTGGACAGTTCAAACGCCGCGATTGCCTACGTTCACGAGGGTATGCACATCTATACCAATACAGCCTATGGAGAACTGTTTGGTTACGAGGATCCCGATGACTTCGCTGGTATTCCGGTCATTGATCTGATCGCTGCGGAAGACCAGGAAAAGTTCAAGAAGTTTCTACGCGACTTCGCGAGCCATCCGAACCAGACAGAGGAGTTTTCCTGTATGGCAAGCGATGACTCCCGCATTATCGCCAGCCTGTCATTACTGCCGGCGACCTACGATGGTGAACCCTGCACTCAAATGATCTTTCGCTCGATCACAGAGAATAGTCAATTAGAGAATCGCATTCGCGAAATTTCAACCCAGGACCTGCTGACAGGACTGCTCAACCGATCCTACTTTCTCGAGCAACTGGACCTGGCTGTTGGTCAGGCGAGCCAGGGGCAAGCGGCTTACTGCCTGTTTTATATCTGTCTTGATGATTTTGCTCGCGTCCGCTCCGAGGCCGGCATCTCCAGTGCAGACCTGGTGCTTAGCGACCTCGCAACGTTAATGCGCGACCTTATTGACCCCCAGCATGTTATGGCAAGATTCGGCGATGAAGAGTTCACTCTCTTGTTCAAGAGTGCTGATATGACCCTTGCCCTGGCCTTAGCAGAAGACCTTCGATCCCGAGTTGAAGGTCACGTATCAGAAATTTCAGGCATGTCGTTCAAAATAACTGCCAGTATTGGTCTGGCCTTGATTAGCGAAAATTCACCGTCCGGCGAGGAAGTGATATCACGCGCTCACAAAGCCGCCATCGGTATTGAGCAAGGCAACGGGGTCAGCTTCTATCAAGTTCAGCAGGTCACGGTCGGCAAGGAAGGTAAATCGCTAACCTCTGAGGCCATCAAACAACTGGTCAGTGCTGCTATCACAGGCCAGGGTTTTCGGTTGTTGTTCCAGCCGATAATCAGTCTTCATGGGGAGGACGATGCGTTATTTGAAGTTTTGTTGCGGCTTCTTGATGAGGACGATAATGAACTGTTACCGGCGCAATTTCTGGGTCCGGCAGCAGATGCCGGATTACTCGAAAAGCTTGATAGATGGGTGATTTTGCAATCGATCAAGATACTCAGCGCGAAACGTGCTACTGGCAGTCAGGCGCGTTTGTTTGTCAATGTGACGCATGCATCCATGGCGGACTCGACGTTTTTACCTTGGATTTCTGTCGCGCTCAAGGCGGCTCGCTTACCGAGTGATGCGATCATTTTTCAGCTTGACGAAAAACAAGCGACCTCCTACATCAAGGATGCCGCACATTTTTCTGAAGGCCTGGCGAAACTTCACTTCAAGACGTCAATCAATCACTTTGGTTGCTCACTGAACCCATTCAATCTTCTAAAACACCTAAAGCCCGACTACGTCAAACTTGACGGCTCGTTCGCGCAACAGATAGAGGGGAATCCTGAAAAACAGAAAGAACTCATCACTATGGTCAAGTCGCTACAATCAGCAGGTGTGCTGACCGCGATTTCAGGCGTTGAAAGCCCAACGGTGCTCTCCACTTTATGGCAGGCAGGGGTCAACTTTATTCAGGGCTACTATGTTTCCATGCCTGCGGAAAATCTCGATTATGATTTTACTAATGAAGATCTCTAGAGCGCAGATTGATTTCGTTTCGCGACCTGCGACTGCCTAGCTGGACCGACCAGAATCGCGATCTCGGATGCCCATCAAATATAAAATGCTATCCAGACCTAAATGCGAAATAGCTTGCTCAGCATTCTTTTTCACGATCGGCTTGGCATGAAACGCAATACCCAATCCGGCAACTGCCAACATCGCCAAATCATTGGCTCCATCGCCGACAGCAATGACCTGATCCAAAACAATGTTTTCCTGCTTCGCCAAGGCTTGTAACAGTAATGCCTTGCGTTCTGCATCGACTATCGGCTCAATGACCTTGCCTGTGAGCTTTCCGTCAATGATTTCAAGTACATTGGCATACACGTAATCGACGCCGAATCTGTTTTGCAGCACCTCGCCGAAATAGGTAAACCCGCCTGAGAGAATAGCCGTCTTGTAGCCCAGCCGTTTTAACACCGCAAATAAGTGCTCTACACCTTCCATCAAAGGCAGGGAGTCTGCAACTTGCTTTAGACTCGACTCTGGCAGGCCTTCAAGCAAGGCCACCCGTTGACGCAAGCTGGCCTTAAAATCTAACTCACCCAACATGGCTCGCTCAGTTACCGCGCTCACCTGATCACCCACACCTTTGAGCCGCGCCAGTTCATCAATAACCTCAGTGGAAATAAGGGTCGAGTCCATGTCAAAACAGACCAGGCGCCGATTGCGCCGAAACAGACCGTCTTCCTGTACCGCGATATCAATATCAAGCTCGCTGCAAACGTTCATCAGCTGAGCGCGAAAGGCCGCATTATCAGCGAGCTCACCTTTTAGAGAAAATTCAACGCAGGCTTTCGTCTTTGCTTCGGGATGCAGCAGAGGAACCCTGCCAGAAAGACGGACGATGTTATCGATGTTGAGGCCATTGTCAGCGATCACTCGCGAGACTTTCGCGATATGTGTCGCTTTAATGCGCCGGGCAAGCAGCGTCAAAATAAATCGCGAGCGGCCCTGAAGGCCAACCCAGTCTTCATAGCTGACCTCATCCACAGGCGAGAATTTGATGTTGACCCCCAATGCATGGGCGGTGAATAGCACTTCCTTAAGAATCGGCTCAGAGTGTCCTGGAATATTGATGAGAATACCCAGGGACAGGTGGTTATGGATTACCGCCTGACCAACATCGAGGATGTCGATATCGAAGTTAGCGAGAAGCTCAGTGATAGTTGCCGTTAGACCGGGTTTGTCCTCACCGGAAATGTTGATGAGCACGAGCTCTGTCACGATGTTATCCAAGGCTATTAAAACGCTGCTATTATCCTTGGTCAGTCAATGAAATACAAAACAAAGCGGATTCTCCGACCTAACATTCGGTTATACTCGCCTGGAAATGTTGCGGCCAGCGGAGTCTTATGTATCGGCGAAAATTGAGAGCCAGTTTGTTGGTCCTGGTGCCAATCTTCATCAGCGGCCTCGCGTCTGTGGTATTTCACTACCAACACGTCAACGTCGAGTTGAACCAAAAGGGGCAGCACTTTGGCGCCTCCATCGCAGACCAGTTATCACTGTCCGTCACTGACTACCTGGTTAATGAGGATATTCTCAGCCTGAATGTCGTCCTGACTCAGCTGCTGGCTCGAGGTAATTTTGACTTCGCGTCCATTTACGGCGCCGACAACCGCTTACTGGCCCAAGTGGGCAAAAGGTCCGCCAGCGAGAACTCTGCTAGCCTCTTCACGAGAGATATCACTTGGCAGAATGCCAGCGTGGGGCACCTGCAAATCGGTCTGAGTAGCGCCAGTGTTGACGAGCCTCTCTTTCTGACCCTCCTGCTGATTATTGCCATTCATATCGTTATCGCTGCGGTATCGGTTTATATACTCTGGCAGTATGCTGATCTGATCTATCTCTGGGTCGCTTTACCTGCGGCACCGGCCACCAGCCAGGTGACCGACTCAACATCAAAGCTTGACCAGCCTGCGCTCCAAACCGCCAACACTGAAGTCGTGCCAGAGACCAAGAGACTTGACACCATCATCATGGTGTTCAAGCTGAGGCCTGCGCGTTTATTACCTGACTATCTGCCGCGCGTTCAACAAGCACTGGCGCTTTACCGCGGCGACATGGCGCCACCGGACGGTGATACTGTCCTGATCTACTTTACGGATGATGACACGGATGATGACGCCATATTTCGTGCCGCCTGCAGTGGCCTGCTACTCTTGCAGATGTTTCGTCTGATTGACACACCCATCAGCATCAAACTCGGCCTGGACCTGGCAGATGCTGCCGCCGATCCACAGACCCTGGCACATGCGCGCAAAAATGCCAGCTACCTGGCGTCCAACGCCCAGAATTGCTTGTTGGCGAGTCAACAGGTGCTAGCACACCTGCAGGAACCCAATCGCCTCGTTAGCTCACCGTTTCAAAGCTCTCTCACGCCAGACGGTCTGGTCTTCCAGGTCGAAGGGCTGCAGTCAGAATACCAAACTTTGATCCAGCGCCAGGCTAGGCAGTTATTGGACCAGTAGCCGCTTAGCGCGACCTTATTCTGTTAACTTTCACCCTGCGCCTTCAGCGGCACGGACTTTGAGCGAACGACACCTGACTCTGCTCGATGCGCTTATGCGACGGGTGCAACCCGCTCGTCTGGTGGTTTACAGCAGTGCGACTGTGTCAACCTTTTGGAATCCTCGAGGCAACTTCAGACCGCGGCGCGCACGCTCTCCTCGATAATGCTCCAAATCATCAAACTTGAGGTTAATGTGGCGTTTGCCAGAGTGCACCACCAGCGTGTCCTTCGCGGTCAGGACAACCAGATGAGCCATAAACTCCAGACGATCAGCCAATAAAGCCTTGGGAATATTCATGATCTTCACCCCCTTGCCTCTGGCCAGCAGCGGCAATTCGCTGACGGGGAAAATCAACAATCGTCCCTCGTTACTGACAGCGGCGACATAATCCTGCTCGAGATCAGAGACCCGCTGCGGCTGCAGGACAACACCCCCTGCCGGTACACTAATCACAGATTTTCCAGCTTTGTTTTTACTTTGCAGGTCGCCAAGGGTAGCGATGAAGCCGTAACCCGCGTCGCTGGCTAACAAGAATTGTTGGTCCCTTTCGCCGGTGATGACGCCGGTAAAGTAAGCCCCAGAAGGTGGGCTGGTTCGCCCACTCAACGGCTCTCCCTGACCCCTGGCCGATGGCAACGTATGGGCTTGCAGGGTATAAGCACGACCCGTCGAGTCGAGAAAGACCACGTCCTGGTTAGATCGTCCCAACACCGACTGAAAGAAACTATCGCCAGAGCGATAACTCAGCTCTTGTGGGTCAATATCATGTCCCCTCGCCGCGCGAACCCAACCTTTTTCAGATAACACAATCGTCACTGGCTCGGTAGACAGCAAATCCTTTTCGCTGAAGGCTTGAGCCTCGGCGCGACTGACGATCGGTGACTGCCGATCATCGCCGAATTCCTGTGCATCTCTCAGTAGCTCCTGTTTCACCAGCGTTTTCATCCGAGCACTCGAAGCCAGAGTTTTCTCTATATCCGAACGCTCGCCATTCAGCTGGTCCTGCTCACCTTGAATCTTCTGCTCTTCTAGTCGCGCTAACTGTCTTAGCCGAAGATCCAATATGGCATCTGCCTGTATCTCTGACAGGGCATAGGTCGCCATCAAAACCTGCCTCGGCTTGTCTTCGGTACGAATAATGCGAATCACCTCATCGATATTCAGATAAGCGATCATCAAGCCTTCAAGAATATGCAGACGCGCCAGAATTTTTTCCAGACGATAATTAAGCCTGCGCACCACCGTCTCAGTCCGATAGGTCAGCCACTCTGATAACAGCACATTCAATGGCTTGACCCGTGGCCGGCCATCCAGACCGATCATATTAAAGTTGACCCTGTGAGTTCGCTCCAGATCCGTGGTGGCAAAAAGGTGGGCCATCAATGCCTCTATATCGATTCGATTGGAACGCGGCACTATGACTATTCGAGTTGGATTTTCGTGATCAGACTCATCACGCAGGTCAACGACCATGGGTAATTTCTTAGCCTGCATCTGGGCGGCTATCTGTTCCAGTATCTTGGTGCCAGATACTTGAAAGGGAATCGCCGTAATGACGATATCGCCATCTTCAATTTCATACACCGCTCGTGTTCTTACTGCGCCTCGCCCGGTCTCGTAAATCTGGCGAATCTCTGCTGCGCTTGAGATGATCTCTGCATTGGTGGGAAAATCTGGCCCCTGCACATGCTCAAGGAGATCAGTCACTGACGCCTTGGGCTGATCTAACAAACGTATGCAGGCGCTGACCACTTCGTTGATATTATGCGGTGGAATGTCGGTCGCCATACCCACAGCAATACCACTGGCTCCATTAAGAAGAATGTTTGGCAATCGGGCCGGCAACAGTAGCGGTTCTTCCATGGTGCCATCGAAATTAGGGATGAATTCGACAGTACCCTGACCCAGCTCGTCTAGCAGCACAGAGGCGTATTTAGTTAGTCGAGACTCGGTATATCGCATGGCGGCAAAGGACTTGGGGTCATCGGGAGAACCCCAGTTACCTTGACCATCGACCAGCGGATAGCGATAAGAGAATTGCTGCGCCATCAGAACCATTGCCTCATAACTGGCACTATCACCGTGCGGATGATATTTACCGATGACATCTCCCACTGTTCGCGCCGATTTCATAAACTTGGCATCAGCCGTCAAACGCAGTTCTGACATAGCGTAGACAATTCGCCGCTGAACCGGCTTAAGGCCGTCGCCGATATGCGGCAGCGCTCGATCGTTAATGACATACATCGCATAGTTCAGATATGCGCCCTCGGTAAATGCCGTCAGGGAGATAGTTTCCATGTTTGTCGATTGGTTTGGCTCAGTCATGAATCTGTTCACTTTCCAGTTGGTCTTACAGTTATACCAATTCGGCTAAATCGCCCTTATTTTCGAGCCAGACCTTTCTATCTGCCGCGCGTTTTTTTGACAACAGCATATCTAGCGTGTCGTTTACCAGACTGCCTGGATCCATGGTGAGTTGCACCAGACGCCGAGTCGCTTCCGCCATGGCAGTTTCTCGCAGCTGCAGCGGATTCATTTCGCCGAGCCCCTTAAAGCGCTGAACGCTCACCTTACCCTTCTTCTTCTCGGCGGCGATCAGATCCAGAATGCCTCGTCGCTCTGCCTCATCCAGGGCATAAAAGACTTCTTTACCCACATCAATCCTGTATAAGGGCGGCATGGCGACATACACGTGCCCGGCCCTGACCAACGCTGGATAATGTTTGACAAACAGCGCAATGAGCAGGCTGGCTATGTGCAAACCGTCAGAGTCTGCATCGGCCAGTATGCAGATTTTGCCGTAACGCAGATTCGCCAAATTTTCTTCGCCCGGATCTATGCCAAGTGCCACAGAGATATCATGGACTTCCTGAGACGCAAGAATTTCGCTTGAGTCTATCTCCCAGGTATTCAAAATTTTGCCCCGCAGCGGCATGATGGCCTGAGTGACTCGATCGCGGGCCTGTTTGGCAGAGCCCCCTGCCGAGTCGCCCTCGACGAGAAATAACTCGCCCTGCATCGCATCTTGACAAGAGCAATCCGCCAGCTTGCCAGGCAGCGCAGGACCGGCAGTGACTTTTTTGCGCACAACCTTTTTGCCCGCTCGCAACCGCGCCTGCGCATTGCTGATGGCCAGCTCGGCTAATGCTTCCGCATCCGTGGTGTGCTGATTGAGCCAGAGACTGAAACTGTCCTTGACGACACCGGCTATAAAGGTCGCTGCCTGCCGAGAGTTCAACCGCTCCTTGGTCTGACCAGAAAATTGCGGATCCAGCAGTTTCGCTGACAGGACATAGCTGCAACGGTCCCAGATATCCTCCGCAGAAATTTTCACACCACGGGGTACCAAATTACGGAACTCACAAAACTCCCGCAGCGCCTCAAGCAACCCACCGCGGAGGCCACTGACATGGGTGCCACCCTGGGCTGTCGGAATCAAGTTCACATAGCTTTCAGTGATGAGGTCACCTCCCTCTGGCAACCACTGAACGGCCCAGTCAACCGCTTCTTCATTACCCGCTATCGAGCCCATAAAGGGCTCAGCCGGCAGCACCACAAAACCCGTCAGCTCATCGACCAGGTAATCCTTCAAGCCAGCTTCGTAACACCATTCGTAGTGGCCTTCCTCTGGATTACTGGCTGTTTCATCAGTAAACAACACTCGAAGCCCTGGACAGAGCACAGCCTTGGCTCGAAGCAAGTGCTTCATACGGCTGACAGAGAATTTCGGCGAGTCAAAGTATTGAGGATTTGGCCGAAACGTGACCAGAGTCCCAGTGTTACGCTTTCCAGTCGTCTCCTTAACCGCCAGGTTAGAGACCTTGACTCCATCCTTGAACGCCATGTGATGGAGTTTCCCATCACGTTTGATATAAACCTCAAATGACTCAGACAGGGCATTGACCACAGAAATACCAACGCCGTGCAGGCCGCCTGAGAACTTATAATTGTCACTGTTAAATTTCGCGCCGGAGTGCAACCGTGTCAAAATCAATTCGACGCCCGGGAGCTTCTCTTTGTGGTGCAAGTCCACTGGCATGCCACGTCCGTTATCGCCCACGGACATGGACCCATCTTTACGCAGGGTCACTCGTATTTCAGTCGCGTGGCCTTCCAGCGCTTCGTCGACGCTATTATCGATGACCTCTTGCGCCAAATGATTAGGTCTCGAGGTATCTGTGTACATTCCAGGCCGTTTTTTTACGGGGTCTAGCCCTTCAAGGACTTCAATGGAATCTGCGCTGTAGTTCTTAGTGACCATAGTGTCCTGCTAACATCAATATCGATTATCCAGCATCAAATGTTCTGGATGGTGGGTTGCCCTGCAGACCCGCTTCTATCTGCAGGGCTAAGTTTTACGCTTGTCTGTAGCTTTAAGATTGTCTGTAGTTTCAAGCTTGTCTGTCAGTTTTACGTTCGTCTACCACTGGTTTGGCACGCAGCTAAGGCTCGGCACACGCCTCGGCGCAGAATTATAACCACATGACCTGTTGATTTCTTGGGATTTCGCCGAGCACTCTCTGCCGATCAGCTCCTATCCAAAAACACGGGCTCCAAAGAGTGGCCGTGCTCAATACAGAAACTCAGTAGCTCACCAAAGAAACGATTCGTCTGGGATTTTTCATCCGGTTGATACATATTCGGATTCGGCGTCTGGTATCGATACATGAGGTTTCGGTGTCGCTCAAAGCCCGTGACCTCTGCGGATTTGATATCGTGGTAGATGCGCACCTCGAGGACCGGCCATTTGATCCAGGGTTTCTCTTCCTCGCTGTCGACTCGAACCGATAACATGGTGGTGTAGGGACAACGCTCTGAAATCTGCATCACGACTCGAGCACCATCTTCAGTGGTTCCTTGAATGATGCTTTGCTTTACCCCATGAACGCCGAAAGAGAGTGCGTCCTGCTCAGCCATATGCGGAAACAAGCGTAGCAAGCGAATGTAATTTGCATCACATTCAGCCATATCCGACACCAGGTCAGGGACATATCGCTGGGACTTGCTCTGCTCCATCTTATCCTTGCTCATGCTATTTAATTTCTGGGTGGTGTTGCGCCTGCTGGCGTAAAGCGTACCACAGAAACGTCGGTTTATTCCCTAAGTGCCCCATCAATCAGTTGCAGAGTCAGCTTTAAAGCACCCCGGTTCTCCGCCATCGTTTGCAACGCCGCCGCCCCCAGCTGCTGGCGTAGCTGGGTACTCTGACACAGAGACGCCAAGCCGGCAGCTAATGCGACGGGAGATTCGACTCGAAGCAAACCACCATTGGCAACGAAACGCGCAGCAATATCATCGATATTACGCAAATACTGACCCATGACCACTGGCTTGCCCAGACCAGCTGGCTCCATCGGATTATGTCCGCCCACTGGCACCAGACTGCCGCCAACAAAGGTAATATCGGCAACGGCATAGAGATAGGCTAATTCTCCCATGGTATCGAGCAAGAAGACCTGGGTTTGCTGACCGCAGTCTTGATTCGCACTACGACGAACCGTGGTGAGCCCCATGGAATGGCACAACTGCTCCACTTGCTCCCCCCGATAATGATGGCGTGGTGCCAGCACCAGCAATATTTCCGGCTGAATGTCCATCAAGGGTTTCACTGCTTCCAGTAGCATCTGTTCCTCACCAGGATGCGTGCTGCCAGCCACGATAATGAGCCTCTGACCCAGCACTCGACTGAACTCAGCAGACCGCTGCGTCTGGTCAGAGGGCGGAGTGGTATCAAACTTGATGCTGCCGGTCAGATGCAGTCGAGACGGGTCCAGTCCCAGGTCGATAAAACGCTGACCCTGTTCTCGGCTCTGGACCGCGACGACATCGATCGCCCTCAGCATGGCTCGGCTGACTGCCTTGATGCGAGCATAAGCGGCGGCACTGCGGGCCGAGAGGCGAGCATTTACTAGGAGTATTTTCACGCCTTGGCGCTGCACCTGGTGCAGCATATTCGGCCATAACTCAGTATCGATAATGACAAGAGCCCTGGGTCGACAGCGTCTTAAAAAGCGCGCCACCGCATCTGGCAAGTCATAAGGTGCATAACAGTTAGTGACCTGATCACCCAGCAGCCGTTCGATTTGCTCTCTGCCTGTCGCGGTCATGTTCGTCACCAGAACCTGGTGGCCAGCGACCAGTAATGCCTTAATGAGCGGCACCGCCGCGATGCTTTCGCCGGCTGAGACCGCGTGAACCCACACCAGGTTCTCACCGGCGGACGGCGGGCAAAAGCCGAATCGTTGCTTTAGATCCTGCCGGTAGCGAGGTTCTTTACGCGCGCGCCAATAAACCCGAAGCAATACCAAGGGTATCGCCAGGTAAAATACCAAGCTGTAGACAAGTCTAATCACGGCTTCTCTTGGTCAGATCACAGGGTTGAGAATATCGGTATTCAGGCATCTAAACCACCCGCTTCAATTCGGAGTATACTCTGCCATCGAATCATTGACGGACTAGCCCCATTGAGCAACCACGTTATGGCTGACAAGTCGCAAACGCAAATAGCCATTATCGGCGGTGGTATCAGCGGCCTGTGGTTGCTGAATGTGCTCGGCAATCTTGGCTACTCAGTTGTCCTGCTAGAGCAAGAGGCTCTTGGCCAGGCACAGACTTTCGCCTCCCAAGGCATGATCCACGGCGGGATTAAATATGCCCTCGGTGGTTTTACCACTCCTGCTTCTGAGTCTATTGCCAGTATGCCCGAAGTCTGGCGGCAATGCCTGAGCGGCGCTGGGCCACTGCCGTTGGCAAACGTCAGAACCCTGTCTGAAGCCTACTATCTGTTCTCCGACGGTAGCCTGAGCTCTCGCGTGACCGCCTTTTTTGGCAGCAAGTCGGTACGAGGACGAGTGACGCCATTGCTGCCAAACCATTACCCCGCCATCTTCGCTAACCCGCAATTTTCTGGTGCTGTTTATCAGTTACAGGACATGGTCATCGACACGCCGGAACTGTTGACAGCGTTGGCCCAGCCCTATCGAGATCACATCTACCGATGCCATGCCAAGCTGGTTCGATCCTCGGCCGAGACGGTGATCGGGGTCGATACGGGAAATGGTCTTTTAACCGCAGACTGCTACATCCTCTGTGCTGGCGCGGGTAACGAAGCCTTGCTCGCCAGTCCAGGATCATCAGCCATAGAAATGCAACTTCGCCCTCTGCAGCAGGTCATGGTCAAAGGCCAATTGCCGCCCACCTATGCCCATGGTGTCAGTTTACGCACCGCCGCCAAACCAAGAGTGACTATCACTACCCATCCCTGCAGTGATGGCGAACAAGTCTGGTATCTTGGTGGCCAATTGGCGGAAGACGGCGTTGGTCGCAGTGAAGGCGCCCAGATCGATGCTGCTCGCCGCGAGCTGCATGCGCTCTTCCCCTGGATAGACACTAGGGCCATGGCCTGGGCCACCTTGAACATCGATCGAGCAGAGCCTGCCAACAACCATCAACGCCCCGATACCCCGTTTTGCCAGCGCTATGGTAACGCCATTACCTGCTGGCCGATTAAGTTGACTCTGACACCCATGTTGGCGGAGCAGGTATGCGCAGCTATTGACCTTACTCCTTCAGGCCGACCCGCTGACGCCTTGGGATTACCTTCGGTCTCCATCGGCAAGACACCCTGGGCGCTGGCATTTTGATCGGCTTTAGCCCTCAACAGCTGCGCGCCCTGGGGGATGTCGATCTTAGAGTCTCACCGCTGGGTCTTGGTACTGTAAAACTTGGCCGCAATACCGATATCAAGTATCCAAAGGCCTTTGAGTTGCCCAGCGACGCCGAGGTCTTGGCGCTGCTCAACAAGGCTCGCGACCTGGGGATCAACCTGGTGGATACAGCGCCCGCTTATGGCCTCAGCGAGCAGCGCCTGGGACAACTATTGCCGGGGCAGCGCAGTGACTGGGTGATTTGCACAAAGGTTGGCGAGCAATACCAAGCCCAACATTCCCACTACGACTTCTCTGCCAAGGCGACCCGACTCAGCCTTGAGACCAGCCTGCGACATCTGCAAACGGATTATCTGGATCTGGTGTTGGTGCACTGCGCCGATGATGACCTGCATATTCTGCAGGAATCTGAGGTCTTAAAGGAGCTTCACCGTTTTAAACGCGAAGGTTATGTGAGGGCAATCGGTGCTTCTACAAAATCCGTTGCAGCGGGTCTGGTTGCCGTTGAGAAAACTGATGTCGTGATGCTGACGTTGAACTCTCTGGATCAGTCCCAGCAACCTGTGCTTGACCTTGCCCGGACGCTGAATAAAGGCGTGTTGGTGAAAAAACTTTTTGCATCTGGCCATCTTAACAACAATGCGGACGCCATCGACTTCGCCATGACACATTCGACAGTCACCAGCGCCATCGTCGGCACTATTAACCCAGCTCACCTGGCCGCCAACGTCACTGCTGCCGTTACCGCCTTAACTCGCTGAGGGGCCTCGCTGAGGGGACTCGCTGAGGGGACTCGCTCAAGTCCCTACAGCTTCCTAATTTTCTCAACGATGGCGGTCGTTGAACAGTCTTCTACCAGACTCAAGACCGCCACTTCGCCACCATAAGCGCGGACCAGATCAGCCCCTACCACCTGCTCAATGCCATAATCACCACCCTTGACGAGCACATCTGGCCGAAGCTTTTCGAGCAACGCAAGCGGCGTGTCATTCTCAAAGGCCAAGACCCAGTCGACAGCAGAGAGTCCTGCCAGCATCGCCAGACGCCGGTCAACCGTGTTGATTGGCCGACCCTCGCCTTTGAGTCGGTGCACACTTTCGTCACTGTTGATCGCGACCACCAGCCGGTCTCCACGCTGCCGGGCTTCGGTCAAATAGTCCACGTGGCCGGCATGCAATATGTCAAAACACCCATTGGTAAAGACGATACGTTCGCCTCGAGCCCGCGCCTCTGAGGCCGCCAGCAACAATTGGTCCTCATTCAGGATGCCTTTGTCGGATCTTTGATCACGGCTCAATTCAAGCCGCAATTCGGGACCGCTGACGCTGACAATGCCTGGCTTACTGACAGCAATGCCAGCCGCAACATTCGCCATATTGACGGCATCAGGCAAGGTCACACCCGCAGCCAGGGCGGCGCCGAGCGTCGCGATCACCGTATCGCCGGCACCGCTAAGATCAAAAACTTCACGCTTGCGGGCGGGCATGTGCAAGGCTGGCCGGTTTCTCTGCACCAGTGTCAGGCCATCGCTGTCTCTGGTCACAAGAATCGCCTCTAACCCCAGCTTGTCGAGCATGGCCTGGCATTTGCTCTCAAGTTCTGCCTCACTTGCCCAGCCGCCTACCGCCTTCATAAACTCGACTCGGTTGGGTTTGATAAGCGTTGCGCCCGCGTACAGGGAAAAATCCTTATATTTCGGATCGACAAGAATCGTTTTTTGGTGGGCGCGGGCTTGTTGAATAAATGCCTGTGGATCGCTGATTACGCCCTTATCGTAGTCGGACAGTATGACCAGGTCGACCTCCGCCAGGGCGGTCAGATACCCAGGCATCAAGGGTGCTGCCGGCAGGTCCATGACCTGCTCGAAATCAGCCCGCACCATCTGCTGGCCATGGCTGACGATTCTGAGTTTAGTGACAGTCTGGTAGTCATTGCGGCCCTGAGTCAGATCAACGATACCGGCTGAATCCAACTTGGCCTTTAGAATCTCAGCGGCATCATCCAGGCCCAGCACGGCGACCAGCGTCGATTTGGCACCGAGGGCGGAGACATTCAGGGCCACGTTCGCGGCCCCACCTAATCGATCCTCTCGAGTCTTGATGTCGACTACAGGCACAGGCGCTTCAGCGGAAATCCTTACCGTGTTGCCATGCCAATAACGATCCAACATGGCATCACCCAGAGTCAGGACACGGGCCTTATCAAATCGGGGTAATTTCATCAAACCTCCACTCGCTCACCGGCCAATGATAACACAATCATCTCTGGGACTATCACCACTCAGGCTGTCATCACTAAGGCTGTCATCACTGAGGCTGTCGT
>JAYODE010000002.1:155114-163297 GCA_038106185.1 Gammaproteobacteria bacterium | reverse complement strand
AGCTATTCACATTAGAGCTATCACCCCAGAAACTGACCTGTATTGCCCTACAAGTCGTCGGCAGCATCCTGCTGGAGCAGGCCAGTGAATTAAGAGTAGAATACCCCGTGATCAAAACAACCCTCAACCCGAACGATTCGCCGCGCCTGCTGCGCCGAGAACTTCTCCATCCTCGATATTGGCCGACCTGGCTAGGTTTCGGTCTTGCAGCATTAGTGACTCTACTGCCTCATCGCTTACAGATGAAGATTGGCGCTGGCATTGGCGCACTGGGATATCACGTCGCTAAACGCCGACGGCATATTGTCGAGGTCAATATCGCCTTGTGTTTTCCCGAACTGAGCCAGCAACAACGACAGCAGCTGGTTCGGCAGACCCTGCGTTCAGTGGGTATCAGTCTCATCGAAACCGCGCGAGTCTGGATCTGGAATCCCCGCGTAATCAGGCAAAGAGTTACCATTCATGGCATAGAACACTTGCAAGCCGCCGTGGCTCGAGGTCACGGCGTTCTGTTGCTGGGCATGCACTTATCGACTCTGGATTTTTGTGGTGCTGCGCTTGGCTGCGACATTGATATGGATGTCATGTATCGGGCTAATGCCAATCCGCTGCTTGAAACCCTGATGACCCGCGGACGGATGAAAAGCTTTCCCCGCGCGATCGAGCGCAATGACATTCGCGGCGTTCTGCGCAGCCTCAAACAAGGCCATGTCGTCTGGTACGGCGCTGATCAAGATTACGGTCGAAAGCAGGCAGAGTTTGTACCCTTTTTCGGCATTCCGGCTGCGACCATCACAGGGCCGGCGCGCCTGGCTAAACTCAGCGGCGCTACCGCTCTGGTCTTTAGTCATTATCGCCGTCCGGGGGACGACCACTATGATATCTATTTGTCAGCACCACTGGCGGATTTCCCCTCCGGTGATTCGGTCCTTGATACAACCCAAGTCAACCAGATGATTGAGGCTGCGGTGCGAGTTCACCCTGAGCAGTATTGGTGGGTACATAGACGCTTCAAGACGCGACCGAAGGGTCTGCCAACCGTCTATTAGCGGTTCTATCCGTCAGTCAAGGGTGAGGCTATTCAATCAACTCCATATACCACGTCAATCTAATAAAAATATCAGCGAGCCTTCATCTGGTCGATCAATTGTCGCCAGACCTTCTCCGGCGTCAGGGTCTGGAAGCAGGGCGGATAGATTAACTGCGCATTCTTTTCCTGGTGTTGGCAGGTTTTTCGCATGCAGGGAATACACGACAAATCGCTTGCTGAAACAGCTGACTGGTGCTGGCCATAAGGCGCGGTCAACATGGGGTTGGTGGGGCCAAAAAGACTGACCATCGGCACGCCCATGGCAGCCGCGAGATGCCCAGGCCCTGTATCCACGCTCACCACTCCATTAACTCCGGCGAGGCAATCAGCCAGTTCAGTCAAGCGCATTCTGGGTAAGACCTCAACTTGGGTCGTCGCCCCGCAGATCGCCTGGGCACGTGCCAACTCTACATCGTTGCCATGCGGCAGCAGGACTCGATAGCCGGCGTGACTCACCAGACCTGCCAGTTGCTGCCAGTAGGCCAACGGCCAGTGTTTGCTTTCCCAGGTAGTACCGTGAAAGAACAGAATGTTTTGCTCAGCCGAGTTAGCCCAGGGTGTTCGACCCATGCGCAAGCCAAAGTCTGCCACTGAGTCTGGCAGCTCATAGCCCAAGGCTGCGGCAAAGAGCTGCCGAACTCGCGCTACGGCGTGTTGATCTCTTGAAACGGCGTAAGGCCACCGGTAAGCCAGACTCGCAAGGGGTTCTCGGCTCGAATGTCGATTCAATCCAGCAACAGGCGCCCGCGCTAGCCTACTGACGACTGCACTCTTAATCAGACCCTGAGCATCAATCACCAGGTCATAGTCGGTCGCCCGCAAGCGGCCAAGAGACCGCTTGATGTCGTCTCGACTCTGCCACCAGTGGTGCCGCCAACGTCGAATAGCCACAGGCAATACCTCTGTAACGGCCGAATGCAGTGCCGGAATTTCCGCAAAAGCCTCTTCGACGACCCAGTCAATCTGCATGTCTGGTCGAGCAGTCGCAGCATCGCTAACCGCCGCCAAGGTATGAATCACATCACCTAAGGATGATAACTTGACGACCAGAATCTTACGAGGAAGCAGATCAGGCATATTGGCTAACAATGGACATGACCTTTTCAGGTAACAATTGGTTCAGGCAATTTTTATGGCCCAGAGGACACTGCCTTTTGAAACAAGGGCTACAGGGAAGCTGCTGCGATAAAATGTGCAGCTGGTCCGTCAGTGGTGGCGTGAAGTCCGGCGAGGTTGACCCGTAGACGACGGCTGTCGGACAGCCGACAGCGGCTGCAATATGCATTAAGCCAGAGTCATTCGAGAGTACCAGACGGCACAGGTTCAGTAAGTCAATCACGTCCAGCAACGACGTCTTGCCTGTGAGGTCACGAACCTGCTGTCGCGGCGAACTGCTTATTCCACTGAGAATTTGCTGGGCAATCGACTGATCTCCAGGACCACCCAATATCCAGACCTCAAGGCCGCGAGCGATCGCCATTTCGGCAACTCGCGCATAGTGCTCAGCAGGCCAGCGTTTGGCATCACCAAATTCGGCACCGGGGCACAAGCCCAGAATATTGCCTGCCGAACTAAGCCCGAAACGCTCTCGCAGTTGAGCCTGATTCACCAGATCAACCCGTAATTCCGGGTAAGCAATGAGAGGTTTTGGCGCATTTACCGGCACACCCAGCGCAACAAAACGATCGATCATGCGAGGCAGACGCTTTTTATCCAGCAACCGCATGTCATTCACAAGACCAAATCGATACTCACCTCGAAACCCGGTTCGAACAGGTATATCCGCCAACCAGGGTACCAACGCAGACTTGAAGGAATTGGGCAGCACTAGGGCCTGCTGGTAGCCTGCGGGCTTCAGGCGTCTGGCACAGGCCTTGCGATAGTCCCAGTTCAACTGACCGTGGCCAACATCAAACGCCAGCGCTCGATCCACTTGCGGCATGCGAGTCACCAGCGACAGGGTCGCCGGCGGCGCCAGCACATCAATGGCAGTCCCGGGCTGACGCTGCTTAAGCAGTTTATACAGGGTCTGCGCCATCACCATATCGCCGACCCAGGCCGGGCCGACGACAAGTATACGCGGGTCAGTCTGCTCCATGATTCTCCAACGATAAGTTTAAAAACTTTTTCACTGCTGGCTGAGGCTCTTGTTGCGGCTGATTGGCCGCACTGCGGTGTGACCGGGTTTGCAAGCCCGTCGACCTCTGCTCGCATTCTACACAGAGTCATCTGCTGGAACCATGCTCACAAAATGCTCGAGTACTCCAAAGCAATGCACGAAGCCTGCTCGAGATGAACAGCAAAAATCTCGGCTCAAGCCGCGCCCTAAGAGGTTTTTCCGAGGGCCATGCAGCGTTGCCAGATATCAACGACGCCGTTGCGATACTGATTAAGACGCTTGAATGACGACATCTCGCCACCCAACCATTGATAGTGAACCGCTGAGCGATAGGCCAGATAGGCCTCATGTAGAAGCTTGCGATCGTGACTGTCAAAGACGCCAACCCGTTCAAGCGCCTCCAGCAGCCGAACCTTGTCCGACCAGCGCGCGACCTCTGGATGTTCATGGGAGATGGCAAGCACCCAGAATTGCACCATGAATTCAATGTCTATGATAGCACCAGCACCATGCTTTAAATCGAACCCCGACACGAGCACCTCGTCCCGGGATTCAGTCACTGGCGTTAGAACGCCCTGCTTGGTAGATGAGTCCGTCGCCTGGACGTCAAGGTGTCTTCGCATTTTCTCGCGCATACTAACAACTTCATTGAGCAAGACGGCTCTGTCTCTCGGTCGCTGAAGGATCGCTGCACGGATGGCATCGAATTTGGGTCGAAGATCAGGATGACCCGCGACAAACCGTGAGCGCACCAACGCCTGATGCTCCCAGGTCCAGGCAGTATCACTAAGATATCTTTCATAAGCGCCGAAGCTACTTACCAGTGGACCCTTGTTCCCCGCTGGACGCAGTCGCAGGTCAACTTCATAAACTGTGCCGAAACGTGTATACCGGGTCAGTATATGAATGACCCGTTGCGCCAGACGATGAAAGAATACGCCGTTGTCGATCGACTTTTCACCATTGGTCATGCCTTGTTGATCGACATCAGCGAGCATGACCAGATCAAGATCTGAGCCATAGCCGAGTTCAAATCCTCCTAACTTACCATAGGCAATGATCGCGAATCGGCAGCCTTGGGGAACTCTTTCACTGTCGCAAGGCTCACCGAAGCGCTCGAGCATCGCTCGCCAAGCAAGATCGACTGCTTGCTCAAGGGCAACTTCGGCTATCGCGGTCAAGGCATCGGAAGCCTTCATCAAGGGTAGTAGATCCGACAACTCCAGCACTGCAACCTTAAGGACGGCACCAGTTTTAAATTGACGAAGCAGATCCATCTGCACCTCTAAATCTCCTGAGTCAGCTGTGGCAAGCTGCTGGCGAAGCTCGGAAGCTAACTGCTGTTTATCAAATACAGCCTCATGCGTCTGCCGGTCTGACAATTCATAAAGCAGTATCGGCATCTCCGCCAGATGATTCGCGACCCATGAGCTCATACCGCAGAGGTTAACCATTCTCTTGAGTGCATCTAAATTTTCTAACAGATAGACGATGTAAGTGCTGCGACGTGCGATCTGTTCGACTATGGGTAACAGTCGTGCGAGTGTTTGATCCGGGTCTTTTTCTCGAGCAGAGAGACTCATCAAAATCGGCATCAATCGATCGAGTCGCTCAATTCCAATTTCATGTATGTCATGCACATTGACGCGCTTACTGAGGTCATGCAGAAGCCTTACAACTTCATTGGCACGACGGTAGCCATGTTCTGTCAGAATATCCAGAGCATCTTCCATCTCTGGATCACGCCAGATCTTTACCCATAATAAATGACCTTCCTTTCGAGACTCTCCTTCAGCATTGTTCGATGACATAAACCGCGAAAATATCTCAATCACTTGGCCTCGATGGTGAGATAGGGCGAGCAGATAGTCAGCGTAATTGGTAAATCCCATAGCGACCGCCAAGCGCTCTTGAGAGAGCTGCGCTGAAGGCAACCTCTGCGTCTGCCGGTCTTTTTCTGCTTGAATAACATGCTCGCTGTTGCGCAGGAAATAATAAGCTTCACGAAGCTGCTGAACCTCTTCGGTCGGCAAAAAATTACCAGCGATGAGTCTATCCATGGCCAGCAGTATTTTTCTTTCCTGTAACTGACTTTCGCGCCCGCCCCAAATCAACTGCAACGCTTGGACGACAAATTCCACCTCTCGAATCCCACCCGGCCCGAGTTTTACATCGTCCAGCATCTCTTTGCTGGCGACCTGAGTGTCGATCAAATGCTTCATTTCCCGCAGCGCATCTACCGCGCCAAAGTCCAAGTGTTTGCGGTAAACAAATGGCCTGAGCCAATTGAGAAATTGCCGGCCAAATTCAATATTTCCTGCGGCAGCACGCGCTTTGACGAAAGCGTACCGTTCCCAGTCACGGCCTTGCTCGTAAAAATATTTTTCCATGGCGGTTCGATTCAGAATCAGTGCTCCACTTTCACCGTAAGGCCGAAGACGCATATCAACCCGAAAGACAAAGCCATTCGCGAGATTCGCATCCAGTGATCGAATAACATCGCGGCTGGTTCGAACGAAAAATTCCTGATTGCTGAACTCATGCGTTGAGGAAAAAACCATTCCTGGTTCGTCGTACAGGAATATCAGGTCAATATCAGATGATAGATTGAGTTCACCGGCGCCCAGCTTACCTAAAGCCAGAACCACCATCTGCTGCACTGCGCCGGTTTCAGCGCCAGTCGGATAACCATATTTTTGGCAATTTTTTGCATAGTGCACTCGCAAGGACGCAGCAATACAGGCGTCTGCCAGGTTGGATAAATCACTCGTGGTTTCTTCCAGCGTCGCTCGCCGTGTCAAGTCTCGAAAAATAATACGAGACATGGCGCGCTGTCGGCACAGCCGTAAACCTGAGTCGAGATCATCAATGGTTAAGTGCTTGAGCTGTTCCTGATAATAGGACGCGGTAACGGATTGTTCCAACTCCTGGCTTGCGATCAAAGACTGCATCATTGCCAGATCACGGCCAAATTGCTGCTTGAAATAGTCACTAATGGCACAGACTCGAATGACGTCTGCACGCAGCGTCTCTGTGCAATTTGGCAGCCACTGCTCAACCTGCGGCTGGATTTCGATACGGAGTGCCTCAAACGCTGACATATTATTCCTCGGTACCACTAAAAGGCGCGACACGCATGACCTCGGCGATGGTCGTGAGGCCCGCTGCAACCTTCATCGCACCGCTGAGGCGCAGAGTCTTCATACCTTCGCGCATCGCAGATTTACGCAGCTTGCCGATTTCGGCGCCGGCAGCCACAAACGGCTTTAGGCTATCGGTTATCGGCAGTAACTCATAGATCCCCTCTCGACCGAGAAAACCAGTTTCGCGACACTCGATACAGCCAACCGGCTGAAAGGCAACCGCCGGCGGGTTCATCTTCCAAGGTGTCGTCAGCGCCCGCCAGCCATCAGGGTCGGTTGGCGCTGCAACCTTGCAGTGGGGGCATAAGATACGCACCAGACGCTGAGCCATCACACCAAGCAGGGTTGCTTTAATGAGATAAGGCGCAATACCCAATTCAAGCAACCGGGTTATCGCCGATGGTGCATCGTTAGTGTGCAAAGTTGAGATGACCAAATGGCCAGTTAATGCCGCTTGAACGGCCATTTCTGCAGTCTCCAGGTCACGTATCTCGCCCACCATAATAATATCGGGGTCTTGCCGCAGAAGGGCACGAACACCGTCAGCAAAATGAAGATCAATATTCGCTTGAACCTGCATCTGATTAAAAGCTGGTTCAACCATTTCGATCGGATCTTCAATCGTACAAACATTAACATCTTCTGTCGCGAGTTGTTTCAAGCTGGAATACAGAGTCGTCGTCTTTCCGGAACCTGTTGGTCCCGTCACCAGCACTATTCCATTGGCGTTAGCCACCATTGCAGTCCAGCGATCGAAGTCGTCGTTAGCCAAACCCAGCTGTGCAAATGTTTTAAGGAGAATATCCGGATCAAAAATTCGCATGACCATCTTCTCCCCAAATGCGGTGGGCAATGTCGATAATCGCAGCTCAACCTCGTGACCATCCTGCGTTTTGGTCTTCAGGCGTCCATCCTGAGGGCGACGTTTTTCCGCCACATCCATCCTGCCCAGCGTCTTCAAGCGACTCGTCACGGCAGTCATCACTGGCGCCGGCAATTCATAGACCAGATGCAAGACACCATCAATTCGAAACCGAATCCGGCCTTTTTCCCGTCGGGGTTCCAGATGAATATCGCTGGCTCTCTGATTAAAGGCGTAACCCAGTAGCCAATCGACAATATTGACGATATGGGCATCGTTCGCCTCCATGGCATCCACGTGTCCCAGCTCCAGCATCTGTTCCAGATTGGTCAGGGCGCTGAGACCTTGCACGTTGGCCTGACTCACAGACTTCGCCATTTGATAGAATTCTGTCGTATACCGGCGAATGTCAGCTGGGTTGGCGATGACACGGGTCAGCACTTTGCCCGGTTGAGACTGGAGAAGGGTCGCCTCCCAGCCCGACACATAGGGCTGGGCTGAGGCGATGACAATCTCGTCTTCAAGAATCTCAAGGGGCAGCACGCCATGGCGTTTGGCAAATTCTGCGGACATCAATCGCGTCACAACCGCCGCATCTATCTTCAAGGGATCAATCCGCTTGTAGGCCTGCTTTGATCGACTGCAGAGCCAGAGCGTCAGTGTTTCCAGGTCAAGGAGCTTGCCCGGATTTTTCTGATCTAACGGTTCTTCCTCGGCGATGAGTTCCAGAGGATGCCAAGTCAACTGGTGTTTGGCACGAGACTTCATACTGATAGCCTCTGCATCGTTCAATGACAGTCGACCGTCGGCGACCAGATCATTGATCACACTTCTAACACTGAGCGTGATATCTGGTTTGTTGACTCTAAAATCCTTTCCACTCACAAATGATGGTCTCTTTTTCTCGTCAGTGACGGGTCGCGACCGCGTCAATTATTAGGCTTATACCTATCAACACAACTATCAACA
>JAYODE010000002.1:148004-155014 GCA_038106185.1 Gammaproteobacteria bacterium | reverse complement strand
CTTGCCCTCAACGACCGAGGTCTTCCACGACGGAGGGGCAGCATCATGCGTAAAAGAAGGTTTCGTGAGCGCCTCAACTTGCTACACTGGACGCTACACTCTCAGACTTAACCTCTATGCCAGACTTGAGAACACCGAAGCTGAAAGCCATGGTCGCTGACCTGATCGCCCTGCCGAGCGTCAGCAGCACCCTGCCCCAATTTGACCAAAGTAACCTGGCGGTAGTTCACACTCTGGCGAACTGGCTGGAGCCGCTCGGGTTTGAGATTCGAATAGTTCCCGTTAAGGGGCGTTCCGGTAAATCCAATCTCATTGCCACGCGTGGCGCCGGTAGCGGTGGCCTGGTGTTATCCGGGCATACTGACACGGTGCCACTGGATGCCGACCTGTGGTCCAGCGACCCCTTCACCTTGACAGAAATTAACGATCGCTGGTACGGCCTTGGCACCTGCGATATGAAGAGTTTCTTTGCGCTGGCCATCGCTGCCCTGGAACCTCTGTTAGATCAGACATTCAAACATCCACTGACGATTATCGGTACCGCTGATGAAGAGTCGTCGATGAGCGGTGCTAGAGCGCTGACAGCCGCCGATATTTGTGGCGCCAGGTATGCCATCATCGGCGAGCCCACTGAGCTCAAACCTGTGTATAAACATAAGGGAATCATGATGTTGTCCCTTAAAATCCAGGGTTCCTCTGGCCACTCTTCCAATCCGGCCCTGGGCGCTAATGCCATTGATGGCAGCGGCATTGTTATCGAACAGCTGCTGAAGTTTCGCCAAGAGCTGGCTAACCGCTACCAGGACCCAGGCTTTCTCGTCGCCGCTCCGACGCTCAACCTGGGCTGTATTCATGGTGGCGACAATCCGAACCGAATTTGCGATCACGTCGACATGGCGTTCGACGTCCGTATCTTGCCAGGCATGGACAACACCAACATCAGGGGCGAAATCGAGCACCGCCTGGCGCCCCTGCTGGCAGATCAGGGATTGACCATGAGTCTGGATTTATTTCACGACGCCTTGCCACCCTTTCAGACCGAGGGAGATGAGTTGTTGGCAACTACTCGCGAATTAACCGGCTGTGAGCCTACGTCTGTGGCTTTTGCTACGGAAGCACCCTTTTTGTCGCAACTCGGTATGCAGACCGTGGTACTCGGCCCCGGCTCCATTGATCAGGCCCATCAGCCCAATGAATTTGTTGAACTCAGGCAAATCGAGCCGACAATTGCTATACTGCGCGGCCTTATTGCCAAGCACTGCTGCGGCGACTGAACAGCAGTCTATCGTTGACAAGCAGTGACTTTGGACATGACGGTTGGTATTGGTTTTTTGAATGGTAACTGCTCAGAATGAACAACACACATCAGCATGTGAAGTGGTTTCGGGACTCATCGCCCTACATTAACGCGCACCGCGGAAAGATCTTTGTTCTGCACCTGGATGGTGAGGCGATTGATCATCCGAATTTCAGCAATATTATTGGCGACATAGTCCTTCTCCATAGTCTTGGCGTAAAGCTGGTGGTAGTACACGGTGCCGCGCCGCAAATAGAACGGCAACTGGCCGCGAATGGTGCTACCAGCGAATTTGTTAACAAGGTCAGAATTACCACTCCCGATATATTGCCGCTGGTACAGCAGGCGGTCGGCACCCTGCGCTCCGATATTGAAGCCCGCCTGTCCATGGGGCTCATCAACTCGCCACAGCACGGCGCTGAAATGTTGGTCATCTCCGGCAACTTTATTCGCGCCAAGCCGCTGGGCGTCATCGATGGCGTTGATTACCACAACACAGGTGTTGTTCGAAAGGTCAATACCAAGGCTATTCGTCAACAGTTAGACCATGGCGCAACGTTATTAATTTCCCCACTGGGTTATTCGCTTTCGGGTGAGATTTTCAATGCCAACTCGACGCAGGTCGCCACAGAAGTCGCAACTGCCTTGATGGCAGAAAAGTTGATTTTCTTTACCGACCAGGGGCTGAGAGACGCGGATGGTTTAGTCGTCAGTGAATTACAGGTCGATCAGATTGACGAATCGACACTTGACACCTATTCACCCTTGCGGCTGTCGAAACTCGCCTGCCAACAGGGCGTGGCGCGCTGCCATTTGATCAGTTATGCAGAAGATGGCGCAGCGCTTGAGGAGCTCTTCACTCGCGATGGCACCGGCACGCAGGTAAGCCGAGTCAGCTACGAGCAGATTCGACCTGCAAGAGCCAACGATGTTGCAGGCATTATTGAGCTCATAGCACCGCTAGAGGAACAAGGCATTTTGGTCCGGCGCTCTCGAGAATTGCTTGAGTCAGAGGTAGACCACTTTACCGTTATTGAGCGCGACGGCATGATCGTCAGCTGCGCTGCCCTGTACCCATTCGAGAACAAGGGTGAGCTTGCCTGCCTGGTGACACATCCGGAATATCGAGACAACGACCGAGGCGAGTTGCTGCTTGAGAGAATCCAAGATTTAGCCAAGGCGCAGGGCTTGATTGCCCTGTTTGTGCTCACCACTCACACCACCCACTGGTTTGTAGAACGGGGATTTCGACCGGTGAATCTACAGGATCTGCCACCCTCGCGGCAGTCTCTTTATAACTATCAACGCAATTCCAAGTTACTGGAAAAGCTGCTTTAAAGCCGCGACGATCAGGAGTCATAGCTATGCCCAACTACAGATCCAAGACCTCAACCCAAGGCCGCAATATGGCAGGTGCACGCGCCCTGTGGCGAGCGACAGGCATGACTGATGGTGACTTCGACAAGCCCATCATTGCCGTTGCCAACTCGTTCACTCAGTTCGTGCCAGGACATGTCCACCTCAAGGACATGGGGCAATTGGTGGCACGGGAAATCGAAAAATCCGGCGGCGTCGCGAAAGAATTTAATACTATTGCTGTAGACGATGGTATCGCCATGGGTCACGACGGAATGCTCTACAGTCTTCCCTCCAGAGATATTATTGCTGACTCGATCGAATATATGGTGAACGCTCACTGCGCCGATGCGCTTGTCTGCATCTCAAACTGCGACAAGATCACACCGGGTATGCTTAATGCGGCACTGCGGCTGAATATTCCGACCGTGTTTGTCTCGGGCGGACCCATGGAAGCTGGTCGAACCAAACTCGCGAATCATCATACCAACCTCATTCATGCCATCGTGGTCGCGGCTGACGAACAGTTCACTGACGCAGAGGTGGATGACTATGAACGTTCAGCCTGCCCGACCTGCGGCTCCTGCTCGGGCATGTTTACCGCAAATTCCATGAACTGCCTGACTGAGGCGCTGGGCCTGTCGTTGCCTGGCAACGGTTCCATGCTGGCAACTCACGCCGATCGGGAATCCTTGTTCCTGCAAGCCGGGCGTACCGTTGTGGATATCGCACGGCAGTACTATGAGCATGATGATGACTCTGTACTACCACGACAGATCGCCAACCGCAGGGCCTTTGAGAACGCCATGACGCTAGATATCGCGATGGGTGGCTCGACCAATACGATCCTGCATCTGCTCGCCGCGGCGCAAGAGGGTGAGATAGACTTTACCCTCGCGGATATTGATCGACTGTCTCGCCGAGTACCCAACCTCTGTAAAGTCGCACCCGCGATCGATACTTACCACATGGAAGATGTCCATCGCGCTGGCGGTGTCATGGCGATATTGGGCGAGCTTGATCGTGGCGGCCTGCTCGATACATCGGTCAAAAATGTACACAGTGCTAGCCTCGCAGACACCTTGAAAACCTGGGATGTGATGGTCAGCCAATCGCAAGCGGTGCAGACATTCTATCGAGCCGGACCCGCCGGTATTCCAACCCAGACAGCGTTTAGTCAGTCGACCCGCTACAACACCCTGGATGTTGATCGCTCAAATGGCTGTGTGCGCGATATGGCACACGCCTATAGCAAGGAAGGCGGGCTGGCGGTTCTGTTTGGCAATATCGCGACTGATGGTTGCATCGTCAAGACAGCCGGTGTCGATGAAAAAAATTGGGTATTTGATGGACCTGCAAGAGTCTTTGAGAGCCAGGACTCGGCGGTGGCCGCTATTCTGGGCGATAACATCAAAGAGGGTGACGTGGTCGTGATCAGATATGAGGGGCCAAAAGGTGGCCCGGGTATGCAAGAAATGCTCTATCCGACCAGCTATCTGAAATCCAAGGGCTTGGGCGCTGCCTGCGCTCTGTTAACTGACGGCCGCTTCTCCGGTGGCACTTCCGGCTTATCGATCGGCCATGCTTCCCCCGAGGCGGCGCAGGGCGGTGCCATCGCCCTGGTGGAAGAAGGTGATAATATTCAGATTGATATTCCTGCAAGGCATATCCACTTGAATATCACGCCAGCGGAGCTGGAACGGCGCAGAGTAGCCATGGATGCGCGCGGCAAGCAGGCTTGGAAGCCTGTCGAGCAACGAGACCGAGTGGTCTCAGCTGCGCTTAAGGCGTATGCAGCGCTCACCACCAGTGCTGACAAAGGCGCAGTTCGAGACGTCAATCAGCTCGACTGATGGGGGTACTGGTGGACATAATCCACCAGCGCCTTGACGTTATCGACGGGGGTCTCAGGAATGATGCCGTGGCCCAAATTGAAGATGTGGCCGGGCCTTCCATTGACCTCGGCCAATACCTCGCCCGCCTTGCGTTCTACCGATGCGCGATCAGCGCAAAGTATGATCGGGTCCATATTACCCTGCACGGACTTGACGCCGGTTTTATCCCAGGTTTCCCGCAGCGGCGTCCGCCAGTCAAGCGCCAGCACATCCCCGCCGGCTTTCGCCATCAGGGGGGCGAGTGCGGGATTACCAGTACCGAAATGGATAACCGGCACCTTGCCGGAGATGGCCGTCATCAGCCGTTCGGTATGACTATAAACGTACTCCAGATAGTCAGTCGGAGACAGGCAGCCAACCCAGCTGTCAAACAGCTGAACTGCTTGTACACCGCTATCAATTTGATAGTTCATATAGTCTATGACGGCATCGGTAATCTTGGTCATGAGGCTATGCCAGGCACCGGTATCGCCATACATCATTTGCTTTACGTGGATGTAATTGCGTGAGCCTTTGCCCTCAATCGCATAGGACGCCAGCGTAAATGGCGCGCCACCAAAACCGATAAGCGGGATATTCCCGGGCAGCTCGGCGCGAATCAAGGCAATGACCTCGGCGATATAAGGCATGGTGTCTTGCGAGGGGTCAATGCGCAGAGCATCTATATCAGCATGACTACGGACAGGATTTTCAAACTTTGGACCCACGCCTGGCAGGTAATCCAAAATCAGGCCCATCGGCTCGAGAATAGGTAACAGATCAGCAAACATGATAGCAGCATCGACACCAAGAATTCGCTGCGCGTCACAGGTTACCTTAGCCGCCAAACTTGGGGTCTTGAAAAAATCCAGGCTCGGTGTCTTGCCTTTAACCTGGTGGTATTCCGGCATATAACGACCGGCCTGACGATTCAGCCAAATCGGTGTGTAGTCGGTCTTTTCGCCGCGACAAGCCTTGAGAAAGGTGGAGTTATAAAGTGCATCAGTCATGGAAATTCCACGGAGTTGTTCCAAAAAGGGAGAGTATACAGCAAGGTTTGGAACTATGGGTCAGCTGGTTACTGTTTCCAGTGTCATTCTACACAGGGCGGGGACGCAACCTCCGGTAACCGACCTATGACCTGATAAGCATCTATGTCCCGTTGAATGCCTCGCAATCTGATCCTACCGCGAGCCAGACAATGCAGCTGAGCCGCCACCAGCGCAAAAGTCTCGGCAGAGATCAAGATACCATCTCGATCAGCCTTGCCCTCCAGCCGACTGGCAATGTTGACCGTGCTGCCGATCGCTGTGTAATCCAGTCGCTGAGCAGAACCAAAGTTGCCCACCGCGCATTCGCCAGTATGGATACCGATACGGATATGGATATCGCTAAAGACGCCTTCTTGCTGCCAGCGGCTGCGCAAGTCTGTCAGCTTGGCGCGCATCGCCAGCGCCATCTCAACACAGGCTAAAGCATCCTTTTGACGCCCGCTTGATAGGGGATCGCCAAAAAATATCATAATCCCGTCACCCATAAATTTATCGATGGTCCCGCCAAAATCCAGGGCGACGCCCGCCATGCAGGTCAGGTAGTCATTGAGAATTCGGGTCACCAGCTCTTCTGGCAGGCTATCCATTAACGCGGTAAAACCCTCGATATCGGCGAAGCAAACACTCAGACATCGACGTCGAGTGACCTCAAAGTGATTTGCGGCAATACTTTGGTAAATTTGGGGCGAAACATAGGGTTGCAGACGTTTGGCGAGGCTCTCAATGCTGATTTGATAGGTCGCCAGCTGTTTCCGACCTTGGCCCAGGTGGCGACTCACTTGATAACCTAGCGTGGTCGCGATCGCACTGTAGGTGATGATAAAAACGCCACTCAACCAGGTTCTGACAAGGCTGTCGCTTGAGTCACTCATGGCACTAAAGCCAAAGCCCGAGAGGCCCAACCACCAATAGCCAGCAAACGCGGTGATAAGCAGCAGCAATAGATTCACCAGCATGCCAGTGAAAGCACCAATGAACAGGCTACTGATTATCAGCGCCGTTACAAAACTCACTGACGCCAGAAAATGAAACTCGTTGGCAATCACCAGCAAACCTACCAGCACCGCATCAACTCGAAGCGAGCCCTGCGCCCCCGACGCCGAATTGGCAAATCGACGAGTGACCTCCTTGGCCAAGTGGGGATAGAGCAGCAGGACCAGCAGAAAGCCTGCAAATTCCCACTCAAGGGTTTCAGCTTGAAAATGGTCGCTTGCCGTCACCAGGGCGGCAAGCAGATAGGCGACTACCCGAGGCAAATGAATTGCTTTGATCAGGTAATGGGTTGAGAGACTCGACTGGCGCATGCGTGCATAATCCCGCACCCTGGACCCCATGACTAAGGCATCAGGACCCGCAACGCTGCCCGCTCTTGCCGTCGCATTCTGTGCGATAGGGCCTATTTTTCTGGGCCTGGACTTTTTAGCCTAGACT
>JAYODE010000002.1:133684-147904 GCA_038106185.1 Gammaproteobacteria bacterium | reverse complement strand
GACTTTTTAGCCTAGACTCTTTGGCCTAGTCTTCTGGGACTAGACTCTTTGGTTGAGACTCTTGAACTTAAGCGCCAGCTGAATCCCCAAACTCGAGTGGCATGGGTACTTCAGGATCCACCTCGGCATCGTAATCGACACCATCGAAGTCAAAACCATGCATTTGCAGAAAGGCCTGTCGATAACCAGCAAAATCGCTGATATCCATCAAGTTATCCGCCGACACTTTAGACCAGTTGGCCTTGACAAAAGTCTGTATATCTTCGCTGAGCTCCCAGTCATCCAGCCGAAGACGACCTGACTCATCCTTCTGCAGTGCCGCATCCACAAATAGATTTTTAAACAAGCGGGTGGTCTGCTCTATGCATCCTTCATGGGTCCCTTTGGCCTTCATTGCCTTGAAGAGCAGTGACAGATAGATCGACATACCCGGGATAGCTGACGCAGCTTGCGTCATAAGTCCCTTCATCACAGCAACATAGGCATGCCCATTGATTTTCGCCATGGGCTCCACCAGGGCGCGTGCTGCGCGGTCTAGGTCCTCTTTGGCTTTACCGATCGTCCCATGATAATAAATTGGCCAGGTCACCTCACTGCCGAGGTAGGTATAGTTTGTGGTGATACAACCCTTTGCCAGAACGTTCGCTTTCAGCAACGCCGCCATCCATAGCTCCCAGTCCTCACCCCCCATGACTTTAATCGTGTCATTAACCTCCTGCTGAGAGGCAGGTTCGAGGCTGACGGTCCGCAACTCACCCGAGTTCAAGTCAATGGTCGACCCCTCAAACGGCTCGCCTATGGGCTTCAAGGTACTGCGCACCAGGCTGCCATCAGGAAGCTGGCGGGCAGGGGCTGCAAGGGAATAGATGACCATATCAACCTGGCCCAAATCACGCTTGATCAGGTCAATCGTGGCCTGCTTGAGCGCGGCTGAAAAAGCATCGCCATTGAGGTTAGCCGCATAGAGTCCAGCTTCTCGGGCTGCGTGGGTAAAGGCGGCAGACTTGTACCAGCCGGGAGAGGCAGTACGATTATTGACTGCAGGTCGCTCAAAGAACACGCCAATGGTCGCCGCACCACAGCCAAAGGCCGCGGTAATTCTGGAAGCCAGCCCATATCCACCCGATGCCCCTATCACCAGGACCCTTTTCGGGCCATTCGGAATAGCCCCAGCCTGTTTCACGTGATCGATTTGATTTTTGACATCCATGGCACAACCGATTGGATGTGCCGTGGTGCATAAAAAGCCTTTAATTCGCGGTTTTAGAATCATAATAATTTCAGACCGTCTCTCGTTGATAGCTGTAAAACAGAAACCCCACGCCCAGCAGGACCATCGGCATCGACAGTAGCTGCCCCATTGTCATCCAATCAAACGCAATAAACATCAAGTGTCGATCCGGTTCTCGAAAAAACTCCGTCAAAAATCGTAATCCACCATAGGCAATCAGGAACATGCCAGAGACAGCAAAAGGCGGACGGGGTCGACGGCTGAAGAGCCATAAGACTGCAAATAGCACCAGGCCTTCAGAGACTGCCTGGTAGAGGCTCGAGGGATGTCGACCGATGACCTCACCTGGATAAATGGCCGCCCAGGGTGCTTCCGTCACTCGCCCCGGCAACTCGCCGTTGATAAAGTTACCTATTCTGCCGCAGCCCAAGGCGATAGGGACACTGGGGGCAATGTAATCGGTGACGGCAATAAAACCACGGCCCTGCTGCCGGCCATAGAGGTACACGGCGACCAACACGCCAAGCAGTCCGCCATGAAAGGACATGCCGCCTTCCCAAACGCGAAACAGACTCAGTGGATCCGCGACCAGGCTTTGCCAGCCATAAAAGAACATGTAGCCCATTCGTCCACCGAGAATAACACCCAGCACGCCATAAAAAATCAGGTCGGAAATCTGCTCGTCGTTCCAGGGTAGCGATTGCACTCGCGCGCGATGACCCAAGGACCACCAGACCAGACTGATACCCACCAGGTAGCTCATGGCGTACCAGTGAATGCTCACCGGACCAATGCTGATCAAAACAGGGTCGATCTCAGGGTAGTGCCACATAAAAACGACTATTTGACAAATGACGAGTCGGCATTATCCAGTAACTCGACGAGATGATAAACTTGCAATTTCGATTCTGGCGTAAAAACGCGATGTGTTTGATTTTATTTTCAATTTCACCCGATGCTCGACACAGACTGGTCGTGGCTGCTAATCGTGATGAATTTTATGCTCGACCCACTGAACGTCCGGCGTTCTGGGATGATGCACCTCAGGTTCTGGGCGGACGAGACCTTCAGGCCGGCGGCACCTGGCTCGGTGTGACAAGCAGCGGTCGGTTTGCCGCGGTCACTAACTTTCGTGAAACACCATCGGACCCCTTGCCACCCCGTAGTCGCGGCGCCCTGACCGCTGACTTTCTGCGTTCGAACGAGTCCTGCGCCAGCTATCTCGCTCGTATAGCGCCCATCAGTGCTGAATTCAGGGGGTTTAATCTATTGATCGATGATGGTCGAGACATCTACTACTACAGTAATCGGCAACCTCATGGGAGAAGACTTGAGCCAGGTTTCTATGGGCTGAGTAACCAGCTCCTCGATTGCAACTGGCCGAAGGTCAGCCAGGGGCGCAAGCAACTTCGCATCATCGGTGAGCAGGGTTTTGACACTGAGTCGCTGTTTGAGTTGTTGGCAGATGAAGGCAATCAAGAGCCCTTTTCCGCTGGTTTTATTCAGTCAGACGCCTATGGCACCAGCGCCTCAACGGTGGTCAAAATCAGCAACTCGTCGAACATTGAATTTGAAGAGCGTGCCTTCCTGCCACTTGGTCAAAAGGCAGGACGTCGCCAGTTCACATTCCCCGTCATTTTGCCGAACCCTCCAGCAGCGGTCGGGTCCTGACGAGTCTGCCCAGACCCGCTTCACGCATCTGAGCATCAACGTAGGCCTTAATCTCGGGCGCGTTATCCATATTCAATACTTGGCTCAGCATTCGCTTGGCGTGCGTCAACTCGAAGCTTCTGATTGCCCATTTTACCTGCAGCAGGTTATTCGAATTCATCGATAGCACGTCGTACCCCATCGCCATCAGTAGAACAGCGGCTGCAGGGTTTCCGGCCATTTCTCCACAAATACCCAGGGGTTTGTTTTCAGCATGCGCCGCATCGACTATATGTTTCAAGGCATGCAACACAGCCGGATGAAACTCTTGATAGAGCTCGGCGACCCGCGCGTTGTTTCGATCCACCGCCAGCATATACTGAATCAAATCGTTGCTGCCAACAGACAGAAAATCTACTCTTTTGATGATGTCTCGCGCCTGATAAACCGCCGCGGGCACCTCGATCATCACACCGACTGCCGGCATCGCGACTTGAGCACCATCTTCGATGATTTCGGCATAACATTGATCGATGAGTCGTCTCGCCTCATCCACTTCATTGACGCTGCTGACCATGGGCAGCATGATTCGAAGATAGGCATTGACGCCGACGTTGGCTCGAATCATCGCCCTGACTTGCGACAAAAAGAGCTCTGGGTGGTCAAGCGTTACCCGAATACCCCGCCAGCCCAGGAAGGGGTTTTCTTCCTGAATTGGAAAATAACTCAGGGCCTTGTCTCCACCAATATCCAGGGTTCGCATCGTCACATTCCGTGGCGCAAACGCCATGAGATGTTCTCGATAAATAACTTTTTGCTCTTCTTCCGTCGGGAACCGATCATTCATCATGAAATGCACCTCGGTTCGATACAGGCCAACCCCTTCCGCGCCTCTGTCCAGTGATCGAGAGGCATCCGACATAAGGCCTGTATTGACCCAAAGACGGACTCTATGTCCATCAAGACTGATGCAGGGTTTATCTTTTAACTCCTCCAGGCCCTCCGTCAGGGCAGCCTCATCGAGCTTCAACTCGCTGTAGAAAGTCAGTTGTTCGACACTGGGGTGGGTGATCACACAACCCTCGAAACCATCGACAATGAGCGGCTTGTCTTCAAGCAGATGAATGGGTAGGTCCTCGACACCCATGACCGTCGGTATGCCCATCGCCTTGGCTAGGATGGCGACGTGAGAACTTCCTGAGCCCTTTGCCGAGACCAAGCCGATCAGTCGTTCACGGGGTACATCGGCAAACATAGCGGGGGTTAATTCCTCGCCCACAAGAATGGTGTCGGGCGGGTACAGGTACTGTCTGTCTTCACTGCGTTGTAATTTCGTCAGCACTCGTCGCCCGAGATCCAGCACGTCGCTTCCACGTTCACGTAAATAGGCGTCTTCCATGGCCTGAAAGGTGGCCACATGAGACTCTATGATGGTTCGCAGCGCGCCTTGGGCCCATTGCCCTGCCTCAATCAAACCGATCACCTCACCAGTGATGGCCGTGTCATCCAGCATATGCAGATAGGCCTCGAAAAGCCCCAGGTCCTCTGGTCGAAGTCGATCTGAAAGCTTTTCGCTCATGGACCGAATTTCATCTCGAGTCTCCTGGATGGCGTGTCTGAAGAGTGCTATCTCATCTGTCACATCTAGATTGAGCCGATCCGGTACCGTATGCAGCTCTGCTTCTGGATAGATGACGACCGCTGTCCCTATAGCGACGCCCGGTGCTCCCGCCTTGCCTTGAAAACGGCTTGCCGGCACTTCCTGAACCGAGCCCTTCAGCCCCAGAGAACCCGTTGCGCGTGCGTGAGCTATAACTCCTGCCAGCTGGGCCGACAGCGTAATGAGAAATGCCTCTTCACTTTCGTCATAGCGCCGTGCCAGTCGCTGCTGCACCACCAGCACACCAAGGACCCGCCGGTGGTGGATGATCGGGACCCCAAGAAACGCATTGAAGGGTTCTTCACCGACCTCTTCAACATAATGATAGCGCCGATGTTCCGGTGCATTTTCAAGATTGACTGGCTCCGCTCGCTCGCCGACATAACCGACAAGACCTTCGCCAACGTCCAGGGTCACTTTACCCACGGCGTTCTGGTTCAGTCCTCGAGTCGCCATAAATACATACTTGTCTCGCTCATCATTCAGCAGATAGACACTGCAGACCTGTGTGCCCATGGCTTCCTGAATGCGCTCAACAAGAATGTCCAGCGCAGTGCTCAGATCACGCGCTCTGTTAACTTCCTGTATCACCCTGCGGAGAATTTCAAGCATTGCCTATCCAAAAGTGGCTAGTGAGAACTTAAGACAAAATTAGGACGAACCTATTAGCTGACCAAGTTTATCCCGTTGCGTCTCGAGACAGGTGCGGCACCAGCTCCTTCATGGCTCGGCGATAAACATCCTTTTTAAATTGCACCACCTGGCCTAATGGATACCAATAGCTGACCCATTGCCAAAAATCGAATTCTGGGGTTTCTGAGTGCTCGAATGACACAGACTGATCTTCAGCCAGCATTCTCAATAAAAACCACTTCTGCTTCTGCCCGATAAAATGGCTGGACTTCTGCCGCAATAACCGCTTCGGCAGCTTGTACCTAAGCCAACCACGAGTACAGCCGAGAATCTCCACCTGGTCGGGCGCCAGACCGATTTCTTCCTTGAGTTCACGAAACAACGCCTCTTCAGGAGACTCACGAACCTGAATTCCGCCCTGCGGAAACTGCCAGGCCTGCTGACCCACTCGTCTTGCCCAGAGCACCTGGCCGCTGCTATTGGCAACAATTATACCAACATTGGGTCGGTAACCATCTGCATCTATCAATTGGGTAAACCCGATTTAAACGTCAAGGGGGAATTATTGTGTCTGAATCTCGCCCATTGGGCAATCACATGCGGAATTACTCTGCCGCGATCACAGGTTTCAGGCTAAACTTCGAGCCAGCGATTGAGTGAGGAGACACGATTTTGGCGTTGGCGATATTTGACCTGGATGAAACCCTGATTGGCGGTGACAGCGATCACGCCTGGGGGGAGTTTTTGATCAGCAAAGGACTGGTTGACGCTGATTCCCATCGCCTCAAAAATGATGCCTTTTACCAACAATACAAACGTGGCGAGCTGGATGTTCATGCCTACCTGCGGTTTGCCTGCCAGGCTCTTACCGAGCACGACTTTGACCAGCTCTTTGCCCTGCGCGAGGAGTTTGTTCAGGACTTCATAAAGCCCCTCATGCTCCCTCGAGCCAACGCCTTGGTTGAGCATCATCGAAGTCTGGGCGACAAGCTATTGGTGATCACAGCGACACTGGAATTCATCACCGAGCCAGTCGTGGCGCTGCTGGGTATTGATGAGCTGATCGCTCCCATTCCTGAGCGCATTGGTGACCGCTACACTGGCGAAATAATAGGCGTTCCCAGCTTTGGCAGCGGTAAAGTGACCCGCTTGCAAGACTGGTTAGCCGGCACCGAGTTTGACCTGGCAGGCAGCCATTTTTATTCTGATTCTGCTAACGACCTGCCTCTGCTCGAGTTAGTTGAACATCCGGTTGCCGTCGACCCGGATCCACGTTTACGCGCAGTCGCGGAAAAGCGCCAATGGCCAATCATCTCCTTACGCGACTAGCCGATCCACTCGGCGAATCCACTGAGTGGCCAAGATCGCTTGCGCTTGCGCTTGTCCTGTTATTGAGCGCTTGCGCTGACCCTGAACCGGCCACAACACCACCGCGACTCGACGTAACGAAAGCCCACGCCAGTCTGACGGCACTTCAGGCATTAAGTCTGGCGCAGGGTCGCGGCCTGCTCAGCAGTGTTGAAATTCTGCAGGGGTCAATCGAAGATTTTCTTCAGTTACCCGATGGAGAGCGTCAACAGACCGCCCAAACCGCATGGCGCAGTGCCCATGAGGCCTTTGTCAGTTTCACAGCATTACCCCTGGTGGACCTGCCTGAACTGGCGCGCTACCAACTCGACGCCTGGCCTATAGAACCGGGTTATCTGGACACACTCGCTGCCTATCCAGACAGTGGGCTGATCAGTGACTTAACGGTCGACATCTCACTGGAGTCTCTGCGCGACCAGCATGGCTTCACGGATGTTACAGAGGTCAGCCTGGGATTTCATGCGCTCGAACTCCTCATCTTTGCTCGTGAACCGAAAGACTTTGTGACCCAGACGACTATTACGCCCGTGGATGACTTGGCGGCTAGTGATGAGATTGTTACCCGTCGAAGGCGAGTACTCAGCCTGCTCGCTGAACAAATCTTGATCGATCTGAGCCCATGGCTAACCACTTCGGCGCCAGAGCCCCTGCCGGCGAGCATGGATATCGACAACCAGCAGCTACTGGCACTACTGACTCGCAGCCGACAAAGCGCTGAGGTTGGACAAAGCCAAGTCGATAAGCTACTGATCGCTGGCACACCCCTTCCCAGTCAAGGCCATGGCAGCCGGGCAGACTTAGGCCGACGAGTCGCCAGCCTTCAGCAGATCTTTTTTTCACCGGTAGAGTTGGGCGCGCTTTTTCTGCCCGCGGCGGGCAGCGCCGTCAACGCTCTGCAACGAACCCTTGAGGACATCCAAAGGCTTTGTGACCTGACAGACATCGATGACAATCAAAGGACCCAGTTAGGGCTATTGCTGCAACTGCTACCAGATCAAATTGAAGCGCTTTCACAGGTCCTGGCGGAAGACTAACAAGACACGCCATTCGCTGCCATCCAAGGCTTAACTCGTCGCAGCTGAGGTGGCTTTAGACACCGTCAAGATCGCGAGCCGCCTTAGGCGTTCCCAACTGGGCGTCGCCGCTGGGGACCCTCCACTAATGATCCTCGTCTTCGCAGAAAGCCTCATAGGCATTCACGTCCATCAAGTCTTGGACATCGCCGAGGTTATCGGGCTGCATCTTGAAAAACCAGCCGTCGCCATAGGGCGATGAGTTAACGATTTCAGGCGTATCCTCTAACGATTGATTGACGGCAATCACGGTGCCTGAGATAGGCGCATAAATATCTGACGCCGCTTTTACTGACTCCACGACACCCGCTTCATCACCCGCGGCAATGGCCAAGTCTACTTCTGGCAGTTCTACAAAAACGACATCTCCAAGGGCCGCTTGGGCATGGTCAGAAATACCAATTGTGACACTGCCATCATCCTCAACACGCACCCACTCATGACTTTTTGCGTAGTGTAATTCACCTGGAAACTCGACCATTTTATTGCTCCCCAATGTTACCGCGGCAGCATCGCTCACCACGTGATTTTATGACTGTTTTAACTCAACCTTTTAATGCCGAATCCATCTAGAGCGCCGATGCCCGATAGCGGCGAATCCTATTCCTCTAGACAGGCTTATATACCTGCTTGCCATTGCGTACAAACGGCACCTTGACGCGCTGTACAGCCAGTCTTTTATTACGAATCTCCACAGTGAGATTTTCCGCGCCGGTCGCGATCCGAGCCAGCGCTATGCCCTGCTCAAGGGTCGGCGAAAAAGCGCCGCTGGTAATCTCGCCAACCTGTTGATCGCCGCTGAAAATAGGGTAATGGGCGCGAAGGACGCCTCGCTCCAGGAGTACCAAACCCACCAGCTCACGCTCAAGGCCAGCCTGCATTTGTGCTTCAAGACGAGACCGGCCAATAAATTCACGACCATCCTCGAAACTCACCGTCATGGCCATATTGGACTCCAGTGGCGTCACAGACTCATCCATATCGCTACCATACAGATTCATTCCCGCCTCAAGTCTCAGCGTATCACGCGCACCCAGTCCCACTGGCTTGACCCCGCTGGCAATCAACTGCTGCCATAAATCCTGGGCATCCGCGTTCGGCAGAATAATTTCAAGGCCTTGCTCACCGGTGTATCCGGTTCTCGCGATAAACCAGGCGTCTGACCAGGCGCCGACAAAGGGTTTGAGTTGCCGGATTATCTCGGCCCGGACCGAGCCCACCACGGCGCTCACCTTCTGCAAAGCGTTGGGGCCCTGGATTGCCAGAATAGCGAGCTCTGGCCGCTCGATGAGCTGACAATCAAACCCACTGACCTGCTGCTGCATCCAGGCAAGGTCCTTGGCTCGAGTCGCGCAATTGACGACCAGGCGATATCCATCTTCTTGTTGACCATCACGGTAGACAATCAGATCGTCAAGCACACCCCCTTCTTCATTCAACATAGCACTGTAGAGCGCCTTACCCCGCTGGTTTAGGCGTGCAACATCATTGGCTAACAGGTAGCGCAAATAGTCCTGTGATTGGGGCCCTTGAAGGTCAATAACCGTCATGTGAGAGACGTCACAGAGGCCGACATCGTTGCGGACCTGGTGATGCTCTTCGAGTTGTGAGCCATAGTGAATCGGCATGTCCCAGCCACCGAAATCGACCATCTTGGCCCCTGCGGCGACATGCATTGCATAAAGCGGTGTGCGCTGACCCATGGCTTAGCTCGTTGGGGTGAATGAAAGTCGACGCCATTCTAACTATTCACAGGCTCTGGGAACAGTGAGAAGCGCTCAAATCCGGGTTGAATCAATTTCTTCTCACGCCCCTCAAGACGCGTCTTTAAACACCCGCCGCCAATTTCGCGACCATGGCCTTCAGCCTTGTCTGTCGGTTGAGCAATGAAAGCCCCAGGTTGCGCAACCAATTAACACCGGGATCACTCGTATCAAAAATTCGTTTAAGGCCCTCCATGACCGCTGTCATAGCGAGATTGGCGGGACGACGTGCTTGCTCATATCGCCGCAAAACCGCCAGATCGCCGCAGGATTGACCGCTGAACCGGCATTGCTGAAGTACCATTGCCAGAGCCTGAGCATCGGCGAAGCCCAGATTAGCACCCTGACCAGCCAGAGGATGAATGGAATGGGCCGCATCACCAATCAGCGCTAAACCCGATTGCACGTAACGCAGCGCATGCCGCTGGCGCAGCGGAAACGAGAACCTTTGATCAACAGCTACGACCTCGCCGAGGATCGATTCCGAACCTTGAGTGAGACGCCGGCAAAGTTGCACATCATCGAGTGCTAGCAGGGCAGCAGTTGCGGCACTGGACCAGACTACCGAACAATAGTTTGGGTTTGCCAGCGGCAGGAACGCGAGCGCGCCGATGGGCGTAAAACATTGTCGCGCTACACCCTCATGAGGTAGTTGAGTTTCAATCGTGGTGACCAGAGCCGCCTGCTGGTAGCTCCATTCGACAGTCCTGACTGCTGTCAATTCTCGTACAATCGATGCGCCACCATCGGCACCAACGAGCAGCCGACAGCAGATTTCCTCGCCGCTTGGCAGGCGCACCTGGTAACCGGTAGCGGTTCGTTGAATGGCCTCGACCGAACATCCAAAGGTCATTTGTGCCTCTTCGACATCTTTGGCTCTTTCCAACAGCGCCTGAATCAATTGGTCGTTTTCAATAATGGTACCCAGATGATCGGCGGCAGTGAGACTCGCATCAAATTGGATCGAAGCAGTGCCTTGGCTATCCCAGACCGACATCTGACGATACATACATTGCCTTGCGCCTTCTTTGGGCCAGGCACCAAGACGATTCAGCAGAACCTCAGAGGCTAAATTGATCGCACTGACCCGCGGACTGACACCGGCGATCAAGGCAGCCCCCTGCCGACTAACGGGGCGCGTCTTCGCCAGCTTAGGCTCATTCTGAGCATCAATGAGCCTGACTGACAGGCGCGATCCACGCAGGGCATTGACCAATGTCAGCCCTACCAGGCCCGCACCCACAATCAGCACATCAATCTCGTTTGTGACCTTCATGCTACCTTCTTTGCCATACACTGCTCTATCTCATCAATGGTCTTCGGGATCATAGAGGTGAGGACCTCGTGACCTGACTTTGTGACCAACACATCGTCTTCAATCCTGATTCCAATGCCCCTGTAGCGCGCTGGCACATCCTGCAAGTCGTCAGCTATGTAAATGCCAGGCTCGATGGTTGTCACCATACCAGGTTCAAAGACCCGCCACTCACCCTCAATCTGGTACTCACCAACATCATGCACATCTAACCCCAGCCAGTGACCGGTTCGATGCATATAAAACCGCTTGAAGGCCTCATCACGAATCAGCTCTTCAACCTTGCCCTGCAATAAACCAAGCCTCACCAGACCCAAGGTAATCTCGCGCACGGCCGCCTCATGGGGTTGATTCCAATGATTTCCTGGTCGGACTTCCGCTATGGCGGCCAGCTGGGCAGCCAGAACGACATTGTAGACTTCCTTCTGCGCCAGGCTGAAATGGCCGCTCGCCGGCAAGGTTCGCGTCACATCTGCCGCATAACCCTCATACTCAGCACCGGCATCTATCAACACCAGGTCGCCGGACCGGATCACATGGGTATTTTGCGTATAATGCATGATATTGGCATTCTTACCGGACCCTACGATGGACGGATATGCCGTCGTGCGCGCCCCTGTTCTGGCAAACGCGTAATTCAATTCCGCCTCCAGGTGGTACTCTCGAAGTCCGGGTTTCAATGCGGCCATCACCCGCAAATGACCGTCTGCCGTCGCGCTGGCAGCATGCCGCATGACATTCATCTCCTGAGCACTCTTGAACAGACGCAGTTCATGCACCTGCTGGCCAAGATGGACAAATTCGCCGGGTGGTCTTGAACCCGACTGTTGATTCGCAGCGATGCTCTCTACCCAGCCGATCACCTGTGCGTCAATCTCCTTGTAGGTGCCCATGCCATAGTAGAGCTTGGATTTACCTTCGATCAAACCCGGCAATATGTCATCGATATCTGTAATGGGAAACGCGTCATCGAAACCATAGTATTGCATCGCGCGTTCGGGACCTGTGATTCTGCCTTGCCAGCGTTCCGCCAACGGGTCCCGCTCTCGACAGAAGAGGATTGTCTCGCCGTGCACGCGCCCGGGTACCAGGACGAGCACTGCATCTGGCTCGATAAAGCCGGTTAAATAACGGAAATCACTGTCCTGGCGAAAGGGGTAATCAATGTCGCTATTACGCGCAACCAGCCTGGCGCTCGGCAGAATCGCTATACTATTGGCATCCAGCATCGCCATCAGGTTGCTGCGCCGCCGGCCAAACTCTTTGGGCGAAATGGTTGGACTGACTTTCATTCAAGACTCCATCAAGGCTGTCACTCTCGCATCGTGGACTTCTGCCAGCGACTCAGCGGCTGTTTTAATGAAACGAGGTACTCGAACATTCTGCAAAGACCATCAAAGCCGACAGACGAACGTACTCGAAGATCTCGACCAGGTCGCTCTCGTTTTCTTCATCGTCAGGTACGTCTTCATCCAGGTTGGCGATATGACTGAGATCCGCCAGCAGCTCGCGCAAGTCTTCACTCAAATCACTGTTCTGGTATCGCCCAGCCAAACCAAAACCCGCTAAAAAACCTCCGCACCATTCACCCAGAGACTGGGTTCGAAGTGCGATAGAGGCCTCTTCGTCCGGCAACAGCAGCTTAAAGTTAAGCTCAGGATCCTGCAGGCCAGCGGCAACCTGCTCGAAAACCTCTTCCAGTAGCTCTGCATGAGTTGCAGTGACCACCACCTCTAACCCTAACCATTCACTCACCGCCGCGCGACCCTCCTTCGAGCTGATGCGTGCCCCTGCCGCTAGCAAACCTGTGATCAAGCCATGCACTTCCGCGGCGCTATGGGGCACCCCCAGTTCGATCAGGCACCTCGACAGCGCTTCGAAACCCACTAACCTTAGGACCATGATGCGACTTCCGATAAAACCTTTAAGATAGCACGACTGCGCAGGCTAGTTTGACCTTTCACGAGTCGGCGCTCTATAGTAGCTAACCATTATTGACTTAGTGATATTCCGTTGGAAATAAAAGATCTGGAAGCCAAAATTGACGAGCTGATTCAGCTGCTCGGCGAAGTCGAACAGAAACAAGCAGCGATGACGGCTGACAGGTCCAGCTGGCAGTTGGAACGCGCGCGTTTGCTGGAGAAAAATGAATTAGCCAAACACAAGGTCGAGGCCATGATTCTGCGTCTCAAGGCCCTGGACCAGAACTCCCAAGCGGACGGATAAAACGCCATGAGCAATGTTCAAACTGTCACCGTATCGATTCTGGATAAGGAGTATCAGGTCAGCTGCAAACCCGACGAGGTCTCAGCCCTGCAACAGTCCGCCCGATACCTCGACAAGAAAATGCGAGAAATCAAATCTGGCTCTTCTATTCTGGGTCTCGATCGAATTGCTGTGATGGCGGCCCTGAATATTGCTAACGATTACCTCAGTGAAAATCAAAAGACTGAAAGTCTCGTGGCGTCACAGGCCCGTGAGATAGCCTTTCTGACCGGCAAGCTGGATCAGGCGCTGGTTCGTCTTAAATCTGTTAATCGCTGAGCACAAGTTGCGATATACTTGTTTTCAGATTCCCTGGGTTGTGCGCCAGTCACCATGTCCTAAACCCTTTAAGCGCTAGCCAGGAGGTCTTTTTTCTCGGTGAATGTGCATGTCCGGACTCCGGAACGCCTGTAGCCAGTTAGAGGCCACCGCCTTGAACCGCTGGGTTCAAGGGCTTGTATGACAGCGGCAATTTGGGGAATTTTACTTGTTCAGGCGTGACTTATGCGCAAATCCCTACGCTCAAGACTCAGATCAGCCAGGCGCCGGCTGAGCCCCCAACAACAACGTCTTGCCACCGCTCGTATCAGCCGTCGGCTTCTCTGCGATCCGGCTTTTCGGCGCGCTCGCCATATCGCCTTTTATCTGGCCAGCGACGGCGAGGTTGATCTGTTGCCTCTCTTGCAGAGACTGCCTGGGCACAAGCGCTTCTATCTGCCGGTTCTCTCAGATCCTCGGCGACCCTGGCTGGCACAACAGTTATTGTTTCAACCTTGGAGACCGAATAAGGATCCGTTAACCAAGAATCGCTATGGAATTTTCGAGCCACATTATGACCCTGGCAAGCTCAAAACTCCCTACATGCTGGATCTGGTCTTGTTACCCTTAGTCGGTTTCGATCAGCAGGGCAATCGCCTGGGTATGGGCAAGGGCTATTACGATCGCACCTTTGCCCCGCGAGCCAGCAGCTGGCATCGGCCAAAACTGCTGGGCGTGGCCCATGCTTGCCAGGAAGTCCCTCTGCTGCCCTACGCCGCCTGGGATGTTCCACTGGATGGTATTGTCACAGATAAAGCGCTGATCTGGTGGCGCTTACTTCGCGATCGAGACTAGAAGCCCAACACTTGACCGACGGCATTTACGGCAACACCGATACCGAAGATGACAAAAATTAGAAAAATGAGATCAGGTTTTTTGTTCATTGGGTCCTTGCTCTAGTCACACGTTGCGGTCTTCAGCCGGCAGTCTTTCTGTGGATAGTC
>JAYODE010000002.1:122961-133584 GCA_038106185.1 Gammaproteobacteria bacterium | reverse complement strand
GCTCAGTCAAAACCAGCTCAATCAAAACCAGCTCAGTCAATCACCGCTCGGTGAAAAAAAACTCAGTGAAAAAGGCGAGTCACGCCAAGAACAATCGGTAGGCCGGATTCTCCGTCTCATCCCACCAACGAAAGCCTATATCCGCCAGGCTGGCCTCGAATCTGCTGACTTCTGTCTTGGGCACCTGAATGCCCACCAGCACTCGGCCATAAGCGGAGCCATGGTTTCGATAGTGAAACATCGAAATATTGAAGTCTTTACCCAGCCCGGTGAGAAAGCGCAACAAGGCGCCGGGACGTTCAGGAAACTCGAACCGAAACAACCGTTCCTGCTCTACCCCTTCTGCGCGGCCACCGACCATGTGTCGAACATGTAGAACCGCCACTTCATTTTCTGACAAATCAACCAGTGAGTAGCGGGATGCAAGCCGGCCCAGGACCAGGTCCCTGTCCTGCGGATGAGTCTGAATGCCAACCAGTACCTGTGCACCCAAGCTGGACGCATAACGATAATTGAACTCGGTAATGTTGCGTTTGCCAATGGCAGCACAAAACTGTCGAAAACTGCCAGGCCTTTCTGGAATGGTGACACCCAGCAACAACTCTCGGCCTTCGCCAATTTCGGTCCTTTCCGAAATATGTCGAAGCCGATCGAAATTAACATTACTGCCAGAGACGACCGCCACGTAGGTCTGAGGAGGAATCGAGCGCGATTGAGCTCGCGCTAGATAGCGCTTTAAACCCGCGACGGCGAGCGCACCTGACGGCTCAGAGATGGTGCGCGTATCTTCAAAAATATCTTTAATAGCAGCACAAATCTCGTCTGTGGTGACACGAATCACCTCATCAACACAGTGCTTAGCCAACTTAAAGGTTTCCGTGCCGACTTGAAGGACAGCCGTACCATCGGCGAACTGGTCTAATTCGTCAGGATTCAGACGGACCCTTTTACCCGCGTTCAACGCAGCCCAGAGACAAGCTGAGCCTTCTGCCTCAACGCCAATAATTTTCACGTCTGGACGCAGATATTTAACATAGGTGCCAATCCCGCTGATTAATCCTCCACCACCCACTGGCACAAATATCGCATCGATAGGATCTGCATGTTGCCGCAATATCTCCATCCCCACCGTGCCTTGACCGGCAATCACATCCGGGTCATTGAACGGATGGACATAGGTGTAATCCTGCTCAACCGCCAGTTGACGGGCGTGATCTGCCGCCTCATCGTAACTGTCACCATGCAAGATGATCTTGGCACCCAGCCGGGCCACTGCTCGCACCTTAATATCAGGCGTGTTACGGCCCATGACAATCACTGCCGGAATTCGCAGTTTCTGTGCCGCCAGCGCCACGCCCTGAGCATGATTACCTGCCGATGCTGTGATGACACCCCGTTGTCGCGTTTCAGGATCAAGCTTTTTGATGCGATTATAGGCACCTCGAAGCTTGAAGCTGAATATCGGCTGCAGATCTTCACGCTTCAGCAGCACCTGCTGTCCCAGACGTCGCGACAGGCCAGAGGCCAAGTCCAGGGGCGTTTGTTCAGCAACATCGTAAACATCAGCTGCCAGAATTTTCTTAATATAGTGACTAAACACTCGGTCGAGTTTCCTGTTTTAGTTGCACGGTTGCAAAGCCTGCTCGCCTGCCCTGCAAAACTGACCCGAAGCTGGGCAAAAGGGCTGCCGACGGCGCGCGCCTCAACCTTGCGATACATTTCATCTGGAGCAAAGTCGTCCTAAAAGTATAAACTGATCGCCTCGGCAGCACACGTCGAACCGGAAGCCGGTAACCTTTGCGCTTCCTTAACCACGATTGCGAACTTTGGGTGTTTATTGATGAATCAGGAAGCGTTGAAACAACAGGTAGGCCAAGCTGCGGCCGACTATATCGACCATCACCTGACAAACCAGTCAGTGGTTGGTGTGGGAACCGGTTCCACCGCTAACTACTTCATAGACGCACTGGCCTTGATCAAGCATAAATTCGACGGCACTGTTGCCAGCTCACTTGCTTCCGAACAACGCCTGCGCAGCCATGGGATTCCGGTCTATGATCTGAACAGCGTCAAGGAGATGCAGTTTTACATTGATGGTGCCGACGAAAGCAATCAAGAGCTTGAGCTTATCAAGGGGGGTGGCGGCGCCTTGACTCGCGAGAAAATCGTCGCGTCTGTGGCGGAAACGTTTATCTGCATCGTTGATGCTTCGAAAATGCAGAACACCCTCGGTGGTTTTCCGCTGCCAGTTGAGGTCATCCCTATGGCTCGCTCTGCCGTTGCCAGATCATTGGTTAGACTCGGTGGCAGACCGGTTTATCGCCAGGACTTCGTCACCGACAATGGCAACATCATTCTCGACGTTCATGATCTGCAGATCGGTAACCCGAAGCTATTGGAGGCATCGATTAACAATCTGCCGGGCGTGGTCACCAACGGCTTGTTTGCATTGCGACCCGCAGACTTGATCCTGATCGGGACTGACGCCGGGGTCGAAACTCGTCGAGCTCAGTCGAGCCAGCGCCGACCCTAGCTCAACAACTTACCCGGGTTCATGATGTTGTTGGGATCAAAGACGTCCTTCACTGATTTCATCAGCGCGATCTCGGCGGCGGAACGACTGAACTTCAACTGATCGCGCTTTAACAGGCCGACGCCATGCTCGGCAGAAATACTGCCGTCAAACTCCGCCACAATTCTCATGATGTGCTCACTGACCGCTTCACACTCTGCCTTGAAAGCGGCGATGGTCCAGCCAGCAGGTTTCAAAATATTCAGGTGCAGGTTACCGTCACCGATATGGCCAAACCAGACAATCTCAAAATCAGGGTAGCGCTGGCCAACTTCAGCATCGACTGCCGCAAGAAATGCGGGAACTCGCGAAACACGCACGGCTACATCATTTTTGTAGGGCGTAAAGGGTGTGATAGATTCCGAGATATTCTCTCTTAACCGCCACAAATCGCGGCGTTGGGTTTCGCTGGCGCTGATCACAGCGTCGTTCGTCAGACCTGCTTCCAGACAGCTTTCAAAGGCCAGAAGCGAGGCATCAACATCCTTCTCCGATCCAGCTTCATACTCCAGCAACGCATAGAAGGCGGAAGGTTCAGCAAACGGATGCCTACCACCCGTATGCTGTATCACATGCTGTAGCGCTTGCTCGGAAAAGAATTCGTAGGCTGTCAGGGAGACATGCTGCCGAAAGGTCTCGAGGACAGAGATGATCTTTGCCATCTCTGGCACAGCAAGCAGAATGACATTCAGGTCGCGCGACTGCGGTGCCAGACGAATAGTCGCCTCCACGATCAGCCCCAGGGTCCCTTCCGAACCAATGAACAGATGACGAAAGTCGTAACCCGTGGCGTTCTTGATCAGGCCCTTGTTCAGGTCAAGCAATTCGCCGGTCCCCGTTACAACTTTCAGGCCAACGATCCAATCTCGGGTCAAACCGTACCGCAGTACCTTGATACCCCCGGCATTGGTCGCGATATTACCGCCAATTTGGCTCGATCCCGCCGACGCGAAATCGACCGGATACAAACAATTTCGCTCAGCCGCGAAGGCTTGCAGGTTCTGGGTAATAACACCTGGTTGCACCACGACATAATGATCGGTCGAATCAAAGTCGATGATTTGATTCATTTTCTCGAAAGACACCACCAATTCACCCTGATGTGCCACGGCGCCGCCACTCAGCCCGGTGCGGCCGCCAGATGGCACCAACGCCAGCTTGTGAAGGTTGGCAAATTTAACCAGTGCCACGACCTCGTCGATATGGGTCGGGAAAATAATGGCCACTGGCTTCGGCTCGTAGAAACGGGTCCAGTCGAGTCCGTATTTCTGCAACACCTCTGCATCCGTTGAGATCTGGCAACTGAATGCCGCTCTGAGTAGGTCCAGCATAGGGGCCTGTACGCCTCCTGAAACTTAATAACGACACTGAGTAACGATAAATAGATACACGCTATCAGTATGCCAAAGCCCAGTAGCAGACAGAGAGTCTGCCACAGGATCAGTCACACCGGTTCGTCCGCACAAACGTTACGACAAACGCGGATCCAGCGCACCAGAGGCATATCGCTCTGCCATCTTTTCCAATGAGATCGGCTTGATTTTCGCACCATGACCCGCGGTACCAAAGGCCTCGTAACGTGCCACGACAATCTCTTTCATGGCTTTTGTCGAAGCCGCCAAATACTTTCGCGGATCGAATTCAGACTTGTTCTTCGCGAGAAAGCGTCGAATGGCGCCGGTGGAAGCCAGTCGCAGGTCGGTATCAATGTTGACCTTGCGCACACCATTTTTGATGCCTTCCTGAATCTCAGCGACAGGCACGCCATAGGTCTCGGGAATTTCACCGCCAAATTCATTAATGATTGCCAACCACTCCTGCGGAACGCTCGAAGAACCATGCATGACCAGGTGGGTATTGGGCAGGCGTTGATGAATCGCCCTGATACGATCGATGGCGAGAATATCACCGGTGGGGGGACGACTGAATTTATAGGCGCCATGGCTTGTACCAATAGCGATGGCGAGCGCATCAACTCCGGTTCGCTGAACGAAGTCTCGAGCCTGATCGGGATCAGTCAGTAATTGATCCATGGTGAGAATACCCTCGGCACCACCACCGTCTTCTTCACCGGCTTCGCCGGTTTCCAAGGAACCCAGGCAGCCAAGCTCACCTTCGACGGTGACGCCACAGGCATGGGCAAAAAGGGTGGTGCGACGAGTCACTTCAACATTGTACTCATAGTCTGCCGGCGTTTTCTGGTCGGCCAATAGAGACCCGTCCATCATCACCGAAGAAAAACCCAGCTGAATCGATTGCTGACAGACATCCGGAGAAGCGCCATGGTCCTGGTGCATGACAACGGGAATGTCTGGAAACTCCTCGATCGCCGCCAGAATTAAATGACGAAGAAAATTCGAGCCGGCATACTTACGCGCACCGGCTGATGCCTGCACTATGACCGGGCTGTCAGTCTGCTGGGCCGCTTCCATAATGGCTCGCATCTGTTCAAGATTGTTGACGTTGAAGGCCGGTACGCCATATTGATATTCTGCTGCGTGATCCAGCACCTGCCGCATACTCACTAACGCCATTTTTGGCACTCCTTATCATTTGACTTATTTTTTCCGCCGAATACCGCTGCTGACGATATAAAAAAGGCGCCTCAAGCTGCTGCAGAATCCATGGTTCAGCCCTTGGGCTGAGTGTGCTCTATCTGTTGTCCCGCAGCGCCCGGGCCTCCAGGATCGCTACCGCTGGCAAAGTCTTGCCCTCGACAAATTCAAGGAAGGCACCACCACCGGTTGAAATATATGAGATATCCTTTGCCAGCCCGTATTTGTCGATGGCCGCCAGCGTATCACCGCCACCGGCAATGGAAAAAGCTGCGCTTTCCGCAATAGCCTGGCCGAGTTTACGGGTACCCTCAGCAAACCCATCAATTTCAAAAACGCCAACTGGACCATTCCAAATGATGGTCTTGGCTCGACGCACAATATCCCCAATCATCTCACTGGTCTGATGGCCAATGTCGAGAATCATGTCGTCTGGCTCAATGTCAGCGACCTTTTTGTAGACTGGCACGGCGTCGGCGGCGAGTGACTTGGCGACCACCACGTCTACCGGCAATGGAATGTGAGTCTTGTCCAGCAGTTGCCTGGCAGTCATCAGTAAATCAGGCTCGTAGAGCGACTTGCCCACCTCAATACCACTGGCGGCAAGAAAGGTGTTCGCGATACCGCCGCCGACGATCAGCGTATCGACCTGATCAGCCAAGGCATCCAGGACCTCAAGTTTGGTCGATACCTTACTCCCACCCACGATGGCAATCACAGGTTTTTGTGGCGCAGAAATCGCTTTTTCCAGCGCCTCAAGCTCGGCTGCCAATAATGGACCCGCACAAGCCACCGGCGCATAACGGGCGACACCTTCGGTGGTCGCCTGAGCCCGATGGGCCGTACCAAATGCATCCATTACGAAAATGTCACACAGGGCCGCCAGCTGCCTTGACAGCGCTTCATCGTTGGCCAGTTCACCGGCATTGATTCGCACATTCTCAAACAGGACCAGATCTTCCGAGCCCCAGTCGAAACCCTGTAGATAATCGTCTACCAGCCGTACAGTCTTGCCTGTTAACTGCTCAATATGGCGAGCAACAGGCGCCAGACTGGCTTCTGGCTGTGCGCTCACACGCAAGCCTTCAGTGGGTCTGCCAAGATGGGACATCAGCATGACCCTGGCACCCGCATTCAGCGCATGCTCGATGGTCGGCAGGGCTGCGCGAATGCGAGCATCACTGGTCACTCTGCCATCCTTGACAGGAACATTCAGGTCCTCGCGAATCAGCACACGCTTGCCCCGCAGGTCCAGATCCTTCATGGCGATAAATTTCATCGGTTAAATCATACTCCCGGCGACTTCGACGATATTCTCAGCGGTAAAGCCAAAGTGTTGCAGGACTTCACCACCCGGCCCCGACTCTCCAAAACTGGTCATGCCAATCACACGGCCATCCAGACCCACCCACTTTCGCCAGTAGTCCGTGTGCGCGGACTCAACAGCCAGTCGACAACGATTGCTCGGCGGCAGAACCGCGTCTCTGTAAACCGAATCCTGGGCTTCAAAGACATCCGCACTGGGCATGGACACCACGCGCGCGGGGATCCCCTTGTCCGCTAATTGACGAAAGGCTTCTGCAGCCAAGGCAACTTCCGAGCCCGTCGCAATGATAATGATTTTTGCTGGCTCGATGCTGTCGCACATCACATAGGCGCCTCTTGATATGTCAGCAATCTGAGAATCGACTCGCGCTTGATGCGGTAGGCTCTGACGAGACAGGACCAGGGCCGTCGGACCCGATTGACGCTCCACTGCAGCACGCCAGGCCACGACGGTTTCCACACCATCGGCTGGCCGCCAGACACTCATATTTGGCATGCTTCTGAGGCTGGCAAGATGTTCTACCGGCTGGTGAGTTGGTCCGTCCTCGCCTTGGCCAATCGAATCATGGGTATAGACAAAGACATTTCTGAGCTTCATCAGCGCCGCCATGCGTACCGCATTTTTGGCATAGTCCATAAACACCAGAAAGGTGCCACTGAAGGGCAGAATGCCACCATGCAGCGCCAAGCCGTTGGTGATGGCCGTCATACCAAACTCTCGAACGCCATAGTAAATATAGTTACCGTTTGGTTGTTCAGCAGTCACAGGGCGCATGTTGGGCCAGTTAGTCAGGTTCGAGCCCGTCAAGTCTGCCGAGCCACCGACCAGCTCTGGGAGCAGCGCCGCCATATGGGCAATGACCTTCGCCGAAGTCTGCCGAGATGCCAGGTGTTCGCCCGAATTATTGGTGGTTTCCAGCAGCGCGTCCATTGCCGGTCCCCATTCGGCAGGCAGGTCACCGGCATGGCGGCGACTGAACTCAGCCGCCAGCTCGGGAAACTGTGCTTGGTAATCATGAAACAGGGTTTGCCAGGCCGCCTCTTGTGCCGCGCCCTGGTCTCGAGCACTCCAGCTCTGATAAACCTCGTTTGGAATCACAAAGGGTGCATAGGACCAATCCAGCGCTTCTCGAGCACCCTTAACTTCCGCATCACCCAGCGGCGATCCATGGCTGGCCGCAGTTCCTGCCTTGGTGGGCGCGCCATAGCCAATCGTGGTTTGGCAACAGATCAGACTGGGTCGGTCTGTCGTGTTTCTGGCTACCGCTAGGGCAGCGGCGACGGCTTGCGAATCATGCCCATCGACGCGATCGATAACATGCCAGCCATACGCTCGAAAGCGTGCCGGCGTGTCGTCGGTGAACCAGCCCTTGACGTCACCATCGATGGAAATGCCGTTGTCATCATACAGACAAATTAATTTGCCCAGGCCTAGGGTCCCTGCCAGCGAGGCCGCCTCATGAGAGACACCCTCCATCAAGCACCCATCACCGACAAAGGTGTAGGTAAAATGGTCAACTATCGGAAAGTCTCGCCCCGCCTGGGTTCGATTGAAATAGGCTGCCAGTGTCTTCTCCGCAATCGCCATTCCCACCGCGTTCGCCAGTCCCTGGCCCAACGGACCCGTGGTGGTTTCCACGCCGGGGGTGTGGCCAAATTCAGGATGACCGGGGGTTCGAGATCCCAGCTGCCGAAATTGTTCCAGCTCTGCCATGGGCAGATCGTAGCCCGTCAGGTGCAGCAGGGCATATATCAACATTGAACCGTGACCATTTGAGAGCACAAATCTGTCTCGATTGGGCCACTTGGGATTTGCCGGGTTGTGGCGCAGATAGCCGGTCCAGAGGGCTTCAGCAATATCTGCCATGCCCAGCGGTGCCCCTGGGTGTCCCGACTTGGCTTTCTGGACTGCGTCCATCGCTAGGGCGCGAATCGCATTGGCTCTTTGTTGAGATGAAATCATGTCTGGGTCCATACCGGCATTGACGAATAAGCGCGCTATTTTCCCTTAGCCCCTTCGAGACATCAATCTAAATCCCGAGGAATCATGAAAACTTTCTCTATTTAACGTGAGCCGATATCACGCCCAGCAACTGTGAATCAGCGTGGCTTAGGGGTAATATTCACCGCTTTACTGTGCCAATTGTGAGAAACTCCATGTCAAGAACTTCACTCTTCACCTCCGAATCTGTCTCCGAAGGTCATCCCGATAAAATGGCAGACCAGATTTCTGATGCCATCCTGGATGCATTGCTGGCGCAAGACGTCAATGCCAGAGTCGCCTGTGAGACCCTGGTCAAAACCGGTATGGTGTTGCTGGCTGGCGAGATCACCACCTCAGCCTGGGTTGATGTGGAGCAAATCTGTCGCGACGTGATTCTGAACATTGGCTACGACAATTCAGCAGTGGGTTTCGATGGCGCCAGCTGCGCTGTTCTCAATGCGATCGGCAAGCAGTCTCCGGATATTGCCCAGGGTGTCGACGAAACCGCCGACCATGAACAGGGCGCTGGTGACCAGGGCCTGATGTTCGGTTATGCCAGCAACGAGACCGATGTTTTGATGCCTGCGCCTATCACCTACTCTCATCTCCTGGTTAAGCGCCAGGCAGAGATGCGCAAGTCCGGCAAACTGCCATTTTTACGACCCGATGCCAAGAGCCAGATCACCTTCAAGTACGATGCCAAGGGTCAACCTGTCGCCATTGAGGCCGTGGTGCTATCCACCCAGCATGACCCCGACGTGTCCCAGGCGGACTTGCGGGAAGCGGTCATGGAAGAGATTATCAAACCGGTTCTACCCGCCGAGTGGTTACATGCTGGCACTCAGTACCACATAAACCCGACCGGCAAATTCGTCATCGGCGGTCCGGTTGGTGATTGCGGCCTCACCGGGCGCAAGATCATCGTCGATACCTATGGCGGTATGGCGCGACACGGCGGCGGCGCCTTCTCTGGCAAAGACCCCTCCAAGGTGGATCGCAGTGCCGCTTATGCCGGCCGCTATGTGGCGAAGAACATCGTTGCTGCCGGCTTGGCCGAGCGCTGTGAAATACAAGTCTCCTATGCCATAGGTGTCGCAGAGCCGACTTCAATCAGCATCGACACCTTCGGCACCGGCAAGCTGCCGGATCACGAGATAGAGATGCTCGTCAGAGAGCACTTCGATCTGCGCCCGAAAGGCCTTATTGCCATGCTCGATCTGAAGCGACCCATCTATCTCGACACAGCCGCCTATGGGCATTTCGGCCGCGAAGAGCCCAATTTCACTTGGGAGAGAACCGATAAGGCTGCAGATCTGGCGAAGGCTCTCTAAGGGTACGACCATGAGCTCACACAGCACCCGCCGTCATCCTGTTCATTTCAGCTTTGAGTTTGCGGCGCCCAAGACCGATGAGGCGCTCGCAAGACTGGCAAAGACTCACGAGCGACTGCAGGCCCTCAACCCGCACTTTTTTTCCGTGACCTATGGTGCCGGTGGCTCGACTCGAGACGGTACTCGGCAAGCGGTCTTGGATATCAGCGCTGCTGGTTCAAGGGTTGCGCCCCACTTGTCCTTTGGCGGCGACCCGGCGGAAAAAATAGCGACTCTGCTGCAGGACTACCGAGCAGCTGGCGTAGATCGGGTTGTTGCCCTGCGCGGTGATATTCCCTCTGGCATGGGCTCGGTCAAACTCACCTACGCCAATGATCTGGTGACTTTTATTCGAGAGCAAACCGGTGACCACTTTCATATCGAGGTGGCCGCATACCCGGAAGTGCATCCCGACTCTCGCAGTGTTGAAGAAGATTTGAAGTACTTCAAAGCCAAGGTTGACGCGGGTGCTGACAGCGCGATCACGCAGTATTTTTATAATGCTGAGGCCTACTTTCGCTTCATCGATGCCTGCGACAAATTGGGCATCACCATTCCAATCGTGCCGGGTATTATGCCGATCACCAACTATCAGACTCTCGTTCGCTTCTCAGACACCTGTGGAGCTGATATTCCGCGCTGGATCAGAAAGCACCTGGAAGCCTACCAGGACGACCCGGAAAGCCTACGCGCCTTTGGCGAGGAAGTTGTCACCCGTCTGTGTCAGCAACTACTTGAAGCAGGCGCACCAGGTCTGCACTTTTACACGCTGAACCAGTCGGGACCGACGCTAAAACTCTGGCACAATCTCAACCT
>JAYODE010000002.1:96166-122861 GCA_038106185.1 Gammaproteobacteria bacterium | reverse complement strand
AACCTGCCTATGCGCCAATCAAGAGTGTTTGTTCAACAGGAACTTGCCGAAGGGCGGCGAATCACCCTTGACAGTCACGCCAGCCATTACCTGAAAAATGTTCTGCGAGTCAGTCTCGACAGCGGCGTTGTTATTTTTAATGGCTTCGGGGGTGAGTACCCAGCCGTCGTTGTCGAGATTGGCAAATCTCACGTCTGCGTCCAGTTGGGCGTGTTAGAGCCCAACGATCGTGCCTCACCCGTCGCGATCCAGCTGGGGCTATGCATCACTAAACGAGAGGCCATGGATACCGCGGTGCAAATGGCGACAGAGCTGGGCGTTCGACAGATCCAGCCAATTTACTCTGAATTCACGAGCGTCGCTCGGCAGGCGAGTGAAAAGCGCACCAGTCACTGGCAACAAGTTATCAACAGCGCCTGCGAGCAGTGTGGCCTTAACCGTCCGCCGCAATTGTTGCCCATCACCGACCTGAGTCGCTGGCTGGCGCAGGCGGATGCTGACCTGAAGTTGATCGCTGACCCAGGCGGTGAGGTGAATGTGCTGCAGATGAGCGCCACACCCAGCACCATCGCCGTCCTGATAGGCCCGGAAGGCGGCTTTTCAACGCACGAGCTCAAAGATGCGCATCAACAAGGGTTTGTTGCCGTGGGTCTGGGGCCGAGAATATTGCGTGCGGCACACGCACCGGCGACGGTCATCGGCTTATTACAAGCACGATTTGGCGACCTACAGCACCGTCTCGAAGGCGATGCCATTGATCTGCCGCTCGATAAAATCGAGATCGGGGAGTGACACGACCAGCTTGCCAAGTCTGGCTTTCATGAGTTCGGTAATAGCCCTGTCTTCTCCTGCCTCAAACAGGTCAGCCTCGTTGATGGACATCAGCTGCGGCACAGCTTGCGCTACCAATGCATAGTATTGAAAGCCCTGCCATTGCTCCAGAGCCCGCACGACTATCAGGCTGGCAGAGGAGACACTGACCAATGAAAAGCTTGCCCGTTTGATGGTCAGCATCTCAAAAGACACCACCGGCACCTGTTCGCCACGCCAAGCCAGCAGGCCGATAAACCAATCCGGCGTATTCTGCACGCGCTGCAGTGGCTCATAGGGAATAATCTCTGCAACGGAGACCTGCGGCAGCAAAATCGTGCTCTTCTGCAACGGTATCACAAGGGTCTCTAGTGCACTGGCCTCATCGTTCATGGAGATTCCTGTCTCGTGTCCTGTACCGATGCCAGCACCGATTCGATGCTACTCATCAGTCCCGCTTCCTGAAAAGGTTTGCCAAGAAAGCCGTTAACCCCCAGGTCTTGCGCCTGCTGCTGATGCTTTGCCCCAGTGCGAGAAGTGATCATGATAATCGGCAGGTGCTTGAGACGTTCGTCCCGTCGCACTGAGCGTAAAACCTCAAAGCCATCCATGCGGGGCATCTCAATATCCAGCAGCACAATATCCGGGTATATCTCCTGCAGCTGCCCGATGGCATCAAGCCCATCTTTTGCGGTCACTACCTCCCAACCCTGCCGCTCCATCAGTCGGGAGGTGACTTTTCTGACGGTGACTGAATCATCCACAATCAACACGCTTCTGACATGGGGTTGAGCCTCCAGCTCATCAACCAACCTGGGCTCACGCTGCATTTGATCAGCATTTCTGACCAACGCCATAACGTCCAGGATGATAACAACACTGCCATCACCCAGCACTGTGGCACCCGAGATGCCAGCGACTTCACTGAATTGTCGACCCAGCGTCTTCACGACCACCTCACGGGAACCAATAACGCGATCGACCTGCAAGGCGACGGCTGTGTCACCACTTCTGGCGAGAATCACTGGCAGGGGTGCCAACTGACCATCAAAGTTTGGCACCTCAGCTCGCTCCAGCATCTTTCCCATATACACCAGACGATAGGGTTGGCCGGCATATTCAAACATGGGTGCGTCAGGCTGATAGTAAGCCTCAAGCTCATAGGGACTGACTCTGACAATGCCTTCAATTGTGTTTAGGGGTACAGCGTAAGTCTCTTCCTTAACCACCACCATCAAGGCTCTGTTGATTGAGACAGTGAATGGAATACGAATAACAAACTGCGTGCCCTGCCCCTGCGCTGAGTCAATCGCCAGCGTTCCGCCAAGCTGTTTGATTTCGTTGTTGACCACGTCCATGCCCACTCCGCGCCCGGATATCTGGGTTAACTTTGTCGCCGTACTGAAGCCAGCATGCAGTATAAATTGCCTGACCTCATGATCAGAGACTGGCTCGTCAGTCCTGATTAGGCCTCTCTCGATGGCCTTGGCTTTAACCGCGGCGACATTGATACCTCCACCATCATCACTGACAGTCAAAACCACATAGCCACCCTCCCGCGACAGTCGCAGGCTGATACGTCCCGTTTCCGACTTATTCGCCAGACGCCTTTCTTCAGCAGTCTCAATGCCATGATCTACTGCATTCCGCAGCATGTGCTCGAGTGGCGCAACGATCCTCTCCAGCACCGTACGGTCCAGTTCACCTTCCACATTAAAGGCATCAAAACGCACCGACTTACCCACCTCGGTACTGATCTGGCGAACAATTCTGCGCAACCGCGGGATCAGACGAGCAAACGGTACCATATGGGTGCGGGTCAGCCCTTCCTGCAACTCAGCGCTGATACGCGCCTGTTGATGCAGTAGAGTTTCTGTATCGCGACTCTTATTTAATAAGGTGTCTTTGAGATCCATCATGTCTGATGAACCTTCAGTCAAGGACCGGGAAATTTCCTGCAGCAGGGTGTAGCGATCCAGCTCAAGCTCGTCAAAGGTGGGGTCCGTATCACTACTCTGGCGGTGTCGAAAAACAGTTTCACGAGACTCTGTTTCGATATCCAGCAGCCGAACCTGTTCTCGAATTCGAAGAATGGTCTCTTCCATCTCTTCAATGGCACCGGCGAAGTCTGCGATCTGCTGCTCGATTCGCCCTCGAGTGACGCTGGCTTCTCCGGCGAGGTTGATTAATTGCTCAAGCAAATCTGAAGAAACTCTCACCATCTCAGACGGGGACGATGCCGAGGTGACTCCCGCCTCCGGGTTATTCGAAGCTCGCGCTTTCGGCGCGCTGAGGGAATCGCTCTGCTCAAGGATGCCAGACGGCCGCACTGGCGAAGAGTCGGTTGCACGGGGCGCTGCCGGGCTCACCCCCTGGAACTTCTCGAGGGAGGAGAGATCCACCTGACTGACTTGGCCCGCGAGCAACTGGTGATAGACATCCAGACGACGGGCCAGCTCGTCTTGCTGTTGATGCAAGTGTCTGAAGAAGGCATCGTCTGCCAGACCACCGTTTTGTTCATGGCTACTCAGGAAGCTCTCAAGCAGATGGGCAAACTCTCCCAGGCCGGTCAGGCCGGCCAGCCGGGCTCCACCTTTTAGTGTATGCAGATGTCGAAGCAATAAACCCAGCGGATCCTTTGACTGCCTGTGCTCCTGCCAGTCATGAATGCTGCGATCTATGGCCTCCAGCAGCTCGCTTGACTCTTCCAGGAAAATTCCAAGGATATCCTTGTCTATTACCTCGCTGGCACTATTCGGCGACTCAGCGGCGATCGCGCCAGCCTCCTTGTCATTGCTGCCGACAACCGGGGCTGGCCCAACCATTTCGCTAGCAGACCCAGGACTGCTGGTGCTATTTAGGCCTTTGATTGCCGGAGAAAAATGCAGGGCTTGCAAACTTTCCGCGCTGACCTGACCTGCCAGATAACTCTGATAGACGTAGATTCTGCTGTTGATATCGTCTTGATACTTGTTCAACAAGACAAAGAATTCCTCATTCAACTCATGACCCGTTTGCTCAACCTCTGTTAAGTAGGTTTCGAGCCGATGGGCAAACTCCCCCAGCGAATGAAGGCCAGAAATTCGAGCACCACCCTTTAAGGTATGCAGATGACGTAGCAGGTCACTCAGGTGACGCCCACGGTTCGACCCTGAGTCTGATGAGGGCTTATTGTTTCCGGATTCAGCGATTCCAGATCTTGCACTTTCAGTCGCTCGACTCCATTCGAAAATGCTCTGGTCGATATTCTCAATCAGCTCCGCGGCCTCCTCTAAGAACAGAGGCAGGACATCTCCATCAATCTGATCTTCAGGCAGCGGCAGATCATCGGCTAATGATGCTTTCGAGAATGCTGACGCCGTCAATTCGTCCTCAGCTGGTATAGGTTCAATCACCACTGGCGCCGATATTTCAGGTATTGCGGTTTCAGGAATAAATGTTTCAGAAATTAATGCCGAATCTTGATCAGATTCTGCGAGCGCCTCAATCAGTGCAGTGGCGGGCAACACATCCTGGTGAGCGGCGATCTGATCAAACATGTTGAGCAGTGCATCATGACAATTCGCCAACAGCTTAAGCCTCTCCGCTGAAGGCCTTTCAGTCACGTCACTGTAGAACCGCAATAGCGCAGAGATCAGTTCAATCAGGCTATGCTCAGTCAGAGCCTCAGCTTGGACCTTGATAGACTCTAGCTCGGCAACCATCTTTTCAGAAGCGGCTAGACTCCAGTCCTCAAGCACGGTAACCGGCTGGGCCAGGCACTTCACAGATTCAAAATCAAAGTTACGACGCCCATGCTCTTCGTCTATGTAGCTGGCGATATCCGCTAACAGTCCTGCCTGGTCAGACGAGTGATTAGTCGAACGAGGCCAGTCATTCAGGACTTGAGTCATCAAATCGAAGCCCCGCTGAATCAGCGTGTTGGCCACCGCCGAGGGCTGAGTGCCCGCGAGCTGTAGACGCTGAGCTAACACCTCGAGGGGCGCTGCGACCTGGGCAATCGTCTCCACCTGCGCAATAGCCGCGCTACCTTTGAGTGTATGAAATGCGGCAACAACCGCAGCTGACAATAGTGCAGGGGCGGCGAGATAGTTATTGATAATCGTCAGTTTTTCTTCCGCCTCGACACTAAAGATCTCAAACAGTGTGAGATCTTTAGAGAATGTCGCTGAATAACTCGACTCCGCATCACCGAACTCTTCGACTGGGGTCGAGTCGTCAGCAAGATTTCTATTGTCAACCTTTGAGCGCTGGACCTCAGGATTCAAGTTTTCCGAATATAGGTCCGCTTTCGCAACATGATCCAGAGATTGCGCAGCATTCACAGACGGCGCACAGAAGTTTGGGTTCGCGCTGAGTAGGTTAGCCTCGTCGATCAGGTCAGCGACTTCAAAGGTATCCTGGACTCCATCTTTAAACGCCTGAAGTCCGGCCGGAATGCGCTCGATCACTCGCTCCACAACGCCTACCACCTGGGGGATAACCGCACTAGAACCTTCCAATGCGCTGTTCAGCAGGTTTTCAGTTGCCCAGGCTAGCTCGCCCATCACAGTCGCTCCCACCATTCGACCGCTGCCCTTCAGCGTATGGAACGCTCGACGGAGCTCTATCAAGGACTCATTGTCACTTTCATTGGCTTGCCAGCGAGGAAAATATTCAATGATAGTCGCCAGCACCTCTTCGGCCTCTTCAGAGAATATTTCAAGAATTTCAACATCCACCAACTGATCTGCAAGCGCTGTGCTCGCCGTCGATAGATCCCTCTCATGGTCGACTGGCGCTTCTTCAATGTCACTTGCAAGCGGTGTGTTAGTTTTATCGGATGTTAGCACTGCTTTTTTTGGCTCGCTGTCAGCAGACGCTTTTTGAGTGTCCTCATTATTCGATTCAGCAATATTCGATTCAGAGTTTATCGATTCAGAGTTAATCGATTCAAAGCTTTTATCGACAGCAGATCTGAGTTTTTCAACCGCCTCCTCAGCGACCTCAAGCATCTGCATGTACGGGTCCGTCGCACTTTCAAGCATTCTCTCAAGGTAATAATCGATACTGGTAATGGCGTCTGCCAGATACTCCATGATCGATTGCTCAGGTGGCGCCATCGAGACTGTCAGTGCCGAATCGATGAACTTTGCACAAGCCGACAAGACTTCAGCCGGCCGATCCTCGCCAACCATGATAAGGCTACCCCGTAAATTTCGCAGGTTATCTGCGAGGCCCTCGAGTTTTCTTGTATCGAACTCTGCAATGACGAAATTCGTCACCGCATCTATAGCCAGGGCAAGTCCATTACGGGTTTCTCGAATAACAGATGCCTGAGCCTCGCCCAGGCCACTGAAGCGATTCGAAGCATCATCTGAGACGACTCCTCGTATACCTCGTAACGAGGCTTCGATCTGCAGAAATGCTTGCGCCAACTCAAATAGCTGATCTTCGCTGGCGTCTTCAACTTGGGTGCCTATCTGCTCGATGATATTCACCTGTTGCAAAACCGTTTGCTTCGTCTCTTCCAGACCAACAACTGACAGAGTGCTGGCTATCTGCTGCAAGGGTGAAGCTAAATCGACAATCAACTGCTTGTGCTTGCTATCGGATCTCACATAGAGGTCAAGCTTGTCGGTAATGCCGGAAAGTTCCTCGATCAATATCTGCGCGACTGTCGCCAACGTTTCATCATCAGGACCAAACTGGGATTTCGAGACTGGCGACGTCAACGTCTCAGCAGGACTGAATCTGAGCTTTGCGGCGGTGATTTTCGGCGTCACCTTTGATGAGTTCCTGACCCTGGATAGCAGGCTCTTACCCAGCGCTTCAGAGGCTTTTCTCAACGCCCTAGTGCCGTCGTTAGATAGAATTTTCATCTCGCCATCGATCAGTTTCAGATCATTGACCAATGCCGCATCCAGCTTGATCGCACCAACACTGACACCTTCAATAACAGCGAGCCCCAGCTCGAATAAGTTCGCCATGGCAGATTGACCAGCGAGCTTGTTCAGGCGCGTAAAGACCTTAGCGATAACATCGAGACTCTCTCGAGGCTTTTGCTTCCTGACCAGCGCTGTCAGCGCTTGCTGGTATTGTATTCGCCATTGCTTGACAAGATGTGTGCCCTGACTGGCGTCGAAAGCTCTGAGGTCATCCATATTCGGCTCAAGCGCAAACCACGCCGATGTCGACTGAGAATCAAGGGCACTGGCGTTCGGCAACGGCGCCGCTTCTCGGGCATCCCTTAGTGCATTCACCAGAGATACGACAACATCTGGCGAGTCCTGCTGTTCGCGGTGAATCCGATCCAAATAGGAAGGCATTTGCAGCAGCGCTTGCATCAATGTTTCCTGCGCCAGACCGACATCCTCAATGGATTCAGCCATCAGACCTTGCGCCAAGGCTTCCATCTCCGCCGCAATTTGCGTGGGACCATCAAGTTGTACCATCTTGAGGGTGCCATGGACCTGGTGAATCGCGGTCAGGCAGGCACGCATGCTGCTGCCATCGTCAAGGGCGACGGCGACAGACTGAAGCGCATTTTGAGCTTGCTCAAAGGTTTGGAACAGTTCTGCCTTGATCCAATCCAGGCTCACGTAATCTTGGGTCGCGCTCATTGCAATTCCACTTCCAGTCGCTTCCTCAATAGGTTCATGGCAACGATAAGCACCTTAGGCAGGTAACTTGAAGCCTGTCACAGAAGCTCTAAGCTCGTTGGTCATGTTCGCCAGATTGCCCACTGCTGTCGCGGTTAACTTGGTGCCTTCGGTAGTTTGTGCGCTAATAAACTCGATACTCTTCATCGTGTTCGAAATTTTACCGGCCGACGCAGCCTGTTGGCGGGCAGCGTCCGATATGTTTTCGATAATTTCAGCCAGCGTCTTCGACACACCCTGAATTTCACCCAGCGACACACCGGCATCTTGCGCTAGTCGCGTGCCTTGAACGACCTCGGCAGTCGTTTGCTCCATCGATGAAACTGCTTCGTGGGTGTCACTTTGAATCGTCTTGACCAGCGCTGAAATCTGTTTCGCCGCGGCGCCCGATCGCTCAGCGAGTCGTTGTACCTCATCGGCAACAACGGCAAATCCCTTTCCGGCATCACCAGCCATGGACGCTTGAATCGCAGCGTTCAGAGATAGAATGTTGGTCTGATCGGCTATGTCATTAATCAAAGAAACGATATCGCCAATCTCCTGCGAACTTTCACCAAGGCGTTTAATCCGTTTTGCGGTTTCCTGGATCTGACCTCGAATCTTGTCCATGCCACCGATGGTATTCTGAACGACGATAGCACCTTGACTGGCAATACCGACCGAACGTTCTGCTACCGATGATGACTCAGCGGCGTTATAGGAAACCTGATCGATTGAAATCGCCATTTCGTTGACTGCTTCTGAGACATCGGCAATTTCCTTGGCTTGGCGGAGCGAAGCGTCAGAAAGTTGGCTGACAGAATGGCGGGTCTGATTAGCTGCCGTTGAGACATCTGATGACGTTGCATTAATTTTCGACACCATCGCCCGCATCTGATCAATCGAGAAATTAATGGAGTCGGCAATGGCACCGGTAAAGCTCTCTGTCACAGTGACCTGTACTCGCAAGTCTCCATCGGCAAAATCTGCCAGCTCATCAAGCAGTTGAAGAATAGCCGCTTGATTCTGTTCATTCTGCTCACGAGTTTCCGTCACACTTCTTCGTGCTTGCCGGGATAAGAGAACGCCCAAGATGAGCATCACGAGAAAAGCGCCTAAGGCGCAACCCAGACCGATTAACGGTGATGCGAGCCCGCCACCTGCCTCGTCTTCATAGCCTTTAACCAGCTCGCTCGAACGCGCCATCAGGCTGTCGGCATTGAGGTTAATCGCCTGGGCCGCTCGTCTTATTGCCGCTAGCTCGGATGCGCGAGTAAATATCTCGTTCGAACTGGTCGACACAGTACGGAATAACTCTTCGATTTTTCCAAGGCTAGCGCGAAGCTCAGGTGTGCCGGCGGCTGGAATCTGCAAATCTCTATCACCCTGAGTCAGGGCTTCGAGAACCTGAACAAAAGCCGCTCTGTCGCGATTGAAGTTATCGATTAAATTCTTGCTTCCGCCCGTTTCAACGACCTTTTCAATCGAACGAGACATACGCTCGACCAATTGACCCTGCTGTTGCGCACGAACCACGACGCTGGCCGGTATACCAATTCGCAGCAAATCGGCGACGACCTTGGCATTTTCCTGCTGGATCGCCGACAGAGTGATGCCCAGATCGCCAGATATATCACTCTGGGTCAGAAGTACATCTCGATTATTCAGAATTTTATCCACATGTTCTCGGGTCTCAACCCACTCCGCAGCAATCCGATTCAGCAAAACCTGCTGAGACGCCTCTGAAGGTGGCAAACCAACCGTCGGGCTACCATTCTTCAGCTTGCCAAGGGCAAGATCGAATTCAGACCTGTCCTCTGCCAATAAAGGATAGCTCTCTAAAACGCCTGCGGCGGCTTGAGCGCTATGGTTGACGATGCCCTGAGACAGCATTTTCAGCGCGTTCGCTTCTCGCAAATAGCCTGTGGTTTTTTCTTGATCCTGACTAACGAGGTAGTAGTTGCCGATGTAGCCTGCCACTAACAGCGCCAGCGTTATGACTAACAAAGTAATCTTGGTATTTTTCATGGTACGACCTGCAGTACGGGGTTTTTCCGCCATTTCAAATCCTTGGTTGTGACTTGTTCAATGAGACTTAAGCCTGACTAGCCAGCGTCTCAAGCCGAGGATCGGCTGCCAGGGCTTTTAAACTCAGCACTGGCCAGATAGCGCCAGCGACTCGGTAACCACCCTTGATAAAGGGCTGATATATCGCATTAACCTCGTCTACTGACTCGGCGAAGGCATCGCTGGGAAAATGTTGCATACCCAGCGACTCATCTACCAAAAAGCCAACATATTGCTCATCATCCTCGACCGCCAGAACCCGGCGCTGAGCTCGGGGCAAAGCCGAGTTAGTGCCAAAATAGGTCGCCAGGTCGAGCAAGGCCATCAATCTGCCGCGGACATTCGCTATGCCAATAACAAAAGGTTTAACACCAGGCAGCCGGGTTGCACCAGGCAGACGCATCAACTCTGCAACCTCACTCATTGGCGTCACAAACCGTTGCCCTGCGAGATTGAAACCCAATCCGTTCCAGTGAGACTGTGTGTTTTCGTTAGCTGGCAGCGTCATCTCGCATTTTTCGCTACGACGCGCCAAGGCAGTCAGTAATGAAAACGGGCTCGGTTGATTCATAATAAAACCACGCTTTTAAGCGCCGCTAACAACATCTGACTGTTTACCGGTTTAGTCAGATAACCTTGCGCGCCCTGCCGCTGCCCCCAGACCTTATCGGTCTCCTGGTCCTTGCTACTGACTATTATGATGGGAATATGCCGTGTAGTTTCTCCTCGAGAAATCTGCCTGGTCGCCTGAAAGCCATTCATATCCGGCATCACTATGTCCATCAGAACGACATCCGGTTGCTCTTTATTGGCCATGGCAACTGCATCGCGACCATTTTCAGCAGTGATGACCTCATAGCCGAGTTTTTCCAAAAGATGTTTAAAGTGAAAGATCTCGACCGGAGAATCATCGACGACTAATACTTTGGGCATTTACTCAAAACTCCTGACCAGGACGCTAGTCTGATAATTTGACATGATCTTCGATGGCACGAAGAAGCTCCTCCTTACTAAAGGGCTTCGTCAAATATTGATCAGAGCCGACGATTCTGCCCTTAGCTCGGTCAAACAAGCCGTCCTTGCTCGATAGCATGATCACCGGCGTTTGCCTGAACGACTTGTTGTTCTTGATCAAAGCGCAGGTTTGATAGCCATCAAGTCGTGGCATCATGATATCGACAAAGATTATCGCCGGTTGGGTATCCGCGATTTTTGCCAGCGCATCAAATCCATCAGTCGCGGTCGTCACATCACAGCCGGCTTTGGCCAGCAGGGTTTCTGCCGTTCGGCGAATTGTTTTGCTATCATCGATGACCATGACTCGAACACCCTCAAACTTGTCTTCCATATCCCCTACCTAATTCGCGGATTACCAGTCAGAAAATCACAAAGCAGATTCCGGCCCGGCAGCTTACGCGTTTTTTGTAGCACAGCCCTTATACCCAATCTATCGCGAGCAGACAGGCAAAGGATTTTTGCCCACAAGCGGTATAAGTGGTTTACAATCGACCCTGGCGGAATGCGTACCAACTTGATGAGGAGTTTCGATTTTGAGTTTTAAACTGGGCGTCGTAATGGACCCCATCGAATCAATCAATCCGAAGAAGGACAGCACTCTGGCGATGATGTTGGCCGCACAATCTCGCGGCTGGTCTGTTTACTGTATGCAGCAATCAGATCTACTTATCAAAGCCGGCGAGGTGCATGGGCGCTTCTCAGAAGTTGAACTGCGCAATGACTTACACGACTGGTTTACGGTCAAGGCGATTCATGAAGGTCCCTTGACGGACCTTGACGCCGTCTTGATGCGTAAAGACCCACCTTTCGATATGGAATATATTTATACGACCTATATGCTCGAAATGGCCGAACAAGCGGGTCTACGGGTACTCAATCGCCCCGGGAGTATTCGAGACTCTAATGAAAAGCTGTTCGCACTGCAGTTTCCACAATGCTGCCCTCCGCACCTGGTCAGTCGTGATCCTGTGCAGCTGCGTGCATTCCATACAGAACATCAAGATGTGATTTTCAAGCCGCTAGATGGCATGGGGGGAGCCTCTATCTTCCGCGTCAAGCCGGGCGACTCAAACCTGAGCGTGATCCTTGAAACTTTGACTCGACATGGCACCACGCAAACCATGGCGCAAAAATATATTCCCGAGATTACCGCGGGTGACAAGCGTATCTTGCTTATCAATGGTGAACCAGTGCCCTATGCCCTTGCCAGGATTCCCGCTGTTGGTGAATCTCGCGGCAATCTGGCTGCCGGGGGTGAGGGTGTTGCCCGGCCTCTTACTGACCGAGATCGCTGGATCTGTGATCAGGTGGGTCCTACCCTCAAAGCCCGCGGCTTGTATTTCGTCGGCATAGACGTGATCGGCGATTACCTCACAGAAATCAATGTGACTTGCCCGACTTGTATTCGTGAAATCGATAAAGCTTTTGATCTGGATATCGCCGGCGATTACATGAACTTTATCGCAAATCTCTGCCATGACGGTCGCAGCTAGTTCGGCTTTTACCCAACCGCGATCACCCATGACAGGACCGGCCGTCACAGCCGCCGATCGACTGAGTTTTACGGTCTTTCTGGCCGTTGCTGTGCATGCTGCGCTGATACTTGGTATCACCTTTACGTTTTCATTTGATAAACCTACACCTCACACCATTGAAGTCACACTGGCCCAGCATATGAGCCAGCATCGACCGAAAGACGTCGACTTCATGGCGCAGTTCAACCAGGCGGGGAGCGGCACGCAGGAGGACAAGGTGCAACTGACAACAACATCCGAAGCCGACTATCACGATACCAACATACGAGAAACGGGCGTTCAGAATCAAAAACCATCAGCACCCGCTGCCGAAACAACCCGACCAACCGTTCTGACCACAACAGACACCAGTGCCCACTCGACAAAGCTGGAGCCGTTAATTGAAGCGGCAGAATCAAATGTCAGCCCTGATCAACAGCAAAAAACACTACCTCAACTCAACCTGGAGATCGCGAGTCTGGAGGCCAGGCTCGACGAGCAACGTCAGGTCTATGCAAAACGACCCAGAGTTAAACGGTTGACCAGCCTGGCCACCGCAGCCAGTGCCGACGCTTACTATTTGAACTCCTGGCGGCGAAAAATAGAGAAGATTGGCAACTTAAATTACCCAGCTGAGGCTCGGCGGAATAAGCTCTATGGCAGCCTGAGGTTGCTCGTCTCGATTTTGCCGGATGGCAGCCTCAAGGAGGTTAAACTGCTGGAATCTTCCGGATTTACAGTCCTCGATAATGCCGCTATCAATATCGTCCGGCTAGCCGCTCCTTTTGCGCCTTTTTCCGATGAATTGCGCATGACCACCGACGAACTGGAAATTATCAGAACCTGGCAATTCCGCAAAAATAGCTCATTGCGAAGCTTGTAATATGGACCAAGACCACCCATCTTCTGAACTTAGCAATCACTTTCTCATTGCCCTCGACGGCGTCGGCCTGGAGCAGGACTACTTCAGCAAAACCATTTCCCTGTTGGTCGATCATAGTCCGAATGGTGCTTTTGGCTTGGTCATCAATCGACCTTTGACGGTAACCCTAGCAGAGTTGTTACCCGGCTTTCAGGATCAAATTCTCTGTCCGGTTTTTGAAGGGGGCCCCGTGGAACCTGAGCGTCTGTTCTTTTTGCATTCCCCTGAACAAGCGTACACCGGCACATTAAACGTCTCGGCTGAGATTTCTCTCAGTGCGTCCGAGGACCTCATTGAGGACCTGAGGTCAGGCAAAAGACCTGAACATATCATCGCGTTGCTCGGTTATGCCGGGTGGGGCGCAGCCCAGCTGGAAGGGGAGTTAGGTGAGTCTATCTGGTTGTTAACCCCAACCCTGGCGGATATCGTCTTCACCACGCCCATCGAGGAGCGGCGCAACAAGGCGGCCGCCTTGTTGGGTGTCGATCTTAACCTGATGAATAGAGCGGCTGGCCATGATTGAGCCACAAGACCTTGTGATGGGCTTTGACTTTGGTACCAAAAAAATTGGTATCGCTGTGGGGCAGGGCCTGACAGGCTCTGCCACACCGATTGCGATCATTACTGCTCGAGATGGCATACCAAAATGGCAAGAGATTGAAGCCTTGATCATCACCTGGGCGCCAAAATTGCTGGTCGTGGGTTTACCCTTGAATATGGATGATTCTTCTAGCCCCATATCGTTGCGCGCCGAGAAATTTGCGCGCCGCCTCACGGGGCGTTTCAACATTCCTCACCAGACGGTCGATGAACGCTTGTCCAGCTTCGCAGCGAATGCCATGACCGACACTGATGGCCCTATCGATCATCTCGCCGCCCAGTTGATCCTCGAAACCTTCTTTCGGAGCCAACCGAATCTTCGCTGACAGCTACCCCTGGAAAGCCTGAAACGCGGTGCAGCTACTGATCGATGAACAACTCTTAGCGGCGACGACCTAGGTCCTCACCATCGGATTGCAAAGACAAGTGGGGCGCAGCGGCGCCCGGCGCTGGCCCATCACCCGCCAATTTGATCATCAGCCGCAGGTCATTGGCTGAATCTGCAGAAGCGAGCGCGGTCTCATAGGTGATATCGCCCGCTCGAAACAGCGCATACAACGACTGATCAAAGGTCTGCATGCCATGCTCCACGGACTTACTCATCAGTTCCTTCAGCGAATGTACCTCGCCCTTTCGCACCAAATCGGCCACCAGGGGCGTATTGATCAATACCTCTATAGCCGCCCTTCGGCCCTTGCCGTCCGTCGTTGGTAGCAATTGCTGGGCTATCATGCCACGCAAATTCAATGATAGATCCATCCATACCTGGCTATGGCGATCAGCAGGAAAAAAGTTAATGATTCGATCCAGTGCCTGATTGGCATTATTGGCGTGCAGGGTTGCCAGACAGAGGTGTCCCGTTTCCGCAAACGCTAGTGCATAGTCCATCGTCTCACGGGTTCGGACTTCGCCGACCATGATGACATCGGGCGCTTGACGCAGGGTATTCTTCAGCGCCACATCAAAACTCGGCGTATCCACACCCACCTCTCGTTGAGTCACCATGCAACCACGATGTTCGTGAATAAACTCAATAGGGTCCTCTATCGTGATGATATGACCTTTGCTGTGGGTATTTCGATGGCCCACCATGGCTGCCAAAGATGTCGACTTACCGGTACCGGTCGCCCCTACAAAGATGATCAGACCACGCTTGGTCATGGCCAAGTCTTTTACGATGGCGGGTAGCCTCAGGTCATCAATGCTCGGAATGTGAGTTTCTATTCGGCGCAGGACCATGCCGGCAAAATTGCGTTGATAAAAGGCGCTGACTCTAAATCGCCCTGCGATGGGCGAGTGGATCGCAAAATTACACTCTCGCTCTGCTTCAAACTCCTGAATCTGAGCCTCTGTCATGGTGCTATGAACCATTTCGCGGGATTGTTCAGGCGTCAGTGGCGTTTTCAATAGGGGCAACATACGCCCGCTGACCTTCACCGAGGGTGGCAACCCAGCTGTAATAAACAGATCCGAAGCGCCTCGTTCAACGACTACCGTTAAAAGTTTATCAAAATCGATCATTGGCGCTGACTAGTCCTCATTTGAAATCATCGGGCATTTTCGCTTTTTCCCGGGCCTGCTCTCGGCTAATCACCTTCTTATCAACGAGCATTCGCAAACACTGATCCAGCGTCTGCATGCCTAGCTGGCCTCCCGTCTGGATGGCCGAATACATCTGTGCGACCTTGTCTTCGCGAATCAAGTTTCGAATCGCCGGCGTGCAGAGCATGATTTCGTGGGCTGCGACTCGACCACCGCCAACCTTCTTCAACAAACTCTGAGATACAACTGCTGCCAGTGACTCTGACAGCATGGAGCGCACCATCGATTTCTCCGCCGCCGGAAAAACATCAATAATTCGGTCTATCGTCTTGGCCGCGGATGAGGTGTGCAGCGTTCCAAACACCATATGACCAGTTTCTGCGGCCTCCAACGCTAATCTGATGGTCTCCAGATCACGCATCTCTCCCACCAGGATAATATCCGGGTCTTCTCGTAACGCCGACCGCAGCGCTTCGTTAAAGCCGAGTGTGTCACGGTGAACCTCTCGCTGGTTAATGAGACACTTCTTGCTCTCGTGAACGAATTCGATTGGGTCCTCAACGGTCAGGATATGTTGATAACGGTTATCATTGATGTAATCCATCATGGCCGCGAGCGTCGTACTCTTGCCTGATCCGGTTGGCCCTGTGACTGTGATCAGGCCACGGGGCGTTTCAGCAATTTTCTTGAAAATCTGCCCCATACCCAGGTCGTCCATGGTTAATACCTTAGACGGAATCGTCCGAAAGACACCACCGGCTCCGCGGTTATGGTTGAAAGCATTGACCCGAAAGCGGGCAATGCCCGGTATCTCAAAAGAGAAGTCGCATTCAAAAAACTCCTCGAATTCTTTGCGCTGCTTGTCATTCATGATTTCATAGATCAACGAATGCACTTCTTTATGGTCAAGCGCTGGTAAATTAATACGCCGAATGTCACCATCGACTCTGATCATGGGCGGCAGTCCGGCCGACAGGTGCAGGTCTGATGCGCCTTGTTTCTCGCTAAAAGCTAGAAGTTCTGTAATATCCATGGGGTTGACCTTATATCGAGGTATCGAGAAATCGAGAGGCTCATCGGCTTCAGCAGTAGTGTTTCGGCGACTTTATAGTCAGGCCGTGCTGGGTTGGCGGCGAATTTCGTGTTTGCACTTGTCCTGGTGCTCGCTCGAGATGTTCGACGACAATTGATGGTCGATTCGCTGATTGTATTCGTATTGTTGAACGACTGAATCAACTACCGACCCAACGACTGAGCGTCACCGACCAACGGTCGTTTAGCGCAAAACTGGTCTGTCTGAACAGGAAAAGATTTTGAGCGAGCATTTCAAGAAACCGGAACCGCGCCCCAGCAATCAGCAATTTGTCGCTGAGAATCTGGCGCGGGTAAGACATCGTATCAAGGTCTTGTCGGACCAATACCAACGCGGCGCCGACTCGGTCCGTTTACTGGCAGTCAGCAAGACTCGGCCCATTGAGGATATTCGAGCAGCAATCAACAACCAGCAACTCGACTTTGGCGAGAACTACTTGCAAGAAGCACTGGACAAAATTCAGGCTCTGGCAGACATACAGCTGGCTGCACCCCAGTGGCACTATATCGGGGCGATCCAGTCAAACAAGACACGCCCCATCGCCACACACTTTGATTGGGTGCATACCCTCGCGAGTCGCAAGGTCGCCGAGCGGCTGTCGCAGCAGAGATCCGCAGAGCTCGCACCACTGCAGCTTTTGATTCAGGTGAATATCGATGCTGAAGAGAGCAAAGCGGGCATCATGGCGAAGGACCTGATGGCACTGATCGACGGCATCCTGCCCCTGCCTAATCTGGCGCTTCGAGGACTCATGGCCATACCCAGGGCGACGACGACCCTCGCTGACCAGCGCCGGCCTTTTTGCGAACTACGAGAATTGCTTCAGCTCGCGCAACAACGCTATGGCCGTGATTTGCCTGAGTTCAATCAATTATCCATGGGCATGTCTGCAGATATGGAAGCCGCCATCGCCGAAGGCAGCACCTGGGTTAGAATCGGAACTGCCATTTTTGGCGAGCGGGCACAGAAAGAGCCCCTGGAAGCACTCGTCAACCGCACGACACAAAAGGACTAAATGGCCGATTTAAATCTAAACCCTTACACACAGACACCAGAATTCGAGTAACATTCTTTGCTGCTTAAGCACACAGAGCGGGCAGCTTGGCGCTCATGGCCGCACGTGAAGGCGGTCAACTTATCACAAATGTTCAATAAGAATATGGGTTAGGCACACAATGGAACAGAATCTCGCGAATGCCGGTATCTACCTGATTCAATCGTTTTTCGGCATCTATACCATCTTATTGATGTTGCGTCTGCTGATGCAGATTTCTCGAGTCGACTACTATAATCCGGTCTGCCAAGGCATCGTCAAAATCACTGATCCAGCTGTCCGACCCTTGCGGCGCCTGATACCGACTATTGCGGGTGTTGACCTGGCAACGATCACCCTGGCCTTTTGTGTTCAACTCCTGGCCGTCATCCTGATCATGTCCTTAGCGGGCTACCCAGCTTTTTCCCTGCTTTATGCGGCCTGGGTGCTACTCGGCCTGTTTTCCACCTTGTTTAATATTTACTTCATCGCGCTGATTGTGATGGTGATCGCCAGCTGGATTGCACCACATTCAAACCATCCTGCGCTGAGTTTGGTGTATCAAATTACAGAGCCGATTTGCGCTCCTGCAAGAAAGCTGTTGCCGCCGCTGGGGGGCTTGGACCTTTCTATTATTTTGGTTTTTGTCGGCCTGAATTTAATTGATAATTACCTGGTGATAGCACCATTAGCACGATACCTCGGCATTCCATCCGGGATTATCATTGGCTTGCCTTAATCTGGTGTTTCGCTGGCAGGGAGAGAGACTCATCCTTGAGATCAAGGTCATTTCCAAGTCGCGCCTGGGTAGTATCAATCCAAGCCCGTATCCGTTCAGGGACAGGCGCAGCCTTAAGATTAGAGCGATGCCCATTGACGGTCAGGCGAGCCACTATTTGAAGACCTACCTGGGTCAGTTGTTTTCTGTTTCTCAATCCCGTGTCGTGATCGAGAAGGGCCACAACCCGTCGCAAACATCTGTGCGCATCATTCTGCTGAACCTTTTGCCGAAATGGTTTCTGTCATGCTAGCGCCCAAATATTGGCTACTGCTTTTTATCCTGACACACTGTCACCTTGGCTGGGCTGACCAGGCGATCCAGTGGCAGGGATTCGACATTCACTATACGACCTTGAGCAGCCGACTGATTCCGGCAGACGTTGCTAAACTTCACGGTATTACGCGCGCCGATAACCGCATGGTGACCAATATTTCCATTCGCAAACAGGGTCAACCCGTCATGGCCCACGTTCACGGCACTGTCACCAATCTATTGAACCAACAATCCATTCTGGACTTTACCCAGGTCCTGGAACCGAACGCTGTTTACTACCTGGCTAACCAGCTGGTCGATGAGAAGGATACCTTAAGATATGCTATCTCGATCCAACCGAAGGCCAGTGACTCGACTTACCTGCTGGAATTTGTTCGCAACTATTATCGCTGATTGATGCGCCATGACCTTTAATCCGTCGCTTTATCCGCCACTCCCTCTCAATCCGGGTAGACTATGAACCAATCTCCAAAAATTGTTCTCGCCAGCAATAATGCAAAAAAGGTCAGCGAACTGCTGACTCATCTGCCGCCGCATTTCAGTCTGATCACCCAAGCCGAACTCGCCATCCCGAGTCCTGCGGAGACAGGCACAACCTTCGTCGAAAACGCCATTATTAAAGCCAGACACGCCGCACAAAGTAGCGGCCTGGCCGCAATCGCCGATGATTCGGGTATTGAAGTCGACGCATTGTTGGGTCAGCCAGGCATTTACTCTGCTCGATTTGCCGGAGAAAACGCCACAGATAGTGACAACATCGACCGATTACTGGCGGCTATGAACGATGTGGAGGATGAAGCACGCACGGCAAATTTCTATTGTGTCATTGTCATGCTAAGGCATGCGCTCGATCCTACACCTATCATTGCAACAGGACGCTGGCCTGGCAGGATCCTGCGCAAGCCCAGAGGCGATAGAGGCTTTGGCTATGATCCGATATTTTTTGATCCGCTGCTTGGGCGCAGTGCAGCCGAACTCTCGCCTGCAGAAAAATACCAGGTGAGCCATCGTGGCCAGGCCCTTAGAGCGCTTGCGAAGGAACTGATCTAGTGTCAACTGACGCGACTATCGCTCTGTATGTGCATTTCCCCTGGTGTACTCGAAAGTGCCCCTACTGTGACTTCAATTCGCACGCGGTCACCAACGGCATTCCTGAATCCGCGTACATTCAGCAGCTATTGCTGGATCTTGATCAGGATCTGAGTTTGCTGGAGGATCCGCCCTGCGTCACCTCTATCTTTTTTGGCGGTGGCACGCCAAGCCTTTTTCAACCCGAGGCGATCAGCAACCTGCTCGCCGGTGTCAAGCAACGCGTGGCGCTGGACCCACTGGCCGAAATAACCCTTGAGGCCAATCCGGGGACCACAGATTATGCTAAGTTCGCCGGCTATGTGCAGGCCGGCGTCAATCGTCTGAGCATGGGGGTACAGAGTCTTAACGATGTGCAGCTCAAGGCACTGGGAAGAATCCATTCTGCTGACGATGCCCGCCAAGCCTTTTTGGCGGCCAGGTCGGCTGGGTTTGAGAACATTAACATTGACCTGATGCACGGCTTGCCAGGCCAGACACTGGCCGCGGCAATGGATGATCTGCAACAGGCGCTGGACCTTGGGCCCGAGCACTTGTCCTGGTATCAGCTGACCATTGAGCCCAATACCAGTTTCTTTCGCTATCCGCCGACCTTGCCAAATGATGATGCGTTGTGGAGCATCTACAGCGCCGGACTGTTACGACTGGCTGCCCATGGTTTTGAACGCTACGAGATTTCAGCTTTTGCAACCAAGGAACGGTTCAGTGCGCATAACCTCAACTACTGGCAATTCGGCAACTATCTGGGCATAGGTGCCGGCGCCCATGGCAAACTTCAATCCCAAGGCCAATTGGTGCGGACCACCAAGACGAGAGTACCCGCGGATTACCTCAAGGCACCTCATCGCCGCAGCCTGCCTATCGACAAGGACAGCCTGGCATTGGAGTTTTTGATGAACAGTCTGCGCCTCACCCGCGGCTTTGAATGGACAACCTTTGAGAAAAATACCGGATTATCTCGAATTGATCTCGACCGCTTTATTGCGAAAGGGCGAGACAAGGGGCTGCTAACGCTGACGCCAACTGGTTTGCAACCGACCACTAAAGGCCTGCAGTTTCTTAACGATTTATTGCTGCTGGTTGACTAAGGGGCTTTCGGATCGCGTCCAGGCCAGGTCAAAGACCTCGTGACCCAGGCGTACTCCTCGCCTCTCATATTTTGTCACTGGCCGAGTCGGTGGCGTGCAGGGATGAAAGCCTGGATTCAAGGCAACGGTCTCCTTGACGACCTCGGCATAGGGCGCCCAATCCGTGGCGAAATGCAACAGGCCTCCCGGTTTGAGTCGACTCAAGGCCAGCGCGACAAAGTCCGCATTAATAAGGCGACGTTTATGATGACGTTTTTTGTGCCAGGGATCTGGAAAGAAGACCTGTAGCTGGTCGAGCGAAGCGTTCGGCAAGCAGTGGCGCAGCACCTCAACGGAATCGGCACAATAGATCCTGAGATTCTCGACCTTAGCCTCCGCTGCCAAATGCAGCAGATGACCCACCCCTGGTTTATGCACCTCAACACCAATAAAATTTCGGTCGGGTTGTTGCTGGAGCATCTCAAATAATGAATCACCCATACCAAAGCCGATCTCAAGCACCAAAGGCGCTTCAGTCGAAAACAGACTCTGCGGTGTTATTGGCAAGCTCCCCAGCTCTAACCCATAGTGTTGCCACTGGGTTTCAAGCGCGTTGGACTGCCCAGGCGTCATGCGACCGGCACGAATGACATAGCTGCGGATCTGTCTGGGATCGAAAGGGACAGGCATCTAACCCGCCTTTTGCCAGACGGCGATGCCCAGCAGGCACCAGCCCACCAAAAAACTCAAACCACCCAAGGGGGTGATGGGGCCAGGCCACCGCCAACCGAAGAGTGCCAACAGATAGAGACTGCCGCAGAACATCACAATGCCGGCCATAAACGCATAACTGGCGTATTGCAGCGCCCAATGGCGTTCCCAGATCACCAATAGAAGGCCTGTCATTAGCAGCACCAGGCTGTGGCTGAGCTGATAACTGACCCCGGTTTCAAAGGCATTCATCAACTTTGGATCCAGCCTGCCACGCAACCCGTGGGCGCCAAAAGCGCCCAGAGCAACACTCAGGAAGCCGCTACTGACGGCGAAGAGCAAGACCCATTTCTGCATCATGATGTGACTGTCAGGCCGTATTCATGGAACGTCGATAGCAACTGCGCAGCCTCGATCAGAGCTCAAACTGCTCGCGCAATTTCTTGATGGCATTTTTCTCAAGCTGCCTGACGCGTTCTGCCGAGATACCGAAATACTCAGCCAGCTCATGCAGAGTTGCCTTGCTGTCCTGAAGCCAGCGCTGCTGGATAATATGCTTGGCGCGGTCATCAAGGCTGGCAAAGGCCAGGGCCAACTGACCCTGCCGACCCGTGGCACTACTTTGACGCTCAAAAATACGAGCCGGGTCACTTTCTGAATCTTCAAGATAGCGAGAAGGAGACAGAAATTCGTCCTCTTCGTCCAGGCCGCTATCAAATGCTTCATCATGGGCCGACAGTCGACCCTCCATCTGTCGCACTTGATGGGGTTCCACACCAAGCTCGGCTGCGACAAATTTAACCTCTTTGTCGTTCATCCAACCCAGTCGTTTTTTGCTACCACGAAGATTGAAAAACAGTTTTCGTTGCGCTTTTGTCGTTGCGACCTTAACGATCCGCCAGTTTTTGAGAATAAACTCGTGCATCTCAGCCTTGATCCAATGCACGGCAAAAGACACCAGACGCACGCCAAATTCCGGATTAAAACGACGAACCGCCTTCATCAGGCCCACATTGCCTTCCTGAATCAGATCTGCCTCGGATAACCCATAGCCTGAGTAGGACTTGGCGATATAAACCACAAATCGTAAATGCGCCATAACAAGGGCTCGCGCCGCATCCAGGTCGCCCTCTTTGAAGAGCCTGATCGCTAACTCGCGTTCTTCTTCTGGAGTTAGCAAGGGAATTGTATTGATCACCTGTATATAAGCCTCCAGATTGGCACCTGGTGACATCATATGAAGTGGTTGAATATTCGTGCTCATAGGCATCTCTTATTTCAAGGCTGCGGATTCTAGCATTCTCAGGATCAGACTGCTAATTCTCGCCAGAAGGCCGAGTGACCGCGATGGATAGCTCAGTTTTCAGGTTGCAGGTCAAAATGACCTCATCGAGGCTTTACGCAAAATTAGGGGGAGTGGATGGCACCACGGGAAATTTTAACTGGGCTCAATTCGACTCAGGTGGCGGCCGACAGCGAGCATTGCGCCCACTACGCCGAGACTACCACCAATCGCCAATAATGCGAGACTCTCGCCGAATCCCAACCCGGTAACAACAAATTCGCCTTGATAGGACGCCAATAACAACTCTACTGGCACCGCAAGAAACAACAAACTTAACGCAACCAACAACCACGCGGTCAGAGCACCCCCCAAACCGTACCAGAAGCCCAGATATAAAAAGGGTCGACGGACAAAACCATCGGTGCCACCGACCAGTTTCACCACCTCAATTTCAGCTCGACGATTCTCGATCGCCAATCGAATCGTATTTCCAATCACCAGCAAAACACCGAGACACAGAAACCCGCCAAGGGCGGTGACGAAACGCTCCGCCAACGCCAGAATAGCAAATAAACGTTCCAGCCATGCTAGGTCAAAGGACACGGATTCTACTTGAGGCTCAGACTTCAATCGTGCAACCAACAGACTCAACTGCGCCGCTTGTCGAGTCGAAGGCTCAATGGTAATCACAGCCGGTAAGGGATTCCGGTCCAGGGTTTTAAGCACGTCACCGAATCCGGAACGCTCAGTAAACTCTGCGAGCGCCGCCGCGGGGCTGATATATTCGATGCTATTAACCAAACCTGATTCCAAACCCAGCTTGCTGGCAAAGGCCTGACCATCTGCGCTGGTGACCGTCGAATGCAGGTAAACACTAATGCGCGGCTTGCCATCCCAGCCACCGCTCAAATTACTGGCATTGCTCAGGATCAGGTAAAGAATCGTCGGCAATGCCAGCGCAATACCAATGACCAGCCAAGTCATGGCGCTGGCTAACCAAACTTGGAATAGACCCCGCAGACTCTCCCAGGCAACCGCCTGATGGTTCGCAATATACGCCCGCCAGCGGTCACGCAGGCTACGAACCGAAACACTGGCGCCCGAGTTCAATCGACTGTTATTAGCTGCCGACATGTGCACCTGCCATTATGCCTGCCGGACGATCCTCCACTAGACGACCTTCATGCAACAACAACTGACGTCGGTTCATCTGCGAGATAAGCCCCAGATCATGACTCGCAATCAGTACCGTGACCCCTACCTGGTTGAACTGAACGAAGAGATTCATGATCTCCTCGGACAAGGCTGGATCTAGGTTACCTGTCGGCTCGTCTGCCAGCAGGACCGAAGGTTTGTTAACGACAGCGCGTGCTATGCCAACCCGCTGCTGTTCGCCACCAGAAAGCGAGATAGGGTATTGGTTTTCCTTGTCACTGAGACTCACCTTCGCGAGTGCGGCGCGCACTCGCCGGCCAATTTCTCGAGGCTGATAACCCGCGATGGTCAGGGGTAATGCAACATTGGCATAAACCGTTCGATCAAACAGCAGCTGATGGTTCTGAAATACCACCCCGATATCCCGCCGAATCGCTGGAATCTGACGCCGAGTCACGCGGTTAAGGTTAGTTCCCTGCACGAAAACCTGTCCTTGGCTGGCTCGCTCCATAACAATGATCAGCTTCAACAAGGTACTTTTGCCAGCGCCAGAGTGGCCAGTAAGAAAAGCCATCTCACCGTCGGCTATTTCAAAGTTAACCCGACTCAGCGCTTCTCTGCCCTCTGCATAGCGCTTGCTCACCTGATCAAACCTAATCATGGTTGGCTCCCAAAGGCATCACTCGTTGTCATCATCTTTGGCAAATATGGCGCGAACAAAATGCTCTGCCTCGAAAGGCCTTAAATCGTCCATTGTCTCGCCAACACCGATAAACCTGATAGGAATTGCCAGCTGTTGGGCGATGGCAAAGACCACGCCACCCTTGGCGGTGCCATCCAGTTTGGTGATCGCAATACCCGAGACATTCACAACACTGCGAAATTCCTGCGCTTGAGAGATGGCATTTTGCCCGGTCGTCGCGTCCAAGACCAACATCACTTCATGGGGTGCCTTTGGATCCAGACGACTCATGACTCGACGAATCTTTGCCAGTTCCTCCATCAGGTTTTTCTTACTTTGCAAGCGTCCTGCCGTATCCGCAATGAGGACATCAATGCCCCTGGATTTAGCGGCTTCGAGTGCATCAAAAATGACCGAGGCGCTATCTGCGCCGGTTGCTTGCGCAATCACTGGCACGTTATTGCGCTCACCCCACACCTTCAGTTGCTCAACGGCAGCCGCGCGATAGGTATCTCCTGCGGCCAGTAGTACTGATTTTCCCTGGGCCTGAAATCGTTTTGCCAGCTTGCCGATCGTGGTCGTCTTGCCTGCTCCATTGACCCCTACCATGAGAATAACGAAGGGCCCTTCTTGCTCAGGAACAACCAATGGCCGCGCAACTGGCAGTAACAGGTTGGTCATTTCAAGCTGCAAGGTTTCAAACAACGCCTGAGCATTAGCCAGTTCGTTGCGTTTGATCTTTTGGGTCAAGCTGGCAACAATCTCCTGGGTTGCTGCAACACCGACATCTGAGGTCAGCAGAATCGTCTCGATTTCCTCAAGAACAGTGCTATCGATCGCCTTTTCTCCGAGCAATACTCGGCCGAACCCTGCCGCCAATTTGGATCGAGTCTTAGACAATCCCGTCTTGATGCGGCTAAAGAAACCTGATTTGCCGTCCGCGTTGGCATCTGCAACATTATTGTTCATCGTATCCCTGTAACCATTTCCAAATGAGACTTCCATGCATGCCCGACGACAGGTACGACCCATCCCGTGTATAAAACTATCGACAATTGCCGGGTTTCAAATTTGATCAAGCCGCACGCCCAGCTAAGTCTAGTGAGTTGATAGCCCTGACAATAGCCCTGACAATAGCCCTGACGATTGTCCTATCTATTGACGTACAATGCGAATCCCTTTGAACGGGTATTGACGATGAGTAAACGAAACCTCGAGCAAGCGGTACGAATTATCGGGGGAAACTGGCGTAGTCGCAAAGTATCTTTTGCCGAACATGAGCAAATTCGACCGACGCCCGCTCGGGTTCGCGAGACACTCTTCAATTGGCTTCAATTCCAGGTTGCTGGTGCCCGCTGCCTTGAACTCTATGCAGGTAGCGGTATTTTGAGTCTCGAGGCTTTATCAAGAGGCGCAAAACATGTCACGTTAGTCGAAAAAGAAACTACCGTTTGGCGTCACCTTCTCGCCACTTGCCGCGGCTTGGCAGAAGACGACAAGACCTATGAATGCCACAATATGACCGCTCAAGCCTTTGTCGCCACTGCCTCTGATAACGCCCCCTATGACCTGATCTTCCTCGACCCACCGTTTGGCTCAAGGGAACTGATAGACTTGCTGCCACGCCTGACGACGGACCGGCTGCTCGCTGCCGAGGGCCTGATTTATATCGAAAGCGAGTTCGCCGTCACTCAAAGCATCATCGGTGCCGACTGGGAAATCTTTCGACAGAAACAAGCCGGCAGTGTTCACTATTGTCTTTGCCGTCGCAGAACCAGGGATTAACAGGGCTGACCTTGGCATTTATGCAGATGACCTGCTCACGATAATGCCTGAAGATAAGGTGGCAGAACCAGAAAGGTCATGTATTATTGGCCCATTGTTTTTCTAGAGCCTGCGACTCGCCATGACCACTGTTCTTTACCCAGGTACATTTAATCCAATTCATAACGGCCACGCTGATCTTGTGGAGCGTGCCGCCGAGATTTTTGACAATGTGATCCTAGGCATCGCAACCAGTCCGCACAAAAGTCCCAGTACTCTTGAAGTCAGAGTCAATCTCGCGCGCGAAGCGCTGGCTCATGTGCGTAATGTCGAGGTGATCGGTTTCAACACCCTTACTGTAGACTTTGCGAAGGAGATCGGCGCTGAGGTGATTCTCAAGGGTATTCGAACCGTGACTGACTTCGAATACGAGTTTCAAATGTTAAGTATGAACCGAATACTGCAACCCGGATTGGAGACCGTCTTTCTCGCGCCGTCAGAGGAGTTCTCATATATTTCCTCGACCCTGGTTCGACAGATAGCCAGCTATGGCGGTGACATCAGTCGCTTCGTCCACCCATCAGTTGCAAGAGCCCTTTCCAACGGTGAAGTCGGCTAGAAGGTTTTTTAGCTCAATCCGTTTGCCTTTAGCCTTTAATTAAAAGCCTTT
>JAYODE010000002.1:92557-96066 GCA_038106185.1 Gammaproteobacteria bacterium | reverse complement strand
GCCCTGGCGCAGCCCAAGCAACGAACAAAAACCTCTTCTGCCGGCTTTAACACCAGCTGCTGGCCGGCTTCCCCGGCATTACCGCCCAGCAGTGAGAAAGGCAAGGTCGCCAGGTACACCGCTGAGCCCAGTCCAAATAAGACCAGACCCATGGGGCGGGCGATCACTAAGTCACCCACCATCGCTGCGCCACTGGGACGATCTTTGGCCACTTCGGCCTGAGCCTGAGCTGTTAGCAGTATGCTCAAGACCGGTATGAGAAAGATAACCATCAGCCTGGATTGCGTTCGCTTTCTTATCATGTTCATGATCTGCGCCTTTGGGTCAACGACTGCTGAGTGAGACCGCTCAAGAGCCCGCATTAATAACAGGCAAAGATAAGACTCTTCTGAGTCATTTGTATCACGCTTGATTAAGCCCTAATGATCAGGGCTTATTCTAGGAAGCACTGCCATGGGTGTTGCTGATTTACGTCAACTTGTCAGCGCCGCTGTCACTGCCCGATGGGCGCAGAACCCCACCAGCCTTTCCAAACAGACTTTCACAAAAGCTTTTCCCAACAGTCTTTCCCAACAGTCTTTCCCAACAGTCTTTCCCAACAGTCTTTCCCAACAGCCTTTAACGTTGACAGCGTTGACAAAACACGGTGGTTCTTTGGCCCAACCGAACTTCCTTGAGGGTGCCGGCGCAACCGAGACAGGGTTCGCCGCCGCGGCCATAAACATGTAAGGACTGCTTGAAATATCCTGGTGAGCCGTCCTCATGAACGAAATCCCGTAAGGTAGTTCCGCCAGCTTCTATGGCGCTTGCCAGCACTTGCTTAACACGATCTACCAGTCGCTTGTAGCGCGCGAGACTGACCTTCCCGGCGGCCATGTCCGGCCGAATGCCAGCCAGATACAGACTCTCATTGGCGTAGATGTTGCCTACACCCACCACTATGTGACTGTTCATCAGGAAATTTTTGACCGCCACTGACTTGCCTCGCGAGGCGGCAAACAGATACTTGCCAGAGAAGGCGCTTGTCAGAGGTTCGGGTCCCAGACTCTCTATTAGTGAGTGGTCACTATCTCCAGAAAGCCAAAATATCGACCCGAATCGCCGAGGATCATGAAATCTTAGAATCTGATCGTTAGCTAAAATAAAATCGACATGATCATGCAACTTCAACGGGGCTGATGGTGACTGAATGCGCAAACTGCCGGACATACCTAGATGAATCATGACTCGTCCTGCCGAGGTGACAAGAAATAGGTATTTTCCTCGACGCGTCACCGCACTGATGGTTTGACCCGTTACGGCCTGGCCAAGCTCCGCGGAGATCGGCCAGCGCAGCTGGTCTTGTCGCACCAGCACCCCACGGATTCTCTGTTCGAGCAGGTGTGGCTCGATACCTCTGCGGGTCGTTTCTACTTCCGGTAATTCAGGCATGACAGATCTCTTAAGATTCAGCAGATTCGCAATTGCGTAGCATACCGTCCCTGGGATACGGTGCGCATCTATAGATGAACTCATAAGGCAGTGTTATGGCCCGTGCATTTCTCGGTATCGATACAGGTGGAACCTTTACCGACTTCGTCCTGCTGGAAGCCGGCCTACTTCGGGTCCACAAGGTGCTATCGACGCCGAGCGCGCCTCAAGAGGCTATTCTGACCGGCATCAGCGACCTGGGGTTACAGGCACAGGTGGCAGCCGGCGAAGTCATGATCATTCACGGCACCACAGTCGCGACCAATGCGGCACTAGAGGGTAAGGGCGTCAGAACGGCCTATGTGACAAACCGGGGTCTAAAGGACGTTCTCATCATTGGCCGTCAGACTCGTCAGCAGCTCTATCACTTGACACCCACTGAGCAAAAACGCCCCTTTGACGAACAACTGATGCTTGAAGTCAATACGCGGCTGGACGCTCAAGGCAGCTTAATCGAGCCGCTGACGGCCGCTGACCTTGATCATTTGCAGTACCAGATTGATCAACTTCAGCCTGTGTCCATTGCCATCAATTTGCTCTTTTCATTTCTCGATCCGGCGCAAGAGATGCAGATTGAGGCACGATTCAATGATCACTACTTCGTCTCGCGCTCCTCGCTGATTCTCCCTGAACATCGTGAATACGAGCGAGGTATGACAACCTGGCTGAATGCCTGGATCGGGCCTCTGATCCAATCCTATTTGGTGTCACTGGGCGCTGCCCTGGCTCCCTCGAATCTCGCGATCATGCAATCCTCCGGGCTGACGATCAACGCTACTGTCGCCGCTGATCGTGCCGTCAACCTGCTATTGTCGGGCCCGGCCGGCGGTCTTTCTGCTGCCTTGGCCATAGGTCATCAAACCGGCAAGACGCGCTTGATGACATTTGACATGGGGGGTACCTCTACAGATGTTGCCCTTATCGAAGGCGAAATTCGTTTGACCAATCAAGGCAAGATTGCTGACTATCCGGTCTCTGTGCCGATGGCTGATATCCACACTATCGGGGCAGGAGGGGGGTCAATCGCCTTTATTGACGCCGGTGGTTTACTACAGGTGGGCCCCGCATCTGCCGGCGCGCGCCCCGGCCCTGCCTGTTACAGACTGGGTGGCACAATGCCGACGGTCACTGATGCCAACCTGGTGTTAGGTCGACTACGCAGCGACGCTTTTCTTGGTGGCCGTATGCAGCTCGACGAACAGGCGGCCGCCAGTGCCTTACAACCGTTGGCTGATGAACTCCAAATTACCCTGACGGAACTGGCGTTTGGCATCATCAAACTTGCCAATGAGAGCATGATCCAGGCTTTGCGGGTGATCTCCATTCAGCAGGGTCACGATCCCCGTGACTTCAGACTGATGAGCTTTGGCGGCGCCGGTGGCCTGCACATTTGCGACCTCGCTGATGCCTTGGAAATCAAGCATGCGGTTGTGCCATTAAACAGCGGAGTCCTCTCCGCCCTGGGCATGCTAACGGCGCTACCAGGTCGTGAACTCGTTAAAACCCATCAGGGTATCTTGGCGCAGATGGATGAGTCCACCCTGACATCTGAGTTGAGCAGATTGCTTGAGATCGCCCGGGTAGAGCTGGTTCAAGAAGGCGTTCTCGACACGCAGCACGAATATCGTCTGGACTTGCGTTATCTCGGCCAAACATTTTCGATTGCGGTTGTATTTGAAAATATTGTCAAGGCGATTAACGACTTTCACGCCATGCATCTCAAGCTCTATGGCCACGCCCTGGACAAGGCCGTCGAGCTGGTTAACTTAAGGGTTCATGTCGAGGCGGTGAGACCATCTTTTATCCTGCCCAAGGTGAATACACGCCCGCTTCGGCAATCAATCTCTTACGCAAAGTTAGAGGGAGAAGCTGACCCTGTGCCTATCTACCGGCGAGACTCGCTGTCCATTGAAGAGCGATTGGCAGGGCCCGCGTTGATCACAGAGGACCATACCACCATCTTTTTGAAATCAGGATGGATCGCCTGTCAGGACGAACTGGGGAGTTTGAACCTGACGCGTTTGGCATGAACTGCTGCT
>JAYODE010000002.1:84983-92457 GCA_038106185.1 Gammaproteobacteria bacterium | reverse complement strand
CTTACAGTTCAATGGCCGCGGTGAGAAATTGACCGCGGCGCCGCCCCGTCAGGGTCAGATTTACTTGATCTTGGCTTCTTTATACATGACATGCTGACGAACAACGGGATCGAACTTCTTGATCTCCATTTTTTCTGGCATGGTCTTTTTGTTCTTGCTGGTTGTATAGTAGTGACCGGTTCCTGCAGAAGAAACCAATTTTATTTTGTCTCTCATTTGTTAGCCTCGTTAGACCTGTTGACCTTCGGCTCGCAGAGTCGCGATGACCTCATCGATGCCCTTCTTATCAATGATTCGCATGCCCTTGGCTGAAACGCGCAGCTTGACAAATCGGTTCTCGCTTTCAACCCAAAACTTGTGATCGTGGATATTGGGCGAAAATCGGCGCTTCGTGCGGTTGTTCGCATGAGACACATTGTTACCGCTTACCGGTCTTTTACCGGTTACTTGACATACCTGGGACATGTCATCCGTCCTTATGTTTGTTACTACTTGTTTGTTACTACTAGTCCAGTTGTCTACACAACCTCAACCAGTATCTGATAATGACCAATTTGGCAACGCCGGGCATCTTAATACCCGCTGCCTGTGAGAGCCGTGCTTTATACCAGATGCCAACTGGCAGTTCAAACAGATTCATCTAATCCGCTCCAAAATAGCCTTCGTTACAGCCTGCATTGACTCGGCTCGGCATCGTGTCAGAGTAAACCGCGCTTCGCGAAGGAAGTGACCTCTTCATCACCGACAATCAGATGATCGAGAACCCTGACATCAACCAGCAGAAGAGCGCTCTTGAGGCGATCTGTGATGCGCTGGTCCGCTTGACTGGGTTCCGCAACCCCAGACGGATGGTTGTGGGCAAAGATGACTGCTGCCGCATTATGAAACAACACTCGCTTAACCACTTCTCTGGGGTGAACACTGGCACCATCGATTGTACCGAAGAACAGTTCTTCATATCGGATCAGGCGATGTTGATTATCCAAGTACAGACAGGCGAAGACCTCACGCGTGTACCCTCGCAGCTTACTTTTCAAAAATCGTCCCGTGGTTACGGGGTCCGTTAGCGGATCACCACGGTCAAAGCCCGCTTGCAGGTAGCGTTCCGTCAGCTCAAGCGCGGCCCGCAACTGGGCGCTCTTGGCAACTCCCATCCCTTTGGCGCTGACAAGCTGAGCCTGGTCAGCCTCGAGCAGACCTCTAACACCTCGAAACTCCTGCAATAACTCCCCAGCAAGCTGCATCACCGGTTTATCTCTCGTTCCAGTGCCAAGGAAGATCGCCAGTAACTCCGTATCTGACAAAGCCGCTGGACCACGGGCCAGGAGTTTTTCCCGCGGTCTCTCCAACACTGGCCAATCTGGGTTTTTCATGGCTGACACCTCAAGTTAGAACCGCACCAATTTGCTCGAACAGAGATCAACGATCAGTAAAGTGAATATTCACTAACCGTCACTTTCCCCAGAAAAAATGCTATCTTTAGCTCTATCAAAGGTAATCGGTCGAGTGAGCTGGCGCCGCCCGCTTGACGCCCGACATCTTGTAGGCCGTTGGGGACCCTGCCAGTAGCCGATTGTCTGAATTGATACTTTTCCTGGACCCCAGTCACAATTTTTGTAACGCCTATGAAAGAACTACAAAACAAGCACATTTTGCTCGGTGTCACCGGCGGTATTGCCGCCTATAAAGGCGCTGAGCTGATTCGCCGGCTACAGGATGAGGGCGCCGAAGTCAGGGTGGTCATGACGCGCGCCGCCACCGAATTTATCACGCCTTTGACGATGCAGGCGCTCTCGGGCCACCCTGTTTCGTTGGACTTATTAGATACCGAAACCGAATCCGTGATGGGACACATTGAGCTGGCACGTTGGGCAGACCTGGTTCTGGTGGCGCCTGCCAGCGCTAATTTCCTCGCTGGCTTACGCCAGGGGCGGGGCGACGACTTGCTCACGACCCTCTGCCTTGCAGCCACCTGCCCCATCGCTGTTGCGCCGGCGATGAACCAGGCCATGTGGAGTAATATCGCGACTCAAGAGAACTGCGCTGGCTTGCGTCGCAATGGCATACGCTTTTTTGGCCCAGACGAGGGCCTGCAGGCTTGCGGCGAGACAGGTCAGGGACGCCTGTTGGATGTGCCCAAGATCGTCGGTCTGACGAGTGCTGTCTTTCCCACCGGTCTTCTCAGCGGCAAAACCGTCATGATCACAGCTGGCCCGACCCGCGAAGCGATAGACCCGGTGCGCTATATCAGCAATCACAGCTCCGGCAAGCAGGGCTATGCCTTGGCTGAAGCCGCCGTTGAGGCTGGCGCTCGAGTCCTGCTGATCTCTGGCCCGGTTGCGCTCGGCGCACCTGACCGAGTAACGCTGATCAAGGTCATCAGTGCCGATGACATGTATGCTGCTGTCATGGAGAAGATAGGCGAATGTGACATCTTTATTGGCGTTGCCGCGGTTGCGGACTTCAAACCTGTGAAGGTACAGACACAGAAGATCAAAAAACAGCAGACCGACGGTCCTCGAACCCTGACCCTGAGCCTGGTCGAAAATCCTGACATCATCGCCAGCGTTGCGTGCTTACCCAAACCTCCGTTTGTCGTTGGGTTTGCCGCCGAGACCGAGAATTTGCTGACCTACGCCCGGGATAAACTTCACAGAAAGCACCTCGATCTTATCGTTGCGAATGATGTGGCGGACAGCAGCATTGGCTTTAACAGCGATAACAACGGAACAACTGTCATCGCCAAAGATACAGCCATCAGCCTTCCCGTCGCCTCAAAACGCCAGGTTTCCGTCCGCATCATCGAGATCATTGCTGAGCGGCTCAACACCAAGGAACTCTCGAAATGAACGAGTTACAAGTCAAAATTCTGAATCCGCTGGTGGGTGACCGCATCCCTCTGCCGAGCTATACCACACCAGGATCCGCAGGCATGGACTTGCGTGCTTGCCTGACAGACACACTGGAATTAGCGCCGGGCGCCTGTGAAATGATCCCAACCGGTCTGGCGATTTATATTGAGGATCCAGGATATGCCGCAATCCTGCTGCCACGTTCTGGCTTAGGCCACAAACACGGTATCGTCCTGGGTAATCTGGTAGGTTTGATCGACTCAGACTATCAGGGTGAGCTGATGATCTCGTGTTGGAATCGTAGCCAGTCTGCGTTTTTAATCGAACCCGGCGATCGAATTGCGCAGCTGGTCATCATTCCAGTCATTCAAGCCTCCTTGACCCTGGTAGAAGAATTCCGTCAATCACAAAGAGGGGCAGATGGCTTTGGCTCGACGGGTCATCAATGAGGGCTGACCTTTGACGATCCGCCAGTCTGACCGCCTGTTGAGGTTTGCCCCGTGGCCGACCATCGGCTTGCTTGTTGGGCTTATCGTTGCCGTCCTGCTCAGCGTCTTTCCTGTACAGTCGACGCTCGATCGCGCCTACCGGGAAAAAATCATCAGCGACGCTGCTGACCAGCTGCAATTGCGCATCAACTTGCAACACCAAAGCCTGCTCGAACAGGCGCAGGCGCTGGCCAGACGCGAAGGACTTGCACAAACACTCGCGAATAATGATGCGGCGCTGATCACCGCAGAAGAAGCACGCATCGAGCGCTTGCTCTCAAATGCTGCCCTGGTTCGCTTGATTCGACTCAACGAGGCAATTACGAGCACGGACAGACTGCCAAAGCTCACCTTCACGGCTTTAGACCTGGTGAATCAAACAGAAGCCGGGCAACAGGTCAGCCCTGAGAGCATTCGAGTCGACGGTCGATGGCTGCTGGCGATTGCAGCACCGATTGTTTCGCCTTCAATCAATGTCGCTCAAGGGACTTTATTGCTTTACCTGGAGATGGCAGAGATCAGCAAGCGTATCGATAATCAGGTCCTTGGCTCCGTCAGTATCATGCAGTCAGTCAATTCGGCGCCATCCGCCCAGGTACTGGAGATTGGCGCGCCCATCCAGAGTCACCCGGTATTGCGCAACCTGGACAATCCACATTGGACTCTGCTGTTTTACCCTGGGGACGAGTTGACGAAGGCCTCTCCCGCGAACCTGAGCATTTACCTGCTGCCCGCAGTCGCGGCCTTGATGATTGCCCTGAGCGGCATTCTGCTGGGTATCCGCAGCCACTCGCGCACCTTAAATGCGGATGCAGAACATCTGACGCAGCAGATCGAGAAGGCCTTCAAGGGCAGGTACGAGCCTTCAACCGCCTACCAGCAACCTGCCTTTCTCGCTCTGGATAATAGCCTTTCGAGGCTTCACCGCGAGGCTAAGTTGGCAGAGGCAATCGATCCACCGCCCAGCAGAGCCGATTCGGCGGCAGAAATGCCGCACCGGACGAGCACCCGGACAGAAATAGATTTGCTTGCCAAGCAGAGATCCCACTCCGACTCCTCGACGGTCGATCTGTCTGAAGCACCCATCAAGCAACCTTCACCCGATGCATTACGCGAGATTTTTCGTGCCTATGACATTCGTGGCATCGTCGGCGAAACGCTGACTCCCGATGTCATCTATCGCATAGGCCGAGCTATTGGCTCGACAGCCATAGACCTGGGCGAGACAGCAATATGCGTTGGCGCAGATGGCCGGCTTTCCAGCCCCGCGGTCATGGCGAGTCTCATTGATGGCCTCATAGATACAGGCGTCAATGTCATCAGCATAGGCTCTGTGCCTACGCCCTTATTGTATTACGCGACCAAGACCACGCATGTCCCTAGTGGTGTCATGGTCACCGCCAGCCACAATCCCAGCGAGTACAATGGCTTTAAAATTGTCCTCAAGGATCAGTCGCTCACGGCGGAAGACCTGCAGCAGCTTCACCAACGATTCCACCGCCAGGACTTTCACAGTGGTAAAGGTCAATTACAGGCACTTGATTTGTGCCAGGACTACCTCCTGGCGATCACCGAAGACATTGTCGTTCCGCGCAGCCTGCGAGTGGTTGTCGACTGCGGGAACGGCATCGCCGGAGACCTTGCTCCTGACGTTTACGCCAGTCTAGGCTGCGAGGTCATTCCATTGTATTGTGAGGTCGATGGGCATTTCCCGAATCATCATCCTGACCCGAGTCTTGCAGAAAATCTTGAGGATCTGGTGCTGTCAGTTAAGGCACAGAAGGCTGATCTGGGCATCGCCCTTGATGGCGATGGTGACCGCATGGTGGCAGTCACGGGTGACGGTAAAATCGTGGCATCGGACGAGCTACTGATGCTGTTCGCTAAAGATGTGATGTCCCGAAGCCCTGGTTCCGATGTTATCTATGACGTAAAGTCCACACGAAACCTCAATGGCGTTATCAGTGGGCTGGGCGGTCGACCCATTCTGTGCCGCAGCGGTCACTCGTATCTTAAGGAGAAGATGTCCGCCACGGGCGCGGCATTGGGTGGTGAATTTTCAGGGCATATCTGCTTTGGCGATCGCTGGTTCGGCTTCGATGACGGCATTTACGCCGGTGCGCGACTCCTGGAGATTGTCGGCTCTGAAACCCAGGGGCTGGCCGACCTGATGAGCGAATTTCCAGCGAGTATTTCTTCACCAGAAATCAAAATTCATGTGAGTGAGGAGAATAAATTCTCTATCATTGAGCAAATCAAAACGAAGGGTGCGTTCGGTGACGGTGCCATTACCATGATTGATGGAATCAGGGTTGATTATGCCGATGGCTGGGGTCTTATCAGAGCCTCCAATACTGGCCCTTACCTGACCCTGAGATTTGAAGCCGACACCAGCCGCAGTCTTGACCGACTTCAGGCATTGTTCAGAACACAATTACAAAATGTCGATTCGAGCCTGACCTTTTAACGGCGCTATCGACTGATCCACAGCGACTACCAACAGGACTGCTACTCAATGACACTATCCCGCGACGCCGCAATGAATGTCGCCAAGGTACTCACCGAAGCGTTACCCTATATCCAGCGATTTACTGGAAAAACCATTGTGATCAAATATGGTGGCAACGCCATGATCGACGATGAACTACAACGTAAATTTGCCCAAGACGTCGTCTTGATGAAATTGGTAGGCATCAATCCTATCGTCGTTCACGGCGGAGGCCCTCAGATCGGTCAAGTACTCAAGGCGTTGAATATTGAGTCTACTTTCGTAGACGGAATGCGCGTCACAGACAGCAAAACCATGGATGTCGTGCAGATGGTGCTTGGCGGTACCGTCAACCAGGGTATTGTTAGCCTCATCAATCAAAGTGGTGGAAAAGCGATTGGACTGACCGGCAAAGATGCGGCTTTAATCAAGGCTAAAAAGATGTATATCGAGCGCGCGTCTGCTGATCTTAAGGTGCCCGAAATTATCGATATTGGTCAAGTCGGAGAAGTCGTTTCCATCGATAGAACTATTTTAGACTTATTGGTATCCAGCGATATCATTCCGGTGATAGCGCCTATCGGCGTAGGAGCGGATAATGATACCTACAACATCAATGCAGACCTGGTTGCCGGGAAAATTGCAGAAGCCCTGAACGCCGAGAAACTGGTGTTGCTGACCAATGTCGCCGGCCTACAGGACAAGCAGGGCAAGTTACTGTCTGGGTTGACGGCAGAGCGAGTTGAGGCGCTGATTGAAGATGGCACCATTACTGGAGGTATGCTGCCGAAGATTGAGTGCGCCCTGAATGCGGTCAAGAACGGGGTTCGAAGCTCCCACATTATTGATGGCCGCGTCGCCCATGCAGTGTTACTGGAAGTGCTGACCGATGAGGGTGTTGGCACCCTGATCTCTCGCAATCCGGGAAACCAGGGGCGGTAACCGCTTGAAGATCACTCGCTAACTGTTAGTCATACATTAGAGCAAAAGCCCAGGGTCTAAAATGTCAGAAGCGCAAAAAGTCTCTAGAAAAAATCAGATATTGCAGGCGCTTGCCGTCATGCTGGAGGAAACGCCCGGCGGTCGGATTACGACTGCTGGTTTAGCCAAGCAAGTCGGCGTCTCTGAAGCTGCTCTGTATCGACACTTTCCGAGTAAGGCAAAGATGTTTGATGGACTCATCGAATTTATCGAAGAGACCATCTTTTCCCGTATTTCCCTGATCCTGGTTGAAGAAGCCACTGCGATGGCACAGTGCAGCCAGAGCCTCTCGCTGTTGCTGACGTTTACAGAACGCAACCCCGGGATTACTCGCATCCTTACCGGCGATCCCTTGGCCGGAGAGACCGAGCGTCTAAGAGCCAGAGTGGCACAATTTTTTGAGCGCTTTGAGACTCAGCTCAAGCAGATATTGCGGGAGACAGAAATGCGCGAGGGCCAACGACCGCTAATGGAAATCCAAGCTGCCGCGAATCTCATGATGGCCACCGCTGAGGGGCGAATCAGCCAGTTTGTTCGTAGCGATTTCAGTCGCAGACCCACCGATGGCTGGGATGTACAGTGGCAAGCCATCAGTCGAGCCATCTTTCCCTGAAAACGATCAACCCGAAACTGGCAACAAGCGCGCCTGCTCTGTAAGTAGGAGC
>JAYODE010000002.1:65937-84883 GCA_038106185.1 Gammaproteobacteria bacterium | reverse complement strand
GAGCTGTAGATAAGCACTCTGAATAAGCACTCTGAACATGCTCTCTGAACAAGCACTCTGAACATGCTCTCTGGCGGCGCCTAGTGCGCGGAGGCTTCACCTTTCAACTCGCGAATCCGCAGCAGGTCTGCCGCATAGGTCTGACTTAATTGGTCAAGTTCTTGGTGTTTTCCCTTGATCTCGAGCTCCGCCATATTAATACGCTGCACCAAGCCCCGCAGGTGCTCCAAGCGATCAGCCGGTATCGAGCGTCCACTGCGCTCTAGGTTCGCCAACTCGGTCTCCAGGTCAACTTTTTGGAGCAGCAGCCGCTGCAAATTTGCCTGACTCACGACAATAACTTTTTTGACACTGGATAACTTGGTATCCCGGGCTCGAATGACATCTTCTGCCGAGCCATAGATTTTCAACAGGTTTTGATCGGCACTCAGGCGTGCTTGTTTGGCGCGTTCGTTCGCCTCATTGGCAGCGATGACGCGATTACGGTCAAGAATCTCTTGTTCGGTTAACGCCCGTTCAACTACCTCCAATACTCGACCATCAAGACTGAGAATGGTGTAGCCGTCCTTCACATAACGGGCCGGAACATGGCTGTCTAAGACTGTAATACCATCCTCATTTTTGTAACGATACAGTTCGGCTGACGCTGGCAAGGGAACCAAAACGACCCAGCCAACCAGCAGCGCAGCCGCCGTATCCAGCAAGCTTTTGTAGAGCCAGCACCGGTCCCTCAATGCCGCGGATTTAGTCTTCAGCTGCATGGTTCATGTTACGTTGCTTCCCGCCAAAATGAGCCTAGGATGAAGCGCCAGAAACACCATAGAGCGCCTGATACTTACGAATGGGCTCCAAGTGTTGGGCGAATTCTGGTCGGTCCTCCAGAAACGCCACTATGTCACTGAACTTTACGACGCTGATAACGGAAACGCCATAGTCACGCTCTACCTCCTGGATCGCCGATAGCTCCCCTTGGCCCTTTTCCTGACGATCTATCGCCACCAGAACACCCGCGGCCTGTGCGCTGGAGGCTTCGACGATACTCATAACCTCACGGATGGCAGTGCCCGCCGTAATCACGTCGTCAATAATCAGCACCTTGCCCACCAAGGGCGCGCCGACGAGAAGTCCGCCTTCCCCGTGGCCCTTTGCCTCTTTTCGATTAAAAACAAATGGATAGTCTCGCTGATAATTACGCTGTAACGCGACGGCCGTAGCGCTCACCAGCGGAATACCCTTGTAGGCGGGACCAAACAGCAAATCAACATCAAGTCCCGAGTCAACCAGGGCGGCCGCATAGTAATCCGCCAACTCACTTAAGGCAGCGCCAGTATTAAAAAGCCCCGCGTTAAAAAAGTAGGGGCTTACCCGACCCGACTTGAGGGTGAACTCACCAAAGCGGAGCACGCCCCGCTGGATAGCAAATTCCAGAAACTTCTTCTGATATGCTTCCATCAGTCCACCTCGAGCGCGATCTTTTGGCATCTGATCAGCTCACTGATACCCTTGTCGCCAAGTACCAGCATGTGATTTAACTCCTCTCGAGAAAAAGGCGCGCCTTCTGCCGTTCCCTGAACCTCGATAAATCGGCCATCTTCACTCATTACCAAGTTCATGTCGGTCTCAGCACGCGCATCTTCGGTATACTCAAGATCAAGCACTGGCCGTCCATCAACCACGCCGACAGAGACAGCGCCAACAAATTGCTGAAACGGGTTTTTTGCAAGCTTCATCTGTCTAACAGCATCATAGAGCGCCACACAAGCACCCGTAATTGACGCAGTTCGAGTACCGCCATCGGCCTGAATGACGTCGCAATCAATTTTGATCGTGTATTCGCCTAACCGTTTCATATCGACACAGGTGCGTAATGACCGGCCAATCAACCGTTGAATTTCTACGGTTCTGCCGCCCTGTTTACCTCGCGCGGCCTCTCTATCCATTCGCGTATTCGTGGAGCGCGGCAGCATGCCGTATTCAGAGGTGATCCAGCCCTGACCTGAGCCGCGCAGAAAGGATGGCACTCCTTTATCAACCGACGCCGTGCAGATTACTCGAGTATCACCAAAGGCGATCAGCACAGAGCCTTCCGCGTGTTTGTTGATGCCGCGCTCTATGCTTACTGGGCGCAGGGCATCCAGTGCTCGGCCTCCGGGCCTGGGTACTGGTTCATTCGTCATGAGTATTTCCTATTTACGGTCGTCTATGCATGAAACTCCATTATACTGGGCGAACGCGAATAAGCACTTGAGAACAGTATTCATTATGACCCAAAGTATGACAGCCTTTGCCCGCCGAGAATCCAACGGCATATCCTGGGAAATTCGATCGGTCAATAATCGATACTTAGACTCGACCTTCAAGGTTCCAGACAACTTTCGCGCGTTAGAAGGCGATCTGCGCAACCAGCTAAAGGGGCAGCTGTTTCGAGGCAAGGTGGATTGCCTGCTGAAAATCACTACAGATGCGGCTGATGCGGGTTCCTTGGCGGTTAACGACGCTCAGGTTCACAAGCTACGCTTTGCGCTGGACGAGGTCAGTCGCATCATGGGACTTGAATCTCCACCGAGTCCACTGGAGATTCTCAAGTTCCCCGGCATCCTCTCAACCGCTGCTATCGATGATGAAGACCTCCTGGCGCAGGTCACTGATCTGTTCGGCTTGGCGCTCGCTGACCTGGTGGCCATGCGTGCGCGAGAAGGGGCAGAACTGCAATGCATTATTGAAAACAAGCTCACTGAGCTGCAGCAACTGACGGACGCGGTGCGCGCGGAAGCACCGCTGATCAATGCTCGACAGAAGGCCCGCATCGAAGAGCGTATGACAGAGCTACAGATCGAGCTTGACAACAACCGGCTCGAGCAGGAACTGGTTTATCTCGCTCAAAAATCTGATATCAATGAGGAACTGGACCGACTCGACACTCACATCGACGAAGTCAGGTCAACGTTACGCGATACCGGCGCCATTGGCCGGCGGTTAGATTTTCTGATGCAGGAGCTCAACCGAGAAGCCAACACCCTGTCCTCCAAGGCGGTTGCTGCCAATACCTCGATTCAGGCGGTTGACTTGAAGGTCATCATCGAGCAGATGCGCGAGCAGATCCAGAATATCGAATAGGATTGTCGCTAGGGCCTGCAATTATTGCCTGCCCCGCCAGGGCAGCTCACCGAGCATAGGATTCTTCCTCAGGATCATTTTTTGGATCCTTGTCAGGATCTTCTTAAAACATTTGCGAATCGGCCGGTCTGTGTGCTCTTATTTCCGCTAGGCAGGTCACTTGGCCTGAGGATTGCCGGGAGCGTCTCTTGTCTAACCAAAAATTGTCGTTACCCACCATGATTGCTTATGGGTTTGGTCAGATCTCCGAAGCCGTCAAGAACCAGGGTTTCAATACCTTTTTATTGTTCTACTATAATCAGGTGCTACATGTCTCAGCGACGGGGACGGGTATCGCGCTTGCCATTGCCCTGGTCTTTGATGCTTTTACCGACCCAATAGCCGGCAGCTTGTCCGACAAGTATCGATCTCGCTGGGGACGCCGGCACCCTTTTATTCTGTTCGCCGCAGTACCACTGGCGATTACATTTTATCTGCTTTTTAATCCACCCGTTGGATTGAGTGAACTGGGTTATGTCTTATGGCTGTTGACGTTTGCGATCCTGGTTCGCGCGGCAATGACGTTTTACCATATACCCCACCTGGCACTGGGGGCAGAGCTCGCCACTGACTACCATCAGCGGTCGACCTTGTATTCATTTAATACCCTGTTTGGCGCTACAGGTGGCGCGATTTTTCTGCCCATATCCTATCTTTTGTTTTTTCCAACCACGGCCGCCTTTAACCCCGCCCTGCTTAATCAGACAGCCTATACGCCCTGGGCGCTTTTTTCTGGCGCCATCATGATCTTCGCTATCGTCGTCTGTTTTCTGGGTACTGCCAGCGAAATTCCCCGCCTGCGAGCCTTGAGCAGCGCCCCTGCCGCCCACCGATTCAGCATGCTGCAACTGCTGCGAGAGGTCCGTCAGGCATTAAACAACTCCTCTTTTCGAGCGATTTTTTTTGGCATGATGCTCGGCACTTTCATTCTCTCGGTGGAGGGCGTTCTCAATCCCTTCATGGGGTTCCACTTTTGGGGCATGACCACTGAGCAATTAAAATATATTCCACTCGGCAGCTTGGTGGGGCTGGTTGCCTCCATGCTCATCATTCCCGCTGCGACCCGCCGATTTGACAAGAAGTACACCCTGATCGGCTCCGCGTTGCTGGTCATAATCAATATCAATTTGCCCATTATTCTGGCCTTGAGCGGCGTCAGCTGGTTTCCGGAACGAGGCTCAAGTACTTTACTTTACCTGCTGATCCTCAGCTCCGTCGTGACTTCAGCACTGGGCGTCACCCTATACGCCACACTGAACTCGATGTTTGCCGATATTACCGACGAGCATGAGCTAGAAGTTGGGGAGCGACGAGAGGGGGTTATCTTTGCCGCCAGAGCGTTTGCCGTAAAAGCCACGGCGTCCATGGGACTGATACTCGGCGGCGTCTTACTGGATTTGATCGCATTTCCGCGGGGCGCGAGACTGGGAGAGGTCGACACTGAAATCATCTGGCAACTGGGTTTTCTAGCAGGACCGGCGACCTCAGTGTTCACTTTTTTTGGCATGTACTTTTATATGGGTTACCGCATTGATAAGGCGCGCCATGAGGCGATTTCCCGGGCATTGGCGGAAAGCAAGCAAAACCTCTAAGGGCTAAGTCGCAGGCTGCCAACGCAGCCTGCGAAGTCAGAAATTACAGCCCATTCGCTGGAAAATTTGATTAAACTATGGGATTAAGATCAGAGGCAATTCACCCGTGACAAGCAAGACACCCACGCGAGGCAAGCTTTTTGTGGTCGCAGCACCCTCAGGTGCGGGCAAAACCAGCCTGGTGAAAGCACTGATTGAATCCGCGCCCAGCATCGAAGTCGCTGTATCTCACACTACACGAACTCGCCGGCCAGACGAGATTGATGGCGTCGCCTATCACTTTGTCAGCCCCATCGAGTTTCGCGAAATGCAACGCCAGGACGCCTTCATTGAATCAGCGCAGGTATTTGGCAATCTCTACGGTACCAGTCGTCAGGCTGTCGAGAGCATTGCTGATCGTGGTCACAATATTATTCTCGAGATAGACTGGCAGGGTGCGCAACAGATCAGACGACGATTGCCTGAATCAGTTCATATTTTCATCTTACCACCGTCACTTGAGACCCTGCGCTCTCGCCTTCTGGGTCGAGGTCAAGATGATGCACAGATTATCGATACCCGTATGAGCGAGGCAATAAATGAGATCTCGCACTATGAGGAGTTTCAATACTTGATCATCAATGACAATTTCAACTCAGCACTGCAAGATCTGGCCAGAATTATCGAGGGTAATGCCGACGACCTGCGTCTGGATCAGCAGAAAAATCGCTTCAGCGACCTGATTGCTCGATTGCTCGCAGGCAACGATACCGACAGGTGACGCCAACTATTCATTGTGCGACTATGATGCATTCGTTACACTACGCGGTCGTTGAGAACCTGCCTCAGGGCCCTAGCTAAAATCGGAGTAAACAGATGGCACGAGTGACCGTTGAAGATTGTCTGGAACATGTAGATAACCGTTTTGAGTTGGTAATGGTATCCAGCCGTCGCGCTCGACAAATCGCCACGGGTGGTAAAGATCCGCTGGTACCGATTGAAAATGACAAGCCAACTGTATTAGCGCTGCGTGAAATCGCCGCCGGATTGATTGACGCCAGCATACTCAGAGAGGGCACCAGAGATGCGTCCAAGACTTTGGACATCGCTGCAGCACACCATGAATTTGAAACACCGCTCGAAACGGACGTCTAGCCTGTCTTATTTGCTGGGACAAATACGCCGGCACATGACTCTCCCGGCGGTAGATTTTTCTGCCACCCTCGCTGTATCTCGTTTTCCTAACGCGCAACCTATCGCTTCAACACAACGGCTTCAAAACTGGGCCGTTGGTGCTGGCAGGGAGGCGAATCTGTGTTGACCATAGATTCCTTTGCCCTCGATCTTGAAGCCTATCTCGGTGAAAAGCAGATCCAATTGGTACGCAAAGCCTATGACTTCGCTGAAGCGGCACATGCCGGCCAGGCCAGGCGATCAGGCGAAGCCTATATCACGCACCCGCTGGCTGTTGCTGCGATTCTCGCCGATATGCATATGGATCATCAGTGTTTAATGGCGGCACTGCTCCACGACGTGATCGAGGACACCGGGGTTCCCAAGCAGATCATCAGCAAGGAGTTTGATGAGGAGGTCGCCGACCTGGTCGATGGCGTCAGCAAGCTAAAGAGCATGTTCCAATCCCGGGCTGAGGCTCAGGCTGAAAATTTTCAGAAAATGACGCTCGCAATGGCGAAAGATATTCGCGTCATCATGGTGAAACTTGCAGATCGCCTGCACAATATGCGCACTTTGGGTAGTCTCAACAGTGAGAAACAGCGACGCATCGCGCGGGAAACACTGGAAATTTATGCGCCCATCGCCAACCGGCTAGGTATGAATAACATTCGAATTGAATTTGAAGAGCTGGGCTTTAAGGCCCTGTATCCCTTACGCTCTTCGATGATCGAAAAAGCTGTACGCAAAGCCCGCGGTAATCGCAAAGAATATGTCAGCAATATCCTCGAGTCGATCAAAGCCTGTCTTATTAGAGATGGCATTACCGCGGAGGTTATGGGTCGAGAAAAACACCTCTACAGTATTTATGACAAGATGCGCAGCAAGCGCCGCTCCTTCACCGAAATCATGGATGTTTATGCTTTTCGCATTGTCGTGGATACGGTGGATACCTGTTATCGCGTGCTGGGTTCGGTACACAACCTTTACAAACCTGTCACCGGTCGGTTTAAAGACTATATCGCGATTCCCAAGGCGAACGGCTATCAGTCGTTGCATACGACGCTATTCGGTATGCATGGTCTGCCCATAGAAATCCAGATCAGAACCGTTGAAATGGAGATGGTTGCAAATAATGGTATCGCCGGTCATTGGCTCTATAAGATCAATGATGAGAGCGGCACCGGCACGCATAAACGCGCGCGAGAATGGATGAAAGGTCTGCTGGAAATCCAGCAAAGTGCCGGAAACTCTCTGGAGTTTATCGAGAATGTCAAATTTGATCTGTTTCCAGACGAGGTCTATATCTTCACACCGCGGGGCCAAATCTATGACCTGGCACAGGGCTCGACGCCCGTAGACTTTGCCTATGCGGTGCATACTGATATCGGCAACACCTGCGTCGCTTGCCGCATCGACCGGCGCCTGGCACCGCTAAGCTCGACCCTCGAGAGTGGCCAGACTGTCGAGATCATCACGGCACCTGGCGCCCATCCAAATCCTGCCTGGCTAAGCTTTGTCGTTACCGGCAAGGCCCGTGGGGGTATTCGCCACGCGCTCAAGAATCAGCAGAGCAACGAGTCCTTGGCCTTGGGCCGACGTCTGCTGGAGCGGACGTTAAAAGCCCATCAGTCAACGATCGAGGCAGTAGATCCGGAACGACTGCAGGTGGTCCTCAAGGAGCGCAACATGGTCCATTTGGATCAGCTACTTGAAGCGATTGGTCTGGGTAACCAGATGGCATCCGTGATCGCCAGTCGTTTGATTGCTTCCACAACAGATACTGAGCGTGCTCGTCCTGTTCGCCACACACCCCTGGCGATCATGGGGACAGAAGGGCTGGTCGTTACCTACGCCAAGTGTTGCAAACCGATTCCTGGTGACCCCATCATTGGTCATATCAGTGCCGGCAAAGGTATTGTGATCCATATGGACACCTGTCGGAACATGGCGGAGTTGCGCAACAAGCCTGAAGAGACCATGACGGTTCGGTGGGATTCTCATGTAGGGCAGGAGTTTGCCGTAGAGCTCAGAGTCGAGCTGGAGCATGAGAAGGGTATTGTCGCGATACTGGCCTCGACCATCACCAATGCCGACGCCAATGTTGATCGAATCAGCATGATGGAAAGAGATGCGCATCTGTCGACGGTCAATCTTGTCCTTGCCGTACGCGACCGAATACACTTGGCAAGAGTTATTAAACGCCTGCGTATCATCAAGGGTGTAACCAAAATTACGCGAATGAGAAGCTAGCTATGTCCAAGGTAATTATCAGCACAGAGACGGCACCAGCTGCTATTGGCATTTATTCACAGGCAGTCGCCAGCAACGGCGTGCTGTACATCAGCGGCCAAATCCCGTTAGTGCCAAGCACCATGGCACTCGTCTCAAACGACATCGGCCAGCAGATTGATCAGGTTTTTCGAAACCTCGACGCCATCTGTTTGGCCGCCGGTACAACGCTGAATCAAGCCATTAAATTCACTATCTACCTCACTGACCTGGCGCATTTCGCCAAGGTCAATCACTATATGGAAGGACTCCTCGCTGCGCCTTACCCGGCCCGTGCTGTGGTTGAGGTGAGTGCCTTACCAAAAGGCGCACAGGTAGAGATAGATGCGATTATCGATCTCACCTGATGCAGGGCTCGCCCTTTTGACCACCTCGAAAAGAATCGACCTCGCTCATGAGCAAGTCTGATTCCCTGGAGTGCGCCAGCGTTGGTTCACTGCGAGGAGTAGGGCCTGCCTTGCTCGACAAATTGTCCCGAGTTGGCATTTTGAGTTTGCGGGACCTTCTGTTTCACCTACCTCTGCGTTATGAAGATAGAACTCGATTGACACCCATAGGCCAGGTTCAGCCCGGTCAGTCTGTGGTCCTGGAAGGTCGAGTCATCGCCTGCGATATCAGCTTTGGTAAGCGCAGGAGCCTGTTGGCTTATTTACAGGACGGCACTGGCACTATTGCGCTGCGGTTTTTTCATTTTTCCAAACAACAGCAGGCAAGTCTCAAAAGTGCCACAACCCTGCGCTGCTATGGCGAGGTTCGGCGTGGGGCTGCTGGTCTGGAAATTTATCACCCTGAATATACGCCCGATACCAAGACGCCGCTTGAGCAACACCTGACGCCCGTGTACCCGGTGACCGAGGGTCTAAGTCAGTCAAGGGTCAGAGCCATCGTAACTCAGGTTCTGGCCATGATGGATGCGGGCAAATTGCTTCAAGATATCCCTTTGGGTGGACATCCACTGCTGCAAACCGATATTAACCAGGCCTTACACCTGATTCACCGACCGCCGGCCCACATAGCTCTGGAGGATCTGCTGAACGGTGTTCATCCGGCTCAACAACGCCTTGCCTTTGAAGAACTGCTCGCCCACCAGACCAGTATGCGCCTCATGCGGGAAGAGCTGGCGAGCCTGCAAGCCTTTGAATTTGATCTCCCTGGGGCAACCTGTGCGGCGTTTCAAAGGTCGCTGGCATTTACCCTGACTCGTGCGCAGCAACGGGTACTGGCAGAGGTCGCCAGCGACCTGGGACGATGTCAACCGATGCTGCGTCTGGTCCAGGGCGATGTTGGCTCCGGCAAGACAGTGGTTGCAGCGCTTGCCACCGTACAGGCGATTGAAAATCAGCACCAGACTGCAGTGATGGCACCCACGGAACTTTTAGCGGAACAACACTTCATGAATTTCAGGCAGTGGCTGACACCTCTGGGGATCCAAGTGGCCTGGCTATCGGGTAAGGTCAAGGGTAAGCAGCGCCAAGCAGAACTTGAGGCTATTGCCAACGGTCAGGCCGGTGTGGTGATTGGTACTCATGCGCTGTTTCAGAAGGAAGTCATGTTTGCCAACCTGGGCCTGGTCATCATTGATGAACAACACCGATTCGGTGTGCTGCAACGCCTCGCCCTGCGCGAGAAAGGCGAACGCCAAGGGCGGATGCCCCACCAACTGGTCATGACCGCGACCCCCATTCCCAGAACCCTGACGATGAGCTTGTATGCTGATATGGACTGCTCGGTGATCGATGAGCTACCGCCTGGCAGAACGCCAGTTACCACCAGTGTTCTGCCAGATTCACGCCGCAATGAAGTGATCAGTCGGGTTCAGTCTGCTTGCCAGCAGGGCGCGCAGGCCTATTGGGTCTGCACCTTGATCGAGGAATCAGAAGACCTGGAATGCCAAGCGGCGGAGGTTACAGCCGAGACTCTGACGGCCCTGCTGCCCACACTGCGAGTGCGCCTGATTCACGGCCGTCTGTCTGGCGATGAGAAGATGGCTATTATGGCCGAGTTCAAGGCCGGCAAAATTGATCTGTTGGTAGCAACAACCGTCATAGAAGTCGGTGTGGATGTGCCAAACGCCAGCCTGATGGTCATTGAAAATCCCGAGCGTCTGGGTTTGGCACAACTGCATCAATTGCGTGGCCGAATTGGCAGAGGTAGTCGCCAAAGCCATTGCGTTCTGCTCTATCACCCACCATTGGGTCTGGTCAGCAAACAAAGGCTCAATGTATTGCGAGAGAGCAACGACGGCTTCTACATCGCCGAGCAGGATTTGATGATACGTGGGCCTGGTGAAATGTTTGGCCGTCGACAGTCAGGCTCACTGCAGTTCAGAATTGCCGATTTGGTGCGTGACCAGCATCTGCTCAATGAGGTCAGCACCACTTCCCGCCATCTGCTGGCGACCGATCGACCCGCAGCCTTGGCCATTATGCAGCGCTGGCTTGCCATGCCCGAGGCCTTTAGTCAGGTCTAATCAGGCTCCTTTGACACGCCGGCGACGTTTAGATCTGGTAACCTTTCGCCTCTCGACCTTCAAAGACATCCTGGTCAAATTTGCCTTCTGACCTGGCGACAATCGATGAGACCATGGCATCACCGGTAACATTGACGGCGGTTCGCATCATATCAAGCAGGCGATCAACGCCGATGATCAAGGCTATGCCCTCAACGGGCAGGCCTACCTGCTGCAACACCAGCGCCAGCATGATCAAACCTACGCCCGGCACACCTGCTGTACCGATCGAGGCCAGCGTGGCGGTCAGAATCACCAAAAGATAATCACTCATCCCCAGATCAACGCCGTAAGCACCAGCAATGAACACAGTGGCAACCCCCTGCATGATCGCAGTACCGTCCATGTTGATGGTCGCACCCAAGGGGACTGTGAAGGCGGCTATCTCATTCTTGACGCCCAGCCGATGCTCGACGGTTTCCAGGGTGATCGGCAGGGTTGCGTTACTGGAAGACGTACTGAAAGCATAGGCCATCACAGGCGTCATGTGTCGAAAGAAGGTCACCGGGTTCAGGTTCGCCATGGTGCGAATCAGCACACCATAGGTCAGAAAGAAATGCAGTACCAGCACGCCCGCAACCGTTAGAAAATAGGTTAAAAGATCTGAGATAGCACCAAAACCCATGTGAGCGAACAGGGCTATCAGCAGACAAAATACGCCGATGGGCGCCACCTGCATCAACATCATCACCATCCGCATAACGATGTCATTCCAGTCATTCAGGGTGGCTCGCACACGCTGGCCTGCCTCGCCACATCGGCTGATGGCAACACCCACCAGAATCGCAAAGACGATGACCTGCAGCATATTGCCATCAGCCATTGCCTTGAAGGGATTGGATGGAAAAACATCGATGATGACTTGCTTTAATGACGGGCTCTCACTGGCGAGAAACTGGGCATTCGATGACAAGTTGATGTCCTTGCCAGGATTGATCAGGGTAGCCGCCAACAAGGCCAGGGAGATCGCGATTGCGGTTGTCAGCAGATAAAGACCAATAGTCTTGCCACCAATACGCCCCATACCGGCTGTGTCGCCCAGGTTACTGGCGCCGCAGGCCAGCGACACAAACACCAACGGCACCACCAGCAGCTTCAGACTGATGACAAACACCTTGCCGCCAATATCCAGTATTCCATCAACCAGGTAGACCATGATCGGATGCTCGTCGGAAAGACCGATACTGAAAACGATGGATCCCAGTAGTATCCCAAGGATCATGCCGATAACGATATTTCTGGTGAGTTTCCCGTGGTCCATAATGCCGCTCTCTGTAGGCTTTAGTCGATTTCTAACATCTCAAAGTCTGCTTTACTCACGCCACACTCCGGGCAACACCAGTCTTCCGGTATATCTTCCCAGCGGGTGCCAGGTGCAATGCCTTCCGAATCAAGACCCTCTGCTTCGTCATAAATAAAGCCACAAACAATACACTGCCACTTCCTCATCTGTCTTTACACCCCATGCAATTCACCTCTCTTAAATTGAGTCCATCGGCTGCTATTATGGCGAGATATGACGACTTAGCCAGCGGCGATATTGACCCCCCGGCCAGAATCTTTGATGTCACGCCGGGCTCAAGCAACGTATACTAACGTAATTCACGTTCACGGAACACAAACCGGCCCACCCCGTGCCTTAAGACATGCTATTGACCAGAGCAACCAGTGCAATAAAGCGAGTAAAAGCCCGTTTAATGCCGCCACTTTCACGATTCACGACCGCTTTGGACGCGCGCTGGCCCATCCTCGCACCTCTGTTGCGACTCGCTCGGCTCGACCGGCCCATCGGCACCTTGCTTTTGCTGTGGCCGACCTTATGGGCTCTATGGATTGCTGCAGAAGGCTTTCCTGGCTGGCACCTCTTCATGGTGTTTACTCTCGGTACACTCTTGACCCGATCTGCTGGCTGCATTATCAATGATATTGCCGACCGGCATTTTGATGGCAAGGTCAAACGAACCCGCAATAGGCCACTGGTGCTCGGTCAAGTATCTGTGCCTATGGCCCTAAGCTTCATGGCAATCTTATTGTTTGTCGCGCTTCTACTGGTGCTCACGACTAACTGGTTGACGGTTTTGCTAGCCCTCGGCGGTGCTTTTACGGCTGCCGTCTATCCTTTCATGAAGCGCTATACCTATTTGCCCCAAGCGATCCTTGGTTTGGCATTTTCTTTTGGAATTCCCATGGCCTTCGCTGCCGTCACTGGCGAAGTACCCTCGATAGCCGGGCTGTTGATGATTGCTAACATCCTCTGGACTGTCGCGTACGATACCGAATATGCCATGGTGGACAGGGATGATGACCTATTGCTGGGACTGAAATCGACTGCGATTTTATTTGCCGAGTTGGATAAAGCCGCCATCGGGACCCTACAGGTCATCTTTTTGCTTGTCATGTATGGCGTGGCCAACCAAGCAGGCCTGAGTGGCTGGTACTTGCTTGGCCTGATTTGCGCGGCAGGCTTGTTTATTTACCAACAGTATCTGATCAGTGGTCGCGACCGCGACGATTGTTTTGCGGCATTCCTCAACAATCAATGGTGCGGTCTATGGATTTTCGTCGGCATCCTGATTCACTACCTGTAAATCCTCAGCCCAAATTATCGCCTTCAGGCCGCTGTCTTCACGCACAGCTCCTTCATCCCACTGAATTTCTGGCTGGGATGAACTCATTGACACCGTCTCCATCACAGACCAAAGGTCTCATTTCCACTTAAACCTTTGAAATCCGCTATTTTTTTAAGATTCACTTTTTACGGGTCACTCTAACCGGTAAATGGGTGTAGCCATTGACGAAGGAGGAAAAGGTCCTTGTCGGCTCTGCCTGCACTTCGATCTTGTCAAAGCGGGTTAGAATTTCTTCCCACAAGATACGAAGCTGCAGCTCGGCCAGTCGATTGCCCATACAACGGTGAATACCAAAACCAAACGACAAATGCTGCCGAGCATTCGGGCGCTCAATATCCAGTTCGTCAGCACGATCAAAGACATCCGCATCGCGATTGCCGGAGGCATACCACATTAATATTTGATCCCCTTGTTTAATCTGCTTACCACCAATCTCGCAATCATTGTTTGCAGTTCTGCGCATATACGCCAGTGGTGTTTGCCATCGAATCAATTCCGCGACCATTTTCGGAATCAGATCCGGGTTCGCGATCAGCTTGTCATACTGGTCCGGAAATTTGTTTAAGGCATAAACACTGCCTGACATACTATTTCTCGTCGTGTCATTGCCACCGACGATCAAGAGCAACAGATTGCCCAGGTAGTTCATTGGCGAGATATCCTTGGTATCTTCACCATGGGCCAGCATAGAAACCAGGTCGCTCCCGGGATTTTTTAGGCGCTCCTCACGCAGGCGGGTGAAGTAGGCCAGGCACTCCAACAGCTCTGTTCTTCTTTGCTCATCGGACTCGATGATGCCGCCTGGCTGGGGAATCGCAAAGGTAATATCCGACCAGCGGGTCAGTTTGCGGCGATCCTCAAAAGGAAAATCAAACAAGGTGGCCAGCATCATAGTCGTCAGCTCAATTGAGACTGTCTCTACCCAGTCAAAGGTTTCGCCCTCTGGCAAGGCGTCCAGCACTCGACAGGTTCGTTCTCGAATGAGGGACTCCATCGCAACCAGATTATTGGGCGCAACCGCACGACTCACTGTTTTGCGCTGTACGTCATGTACCGGAGGATCTTGTGCAATAAACGTGGTGATCCCCAGGGCACCCTCTGGCAATGCCGCACCAACGGGCAATCCGAGTGTGATGCCATGCGCAGAGCTGAAATTCTGCCAGTCAGAATCGACTTTTTTGATATCTTCATACCTGGTCAAAGACCAAAACCGACCGGCGATATCCGACTTATTAAAGTGAACGGGATCCTCGGCTCGAAGGCGCGCGAAATACTCGCCCCATTTATGTTCACTCCACAGATTAGCGTTAACCGGCATAATGTCTTCAATCGGAATATCGTAGGCCGAAGGGATGCTGGCGCGTGTTTCTGCTGCATTAGATGTAGCTTCGCTCATAAAGATTCCTGATGGGCGGCGGTGACTTGACCCATTAGTGTAACCAATTCCTCGCCGTGTGTTCTATAGAATAGGGGGCAGTTTCTTGCGTCTCGTCGTCTTAAGTGACCGCGGCGGATACCTGCAACTCATCTAGAGCAAGGGGCTTGCGTGCAAATTCAGCGCCACCATGCAATTTCATTGCTGAGCTGGCTGGCGAATCGCTGCGGCACCCAATACGCTGTGCTAGACTCTTGGCGGTAGGATTTTGGATTGTTGATAGATTGCTGCGTTTACTCATGAACCTCAGCCGAGTCGCCGACTGGACCGGTCACCTGATTGCGCCACTCACCTACGTGATGATGCTGCTGTCGTGCGTGGTGGTCTTTGCTCGGTATCTGCTCGATGTTGGTCTCATTCCGATCACCGAAACTATTCTTTACCTGCACGCCTGCGTCTTCATGATGGGTATCGCCTATACCTTGCGTGCTGGTGCGCATGTTCGCGTCGATATCCTCTATCAACGATTATCGACTCGAGGTCAGGCGCTGGTTGATCTGCTCGGCGCCTGTTTGTTTTTACTGCCACTGACGGTCTTTATCGTCGTTACCAGCCTGGATTATGTATCCCTGTCCTGGCGTTTGCAGGAGGCGTCGGCAGAACCTGGTGGCTTACCCGGTGTTTATCTGATGAAGGGGCTCATCCCGCTGATGGCTGTGCTGCTTGGCATTCAGGGCATTGCTGAAATCGCGCGTCTGACGCAGATCTTAATGACGCCAAAGGCTTCCCTCAACCGTTCCAGAGTTTCTGCTGTCGATGGCTGAATATGCGGCTTTACTGATGTTTCTCGCGGCGTTTGCGTTTCTGCTGCTGGGTTATCCCGTGGCCATTACACTGGCGGGCACCGCACTGCTAACGGCAGGTATCGGCGTGCTCAGTGGCGAATTAAACCCCGCCCTGTTGTCAGCGATGCCCAATCGCCTCTACGGCATCATGACGAACCAGACACTGATGGCAGTACCCTTATTTATTCTCATGGGCGTGATTCTTGAACGCTCAAAAATCGCAGAGCGATTACTCGACACGATGAGTCAATTGTTCGGCCACTTTCCGGGCGGACTGGGCATTGCAGTAACGGTGGTGGGCATGCTCATGGCGGCGAGTACCGGCATCGTCGGCGCGACCGTGGTGACGATGGGTCTGATGGCGCTGCCGAGTATGCTTAAAGCCAACTATGATACTCGACTCGCTACCGGCACTATTTGCGCGACGGGTACCCTTGGTCAGATCATTCCGCCGTCGATTGCTCTGGTGCTGCTTGGTGATGTGCTTGGCAATGCCTATCAACAAGCCCAACTCAACCTGGGCATTTTCAATCCACAGACTGTCTCGGTGGGTGATCTGTTTGCGGGCGCACTTGTTCCAGGACTTTGTCTGGTGCTCTTTTACCTCACCTATATTATCGGTACAGCCTTGTTGTCACCCCATCGAGCACCACCAGTGGAAACCAATGCCGTGACCCTTCGCGAGGTAGTCCACAGCATTCTGCCGCCACTGGTGCTCATTTTGTCCGTCCTGGGATCCATTCTGACCGGCATAGCGACGCCCACCGAAGCGGCGGGTGTAGGTGCCTTTGGCGCTTTTCTCCTGGCGCTGATCAGCCGCACGGTGAATGGCGCAGAGTTTATGGATATAGGTCGCGCGACAACAAGAACGACCGCCATGGTCTTCTTTATCCTTATCGGCGCTTCCCTGTTCTCACTGGTATTCAGAGGCTTGGGTGGTGATGAGCAGGTTCAAGCCCTCTTCACGAATATGCCCGGTGGCGTTATGGGCGCGACAGCCATCGTTATGCTGGTGATTTTTTTACTCGGCTTTATTCTCGATTTTATCGAGATTACCTTTGTCGTGGTGCCTATTGTCGGGCCTATCCTCATGGCCATGGGCGTCGACCCGATCTGGCTAGGAATCATGATCGCAGTGAACCTGCAGACCTCGTTTTTAACGCCGCCGTTTGGCTTTGCTTTGTTTTATCTGCGAGGAGTGGCCCCCTTAGCCATCAGCACTTGGGACATCTATCGAGGCGTCGTACCCTTTATCGGCATGCAGATCTTGTTGCTGGTACTTTTGAGTTGGCAGCCGAGTCTCGTGACCTGGCTGCCCAGTGTGCTGTTTCCAAAATAGAATCTCTTAGGGTGCTGTCAGCCCCGCCGCACGGGCATTGATATAGGCACGCTCAGAGATCTCGTGATAGTTCATGACCTGCGTTCGATAACGTTCATAGGAATCGTAGATTCGCTGGGCCAGCTCGTCATCTTGAGGAATCCCTCGTACGACTTCTGCCGATATGACCTTGAGTTTTTCCAGAACGTCATCTGGCAGGCGTCGTAGCTGAACCTGGTGCTTGTTGACCAATTCTTCAAGCGCGGCATTATTCCGTGTCGTAAACTCGGCGAGCATGTCATCGTTCATTGCTCGGCTCGCGACCCTGACAATCTCCTGCAAATCCTCGGGCAGACTGCTCATAGCGCCACTGTTAACAATAATTTCCAGAGTGGGTCCGGGTTCTTGCCAACCTGGGTAGTAATAATACTTTGCCACTTGGTGCAAACCAAAAGCCAGGTCGTTATAAGGTCCAACCCACTCAGTTGCATCAATGTTTCCAGTCTGTAGACTCGTGTAGATTTCTCCACCAGGAATGTTAATCGCAGTCCCGCCAGCCCGCTGAAAGACCTCGCCACCCAATCCTGGTATCCGCATCTTCAAGCCGCGCAAATCATCAAGAGAATTGATTTCCTTATTAAACCAACCCGCCATCTGCACACCCGTGTTGCCACCCGCTAAAGGAATCAAATTGTAGGGCGCATACAATTCTTCCCAGAGCGCCATACCACCGCCATGCAACAGCCAGCCATTCATTTCCTGCGCCGTCAAACCAAAGGGTACGGCAGTAAAAAATGCCGCCGCGGGCAGCTTGCCCTTCCAGTAATAGGCGGAGCCATGACCCATTTCGACATTACCCAACGACACGGCATCGAAGACACCCATTGCCGGCACTACTTCGCCCGCGCCATAGACCGTAATATTGAGCCGGCCGCGACTCATCTTGGAGATCATTTCTGCCATGCGGACCGGGGCAACGCCCAAGCCGGGCAGATTCTTGGGCCAGGTGGTTACCATTCGCCAATGATAGGTTTTCTCGAGCGCTGCGGCAGAGTTGTCACTCGCCTTCGAAACCTCGTTTCCGCCACAGCCCACCAAGCTACCGGTAATCACCAGCAAGCAAATCAGCAATGAATATTTGCGCATAATGCATGTTGTCCTGAGGAAAAGTTCTGATTACGCTGGCTGAAGATTGGCATAAGCCATCATCAACCATTTACTCCCTTCGTGGGTGAAATTTACCTGAATTCGCGCCTGCTTACCCTCACCCTCATAGTTGATGACGACACCTTCGCCAAACTTACCATGGACGACTCGCTGTCCCAGCTTAAGGCTGGTACCGCTCAACTCTGCCTCAACCAAAGACCTATGCAGACCGCCATTGATTCGACTGGGTATCGCTCGGCCAGCACTGAAACTACTGGAATAGGCCGGGCGGCTGACCGGCTGCTGGGCTCTAACTTCTTGAATTTGCTCAGCGGGAATCTCACTAACAAACCGAGACACTCGATTGTAGGTTTCGGAACCGTTGATTCGACGGGATTCTGCATAGGTTAAATAGAGCTGCTGCATGGCTCGAGTAACGCCCACGTAGCAAAGCCTGCGCTCCTCCTCAAGCCGTCCTGGCTCTTCTAACGACATCTTATGGGGGAACAAACCTTCCTCCATACCGCCAAGAAAAACCAGGGGGAATTCCAGGCCCTTGGCACTGTGCAGAGTCATTAGCTGAACGCAATCCTGGTGAGGATCGCCTTGACCTTCGCCCGCTTCCAATGCCGCATGATTCAAAAACTCATCGAGCAGGGACATAGGAGCTACTTCATCGCCTTCATTAAAATCAAGGCTGGCATCCGGATCAAAGGTTCGCGCTGCAGTAATCAATTCTTGTAGGTTTTCGAGCCGAGCCTGGCCTCGCTCACCCCGTTCTTTCTCGTAGTATTCTCGCAGCTCCGACATCTGGATAACGACTTCACAGAGCTCTGCAAGGTCGGATGCTTGGGTCGCTGCATCCATCGAATCTATCAGGGTGATAAAGCCCTGAATCGCATTCTTGGTTCTTGCAGGAAGCTTGCCCTCA
>JAYODE010000002.1:24809-65837 GCA_038106185.1 Gammaproteobacteria bacterium | reverse complement strand
CAGGGTGATAAAGCCCTGAATCGCATTCTTGGTTCTTGCAGGAAGCTTGCCCTCATCCTTCATTAGCACGGCGGCCTGCCACATAGAGACATTCTTGCCGCGAGCCAGTTGCCGAATCTCTTCAATCGTTCGATCACCAATTCCACGGCTGGGCGTATTCACAACCCGCTCAAAAGCCGCATCAGCATCCTTGTTACCTAACAAGCGCATATAGGCTAATACGTTCCGTATTTCCATTCGCTCAAAGAATCGTTGGCCACCATAAATCCGGTAGGGCAATTGACTGCGCAGAAGGGCCTCTTCAAGCACGCGAGATTGCGCATTAGAACGATAGAGAATGGCGCACTCAGCATAATTGTTACCTTGCGCTATCCAGTCTTTAATACGCTCGACGATATAGCGCGCCTCATCGATTTCGTTAAACGCGGCATACAACTTGATGGGCTCACCATCAGAGGCTTCTGTCCAAAGTTCCTTGCCAAGACGACCAGCGTTAGCACTAATCAGACCGTTAGCTGCTTTGAGAATAGATCCCGTCGAGCGATAGTTTTGTTCCAGCCTGATAGTCTCACTGCTGGGAAAATCGGTAGCAAATTTTTGAATGTTTTCGATTTTCGCCCCGCGCCAGCCATAAATGGATTGGTCATCATCGCCAACCACCAATAGATTATTGCGGTCGCCAGCTAACAGTCGTAGCCAAGCATACTGGATGGTATTGGTATCCTGAAACTCATCGACCAGCAGTTGCGAAAATCGCTGCTGATAGTGCGCCAGCAACCTCGGATTGTGTAACCATAATTCATGGGCACGAAGCAGCAGCTCAGCAAAATCTACCATCCCACCACGCTCACATGACGCCTCATACGCCGCATAAATCTGCAGATGAGTCTTGATATACAGGTCGCCATAATCTTCGATATGGTGCGGCCGCAACCCCTCATCCTTCTGCGCATTGATAAACCAGACCGCCTGTCGAGCTGGCCATTTTTTTTCGTCAAGATTGAGGCTGGCAATCACCCGTTTAACGAGTCGCAACTGGTCGTCGCCGTCCAGAATCTGGAAATTCTGATTGAGTTTTGCATCCTGCCAATGGGCTCGAAGCAAACGATGAGCAAGACCATGGAACGTGCCGACCCACATGCCTCGAAGAGGCGCACCCATCAGCGACTCAATGCGCGCCCGCATCTCAGCGGCAGCCTTGTTTGTAAAAGTCACGGCGAGAATGCCATGGGGCGATATACCGTGAGTCTGAATCATCCAGGCGATACGATGAGTCAGCACGCGAGTCTTGCCGCTGCCGGCACCGGCGAGGATTAAGTAGCTGCCAGTAGGAGCAGAAACCGCCTGGCGCTGATAGTCATTCAGATCGTCGAGTATGTAAGAGACGTCCAATACGTAGCTTTCCTATTCCACGGTCACAGACTTGGCGAGATTGCGTGGCTGGTCAACATCGGTGCCCTTGGCCACGGCTACATGGTAAGCCAGCAGTTGCATTGGAATGCTATAGATAATCGGCGCTATCAGAGGGTCACAATGGGGCATATGCACAACAACTGTGCCGTCTTCTTCAATAAACCGATCTGTATCACCAAAAACAATCAATTGTCCGCCACGGGCTTTGACTTCCTGCAGATTGGATTTCAGCTTGTCCAGCAGATCATCGGTGGGTGCCACAGCGACAACGGGCATATTGGCATCGACGAGCGCCAGCGGGCCGTGTTTCAATTCGCCACTGGGGTAGCCTTCGGCGTGAATATAAGAGATTTCCTTGAGCTTCAGAGCGCCTTCAAGCGCCACAGGATAGTGAGGCCCTCGACCAAGAAATAGCGCATGTTCTTTGTCGACAAACTGGCGCGCAACCTGCTTGATGGTATCGTCCAGCGCCAGCGTTTGATTAATCAAAGCTGGTACGCTCCGCAAGGCCGCGACTAATTTTTCCTCGGCTGTGGCACTCAGACCCTGATATTTGGCAATCACTATCACCAGCATCATTAGATCGGCCAGCTGCGCTGTAAACGCCTTGGTCGAGGCGACACAGATTTCTGGTCCGGCATGAATCAACAGGCTCAAATCTGACTCTCTCACCAGGCTGCTATCTGCCACATTGCACAAGCACAGGCTACCAACATAGTTAGCATGTTTGGCATTGCGCAGGGCTGCCAGGGTATCTGCGGTCTCGCCAGATTGGGAGATGGTAACCAGCAGGGTTCCAGGCGTCACTGCCACCTCTCGGTATCGAAACTCACTGGCAACCTCGACACTGCAGGGAATGCCGGCAATCTCCTCGAACCAGTATCTGGAGACCAGGCCCGTATAAAAACTGCTGCCGCAGGCGACAATCTGAATCGCCTGAGTTTTCGCAAATACTGCGCCGGCGTTAATTCCAAAGGCGTTTTCGAGTACCTGCTTGTCTGTGATGCGACCCTCAAGGGTCGCAGCGACGGTGAATGGCTGCTCGTATATTTCCTTGGTCATATAGTGCCGATGGTTACCCTTGTCGACGGCATCCACTCGCGTATCAATTTGCACCATTCTTTGCTCAATCGACCGGCTATTGGTGCCATGAAACTGAATGCTGTCGGCCAGCACCTCAACCATCTCACCTTCATCAAGAAAGATGAAGCGATCTGTGACAGGGCGCAGAGCCTGAGGATCCGAGGCAACAAAGTTCTCGCCGATACCCAGCCCGACCACCAGGGGACTGCCGACCCGAGCTGCGACGATTGTCGAGGGGTAATCTTTATGAATCACCGCGACAGCATAGGCACCGTGGAGTTTGGCCAGCGCTTGACTGACGCCCTGACGAAAGTCTCGACAACCGGCGACCTCCTGGTGCACCAGATGCGCGATCACCTCTGTGTCGGTATCGCTGGTAAAGACATAGCCGGCATCAGCCAGCATGGTCCGCAAGGATTCATGATTTTCGATAATGCCGTTGTGCACCACAGCGACATCGTTAATTGAGTGGTGGGGATGGGCATTGCTTTCGACGGGTTTGCCATGAGTCGCCCAACGCGTATGAGAGATGCCCAGTTGGCCATCCACCTGATCCGCTTGCCAGGCACTGACAAGTGCCTTGACCTTACCTACCCGGCGCAGTCGCTGAATAGCGCCACCGCCATCAATGACCGACAAGCCTGCGGAATCGTAGCCTCGGTATTCCAGCCGCTGTAGCCCTTCTAACAGAATCCCTGCCACATTTCTGCGCGTTGCCGCGCCAACAATTCCACACATTTATTTGTCCCTGGGACCCTTCCAATTATCGATGGTCGTTTGGCGGCCTCGAGCGACCGCCAGCTGCTGCTTTTGCACGTCTCGAGTGATGGTCGATCCGGCGCCTACAGTCGCGCCTTCACCAATGCTAACCGGTGCGACTAAGGAGGTGTTGGAGCCGACGAACACGCCATCTTCTATAACCGTCTGGTGTTTGTTAACCCCGTCATAGTTACAGGTGATGGTGCCGGCACCAATATTCACACCATCACCAATCTGCGCATCACCCAGGTAACTCAGATGGCTCGCCTTGCTGCCACGGCCAAGGGTGGTCTTCTTCACCTCGACGAAATTGCCGACCTGAGCGTCGCTGAGCAGCTCTGCGCCGGGACGCAAACGGGCAAAGGGCCCTACCTGACCCTGGGTCCCGATGCTGGCACCGTCAAGCATCGTCATTGCCTTGATATGAACATTGGCGGCAAGAACACTGTCTTTGATAATACAGTTTGGCCCAATTCGAACGTTATCGCCGATGATCACACGCCCTTCAAAAACACAATTGATATCGATATGAACGTTTTGACCTGTAATAAGTTCGCCACGGATATCAATCCGCGCCGGATCCAGCAGGTGGACGCCCGACAACATTAACTCCTTCGCTCGGCGCAGTTGCCAATAGCGCTCGGCGGTTGCCAGCTGGACAAAGGTATTGACGCCCTGCAGCTCACCGGCGTCAGCCGCTTTTACGGGTTTAACCCGCTGCCCGGCAGCATTGGCGATGGCAACTATGTCGGTCAGCAAATACTCATGTTGATCATTATTCGTGGTCAGGTTGGCCATCCATTCTCGCAGCGCAGCGGCTTGAGCTAACATGACGCCAGTATTCACCTCGCAAATCCTGCGTTGCGCACTGGTGGCGTCGCGCTCTTCAACTATCTGCGCAATCCCGTCGTTTGCATCACGAATAATGCGTCCATAGTGGGTGGGGTCCTGCTGGTCCACCGTTAAGACCGTCAGATCAGCGTCACTTTGAAGCAGAGTCTGGAGGGTTGCTGCACTGATCAAGGGGCCATCGCCAGCGAGGATAAGCAATAGTGAGTCATCACTAACATGTGGCAGCGCCTGCATGACAGCATGTCCTGTACCCAGTTGCTCGCTCTGGTGTGCCCATTGAATGTCTTGGTCAGCAAATGCAGCCTGTACCTGATCAGCGCCTTGACCAATCACCACGTGGGTGCGTTGCGGCGCAAGTTCGGCAACGGTCGCCAATAAATGACTGAGCATGGGCTTGCCTGCCAGCGGGTGCAGTACTTTAGGGAGTGTTGATTTCATTCGACTGCCCATGCCGGCAGCCAGGATGCAAACTTCAAGTGTTTTCATTTTGCCATTCTACCCCGATCAACCCTGGACTTGGGATATGGTTTAGTCGAAAAAAAAGGGTAGCTGACGCTACCCTTTTTTAGATTTCCTGTTCTGCCAACACCTGATGGGGCCGACTATTTATTTTTGCTCACGAAACTTGCGGATCGTTCGAAGCATCGCTGCCTGTTCGGCAAGATCAGCGCTGATTCTTCCAAAATCGATATCGGCTCGATTATCCGCCAACTCCCGCTCGGCTCTTTGTTGCGCCTCGACGGCAGCGGCTTCGTCTATATCATCCGCTCGAATCGCCGTATCCGCGAGAATGGTGATCGACGTTGGCTGAACCTCGATATAGCCACCGGATGCAAAGAAAATTTCCTCTTCACCCCCTTCAAGGCGCAGCCGAACAGGTCCTGGCTTAACACCACTCAGTAAGGGGGTGTGGCCAGGAAAGATACCCAGTTCACCAATGGTGCCAGACGCTACAACCATCTCTACCATGCCAGAGAAAATCTCTTGCTCGGCGCTGACGATACTGCAATGTACAGTTGATGCCATGGTCACTAGCCCTCTAACGACGGATTATAAACGCTTCGCTTTTTCGATCGCCTGTTCAATGCTGCCTACCATGCTGAAGGCCGCTTCTGGCAAATCGTCAAACTCGCCGTCGAGAATACCCTTGAAGCTGCGAATTGTGTCCGCAAGGCTCACGTAAACACCTGGCTGTCCAGTAAACACTTCCGCTACGTGCATCGGCTGGGAGAAGAACTGCGCCACTTTACGCGCACGATAAACCGTCAACTTGTCTTCTTCAGACAGCTCGTCCATACCCAAAATAGCGATGATGTCTTTCAGTTCTTTATACTTCTGCAACACGCCTTTAACGCGCTGCGCGACACTGTAGTGCTCTTCACCCACAACCAACGGATCCAGCTGTCGAGAGGTGGAGTCCAGCGGATCAACCGCAGGATAAATACCTAATGAGGCGATGTCTCGAGACAGGGTTACGGTTGAGTCCAGGTGAGCAAAGGTGGTCGCTGGCGACGGATCGGTCAAGTCGTCGGCGGGGACGTAAACTGCCTGAATAGATGTGATAGAACCGGTCTTGGTCGTTGTAATACGCTCTTGTAGCACGCCCATCTCTTCCGCCAGGGTTGGCTGATAGCCCACCGCGGACGGCATACGGCCGAGGAGCGCCGATACTTCGGTACCGGCCAGCGTATAACGATAGATATTGTCAACGAACAACAGTACGTCCTTGCCATCATCACGGAACTTCTCGGCCATGGTCAAACCCGACAGGGCGACACGCAAGCGGTTTCCGGGGGGCTCATTCATCTGACCAAACACCATGGCGATCTTGTCGAGTACACCTGCGTCCTGCATTTCATGGTAAAAGTCGTTACCTTCACGGGTACGCTCACCCACACCAGCAAACACGGAAAGACCGGCGTGCTCACTGGCAATATTATTGATCAATTCAAGCATGGTCACGGTCTTGCCCACACCGGCACCACCGAACAGGCCGACTTTACCGCCCTTCGCGAATGGGCAGATCAGATCGATCACCTTAACGCCGGTTTCCAACAGGTCTCGACCACCCGCCTGCTCTTCATATGAAGGCGGCTTGCGGTGAATCGGCATACGCTCGGTTTCGCCGATGGGTCCCTTTTCATCAATGGGCCGGCCCAGAACATCCATGATTCGACCCAGCGTCGCTTCACCCACTGGCACAGATATAGGTTCAAGGGTATTGCTGACCCCCAGTCCGCGAGCGATGCCCTCAGAACTACCCATCGCGATCGTGCGAACGATGCCGTCGCCCAGCTGCTGCTGCACTTCCAAAGTCAGGCCATTGTCGTCTACAACCAATGCGTGATAAACCTGGGGCACTTCGTCCCGCGGGAATTCAACGTCAATGACCGCACCGATTACCTGTACGATACGTCCGCTACCCATCGCTATATCCTCTTACTCTCAAACGGTTTTTGAAGGTGCCGGCAGATTAAACTGCCGCTGCACCGCTAACAATCTCTGACAATTCCTGGGTGATCGCAGCCTGGCGAGCATTATTCATGATCAACTGCAACTCATCGACCAAATCACCTGCGTTATCGGTCGCACTTTTCATCGCGATCATCTTCGCCGCCTGCTCGCAAGCGACGTTTTCAACGACCGCCTGATAAACCTGGGACTCAATGAAACGTGTGATCAGGCCTTCAATCAACTGCCTCGCATCGGGCTCGTATATGTAATCCCAACGATGTGCCGAGGCTTGCTCCTTACCTGGATCCAAAGGCACCAACTGGCGCAGAGTCGGAACTTGGGTCATGGTGTTCTTGAAGACATTGTTGGCAAGAATGATTTTATCCACCTTCCCGGCTTCAAACGCGTCCAACATGACTTTAATACTACCAATCAAGTCCTCCATCGCCGGGTTCTCGCTGACATGGCTACTGGCGGCTATAACATTGCCGCCATAGCTACGGAAAAACTGTGCCCCTTTATTACCAATCAGGCACAGATCCACCTCGATACCCTTGTCTACCCAAACCTTGATATCTTTCACTGCTGCTTTCAGCAGGTTAACGTTTAATCCACCGCACAAACCTTTATCGGTAGTCACGATAATATAGCCGACCCGCTTGACCTCACGTTCGATCATAAACTGATGCCGGTACTCAGGTGACGCGTTCGCCACATGTCCTATCACCGCTCGTATATGATCGGAATAGGGTCGACCACGGGACATACGGTCCTGTGCTTTACGCATCTTACTGGCGGCCACCATTTCCATCGCGCTGGTAATTTTTTGCGTGTTCTTGATGCTGCCTATTTGCTTTCGAAGTTCTTTGGCATTCGCCATATCATGTTCGTCCGGCTATAGCCTTTACCAGGTCTGGGTTGATTTAAACGTCTCGATCGCCTTTCGCATGGCATCGATCACTTCCGGTGTGTAAGCACCTTTTGAGTTGACTTCCTGCATAAACGCTGAGTGTTCAGCATTCATATAAGAGATGAGTGCCGCTTCAAAATCGAGCACTTTTCCGACCTCAACATCCTGCAAAAAGCCTTCGTTCGCCGCAAACAACACTGTGCCCATTTCCGCCACATTCATCGGCGCATATTGCTTTTGCTTCATCAATTCGTTGATGCGCTCACCATGCTCCAGCTGGCGTCGAGTCGCGTCATCCAGGTCCGACGCGAACTGGGAGAAGGCCGCCAGCTCACGGTATTGTGCGAGTGCCAGCTTGATACCGCCGGAGATCTTGGACATGAACTTAACCTGCGCGTCACCCCCTACACGAGAAACCGAGATACCCGGGTTCATCGCAGGTCGCTCACCCGCGTTGAACTTATCGCTTTCCAGGAAGATCTGACCATCGGTGATGGAGATCACGTTGGTGGGAACGAATGCTGATACGTCACCGGCCTGAGTTTCAATGATAGGCAGGGCGGTTAGTGAACCCGTCTTGCCTTTCACAGCGCCATTGGTTTGTGCTTCCACGTAGTCTGGGTTGACTCGAGCCGCTCGCTCCAACAACCGAGAGTGGAGATAAAACACATCACCAGGATACGCTTCACGACCGGGTGGTCGACGCAGCAACAACGATATCTGACGATAGGCCCAAGCCTGCTTGGTCAAGTCGTCATAGATGATCAGCGCGTCTTCGCCGATATCACGGAAATACTCGCCCATCGCGCATCCTGAGTAAGGCGCTATGTATTGCATGGGCGCAGGGTCCGCAGCACCAGCGACGACGATAATGGTGTTCTCCATTGCGCCATGCTCTTCCAGGGTTCGCACTACGTTGGCAACCGAGGAAAATTTCTGACCAATGGCTACGTAGACACATTTGATACCAGAGTTTTTCTGATTAATGATGGCATCAATGGCGATGGCCGTCTTACCTGTCTGACGGTCGCCAATGATCAATTCGCGCTGACCACGACCAACGGGAATCATCGAATCAATACACTTAAGACCGGTTTGTACTGGCTGATCCACGTGCTGCCGTGCGATCACGCCCGGAGCGACCTTTTCCACAGGGGAACTGGTTTTGGCGTTCAGCGCGCCCTTGCCGTCAATGGGATTCCCCAGTGCGTCGACGACGCGACCCAGTAGCTCTGGTCCGGTCGGGACTTCGAGAATACGACCGGTACATTTCGCAGTCTGTCCCTCACGAAGACTCTTGTAGTCGCCCAGGACCACCGCGCCCACAGAGTCACGCTCCAGGTTCAGGGCGAATCCGAAGAGATTTCCTGGAAATTCTATCATCTCGCCATTTTGGACATCGGCAAGACCGTGAATACGCACAATACCGTCAGATACACTGACGATGGTGCCCTCGTTCCGGGCTTCTGAAGAGACATCCAGCTTTTCTATGCGTTGCTTGATGATCTCGCTGATTTCAGACGGGTTCAGTTGTTGCATGCTCCGTTCCCCAAGGAAAGGTTAAATCGTTTATGTTAAATATCTATCTCTGTTCGTGTTTGCCGCTGCCTCATCGACCGGGTTTTAACCCAGTACTTGAGAGAGTTTCTGCAGCTTGCCTCGAACAGAATTATCTATCACTGTATCTTCGGTTCTGATGATTACGCCACCCAGCAAGGATTTGTCGATGGATGCTGACAAGTTAATCTCTCGCTGCAAGCGCTTCTTTAGCGCGTCTGACAGTTTAGCGCTATCTTCCGGACTGACCTCAAATGCACTGGTCAGCGTCACGTCCATGGTTTTTTCATGATTGGCTTTCAGCAGTTCATAGAGCTCAGCAATCGTCGGAAGTAATGCGATTCGACCATAGGTCGATAACACGGTGACGAAGTTTCGAGCTTTGTCCGACAATTCTTCGCCAACAAGACCAATGACGAGACCGGCTTCCTGCTCGGTCGTCAGACGCGGGTTATCCAACGCTTTGCGCACTAACGGTTGCTCTACCGTTGTGCTCAACAAACCCAGCATCCTTGACCAGTTGGAGAGACCTGAGGTCTCATCCAGCGCCTGCGAAAAGGCTGCACGAGCATAGGGGCGGGCAATTGTAGTATTTTCTGACTCTGCCATTTCCAGTCGCCTTTACAATTGCGCCGCTAGCTTGTTCAACATGTCTTGATGCCGCGCCTGATCGACACTGCTTTCAAGAATTCGTTCAGCACCTTGAATTGCCAATTCGCTGACCTTGGCTCGTAACGCTTCACGTGCTCGATTCACCTCTTGGTCTATCTCGGCCTGAGCACCCAGTTTGATTCTGTCGGCCTCTTCCGTCGCTTGACCCTTGGCTTCCTCGACAATCTGGTTAGCTCGCTGACGTGCCTGAGCTATCAGTTCAGCCGATTGCTTCTTAGCCGCATCCAGCTCCAAAGCCGCCGCATCATTAGCCAGCTCGAGTTGCTTTTCCGCCAGAACAGCTTTTTCCAAGCCTTCCGCCAGCGCCTTCTGGCGTTCGCGCATGGCCTGCGTCAAAGGCGGCCAGACGAACTTCATGCAGAACATGACGAACATCACGAACGATATCAGCTGCCCCAGCATCGTTAAATTAATAGTCACACTTCACCTCGAATTTCGAAATATAAAGTTCGGCAAGTTTCAGCAAAAATAATCGGCAATCAAAACCAGCAAAACAGTTCGGCTATAGATCAAGAACTGAATCGTGAATACCGCGCTTTAAACCGCGAAAATCATATACAAAGAGATACCAACCGCAATAATCGGTACCGCATCAACCAGTGCCAAAGAAATAAACAACTGGGTCATCAGCATGGGCTGTAGTTCTGGCTGACGGGCAACGCCTTCCAGATACTTGCCGCCCAAAATACCGATACCAACGCCACTGCCAATTGCGCCCAGGCCCATCAAAATGCCACCGGCGATATAAATTAAGGACTGTTCCATGTTCTAACTCCTGCTGTGCTCAAAAAATAAGTAAAGTGTTGCCTGAAAATAAGTAATGTCTTGCTGTTTTTTTATTGCTTCATCTAAATCAGTGCTCACCAGTGCTGTGGGCTTGTGTCAAATACACGATGGTTAAAATCATGAAGACAAATGCCTGCAGACTAATGATCAAAATATGGAAAATAGCCCAGGGCAGGGACAAGACCCACTGAGCGTAGAAAGGTAGCAGTGCTATAAGAATAAATATCATCTCGCCTGCATACATGTTGCCGAATAATCGCAGGCCATGAGACAAAGGCTTGGCAATCATGTCAACGGTTTCCAGAATGATATTGAACCAGTACATGCTCCAGTGAGGAATGGGATGCGTGAACAACCCAGCGCCAAACTTAAGCGGGCCCTTGATCTTGAAATTGTAGTAAAGCACCAGCGCGAAAACGCCCAACGCCATGCCGAGGGTCGCATTGGGATCCGTGGTGGCCACAATCTTAAAGTAGTTGATGCCAGCTGCGTGTGCGAGCCAGGGTACAAAATCTATGGGAATCAAATCCATCAGGTTCATCAGGAATACCCAGACCAGAATGGTCAGAGACAATGGACCTATGATGGGGTTCGGACGGGTACCGAAAACTTGGCGAATATTATCTTCGACAAACTCTACAACCATTTCACAAAGGTTTTGGAGAGTACCAGGAATACCCACCGTCACATTACGTGCCGCGATGATAAACAATGCCAAAAACACCAGACCGGTGCCTAGCGACCATAGCATGGTATCTACATGAATCGCGAAAAAACCCATGCTTTTGATTTCTTCCGGCGTATGCGCTATCCCCCAGCTACCATTGGGAAACTGACCATAGGTCAGGTTGGTAATATGGTGCTGTATGTATTCACCGGAAGTCTGGTTTTCGCCTGCCATACTCGTCTGTTCTCAGCAAGAATCTATTGTGTTCGCTGACCATGGCGCTTTTGATCGAACAACGGAACGATCACATTCAACATCATGGCCAGAACCAGTGCCGCAAAAAATATCGCTACATTTAGCGGCTTCACCCATACAAACACGGACGCGAAGATCAACGCCGTGAGCCCTAACTTACCTAACTCACCCATCACCATTGACTTGAAGGCAAGGCCGGGACTTCCTACCTGCCGGCTTAGTCGCCAAGCCATAAATCCATTAGGGATGGCACCTGTGAGCCCGCCCAAGGCTATTGAGTAGGCTAAAACCAGATCAGCCAGGGTAGCGGCACTTGCCAGCAACAGGGTTGCCAATAGTTGCGCGACCACAATTCTGTTGATGGGGTTTCGGCCTAACATCACCCAAAGGTTGCTCATTTTTCTTGTCCAGGCTTGATAACTAAACCCCGGCTTAAAAAAGCGACCTGCATAGCGGGAGCAGAGTATAGAGATTTAGACCCAGTCAAGCAACGAGAACTCAGCAGAAAACCCGAATTTTTGGCATTGTGACCGTTCCTGTGCCAGGTGCCATTACTTCGTCCGTCGCCATTCTCATCTGGCGGGGTTAATCTAACTCGCCGAATCGGCTCAGAATACCGTCAAGTTCATCCAGGCTATTGTACTTGATGACTAATTTACCTTTGCCCTTGGCGGTATGCTGAATATTGACTGGCTGACCCAGCTTGTTCGTCAGGCGATTCTCCAGTTGTCGCGTATCCGAGTCGGCGACTCGAGTGGCTTTCACATCCGTGGGGTCTGCTAACAAACGTCGCACCAGTGCTTCCGCTTGTCTGACATTTAAATGCTGGGCGACAATGTCGCGCGCCGCTCGCGCTTGAAGGTCTGTTGATAGCGTCAGCAGGGCGCGCGCATGGCCCATTTCGATATCTCCATTACCCAGCATCTGCGCAACCTCACCCCCCAGGTGGGTTAACCGAAGAAAGTTGGTCACTGCCGTTCGACTCTTACCGACCGCATCTGCAACTTGTTGGTGAGTTAAAAGGAACTCATCAACCAGCCGCTGCAACGCGAGCGCTTCCTCCATTGGGTTGAGGTCCTCCCGCTGGATATTTTCAATAAGAGACATGGCTACCGCGGCTTCATCGTTGACCTCACGGATAACAGCTGGAATTTTCTCGAAACCCGCGAGCTGACTCGCTCGCCATCGACGTTCGCCAGCGATAATTTCATAGCGCTGCTCACCCACCGACCGCAAAACAATGGGCTGCATTAAACCTTGGGCTTTTATAGATGCCGCAAGGTCCTGCAACGCTTCCTCGTCCATCACCTTGCGGGGTTGGTACTTGCCCGGTCTAATCCACTCAATGGGTATCTCATCGAGGCGCTGCCCAACTTCCGCTTGGCTTTCCGTGGCCGAGGCGCTTTGAGCACCGAGCAAGGCATCCAGGCCACGCCCTAGTCCGCGTTTCTTGCCTACCATAACTAATCTCCTGGCTGCTGACTGGGGTTCAGCGGGATTCGAGGCTTCGTCTCGTAGCGGCGAGCCAGCTCACTGGCAAATGCCAAATAGGCGGTCGCACCGCGAGACAACTTGTCATAATACAAAGCTGGCAAGCCATAGCTGGGCGCCTCTGCCAGACGAACATTCCGCGGAATCACAGTCCTGTAGACCTTGTCACCGAAATGATCCAATAGCTGCTTTGACACGTCTTGGGTCAGGCTGTTACGAGGGTCGTACATGGTTCTGAGAATACCCTCAATCGCCAGTGTCGGATTGAGACGAGCGGTTATTCTGCCGATGGTTGAAACCAGCGCCGAGAGACCCTCAAGGGCATAGTATTCACATTGCATCGGGATGATCACAGCATTCGCTGCGACCAGTCCATTGATGGTTAGCAAGCTGAGACTCGGCGGGCAGTCGATAATGACAAAATCATAGTCGTCGCTTACTGTCGCCAGGGCTTCTGTGAGGCGATATTCCCGTCGATCCATGCCGAGAAGCTCCACTTCAGCGCCAGAAAGCTCGACATTTGCACCCAACAAGGTGTAGCCGGCAGACTCAGCTTTGACCATTGCATCTCTGATTGGGGTGCCATCCACCAATACCTCATAAACAGAGGCATCCAGTTCGCTCTTATCGACTCCGCTACCCATGGTCGCATTACCTTGCGGGTCCAGGTCAATCAACAAGACTCGGCGCTTCATTGCCGCCAGGGATGCCGCCAAGTTGACACTGGTCGTCGTCTTACCAACGCCGCCCTTTTGATTGGTTACTGCTAAAACAATCGCCACGACTCAGCTGCCCCTTTGATGGTTAGTGTGCCGACCCAGCACATAAAGATGCCGCTCGGCATCAACGCCGGGCACTTGCAGTGAGTGAACCTCAGTGATAATCAGGTCTGAGGCCGGCAATTCTTCCTCCAGCTTACCCTTCATGGCTAGGAGACTTCCACTCTCGGCAAGCAGGTGCTGAGTGGTGGACACGATATTTGCTAAACTGGCAAACGCTCTACAGATGACCCCATCAAACACACCCTGATAATCTTCTGCTCGCGCCTGAACAACAGAGACATTAACAAGACCTAACTCAATCTGCATCTGCTGCAAAAAGCGGGTCTTCTTGCCATTGCTGTCGAGTAAAACAAAACGGATTTCTGGATAACACAGTGCCAGTGGTATACCCGGTAGACCCGCGCCGCTACCCACATCCAGCACTGTTGCAGCGGGCCCCGCCGATTCATGCCTCGCCCATTGGGCCAAATAAGGTACAACCGCGAGTGAGTCCATAAGATGTAGGTAAACCATCTGTTGTGGGTCTCTTATGGACGTCAGATTGTATGCCTGGTTCCACTTCACGAGCCCTTCAAGAAACAGCGCCAGCTGAGGGGCCAGTCTGCTGTGCCCCTCGAGTCCCAGCTGACGGATACCTGCTTCAATTGACGCCAGCAAAGCCGAACTCTGGGTCATGCGCTTTTTTGATCGTTAAGCGTGTGTCGCGCTTTCTTAAGAAAAACCAACAGCAGCGATATCGCAGCAGGCGTTATCCCAGAGATTCGGCTTGCCTGACCAATCGTGGCTGGTCGCACCTGCTCTAGCTTCTGTTTGACTTCATTCGACAAGCCGCTGATATCGGCATAACTAAACCGCTCTGGAATAGTGACTGAGTGTTGGGCCAGAACTCGATTAATCTCGTCCTGTTGACGGTCGATATAGCCCGCATATTTCAGATCTATTTCGATTTGATCGTTAACCTCCGCATCAGGCCAGTCGAGGCCAACGGCTTGCAACAACGCGTCTATTTGGACATTTGGTCGCTTCACCAAATCCGCAAGCTTATACTCGCGACTCAGCGGCTGGCCCAGCAAAGCCTCAATGGCGGCGTCACCGGGATGGCGCCAACTTTCGTCCAGGTGCAACTTTCTTGTCTCAATCGCTTCGATTTTTTCGGAATACCGTTGCCACCGCTCGTCAGATACCAGATTCATTGCTCGACCGGCCGCTGTTAGTCTGCGGTCGGCATTGTCCTGGCGTAATATCAGGCGATATTCTGCACGGCTGGTGAACATCCTGTAGGGTTCTTTAGTCCCCATAGTGATCAGATCGTCAATGAGTACTCCAATATAAGCCTCATTTCGACCAGGACAGTAGGGCGCCTGCTCGAGACTGAGATTCGCGGCATTGATGCCTGCGATCAGGCCTTGGGCCGCAGCCTCTTCGTAACCGGTGGTGCCATTGATTTGTCCCGCAAAGAACAATCCTGCCAGGTGTCGGGTTTCTAACGAATTTTTGAGTTCTCGAGGCTCAAAGAAGTCATACTCGATGGCATAGCCAGGTCGAGTGATATGCGCTTGCTCAAAACCTTTTATACTTCGCACCAATGCTACCTGAACATCATAGGGCAGACTGGTGGAAATCCCATTCGGGTAAAGTTCGTGGGTATTAAGGCCCTCTGGCTCAATGAAAATCTGGTGGGAGCTTTTATCCGCAAAGCGTACGACCTTATCCTCAATGGATGGGCAGTAACGTGGCCCTATGCCGTCAATTTCACCGGTGAACAAAGGTGATCGATCCAGACCCCCTCGAATAATGTCATGGGTCTCGGCGCTGGTATGGGTGATGTAGCAGTCCATCTGGGCGGGGTGATCCGCCGTGGAGCCCATATAGGACATGACTGGACGCGGAGTGTCACCGGGTTGCGCCTCCAGTCCTGCGTAATTAACCGACTTGCCATCAATCCGCGGCGGTGTGCCGGTCTTCAGGCGACCGACGCTGAAAGGCAGTTCTCGAAGCCTTTCTGAAAGCCGGTTTGAGGGTGCATCACCGGCGCGGCCACCTGCTTGTTTTTGCATGCCAACGTGGATGATGCCGCCCAAAAAGGTGCCCACTGTCAGGACTACTGCATCGGCAAAGAAACGCAGCCCCGCGTTAGTCACGACCCCTGTGACTCGCTCGCCAGTCACAATTAAATCGTCAACCGATTGCTGAAACAGTTGCAAGTTCGGCTGGTTTTCAAGAAACCCTCGAATCGCCGCCTTATAGAGTTGTCGATCTGCCTGCGCTCGAGTGGCCCGCACTGCTGGCCCCTTTCTCGCATTCAGGGTTCGAAAGTGAATACCGGCCCTGTCTGCCGCGAGGGCCATAGCGCCTCCCAGCGCGTCTATTTCCTTGACGAGATGGCTCTTACCAATTCCGCCGATCGCCGGATTACAGGACATTTGACCCAGGGTTTCAATATTCTGTGTCAGCAGCAAAGTTTTCACGCCCATTCGCGCGGCCGCGAGCGCAGCCTCGGTACCAGCGTGGCCACCACCGACAACAATGACTGCATAACGATTTGGATAGTCCATGGCAGCTACGGCATTTACTTTGGGTCCGCAAGTATACGGACGTTGGCGATAAAGTCTATGTCCATGATTTCTTGGATTGGTTTTGGCAACGACTACTTGCCGATACAGAAGCTTGAGAAGATCTCTCCTAGCAGGTCATCACTGGAAAACTCTCCGGTAATTTCATTCAGCGCCTCATGGGCAATACGCAGTTCTTCTGCCAATAGCTCACCGGCCTGTTGGGTCTGTAATTGTTGCTGGCCTGCAATCAGGGCCTCCTGGGCACGATGCAACGCGTCGAGATGCCGGCTTCGTGCAATGAAGTTACCTTCCACTTGGCTATCAAAACCAATCGCTTGCTGGATAGCGGCTTTCAACTCTGCCAATCCCTGAGTGGTTGTCACTGATATTCCGAGAACCGGGACCGAGAAAACAGGGGTTGATGTAAGCGCTAGTTTATCAATCTTGTTCAACACAACAATGGCGCCTGCCGGGTTCCCCGACTCTGCCAGCAAAGCCTCTGCCTCCTCCCGCCAGTCCACTGCATGTTCACTATAATCAATTAACAATAGGAGGATATCCGCCATCGTAATTTCCTGTCGTGCTCGCCGGATGCCTTCTCTTTCAACCAAATCTTCACTGTTACGCAGGCCCGCCGTATCTACCAAGCGCAGCGGCACGCCATCTAGGTGGATATCTTCTCTGACGAGATCTCTGGTAGTTCCAGGCACACTGGTGACGATCGAGGTATCACGGCCACTGAAATAATTCATCAGACTGGACTTACCTGCATTAGGTCGGCCTGCAAAGACGAGGGTTACCCCTTCTCGTAAGATCGCACCCTGTTCCGTTTCGGCAAGCGTCTCTACCATGGCCGCGGAAAGCTCTGCCAAGGATTCATGGATCGAATCGTCAGCCAAAAAATCTACTTCTTCTTCCGGAAAATCAATCGCCGCTTCAACATGAATTCGAAGTCGAACGATCCTTTTATTCAGCGCTTGAATTTTTGTTGAGAATTGACCCTGGAGGGATTTAACGGCACTTTTTGCCGCTCGCTGACTGCCACTATCAATAAGGTCCGCAATAGCTTCTGCCTGTGACAAGTCGATCTTGTCGTTCAGAAAAGCCCGCTGCGAAAACTCACCGGGACCCGCGATTCGAGCACCGGCTCGTAGGACTCGATTTAACAACATATCCAACACCACAGGTCCGCCATGACCCTGCAGTTCCAACACGTCTTCGCCAGTAAAAGAATGAGGTCCCGGAAAAAACAAGGCGATGCCCTGGTCAATCGCACTACCATCTGCGTCCAGAAAATTGGCGAAAGTGGCGAATCTGGGCTTAGGCACTGCGCCAACAATCACACTGGCTATCTCTCGAACCCTGGTACCGGAAATTCGAACAATGCCCACCCCGCCCCGACCCACTGGCGTTGCGATAGCAACTATGGTGTCAGTTTGCACTAGGATTCCGGTCATCGGTCACCCATTAGCCGGCTTTTTCAACCTGTTTGGTCACAACCCATTGCTGGGCGATCGACAGTAGATTGTTTACCAACCAATACAATACCAGACCACTGGGGAACCAGAGGAAGAAGAAGGTAAACATTACTGGCATCACTTTCATGACCTTGGCTTGCATTGGATCTGGCGGTTCCGGTTGCATCATTTGGGTGACAAACATAGATGCACCCATGAGAATGGGTAAAACGAAATAGGGGTCCATCACCGCCAGATCATTTATCCACAACATGAAGGGTGCCTGGCGCAATTCGTAGCTTTCCATCAGGGTCCAGTAGAGTGCCAGAAAAACCGGCATCTGCAGCAAAATAGGCAAACAGCCCCCCAAAGGATTGGCACCTTCCTTTTTATACAGCTCCATCATCGCTTGGGTAAATTGTTGCTTGTCATCCCCATAGCGCTCTTTCAGGCGCACCATTTCAGGCTGGAGTTTGCGCATTTTAGCCATGGACTTGAAGCCGGCAGCGGACAAAGGATATAGCAGGGTTTTTACGATAATCGTCAGAATAATAATCGCGATACCCCAGTTACTCACGATGCCGTGAATAAAAGTTAGCAACCCAAACATGGGCTGAGCTAGCCACCATAAAAAGCCGTAGTCTACCGTGAGATTTAAGCCTGGCGATATTTCCTCAAGTTTATATTGATCTTTCGGTCCCACATAAAACTGCGCGCCTTTAGTATCTTGTTGGCCGGGAGCTACTGACCAATTAGGTGAGGTGAAGCCAAACAGGAAGGCATCCTTGCCTGCGAGTTTGCGGGCATGGTAGGTATTCTTTTCCTGTTTCTCTTTAGGTACCCAAGCTGTTACAAAATAATGCTGAACCATAGCAATGTAGCCACCATCGACAATAGCCTTATAGGGATTTTCTTCGACATCATCAAAGGTGATTTTCGTGTAGGGCGCGTCTGTCGTGAAGGTTGCACCACCGGTATAGGGCTGCAGACCCATGGCACTCTGGTCAATGAGTACTGGCGCTTGACCATCTCGTTTAATCTGACCGAATAACGCGGCGGCCCAGGTTTGGTTGCTGTTGTTTACCACTTGATAGTCGACGTCGACCAGATAATTGTCACGCCGCAGAGTAAAGCGTTTTGTCACTGATACTTCACCCTGCAAGGTTTTCAACTCTACCTGAATCTGATCTTCGTTTGGGGAAAGTTCATACTGACTCTGGGCTACAGTAAAGGTTGGTCTACCAGCAGCGGTATCCGTACCGTTAGGACCTATGAGGCCACTCTGGGCGGCGTAGGCATTGCGTGGATCCATCAAGACAAAAGGTGAATCAGGCTGATCGATCGCCACGGGAAATTTTGTCAATGAAGCTTTGACGATATCGCCACCGACCGTATCGATCAAAAGATTCAGCACATCGGTTGTCACTGTGACATAACGTGCATTCTGACTGTTTGACTGGAGATCCACTACATCGCTGGTCGTCCCTACAACGGGTTCTGGTTTGATACTGTCGAGGGGCAGAAAGTCGACAGATGCTTCGCTGACAGAACCGTTTTGGCTAGCACTCGGAAGGGAATTGATATTGGTGAGTACATCGGTGTTTGGTGTGCTTATCGCATCCGCTGACTCTGACTCGATTTTGCCACTGCCATAATCTTCGCTCCAAGCCAGAATCAGCATGTAGGTGGTAATCGCGAGACCTAATAAAATTAAAATACGTTGAAAATCCATAGGTAACTCTCGTTGAAAATGGCTACTCGAAGCCGATCGGCTTTTTACTGGTGTCGTTAACATTTAAAACGGCAGGGACCGAATCGATACCCCCCGGATGAAAAGGGTGGCATTTCGCCAGTCGGCGTAAACCCAGCCAAGTGCCTTGAAATACACCATGTCGCTCAATCGCCTCACGGGTATATTCTGAACAGGTAGGATGAAATCGACAGCGAGGCCCAAGAACGCTACTGAGGCAGAGTTGATAAATGCGTATCGTAATTAACAGGAGCCTTTTGATCATCTAAGTACTCACAGACGCTTTTTTGAACAACTTTTTCCAACCTTTTGCCAGCACATCTGTCAAATGTTGGTTGTCTCTCGTTGAGACACCAGACCTCGCGACTATGACGATATCCAAACACGGTGATTCATTTGCTTGAGGACCCTGGGTGCGAAAAGATTCTCGAATCAAGCGCTTGATTCTATTGCGTTGCACTGCTGGGCCAGCGGTTTTTTTGCCAATGACCATCCCGAGGCGACAATGCTTTCCCTGGTTTTCGACAGCAAGAACAAGAAATTCCGGCCCACTCAATCGATACTTGTTGCCTTTAAAGACAGCGTCAAATTCGTGAGATTTGTGCAATCGGTAGTGTGGCGGGAATCCTTGCGCCGCTGCAACCCTCACCGACTGTTCAAGTAGATCAGCCAAGAGCTCCTATCAGACTGTCAGTTCCTTGCGTCCCTTGGCTCGACGACGCTTCAAGACCAAGCGACCGTTTTTGGTTGCCATTCTGGATCGGAAACCGTGGGTTCTGTTGCGTTTCAGTACGCTTGGTTGAAATGTTCTTTTCATTGGTTTTGCACCGGTAACGGGGTTTGAAAAACGAGCGGCGATTCTAAAGAAGATCGAAGCAACAGTCAATTTAGGTTTTCAGACTTTATCGCTCCTAAGGTTGGGCAAAATTTTACTGCCCCTAAATAGTAGTTAACAGTATATATATATCATTTATTATTGGTGTTGTTATTAGGCCTCAGTAGGCTGTGGATGAGTCAATAATAGTGTTCTATATCAATAAGTTGAGTGACGTTAAAGGTTGTTGGCAGTTTGATCTATACCTGAGTGCAAACTGTGGACAAGCTGTGCAGCAATGCTCGAGTTATCCACAGGCAACGGTTCAGGCGCCAGGATCCTAGATTTATACACAGGTTGCTCACAGGATATTCACTGGTTATCTACCGATTTAAAGCATAAATTATTGATTCGTAAGGATTTTTAATTATGTTATTTTATACGGAACTGGTGGCTTGAGGCGTCAAATGGCGTTACTATTCGAGTCGACTGGAGGCTACCGAGAAAGAGGCCTCGAGCAACGGCACGGTATGGATACCAATTTGCCGACTTTATGATAGAAAAGTTCATTCGGAGGTTTTGTGGGGGCGACAATCTGGCAAAAATGCTTAAGCAGTCTGGAGGGAGAGTTGACTGCGCAGCAATTTAATACCTGGATAAAGCCTTTGCAGGCCGAGTTAGATACCAAAGAGTTATGTTTACTGGCGCCCAACAAGTATATTCGGGACCAGGTTAGCGATATGTTTCTGGCGCGGATCCAGGAGTTGGTTGACCAAAATGGTTTTGGGTCCGTAACCTTGCGTATTGGTTCTTCAGCCGCGCCATCCGGCGCCAGCACTGGTCAGGGAACGCCACGAGGTAACGGCAATGCGCGCGTTGTCGATAATAGCTTTGCGGCTCGAGAAAGCTTCTACCCATTACTCAAACTCAATACCGAGTTTACGTTTGAGACATTTGTCGCCGGTCGATCCAATGAGTTGGCCAGGGCTGCGGCCATTCAAGTATCTGAAAACGTTGGTGTTACTTATAAGTGCCTGCTGTTGTACGGTGGAGTCGGGCTTGGTAAGACGCACCTGATGCATGCGGTAGGTAATGCTATTCTTGAAAAGCATCCGCATTTAAAGGTGGCCTACATGTATTCTCAGCGGTTTATGGAGGACATGGTCAGGGCGATCGAGCATGGCACCATGTCGGAATTTACCCAGTACTATCGAACCGTCGATGTGCTGCTCATGGACGACATTCAGTTTCTCGCCAAGGGTATGAAATCTCAGGAAGAGTTTTTCCATGTTTTCAATCGGTTGCAGGAAAACGGTAGCCAGATAGTACTGACGTGTGACCGCTACCCAAAAGAAATCGAGGGACTGGAAGAACGACTCAAGAGTCGGTTTATGTGGGGTATGACAGCAACCGTTGAGCCTCCCGATCTGGAAACGCGGGTGGCAATCCTGCTGAAGAAAGCCGAGGTAGAAGCGGTTTATTTGCCCCATGACGCGGCTTTTTTTATCGCTGAAAGAATCCGCTCGAATGTTCGAGAGCTGGAAGGTGCTTTACGCAGGGTAATTGCTAACGCGAAATTCACTGGACGAGAGATCAGTATTGAACAGGTTCGAGAGTCGTTGAAGGATTTGATTTCGCTGCAGGATCGGCAAGTCGGGATCGAAAACATTCAGAAGACGGTGGCAGAGTATTATAAGATTCGAATCGCTGAGTTACATTCCAAGCGCCGAACCCGATCGATAGCAAGGCCGCGACAAGTAGCCATGGCGCTGGCAAAGGAACTGACGAATCACAGTCTTCCTGAGATCGGCGATTCTTTCGGAGGACGGGATCATACGACAGTCATGCATGCCGTGCGAAAAATTGAAGAGCTGCGTGAGAGTCATCAGGATATTCGAGACGACTATACTAACTTGCTGCGAATATTGACGGCCTAGATGTGCATGATTAGCAGCGCTATTTAAGTAAGGCTCCATAAGGAGTGCCATGAAGTTTGAGATAGATCGAAATGCATTGGTAGAGCCATTGCAGTTTGTGTCTGGCGTTGTAGAGCGTCGACAAACGCTACCTGTTTTAGCGAATCTCAAAATAACCGTTAGAAATGGTGTTCTGACGCTTGTGGGTACGGATCTGGAAGTAGAGCTCAGCGCGAGTCTGAAGACGATCACTAACGCCTCAGACGGTGCTGTCACCATACCGGCACGAAAATTTATGGAAATTTGCCGTAGTTTTCCTGGTAACACGCCACTCGTATGTTCGTTAGAGGGTGAGCGAATGAGTATCGTCAGTGGGCGCTTTAAATCCCATCTGGCGACACTGCCTACGACAGAATTTCCAATTATTGACATGGATCCGGCTCAGGTTGAGGTGAGTCTTTCACCTCAGTCGCTTAAGCGTCTGTTGGACAAAACCAGTTTTGCTATGGCGCAACAGGACGTTCGGTATTTTTTCAACGGTATGTTGATAGAACTCACTGCGGACCAGCTCACGGCAGTGGCGACCAATGGCCAGCGGCTCGCTGCTAACCGTCTAGCAGGCACCTATGCCGTCGATGAAAGGCGGCAATTTATTGTCCCGAGAAAAGGCATTGTCGAATTGATGCGAATGGTTAAAGATGACGAGCGGGAGCTGGTGTTAAAATTTTCTAACAATCATCTTCGCGTCGAGTCGAGTCACCTTTGCCTCGTGACTCAATTGATCGACGCGACCTATCCGGATTACGAACGCGCCATGCCGGTTGGGGGCAACATTGTATTGCGGGCTAATCGTCGTGAGATTAAGGATGCTCTAACCAGAACATCGATTCTGACGAACGAGACTTACAGAAATATTCGCCTGGAATTGACGCCGGGAAACTTGGGGATTTATGCCAATAATCCTTTACAGGAAGAGGCTGAAGAGAATGTTCCAGTGGCATACGATGGAGCCAAAGTAGAGATAGGATTCAATGTCGACTATCTGATTGATGCCTTATCGGCAATGGATGGCGACGAGGTCCAAATGACGTTGATAGATGGGAATAGTGCGATGTTGCTAACGGAATCAGACGAAAGCCAATCACGCTTCGTGGTTAGCCCTATGATTTTATAGCGGCTAGGGCAGTAAAAATAAGGTTCTTAAAGCTTGTAAGCGCTTACTATAGGAAAATTCATGAAGTTACTTGTCAGTAGAGAAGCCTTGTTGAAACCGCTTCAACAAGTTGCGGGCGTCGTTGAACGGCGCCAGACGTTGCCGGTGTTGTCAAACGTGTTGCTGCAGGTCGATGGCGCTGAGCTGTCGTTGACGGGCACAGATCTTGAGGTTGAAATGGTCGCTCGCGTACCCTTGATTGAAGGGGAGAACGGCGAGGTGACAGTTCCTGCGCGTAAGTTGATGGACATCTGTCGAGAGTTGCCCGACAAAGCTGAGGTTGAGTTATCCTTAGCAGGGCAACGTTTAACGATTAAAGCGGGTCGGTTTCGATCAACCCTGTCAACTCTGCCAGCAGCGGATTTTCCTTCCGTCGAGAAGTCAATCGCAGAGATGTCCACTCGAATTGATAGCAAGGCATTGAAGCGGTTGTTAGATCGAACAGCCTTCGCCATGGCGCAGCAAGACGTCCGTTATTTCCTCAACGGTATGTTGATCGAAATGGGGGGCGATTATGTTAAGACAGTAGCAACCGATGGCCATAGGCTGGCCATGAGCAAGTTGCAAATGCCTGGAGCCAGCGTGGATAGCCGCCAGGTTATAGTGCCTAGAAAGGGGGTGCTTGAGCTACAGCGGTTGTTGCATGAAGTCGACGGCGATGTAGGTATTGCGATTGGATCCAACTATCTGATGGCGGAATCAGCAGATTTCACCTTAACGACCAAGCTCGTCGATGGTCGCTTTCCGGATTATGATCGAGTGATTCCTAAGAATGGCGACAAGTTGATTCTTGCAGACAAGTTGGAGTTAAGGCAGGCGCTGAATCGTACTGCGATTTTGTCAAACGAGAAATTTCGCGGTATTCGCGTCAATCTCTCGTCAGGGGCATTGCAACTATCGGCAAATAATCCCGAACAGGAAGAAGCAGAGGAAACCGTCTCAGTGGATTATCAGGGCGACGATCTTGAGGTGGGGTTCAATGTGGGTTATGTGCTCGACGTGTTGGGTGTGATCGAAAGTGATTCAGTCAAGATGACGTTGCATGACGCCAATAGCAGTGCCTTGTTGGAGGACCCTAACGTCGAAGACTCAATCTATGTTGTGATGCCAATGAAACTATGAGTTTAAGCCGGCTCACGGTAGAGAACTTGCGTAACATTGAGCATGTGGAACTGGATCTCGCGTCGGGCATCAATCTTTTCTGCGGCAACAATGGCAGTGGTAAAACCAGTCTGTTGGAATCAGTTTATTTTCTTGGTTCTGGTCGTAGTTTCCGTGGACAAAAGCTCGAGCCACTGATTCGACGAGAAGCGGAGCGCACCACCGTATTTGGAAAAGTGGCGACACCGGTCACTCAGAGTCGAATTGGTGTACAGAGAGATCGCGATGGCGGAAGAGACATCAAGATAAATGGCGAGGTAGTGCAGCGCGCCAGTGAGTTGGCGCTAGCGCTTCCTGTGTTGCTATTGGGTCCGGACACCGTCGATTTGCTGTTGGGTGCGCCTGGGCAGCGGCGTCGGTTTTTGAATTGGGGTTTGTTTCACGTGGAACCTGGTTTTCTCTCGGAATGGGAGAATGCCGTGCGGGGATTACGACAGCGCAATAGCTTACTCCGTGGTGGGAGCGCTAATCCCGCAGAGCTAAAAGTCTGGACCGAGAAGCTGGCAGGCCTCGCCGAGTCTATTGACGAGTATCGTCAGCGTTATTTTGAAAAATTTCAAACAGTCTTTAAAACCCTGTGTGGAGAACTGATAGAACTACAGCAGGTAGAGTGTGTTTATAGTCGAGGCTGGGACAGGCAAAAATCGTTGAAGGAAGTCATGATCCAGCAGCTTGATGCAGATAGAAAGCGAGGCTTTACCTTCAGCGGATTTCACCGCGCTGATATAGAAGTACGGGTTGCTGGAAGCAATGCGACTCAGGTCTGCTCGCGAGGTGAGCTCAAGCTACTGGCGTGGGCGCTGGTACTGAGTCAGGGTAAACTATCGGCCGCTCAGCGTAATCAGTCGCCAATATATCTGGTCGACGATTTGTGCGCAGAATTGGATGAGGCTCATCGGCAACGAGTCTGCAGTGAACTGTATAATAGTGGTGGCCAGATATTGGCCACCGGAATCGATGTAGCGCAGTTGCGAAGCAGCTGGGCGGGGGTTAGCACTAAGATGTTTCACGTGGAACGTGGGGCGATTAGTGAAATGGAGAGCAGTAATGAGTGATCAACGATCCTACGATTCAACCAGCATCAAAGTTCTAAAGGGCCTTGATGCGGTGAAAAAGCGGCCAGGCATGTACATTGGCGATACGGATGATGGTACCGGCTTGCACCATATGGTGCAGGAGCTAGTGGATAATTCCATTGATGAGGCGCTCGAAGGCTACTGCTCCGAAATCAAAGTGACCATTCATCCCAATCATTACGTGACTGTCGCGGACAATGGTCGCGGCATACCCACCGACTTCCACGCGGGTGAAGGCAAATCCGCCGCTGAAGTCATCATGACGGTACTTCATGCTGGTGGTAAATTCGATGACAGTAACTATAAGGTCTCAGGCGGATTGCACGGGGTGGGTGTATCTGTCGTTAATGCCCTGTCAGAGGAGCTGGTTCTGACGATTTGGCGTGATGGCAAAGTATGGGAGCAGGTCTATCATGATGGAGTACCGGACGAGCCCCTCGCCGTCGTTGGGGAGACTCAACAGACTGGCACCAAGTGTCGCTTTAAGCCCTCTGCGTCGATCTTTACAAATATCGAGTTTCACTATGATATTTTGGCGAAAAAGCTTCGTGAGCTTTCGTTTCTCAATGCCGGGATTGTTATTGAGCTGGCGGATGAACGTACGGGTCGGGAAGAGCGGTTCTGCTACGAGGGCGGGCTGAGAACCTTTGTCGAATATCTCAACCACAACAAAACTGGTTTGAATCAAATTTTTCACTGTTCCGCCAGCCGGGCAGACGGTATTTCTGTTGAAATCGCCATGCAATGGAATGACTCTTATCAGGAGTCTATCTTTGCGTATACCAATAATATTCCCCAAAGTGACGGTGGAACTCACTTGCAAGGCTTTCGAGCCGCACTCACACGCACGTTAAATAATTACATCGAAAGAGAGGGTTTGGGCAAAAAAGCACAAGCAACCACCACCGGCGACGACGCGCGTGAGGGTCTCACCGCCGTCATTTCGGTCAAGGTACCTGATCCTAAGTTTTCCTCGCAAACTAAAGACAAGCTGGTGTCCTCGGAGGTTAAGACGGCAGTGGAACAAGAGATGGCGAGTGCTTTCAATGATTACTTGTTAGAAAACCCTCAAGAGGCCAAGGCGATCGTGCAAAAAATGATAGACGCAGCCAGGGCGAGGGAAGCGGCGCGCAAAGCACGAGAAATGACCCGGCGCAAGGGTGCATTGGATATTGCCGGATTACCTGGCAAGTTAGCCGACTGCCAGGAGAAGGATCCAGCGCTGTCAGAGATTTATCTGGTCGAGGGTGACTCGGCCGGTGGATCCGCCAAGCAGGGCAGGGATCGAAAAAACCAGGCGATACTGCCTCTCAAAGGCAAGATTTTAAACGTCGAGAAGGCGCGTTTTGACAAAATGCTGTCGTCGGCTGAGGTGGGTACTCTCATCACAGCATTGGGTTGTGGTATTGGCCGTGACGAGTTCAACCCGGACAAGTTGCGTTATCACTCCATTATCATCATGACGGACGCAGATGTGGATGGGGCGCACATTAAAACGCTGCTGCTGACTTTCTTCTTTCGGCACATGCGAGTTCTGATTGAGCGTGGCCATGTTTTAATCGCTCAACCCCCTTTGTATAAGGTTAAGCGCGGCAAACAGGAGAGGTATATCAAGGACGAAGAGGCACTGAATGCCTATTTATTTGAAGTTTCCATGGAAGAGGCAAAGTTGATTCCGAGCGCGGGTGCAACGGCACTAGAAGGTGAAGAGCTCAGAGCTTTAGCGCAGCGGTATTTTGGCGTTCAGGCTCAGATAAAACGCCTGGAAAGGGTATTCCCAGCGGAAATCCTGGACCTAATGATCTATGCGCCGCGTCTGACAGTTGCCGATTTGAGAGACGATAGCCTAGTGAAAAACTGGGCCGAGGGTCTTCAAGCACAAATCGCAGGGTCGATCAAAACCCGTACCGAATATCAACTTACCGTTCGCGAGGACCTGGAGCGGCACCTCCACTATCCGGTTTTAATCGTTATAAATCATGGGGTTAGCAGAGAGTACGTGTTTACTCGAGAATTTTTTCAGTCAAAAGACTATGAAGACTACACGGCACTCGGAGAACAGATAACACAACTCCTGCAAAAAGATGCGGTCATTATGAAAGGTGAAAAGTCTGAAGCGGCCAAGTCGCTGAAACAGGCTCTCGCTTGGTTGCAGCAGGAGGGGCTCAGAGGTCAAAGCCGGCAACGCTACAAGGGACTCGGTGAAATGAACCCGGATCAGCTTTGGGAAACGACCATGGATCCGAACCGACGTACCATGCTACGAGTGACCATTGAAGACGCCATCGCAGCCGACCAGCTGTTCAGTACGCTGATGGGCGACGCCGTTGAGCCGAGAAAAGACTTTATTGTCAGTAACGCCTTGGCCGTCGCTAATCTGGACGTATAACTGTCTGTACTTACGCTCGATGATTGATTCGAGCGTCGGCGAATTGGGCCAGATCTGCGAAGACCTCCAGCGTCATGCCTCGCTGAACTAGCGTTTCCAACGTAGCCTGGCCATTACCGGTGAGCACCAGTACTGGCTGGCAGTGGCCATTGATGGCTGCTTCTATATCCTTGACTGAGTCGCCAACGAAGGTGATGGTCGCAATCGGACCCGAATGGTATTGCCGAATTTGGTCTATAAGCCCCGGGCGAGGCTTGCGGCAAGCGCAGTCAGCCTCAGGATGGTGAGGGCAATAAAAAATGTGCTCAATCCGCCCTCCCGCATCACCCACCAGTTGAATCAGCTTCCGGTGCATGGCGTCCAGGTCTGCTTGTGTAAATTTCTGCCTAGCCAGACCGGCTTGATTTGTCGCGACGTAAATTTTGAATCCAGCCTGGAATAGACGAGCGATTGCCAAGATACTGCCAGGAATAGGCAACCATTCCTCCGCTGACTTGATGTAGTCAACCGAGTCGATGTTAATGACGCCATCTCGATCCAGAATGATGATTGAATCAGCAGTCATTGCAGTAAGGAGAAGTCTGCGATGTCCATGAATAGATTGCGCATTTTTTGCAGCGTTGCAAGTCGGTTAGCTCTTACGGCCGGGTCATCTGCCATCACCATGACCTCATCGAAATAGGAATCAATAGCGACCTGTAGACCCGCGAGTATCAAGCATTTTGCGGTATATTCCTGACTCAGGTCGGCTTGCCGCATGCCCATGCTCGCCTCTGCGCTCATGAGTTCGGAAAACAGTTGGCTTTCGGCAGGTACTAAAAACAGGCCAGTATCAATTGTTGTCTCGATAGTGCCGGCCTTTTTCAGAATATTGGCGACGCGCTTATTGGCGGCAATCAGTTGTTCTGCTTGAGGATGGGCTCGAAAGTGCTGAATTGATCTGACACGTGCGTCACAGTCACTCAAGTTAGTGATGAGCTGGTGACTGAATCGAACCGCATTGAAGGTATCACCCGGTATGCCCTGCTCCTGGTACCAGGTTCCTAGTCTATCAAGCAGATAGTCGTAGACGGCGGTCGTCGAAAAATCTGGACTGTGCTGACCCGCCGAGAAGGCTAAGGTTTCGCGAATATCGAGTTTGAGCTGCGCTTGAATACAGATTCGAATCACGCCCAGGGTTTGGCGGCGTAAGGCAAAGGGGTCCTTGGATCCTGTGGGCGGTTGATTGATGCCAAACAGGCCCGTCAAGGTATCGAGTTTATCGGCGATAGCAACGGCCTGACCACAGGCAGAAGCTGGTAACTCGCCCCCCGAAAAACTCGGTAAATAATGTTCTTTGATGGCCTGCGCGACGGACTCAGGCTCGCCGTCGATTTCGGCATAGTAGCCGCCCATGAGACCCTGCAGCTCTGGGAATTCTCCCACCATTGAAGAGACCAGATCGGCCTTGCACAATAAGCCTGCTCGTTGTGCGAGAGTCGGATCAACGCCGGCCTGCTCGGCAATAAACCCTGCGAGCCTCGATATACGCTTGGCCTTATCCAGGTAGGTTCCCAATTTGGCCTGAAAAATAACATGGCCAAGACGCTCAAGATTGCTCTCAAGCGTAGTTTGCTGGTCTCGTCGATAGAAAAACGCGGCATCTGCCAAGCGTGGAGAAATAACCCGCTCGTTACCTTTAATGACAGCGTCAGGATCCGTGCTTTCAATATTCGCGATCGTCACAAATCTTGGCAGTAGCTTTCCGGTCAAATCCACCGTATGGAAGTAGCGTTGGTGCGATTTCATGGCGGAGACGAGCGCCTCTTCCGGTACTTTCAGGAAGTCCGGATCGAACCGACCGCCAAGAGCGACGGGCCATTCCACCAGGGAGGTGACTTCGTCGAGCAACTCCGGATCTATAACGACTGTGACCTTATCAGTCCGTTCGATTTCAGCGAGTTGTTCCTTGATTGCTGTTTTTCTCTCTTCGAAATCCGCGATGACATAGTGGCTCTTCAGCGCCTTAGAGTAGCTGTTAGCGCTGTCAATACTCACGATATTATTGCTCATAAAGCGATGTCCGACCGTGAGTCTGTCAGCATCACAATTGAGGATTTTTACAGGCAGTATCTCAGTGCCGTAAAGCAATATCACCGAATGCACGGGTCGAACAAACTCTACTCGGCTTGAGCCCCAACGCATTTTGCGATCAATAGGCAAGTTACTGATGCTTTTCGACAGTACGTCATGGATCAATTCTCGAATATGACTCCCCGGTTTGTTTTGCTGGTATACCAGCCAAGTTCCTTTTGGAGTCTCCTGTTTTTCAAGGAGGTCAGTATTCTCCAGGCCACAAGCACGCAGAAAACCTGCAAGTGCCTTTGATGGCGCGCCATGACTGTCATAGGCCGCCTGCAAGGCAGGACCTCTACGTTCGATGGACTGGTCTGGTTGCCGCTCCGCAAGATCAGTGACGAGAACGGCAAGGCGCCGGGGTGTTGCGTAACCCTTGACCAGGCTGAATGCCAATTGAGACTTGGTCAATTCGGACTCAAGGTTGTTCACTAAGGCCAGCATCAATAATCGCAACGACTTAGGTGGCAGTTCTTCTGTCTGCAGCTCGAATAACAGGTCATTAACGACCATTGGCTACCTCCTGAAGAAACGTTTGCTTGATGACCTCATCAGCCAGTGGAAAGTCTAACGCCTGCCTTGATTTAAAATAGGCCTCGGCGACGGCTCGAGACAAAGTCCTGACGCGTAAAATAAATCGCTGCCGCTCTGTCACTGAAATTGCCTGGCGGGCGTCAAGCAGGTTGAAGGCATGGGATGCCTTCATTACGAATTCGTAGGCTGGCAACGGAAGCGAGGCGGCGAGCAAGCGAGTCGTTTCCTGCTCGCAGAAGTCGAACTGGGCAAACAGCGCTTCGACATTCGAGTAGTCAAAATTATAAGCCGACATCTCGACCTCGTACTGATGGAATACATCGGCATAGGTAACGGTCGAGCTTTCGGACTTGCTCCAGATCAGTTGTTGAAAGTCTTCAACGCCTTGTAGGTATAAGGCCAGGCGCTCAAGACCATAGGTAATCTCACCAGTAACCGGATAACATTCAAGCCCGCCAACCTGTTGAAAGTAGGTGAACTGAGTAATTTCCATCCCATCCATCCAGACTTCCCAGCCAAGACCCCAGGCGCCTAGCGTCGGTGACTCCCAATTGTCCTCGACGAAGCGAATATCGTGTTCCAATGGGTCTATTCCCAGGTGGCGTAATGAATCCAAATACAGTGCCTGAATATTTTCAGGTGATGGCTTCAGCATGACCTGAAACTGATAGTAGTATTGATAGCGATTGGGGTTTTCCCCATAGCGACCGTCAGTTGGTCGACGGCATGGCTGAACATAGGCAGCTTTCCAGCTTTCGGGCCCTACAGCCCGCAAAAAAGTTGCTGGATGAAACGTACCTGCCCCGACTTCCATGTCGTAGGGTTGCATCAACACACAGCCTTGATCTGCCCAGTAGCGCTGCAGTGTCAAAATCATGTCCTGGAAGGTGGCTACACTCATGTATCTGGCCTAAGGTTAAAATGGCGCTCAGTATACCGAACGAGTGGGAGTCATGGCCATCAGTGTGTCTGAATGTTCGCCGCGACAAAGTAGGCTAGAATGCTGGGGGATGGATCGCTACCTCGATCGATAGGGGTAAATTTCGGTGCAACCAGAGGGTTATCCGTGAGAACTGATGAAGTAAAGCGATGTGAATGGTGTCAGGGTGACGAACTCTATCTGAGATATCATGATGAGGTGTGGGGTTATCCGGAATTTGATGATCAACGCCTGTTTGAGTTTTTGCTGCTAGAAGGTGCTCAGGCTGGGCTCAGCTGGATTACGATATTGCGCAAGCGGCAAAACTACCAGTTGGCATTTGACGGGTTCGATCCGGCAGTGATTGCTCGCTATGGTGATGAAAAAAAAGCGGAATTGCTCGCGAACCCAGGCATCGTTAGAAATCGACTAAAAATCGATAGTTTCATTATCAATGCCCGTCGATATCTCGACATGGAAGCCGCAGGTGTTAGATTCAGCGACTATCTTTGGGATGTGGTTGATGGTCGGCCGATACAAAACCAATATACCGCCAGCGCGCAGGTGCCCGCCAATACTCGAGTCTCGGATATTCTCAGCAAGCGCTTAAAAGCCGATGGCTTCAAGTTTGTTGGTAGCACGATTTGTTATGCGCTGATGCAGGCGACCGGCATGGTAAACGATCATCTTGTTTCCTGTTATCGTCACGTCGAATGTGCGGCGGCCAGCCCATGAGCCAGCGCATGAACGCCCAGGACTCCTCGAATCCTGTCAAGGTTGCGATGTTGTATTTCTTGCTCCAGTGTCTGGCAAGGTTGCCTCTGCGCGTCAGTCAGTGGCTCGGCAGGCTGCTCGGCATTGGCATGTTCCTGCTGCGGACCCGCGCAGCGACAGTGACGGAGATTAACCTCGACGCCTGCAGTATGTTTCCGAGTGCTGTGAAGCGAGATGAGTTTGTTAAGCGCCGGTTGCAGCATATGGGGCAAACTGTCATGGAAACGCCGGCGATCTGGCTCGGGTCGCGGCCACGCATAGAGCGTTGGATTAGCGAAGTGAAGGGCGTGTCCCTGTTGGATGATGCCTTTGCACAGGGAAAAGGCGTCATCATTCTGTTACCCCACTTTGGAAACTGGGAACTTCTCAATGTTTTCTTTGCTGGCCGACAACCTATGACGGCGCTTTACCAACCGCCGGAAAAAGCGTACTTAAAACCCATCATGGCAGCAGTCAGGAAGAATTTTGGTAACGACATGGTGCCGACCAATCGGGCCGGTATTGCTCAGCTGTATCGGTGCTTGCAGGAGGGGCAGGTCGTCACGATCTTGCCTGACCAGGTCCCCAGTAGCGGCGACTTCATCCCCTTTTTTGGCCAGCCGGCTTTTACGGATCGGCTATTGACTCGCCTGACTCAGAAAACGGGTGCCAGAGTCATCACCTGTATGGTTATTCGGCAGCCTGCGAGTCAGGGGTTCACCATTCGGTTCGGCCTTCCTGATCCGGACATTTATGCGAAGGACCCTTTGCAGTCCATGCTGGCGATAAACCGCAGTATCGAAAACTGTGTTCGAGTCGATCCGGCTCAATACCAGTGGGAATATAAGCGCTTTCGACGATACCCGGAAGGAACCTTACCCTTGTACTGACCGGGTGTCTTATTTGCGCCAGAACATGGGCGTAAAAAGCACCAACAATGTAAAGATTTCGAGGCGTCCGAGCATCATCGAAAAGCACAAAATAAATTTGGCAGTATCGCTAATGTCACCATAGTGATAAGCGACGCTGCCGAGTCCAGGACCGAGGTTATTGATCGTCGCACCGACGGCAGAAAATGCACTGATAAAATCCAGGCCACAGGCCATGATGGCCAGTAGCATAAATAAGAAAATCACCACGTAAATAGAAAAGAAGCCCCAGACGGACTCAATGATGCCAGAGGATACGGGGCGATGATTGAGCTTTATGGGAAAAATAGCGTTGGGGTGGATTAATCGATGAATTTCTCTAATGCCCTGTTTACAGATCAGCATGACGCGCATGACCTTCATACCACCACCGGTTGATCCAGCACAGGCGCCGGTAAAAGCGCCAAAAAACACCAGAAATGGCAGCATATTTGGCCAAGCGCTGAAGTCAGCGGTAGCGTAGCCGGTGGTTGTAAAGACAGAAACAACCTCGAACGCGGCAAAGCGGAATGCGGGCGCAACGTCATAAGTACCGAATGTAATCAGGCCGGCAGCGACGATACCCGTGCCGCCCACCAGTAAAAACAAATAGAACAGCACCTCGTCATCACGCAGATAGTGCAATATGGAACGCTCCTTCCAGGCGAAAAAGTGTAGCCCAAAGTTGATGCCAGCGAGCACCATAAAAAACATCGCGACCATCTCGATCGCGAAGGAGTCGAAGTAGCCGATGCTTGCATCATGGGTCGAAAAACCACCGATCGCGATAGTGGAAAAACTGTGACAGATCGCATCAAATAGTGACATGCCGGCGGCCCAGTAAGCCACCGCGCAGGCAACCGTGAGCCCGATATAAATGGACCACAAGGCGACGGCAGTGTGCTTGATTCGTGGCGTCAGCTTGCTGTCTTTAAGCGGTCCCGGCGTCTCCGCTCGGTAGAGTTGCATGCCGCCGATACCCAACATGGGCAGTATAGCGACGGCCAGGACAATAATGCCCATACCACCAAGCCATTGCAGCTGCTGGCGATAGAAAAGAATCGACGCCGGTAACTCATCAATACCGGTGATGACGGTAGCGCCGGTGGTCGTTAGCCCTGAAAAGGACTCGAACAGTGCATCGGCCCAGCTTAGATGGATACCCTCTTCCTGAACCATGGGAATTGCGCCAAAGCAACCCAGTGCCATATAGAAGAGGAAGGTGATAAGAAAGCCATCTTTGGTTCGCATCTCCTGCTGATGATTTCGAAACAAGCCAAAGAAGACTGCGCCGGCGGTAAAGGTCAGAATGAACGTATCGATAAAAATGATGCTGACGCCGTCAGCGAAGATCCATGAAACCAGGATGGGCGGCAGCATCGTCAAACTGAAGATCATCAGTAGGCTGCCAAGTATTCTGAAGGCGATTTGTATATGCATCTTTGACCGTCAAAAAAAGGTGAAGGGTGCCTGAAACAGCTTTTCGACTTCAGAGATTCGGCTTTTATCGACCATAAACAGGATTAAATGGTCATCGGATTCAACGATGATATCATCGTGTGCGATGATGACGTCTTGGCCCCTAACGATGGCGCCGATGTTAGCGCCCGGTGGCAAAGCGATTTCCTCGATTCGTCGTCCCACTACCTTTGAGCTTTTACGATCACCATGAGCGATGGCTTCAATGGCCTCGGCTGCACCACGGCGGAGTGAGTGGACTCGGACTACGTCGCCTCGACGAATGTGGGTCAGGATGCTGCCCAAGGTTGCTTGTTGTGGTGATATCGCGATATCGATATTACTGCCTTCAATCAGATCCACGTAAGCGGGATTGTTGATCAAAGCGATGACTTTGCGGGCACCCAGACTTTTTGCCAGCATCGCCGACATGATGTTAGCTTCATCATCATTGGTCACAGCGCAGAAGACGTCAGTTTCCTCGATGTTCTCTTCCAGCAGAAGTTCTCTGTCAGACGCATCTCCAGCCAGAACGATGGCTCTGTCCAAAGATTCAGACAACTCGTAACAGCGTTGCCGGCTGCGCTCTATCACGCGCACCCCGTAGCGATGTTCCAGCGCGCGCGCCAGTCCCAGGCCGATATGGCCTCCACCGGCAATAATCAAACGGCGATTGGGTCTTTCGGTTTGCCGCATCTCACTCATGACCGCCTGAATATCGGCGGCCGCAGCGATGAAGAACACTTCGTCATCCGCCTCGATAATGGTGTCACCTTGAGGCGTGATCGGTCGATTTTTGCGAAAGATTGCTGCTACGCGGGTATCGACAGTCGGCATGTGCTGGCGCAGGTAACGTAATTCCTGGTCTACCAAGGGGCCCCCATAGTGCGCCTTGATACCGACAAGCTGCACCTGACCGTCGGCAAAGTCCATGACCTGCAGAGCGCCAGGATTGTCAATCAGACGACGAATATCATGAGTGACGATTTGCTCAGGGTTGACCAGAAAATCAACGGGAACAGCTTCGTTGCGAAAAACACCATATTCGAGATAAGTCGTAGAGCGAATTCGAGCGATCTTGGTCGGCGTGTGAAAGACAGAATAAGCCACTTGACAGGCGACCATATTCACCTCATCGCTATTGGTGACGGCAATCAGCATATCAGCATCTTCAGCACCGGCTTGACGCAGAACGTCAGGGTGAGAACCCATACCGCGAACGGTTCGAATATCAAAACGGTCCTGTAAGGCCCGCAACCTATCCGCATCGTGATCGACCACCGTGATATCACTGGCTTCTTTCGTCAGGTTTTGAGCGAGATTGCCGCCGACCTCGCCAGCGCCGAGAATAATGATCTTCATGAGCTAATGGCCTTTACGACTCGTGCGTAATAAAAACCGTCGTGGGTCTGCAAGTCCGGTAATAGTTGCCTGCCTAACGTCTGGCGATGGCCCCATTCGGCATCTATAGGCATCAAGACTGCGTCGCTGGTCGCTGTGCAAAATTGACTCATGACATCTTCATTTTCAGTTGGCAATATCGAGCATGTGGAATAGACCAACATGCCGCCAGGTTCTAACAGTGCCCAAGCAGCGCTAAGCAGCTCAAGCTGAGTTGCCGCCAGCTTAGCAATATCTGAATTTCTGCGCAGCAACTTAATATCCGGGTGACGCCGAATGATGCCGGTTGCCGAGCAGGGCGCGTCGAGTAAAATCCGGTGATAGCCGGCCTCGGGTTTAAATTCCCGCAAGTCGAAGGCGACGCATTGGGCTTGCAGCCCGAGACGCTTTAAATTGTGTTCAACGCTGGCCAATCGATGCGCGTCCACGTCAAGCGCAGTGAGAGAGATATCGGGAAAAGACTCAAGAAGATGGCTGGTCTTGCCACCTGGGGCTGCACAAGCATCTAGCACTCGCATTCCTCGATCAGGCGCCAGCAGACCGGCCGCCAATTGTGAAGCTTCGTCCTGAACGCTGGCATAGCCGCGCTCGAATTCCGGTAACTGGCTCACGCTAATCGGGGCGTCTAGATAAATTGCCGAAGGCGCGTAGGGTGCCGGGCGAGCACTGATGTTCTGTTCAGCCAGAAGCGCTAGGTAGTCGCGGCGAGTGAGCCGTTGCTGATTGACGCGCAGGGTCATCGGTGGTCTGGCATTATTCGCGCTGGTGATGCGTCCCAGTTGGTCCGGCCAAGCCTTGCTGATTCTGTTGATAAGCCATTGCGGGTGGTTAAAGCGGGATTGCTCATCGTCTGCGACAGTGGCTTCAATGGCCTGCTGGTTTCGCGAATACTGCCGCAGTACGCCGTTGACGAGTCCTTTGGCCCAGGCGATTTTGAGTCCCGCAGTCGCACTTACCGCCGCATTGACACTGGCATGTACCGGTCGATTCAGTTGGTTGACACTATAGATACCCGCTAAGAGCAAGAGGTGAACATTGATATTTTTGCCTACCAAGGGTTTTTTCACCAGTTGAGCAATGAGGGCATTCAGATGGTAGTAGTCGCGGATGACCCCATAGCTGATTTGTTTGCTGAGCGCTGAATCGGTGCTACTGAAGAGGTCGTCCATAGACTTGCCCTCAGTGATCACTGCGTTCAGTACTTTTACTGCGCTCTGGTACTCTTGCATCAGACGAACTTCGCGCCGACCGCAAACAGGGCTTTGCGGGCGTTCATTATATCGGCACCGGTGAGGATGCTGCCCTTGCCCAGTGGCAGCTGGACAGCGGTTAGCCAGAGTTCGCCAGTGCCGCAAGCGACCAGCACTCCGCGTTTAGAGACGGCGAGTATTTCCCCCGAAGGCGCAGTTTTGACGGTAGCTTGCGATGGGGTCGTATCAGCGTTATCGCACTCAGCCGCCCAAATTTTGACCCTCAAGTCCTGCAGCTCAGTAAACGCGATGGGCTCTGGGTTGAAGCCTCTGACCTGTCGCTCTATGTCGCTGGCTGTACTGGACCAATCGATGCGCGCCTCTTGCTTGTCTATCTTGTGCGCATAGGTTGCCCCGGCTGGTTGTGGTTCGGGTCGAGCAGTATGCGAGGCAATTTGAGCGATGGCCTTCAACAGAGCTTCCGGACCCAGTGTGCTCAGTTTGTCAGCCAAACTCTGACTGGTCTCGTTCGGGACTAGATGGGTCTTGGTGCGGACTAACACGTCTCCTGTGTCCAGGCCCTCGTCCATCTGGATAATGCAGACTCCGGACTCAGTATCGCCGGCGAGGATTGCCCGTTGAATCGGTGCCGCGCCCCGCCAGCGGGGCAGCAGCGAGGCGTGTACATTGATGCAACCGAAACGCGGGAATGCCAGAACGTCAGGCTTGAGTATCTGACCGTAAGCAACCACGACCATTAGGTCAGCATCGAGATGTGCTATGTCACTCAGGCGCAGTCGGGTGGGCTGCAAGACGGGTAAGTCGTGCTGGTCTGCCAGACGTTTCACCGCACAAGGGACGGGTTGTTTGCCCCGCTTGCCCGGTTTGTCCGGTTGCGTGATGACGCCAATCACCTGGTGTTCACTGGCGAGCAGGACCTCGAGATGTTTTGCCGCGAACGCCGGGGTGCCGGCAAATAGCAGTTTCAAGCTCGCGACCTAATCACGGTGTTTGCGCTGCTTGAGCAATTTCTTGCGAATCATTTGTCGTTTAGTATTGGAGATATAATCGACAAAGAGTTTGCCTTCCAGATGGTCCATTTCATGCTGAATGCAGACAGCAAGCAGGTCTTTCGCTGTCAAGCTGAATGGATTGCCTTCGCGATCAATCGAGTTAACTTGAATGGTTGCCGATCGAAACACGGGCTCGAAGTAGCCGGGTATCGATAAACAACCCTCGTTCGTCTGAATTTCACCCTCACGTGCAACGATTTCTGGATTAATCAGTACCAGTGGAGACGAATTGTCCTCGGAGACATCAACCACCAGCATTCTCAGGTGCATATTGACCTGGCTTGCAGCCAAGCCGATACCCGGTGCGGCATACATGGTCTCAAGCATGTTATCGGCGAGTGTGGCAATGGTCCCGTTGACGTCTTTGACCGGGACCGCGACCGTTCTCAGCCGAGGATCTGGGAATTCCAATATGTTCAGTAGCGCCATAATTGTTAGTGAGATACCTATAGTAAGAGTTCAACTTTTGCCTATAACAATCGGACCGAGTTGATAGTTCAGTTCGTCTTCGCGCAGCAGCATCGATTGGGATAGCCGCTATTGTACTGATTTTAAAGATAGGATTCGCCCCATGAGGAAAATTCTTATCGCTTTTGCTGCCAGTCTGCTGCTAGCACAGGCCAGCCTCGCGGCAGATAGGTTGCTAACGCCTGATCATCCAGACCGCTACGTGGTTCAGCAAGGCGATACCTTATGGGATATTTCGTCGCTGTTTCTTGCAGAGGCCTGGCGCTGGCCGGAGATCTGGAAGGTTAATCCCGAGATCGAGAATCCTCACCTCATTTTTCCTGGCGATGTTATCGCACTGCGCTATGTCGATGGCAAACCCGAGCTAACAGTGTCGCGGGGCGACGAGTCCCGCACGCTGCGCGCCACGCCAATGCCGCAACTGAATGTTAAAGCCAGTCCGCGGGTTAGGTGGGAGCCTTTAACCAGCGCGATTCCTGCGATTCCGCTGGATGCGATTGCGGGTCTGTTAAATGCTGGGCGAATCGTCGAGATGGAGACACTAGAGCAGGCCCCTTATATCCTTGCGAACAAGTCTGATCGGATGATTTTTGGGCCTGGCGACGAGTTCTACGCGCGCGGAGATTGGCTTGAGGAGACTTCTGTTTATGGCGTCTATCGCCCAGGCCAGATTTATCGGGATCCGGAAACGCGGGAGGTGCTTGGCTATGAGGCCCAGGACGTGGGCGTTGCGACAGTTTTGCGCAGAAACGTTTTGCGCAGAAAAGACGAGGTTGTGACCCTGAGCCTGGCATCGGTTGCCGCAGAGGTCAGGCTTGGCGATCGCCTTTTACCCACAGAAGAGCGACGAGTAGATTCAGTGTTTTATCCTGCCGCGCCCGCAGAGCCTGTGGCCGCGACAGTTATGACGATCGTTGGCAATGCCACCAAGGTGGGCAAAAATCAGGCGGTCACGATCAACCGCGGACTGCAAGCTGGTCTGGCGGTGGGTAATGTCCTGGCGATCTACAAATCGGGCGCATTGGTTAGTGACAGGATCGAAGGTGATCGAGTTCGGTTGCCGGCAGAAAGAGTTGGTTTGTTGATGGTATTCCGGGTTTTTGAAAAGATGTCCTATGGCCTTGTGCTACAGACCGAAGAGCCCATCACTGTCGGCGACAAGCTACAAAACCCCTAAGCTGTTGGCTATCGACCAACGCTGAATCTGGCTGCTAAGTTAGGGGATCTTTCGATCAGGCTGAGCCCAATGGACTATTTCTGTGTCTGTGTCTGAAACGCAGTTGTACAATGATCTGCTACTGATTCACGCATCGGGCGTGCAGCCACGAGTCTGTCATCGTCTGTTGGCGTTGTTTGGTGATGCCAGAACTGCCTGTCATCAGTTTCTGGCCGCGCAGCACGGTGCCACCTGCGGATTAAAATATGCGGCTGCCCTGGATCTGCAGAAACGCTTGCGGGATCCGTCGCTGCAGCGATGGGTGGAGCATGATCTGGCTTGGCTTTCTCTACCCGGGCACTGCTTTATTGGGCTTGGTTCCGCGGCGTATCCACCGTTGTTGCGAGAAATTGACGATCCGCCGATTGGACTATTTTGCGCCGGTAACCTGTCGATTTTTCGAGCACCCAAGCTCGCTGTTGTGGGCAGTCGTCACCCGACGCGCTATGGTCAGGCCGTTGTGCAACGGTTAGTAGGTCAGTTAGCCGACCTGGGTCTCGCTATCACCAGTGGCATGGCCTTGGGCATCGACGGTCTGGCCCATGAAGCCAGTCTTGCCAGGGGTGGGGCTACAATCGCCGTACTGGGTACCGGCCCTGATCAAGTCTATCCACCGCAGCATGCCCGTCTGCATGCCCAGATCCAGGAGCATGGCCTGATCATTTCCGAGTTTCCACCGGGTACTACTGCCGCTTCGCGCCATTTCCCCCAACGTAATCGCCTCGTCACCGGCTTAAGCCTTGGAACGCTCGTGATTGAGGCCAGGTTGAAAAGTGGCTCCTTGATTTCGGCACGACTGGCGATGGAACAGGGTCGAGAAGTTTTTGCTGTGCCAGGTTCTGTTCTTAGCAAGCTGAGTGAGGGCTGTCATCAATTGTTGCGGGATGGGGCTAAGTTGACAGCCCATGTGGCTGATATTCTGGAGGAGTTACCCTTAGATCACCAGTCTGTCGGTAGTCAGGCTGTTAGTAGTCAGGCTGT
>JAYODE010000002.1:6015-24709 GCA_038106185.1 Gammaproteobacteria bacterium | reverse complement strand
CAGCGAACCACTGACACCTCAGCAGGTTCGTTTACTCGAGGTCCTGGATTTAGAGCCTCAGTCACCCGACCGATTGGCGGAGCTGTTGCAAGTCTCTGCTCGAGAGTTGATCGGTGGTTTGGTGGAGCTGGAACTGCTCGGTCTGGCGCAGTTGGGTGTCGATGGCTATCGGTTGAATCAGCGCTGGCCCTGACTGGCTGCAGAATCTCAGCGTGGTTCTTGAAAGCCGATAAAGACTAGGGTAAGTTTCGATCCCTTTGAAAGAGGGTTGTTTATGAATACGCCATTCGTCGCGATTTTAATGGGTTCGGACTCAGATCTGCCGATTATGAAGGCAGGCTGTGAGGTGTTGAAAGGCTTGGGGGTCAGGTACGAGGTACGAGTCACCTCTGCGCATCGAACGCCCGAGGACACGAAAGCCTATATCAACGATGCTGAACAGCGTGGTTGTGCGGTATTCATTGCGGGCGCCGGTATGGCGGCGCATCTTGCCGGTGCAGTGGCGGCGCAGACCTTGCGGCCCGTGATCGGCGTGCCCATTGACTCGGGCCCCTTGCAGGGATTCGATGCCTTGTTGTCGACGGTTCAAATGCCCGGCGGCGTGCCGGTCGCGACGGTCGCGATTGGCAAGGCTGGCGCCAAGAATGCTGGCTATCTGGCGGCACAAATGCTGGCACTGGCTGATTCAGCGTTGCACGCGCGATTGCTGGCTGAGCGAGCGGCAAATGCCGAAAGCATCCGACAAAAGAATCATAACCTCGAGATCTAGGAACTCATTCGCTTTAATGCCTCAGCCTCAATCCTGGCGTTACAAGATGGTCGCGACCCGGTTGCAACAGGGTGCCGTGATTGCCTACCCAACGGAAGGGGTCTGGGGTCTGGGTTGCCTGCCAGAAGACCCGGAAGCGGTGAATCGTATTTTGTCGATGAAGCAGCGTAGCTGGCGCCAAGGGTTGATTCTTGTTGGTGCCAGTTTCGAGCAGGTCGAAGGATATATAGGTCACATTACCGAAGAACAACGAAGCCTGCTCCAACAGGTTTGGCCTGGTCCAGTGACCTTTATTGTGCCGCGCAGTGAGCAAGTACCCGATTGGATTGCCGGCGATAGTGACAGGGTCGCGATTCGAGTTTCTGCCCATTCGGTGGTTCAGGGCGTGTGTAGAGCCGTGGGGCAGCCCATCGTCTCGACTTCTGCCAATCCTGGCGGCAAGGCGCCCGCCCTTTCAAAATTGACGGTGCAGCGCTATTTTCGAGGCGCAATTGATCTTATCGTTCCAGGTGCTCTGGGTGGTCAATCCGGGGCCAGTGAGATTCGCGATCTGGTGACGGGCGCTGTGATTCGTGCGCCCAGCCCCAAGGCTAACCCCTGATGTTGCGCCTTGCGGTATTGGGACATCCGGTCAGCCACAGCAAGTCGCCTTCCATCCATCAGGCGTTTGCTCGCCAAGTTAACATCAACATTCGTTACGATAAAATAGAGGCACCGCTGCAAGAGTTTGCGGCCAGCGCTCGCGCATTTATCGCGGAAGGCGCAAAGGGCTTTAATATCACGGTGCCGTTTAAGTTCGATGCCTACCAGTTTGCGGATGTTGTCTCAGATCGAGCCCGCCTTGCCCAGGCGGTCAATACCATCAAGGTGCTGCCAGACGGCAAGCTGTTTGGGGACAATACCGATGGTCCAGGGTTGGTGACTGACTTGACCCAGAACCTCGGCTGGCAGCTGCAGGGAAAGCGAATTTTGGTACTGGGTGCGGGCGGCGCGGTTCGCGGCGTACTGGGTAATTTACTTGCCGCAGGACCCTTGTCCCTGGATCTTTGGAATCGAAACCCTGCTAAGGCCGCAGATTTGGTCGCGCACTTAGGTGGGTCAGTTCGCTTGACCGACAGCGACAGCCTGGCGTTCGGCTATGATCTGGTGATCAATGGCACCTCGGCAGGTCTCACGGGCGGGCGACCGCAGATACCCACCAGCGTGATTGGCGCCAACAGCCACGTTTACGATATGGTCTATAGTGACCAGATGACCGAGTTTAACCAGTGGTGCATGAATAACGGAGCGGTTGCGGTCAGTGATGGTTTGGGCATGTTGGTTGAGCAGGCGGCCTTGGCCTTTGAGCTTTGGTTTGACAGGAAAGTACAGACTCGTTCGGTGATCGACTTGCTGCGCGGGGCTTCAATTTCGGAGTGATAAATGACGAATCCACTGCTTGAAACCTACGAGTTGCCGCCGTTCCACTTAATCAAGCCGGAGCATGTGGTGCCTGCCATAGAGGCTCGTCTCAAAACGAACCTGCTGGCCATAGAGAAACTGTTAGATGCGGAGCAGACCGCCTGGGCCAGTCTGGTGCCAGCGATTGAACAGATGGAGGATGAGCTTCGACAAGCCTACTCGGCCGTCGGTCACCTGAGCGCGGTGGTAAATACGCCTGAATTACGTGAGGCCTGGAACGCCTGTCGGCCCAAGTTGGCGGAATATTCTACGGCGATTGGACAAAATCAGAGATTGTTCAAGTCTTACCAGACAATTGCCGCCAGCCAAGAATATCACCAGCTGGACCAGCCCGAGCGCAAGGCGCTGAATAACGCGCTACGGGACTTCCGGTTAGCCGGTATCGATCTGCCGCCGAACCAGCAAAAACGCATTGCCGAGATTGGCCAACGTCACGCCGAGTTGTCGGGTCGATTTAGGGATAATGTGTTGGATGCCACCATGGCATGGTCAAAATTGATTACCGACGAATCCGAGTTAGCGGGACTACCTCCCAGTGCCCTGGCGCTTGCTCGGCAGACGGCGGAACAACGAGGCCAACAGGGCTACCTGCTGACCTTGGATTTTCCCAGCTATATGCCGGTCATGACCTTCTGTGAAAATCAACGGCTTCGGCGGCAGATGTATGAGGCGTACGTGACGCGAGCCTCAGATACCGGACCTCATGCGGGGCAATGGGATAACTCAGACGTCATGACAGAGATACTTGCGCTCGAGAAAGAAAAAGCCATGCTATTAGGCTTTAACAATTATGCAGAGTTGTCACTGGCCACCAAGATGGCGAAGTCGACAGAGCAGGTATTGTCTTTCCTGAATGAACTCGCAGCTCATGCCAAGTCCGAAGCGGCCAAGGAATATCGAGTGCTTTGTGAATTCGCTCGAGATCAATTCGGCGTAGATACATTGAACCCCTGGGACCTGGGGTTTTACGGCGAGAAGCTGAAAGAAAGTCAATTCAAACTCTCCAGCGAGACTTTGCGTCCCTATCTGCCCGCGCCCAGGGTTATTCTGGGGATGTTTGAGGTGGTTAATCGCTTGTTCGGTCTGGAGATAGTCCGGGTGAACGATATGCCCACTTGGCATCAGGATGTGACGACCTATGAGGTCGTCAAAAATGGTCAACTGATCGCACGTTTTTATCTGGACCTTTACGCTCGGCAGCATAAACAAGGTGGTGCCTGGATGGACGATTGTCGAGTTCGACGGCTTCGATCTGACGGAAGCCAGCAATTGCCAGTCGCCTACCTGACCTGCAACTTTTCTGCGCCGGTAGGCGATCAGCCCGCGTTATTGACGCACGATGAAGTCGTCACGCTATTTCATGAATTTGGCCATGGCCTGCATCATATGCTGACGCAAGTCAATTGCGCCGACGTTTCTGGTATCAATGGCGTTGCCTGGGATGCCGTCGAACTACCCAGCCAGTTCATGGAAAACTGGTGTTGGCAAGAAGAGGCGCTGGCCTTTATTTCCGGCCACCACGAAACGGGAGAACCCTTGCCGATTGAGTTACTGAATAAGGCGCTGGCCGCTAAAAATTTCCAGTCTGCCATGCAGATGGTGCGTCAGGTTGAATTTTCCTTGTTTGATTTCCGCTTACGCTGTGAGTTTGACGCCACTCAGGAGCGACAAATACAGCAGCTTCTGGATGAGGTGAGGGCGCAGGTAGCCGTGTTGCCAGCGGCGCCGTTCAATCGTTTTCAGCATAGTTTTGGGCATATTTTTGGTGGTGGCTATGCCGCCGGCTATTACAGTTATAAATGGGCCGAAGTGTTGTCGGCCGATGCGTTCTCGCGCTTTCAGCAAGACGGTATTTTCAACCGTCAGACCGGTGAAAGATTCCTGGCAACAATCCTGGAGAAAGGTGGCTCTGAAGAGCCGATGGATATGTTTGTCGCTTTTATGGGCAGAGAGCCTGAGATCAAGGCGCTTTTGCGTCAGGAAGGTATCCTTGGCGATTAGGAAACGTTTTATTGCTGGTGCCATCTGTCCGCAATGCGGCGCTGAAGATACGACCTATGTACTAGTGACCGCCGATGGCCAGAGTCGACACTGCAACCAATGCAGTTTCAACCAGAATATGTCCGACTTGTCCCTCGCCAGTGAAGTCGAGTTGGCGAGTGATTGGCAGCCGATCAAGTTGACCGACTAATCCCAGGGCCAACGGCAAGCTCACAAAAAGGCCGTCTGGGGGAGGCTATCGTGTCAGGCTTTGCAGTTGTCCTGAGAATCTTAGGTCTAATTGAGGTCGGCAGAAGATCGGGTTTTACAGGCGGTTCGTGGGTGGGTCCCTATGCAAATCCCAAGAAACTGTCGACATTCGATCGAAAAGCTAGGTAATCAGCTGTGTCGGACCTTGAGAAACCGGTCGGCATTGCTATAATTGCCGCGGTTTCGCGTCCATACAGATTGGTGATATCGCGTCTTCGGGCAAGGGAAGGATCACGTCTGTCAAGGTGACCGTGGTAGTATGCGATAACTCGGAGTCGCAGGGGATGCCAGTCAAGAGTCTGGTCTGGTTTTGAACCGTAATCGTATATGCCATGAGCGCCCAATCAAGGTCGACATAATTAGAGAAAGCGATAGAGAAAGTTTAGTGTCCAGCGGGCAGCGCCTGACTGGACGGTATTTATTTAAAATTGGAGTTCTTGGGATGGATAAAGCGAAGCAGAGTAAGTGGTTAGTTGCTTTGTCGCTGCTACTGCCCGGCAGCGTGGTTCACGCTGACTGGACGGTGAACATGAGACAAGGTGTTACCGAGATCAGTCGCCAGGTTTACGACCTCCACATGCTGATATTCTGGGTGTGTGTCGCGATCGGCGTAGTGGTATTTTCGGTCATGATCTATTCCATGCTGACCCATAGAAAATCCCTTGGCGCCGTCCCGGCTGATTTCCACGACAACACCAAGATCGAAATTCTCTGGACCGTCGTACCGGTACTGATACTGGTCGCCATGGCCGTCCCGGCAACCACGACGCTGACCGCTATGTACGATGCGGGTAACTCAGAGATTGATATTGAAGTCCGAGGTCTGCAGTGGAAGTGGCAATATACCTATCTCAACGATGATCCCACTAAGGAAGTGAAGTTTATCAGTTCGTTGCTGACGCCTCAGGAAGAGATCAAAAACGAGGTTCGAAAGCGCGAGCATTACTTGCTGGATGTCGACAACGAGTTGGTCATTCCGACGAATACGCGAGTGCGCTTTCTGGTGACGTCTGGGGATACGCTGCACGCCTGGTGGGTGCCGGATTTTGCGATTAAGCGTGACGCCATTCCCGGCTTTGTCCACGAAGCATGGACCGTCGTTGATACCCCGGGCATCTATCGCGGTCAGTGCGCGGAACTCTGTGGTAAGGAACACGGCTTCATGCCAGTCGTCGTGCGAGCGGTAGAGCGGGCTGAATACGATGCGTGGTTAGTCGGCAAGCAGGAAGAGGCTCGGCAAGTCTACGAAACAGTGGGTAAGGAATGGTCGCAAGAAGAACTCATGGCGAAAGGCGAAGAGGTGTACGTACGAGTGTGCGCTGCCTGCCATCAGGTCAACGGCCAGGGATTGCCTCCGGCGTTTCCTTCTCTTGTGGGTCAGGGACTGGCGGTTGGACCCATGGAAGGCCATCTCGATATCGTCCTGAATGGCAAAGCGGGTACCGCTATGCAGTCTTTCAAGGGACAATTAAACGCAGCTGAAATCGCCGCTGTCGTTACCTATGAACGAAATGCTTGGGGCAACAACATGAATGATTCCATTCAGCCTCGAGAAGTGAACAATATGATGAGCAACGGCCAGTAGTCAGGAGATTCAGGATGAGCGCAATTATTGAAGAACATCATCACGACGACCACCACCACGGCCCAGCCAAAGGCCTGATGCGTTGGGTCTTTACCACCAACCACAAAGATATTGGTACGCTATATCTGTGGTTCAGTTTTGCCATGTTTCTCCTCGGTGGTACCTTTGCGCTGGTGATTCGCGCTGAGTTGTTTCAGCCAGGTTTGCAGCTGATTGATCCGGGTTTCTTTAATCAGATGACGACGATGCATGGTCTGATCATGGTCTTTGGTGCTGTGATGCCAGCCTTTGTGGGTTTGGCAAACTGGCTAGTACCCATGATGATCGGTGCGCCTGACATGGCGTTACCGCGAATGAACAACTACAGCTTCTGGATTCTGCCCTTTGCGTTCACGATGCTGGCAAGCACGATGCTGATGGAGGGCGGCGGTCCGAATTTCGGCTGGACCTTCTATGCGCCATTATCGACAGATTATGCACCCCCCAGCGTCACCTTCTTTATCTTCGCTGTGCACCTGATGGGTATCTCATCGATCATGGGATCGATCAACGTCATAGTGACCATTTTGAATCTGCGTGCACCTGGTATGACCTTGATGCAAATGCCCCTGTTTGTCTGGACCTGGCTCATTACTGCCTATCTCTTGATTGCGGTGATGCCTGTTCTGGCGGGTGTGGTGACTATGATGTTGATGGACATTCACTTCGGCACGGCCTTCTTTAATGCCGGTGGTGGTGGTGATCCCGTACTGTTTCAGCATGTTTTCTGGTTCTTTGGTCACCCGGAAGTCTATATCATGATTCTGCCAGCGTTTGGCGTGGTTTCTGCGATCATCCCGACGTTTGCTCGTAAGCGCCTGTTTGGTTACGCGTCCATGGTGTATGCGACCTCCTCCATCGCCTTCCTGTCCTTTATTGTGTGGGCCCACCATATGTTTACTGTGGGTATGCCGTTGGCGGGGGAATTGTATTTCATGTACGCCACCATGCTGATTGCCGTACCGACAGGGGTCAAGGTGTTTAACTGGATCGCCACCATGTGGCAGGGCTCTATGAGCTTTGAGACGCCCATGTTATTTGCCATCGCATTCGTCATCCTGTTCACCATCGGCGGCCTTTCTGGTCTGATGTTGTCGATTGCTCCGGCTGATTTTCAGTATCAGGACACCTACTTTGTCGTAGCGCACTTTCATTATGTGTTGGTGCCCGGTTCGATCTTCTCGATCATGGCGGCTGTCTACTACTGGCTGCCAAAGTGGACTGGTAACATGTACGACGAGACCTTGGGCAAAACCCATTTCTGGTTATCATTTGTCGGCGTCAACGTCACATTCTTTCCACAGCACTTTACGGGTCTAGCAGGTATGCCACGCCGAATTCCAGATTATGCGTTGCAGTTCGCTGACTACAACATGGTTTCCAGTGTGGGTGCCTTCCTGTTCGGATTTTCTCAGCTGCTGTTCCTGTTTATTGTGATCAAGTGCATCAGAACAGGCAAGAAAGCGACCGCTCAGGTATGGGAAGGCGCGCATGGATTGGAGTGGACGATTCCGTCACCGGCACCCTACCACACCTTTTCGCACCCAGACCAAGTGGATTTAAAAGAAGCCCACGGTTAGATTGCCAGGAATAGAAGCGAATGAAAGCGTCAAACCCCAAAAGTCGAATGATCCTCAAGCTGGTGCTGGTCACCTTTGGTATGTTCGGCTTTGGGTTTGCGCTGGTACCGTTATATACCGTGTTTTGTGAGCTCACCGGTCTGAATGGCAAGACTGGTGGTCAATATACCCAAACAGCGACCAGCTCTGTTGATAGAGACAGGACGGTAACGGTTCAGTTTATTACCAATAATAACGCTGATATGTCTTGGGAGTTCAGGCCACAGGTTCGCTCGATAAAGGTGCACCCTGGCGAGATGAACACGACCAGCTTTTATGTTCGTAATCCCACGGGTTCGGCGATTACTGCCCAGGCAGTGCCGAGCGTGACGCCTTTCAGAGCGGCAACCTATTTACATAAGACAGAATGTTTCTGTTTTGAACAACAGCAGTTGGCAGGCGGAGAATCGCTGGATATGCCGTTGCGTTTTATTATTGATAGGGACGTGCCTGCAGAGATTGAGACACTGACCTTATCATATACACTTTTCGATATAACCGAGCAAACCCTGGATCAGCCGGCGGTGGCCGCAGAATAGGCAGATCCGCGCCGAATTTGATGGAGATTAAACATGGCGAATGACGCAACGTACCAAACATATTATGTGCCGCATGACAGCAAGCTCCCGATTTTTGCGTCATTAGGTATATTTCTGATGGTCTTTGGTATGGGCAATATGCTCAACGAAATGAAAGCCCAGACAGATTCCTCCTTTGGCACCTGGGTGCTCCTCATTGGCAGTTTTGTGATGGCACTGACGCTGTTTGTTTGGTTCAGTAAGGTGATCGAAGAGAACCATGCGAAGTTGTATAGCGACCAGATGAATCGGTCTTATGTCTGGGGTATGAGCTGGTTTATTTTCTCCGAGGTAATGTTTTTCTCGGCGTTTTTCGGCGCTTTGTTTTATGTTCGCGCGTTTGTTGTTCCCTGGTTGGGCGGTGAAGGCGAGAGAGGTCCGGCTGACTATCTGTTTTACCCGGGATTCTCCGGCGAGTGGCCTATGATCAACACGCCGGATCCGTCCCGTTTTCCCGGTGCTAATGAGCCCATGGGCTGGTATGGCCTGCCTTTGGTAAATACGATCTTGCTGGTCACCTCCAGTTTTACTGTCACCTTGGCTCATCACGGCATCAATGAGGGCAATCGCCGAAAATTGGTGGGTTGGCTGAGTGCGACCGTTGCTTTGGGCATTGTGTTCCTTGTCTGCCAGGTGTTGGAGTATCAGCACGCTTACCAAGAGTTAGGTTTAACCTTGACTGCCGGCATCTACGGTACCACCTTCTTTATGTTAACCGGTTTTCATGGTGCCCATGTGACCCTGGGAACCTTTATGTTACTGATTATGCTGTTCAGAGCCATCAAGGGTCATTTCAAGGCAGATGATTGCTTCGGCTTCGAAGCAGCGGCCTGGTACTGGCACTTTGTGGACGTGGTTTGGCTAGGACTGTTTTTGTTTGTCTACATACTCGGAAGCTAGCGCCTTAAGACGGAAACTCGAGTGAGTTTCCAGTCGATAGCTGAGACGCGTGAAGGCCTCGCATATGCGGGGCCTTCTTTTTAATCGCATTAAGTGCAGGCAATGAAGGGCGATAAACCAGTGCACACCCGTCAAGAGAGAGGTGTTCTGATCTCCCCATGCCAGGGTGCTGCAATACCCAGATCACCGCTCCAGACGCCGTAGATCACCACCGCCAGCAATAAAACTGCGAGCGATACCCTGACCAATAACAGGTTAGCCGTGCGTTTTCCACCGCGCCCCTGGTCCAGCATCAGCGTATAGAAAGCGCCGCTCAACGCCGCGAGATTGGCTAAAAATAACACTACAATAATGATTTTGATCCACATAATAGACGGCGCCGTAGGTGCTAACAGAAGAAATCAATAGATTATACGGGTGAGCCGCTGAATGAATAGACCTCGAACGCTCAATTTAAACTGGAGAATGGCGGTATTCTCGAGCGTGTCTCTGGTCGCTTTTGTTGGTCTTGGTATCTGGCAGCTCGAGCGAGCGACCGAAAAAGTCAAGTTGCTCGCGGGTTATGAGGCACGGCTTCAACAGCCTCCACTGACCTCGACCGCATTACTTCAGCGACAGGACGCTGTTGATGACCTGCCACTGCGCCTCTATGGACGATACGAGCCTGAGCCAGCACTGTTGAAAGATAATGTCGTACTCGAGGGCAAGGTTGGCTTTGAAGTGCTACAGGTCTTCATCGATGATGCCACTGGTCAGCGCTTTCTTATTGATCGTGGATTCGTGCCAATGGCTGAAACTCGTCAGATCAGACCTAAAATACCACCTGTCAGTCTCAGCCAAGTCAGTCTGCTAGGACGGGTTTACGTCTCGAAGTCTAATGATGAACGCCTTAATGGTCGCGAGTTAATCGACGATTTGCGCATCGTTCAGAGCACCGACCCTAAAATGCTGCAGCCTGTATTCCATGAGACGCTTTTTCCTCACCTTATCAGGCTGGATGCAGCCGACCCGTTCGCCCTGCCCCGCCACTGGGTATTAACGACTATCTCACCCGATAAACATCGCGGTTATGCCGCCCAGTGGTTTTTGATGGCGCTAGCGGTGCTAATCGCGTTCAGCTATTTCACGTTAAGATCAGTTCCCAGCGAAGAGGCAAATTGATGACATTAAACTCACAGGATACAAAAGAACTTAGTCCGTCGCAGGTGCAGCGCAAGAATCGCCGCAAACTCGTCGGACTTTTTAGCATCGCATTCGTACCTATGCTGATCGCCTACGGTCTGTTTTTCTATTTTCCGAGTCTGATTCCAGCCTCGACCATCAATGAAGGCGAGCTTATTCAGCCCCCGATCGACGGTGCTGTGCTTGAACTCATCGAACCAACCGCTTTACCGGCCGGTCTTTGGACGCTGTTGATACCTGTTGATAGTCACTGCGATGATCAGTGCGTGCAAAGCCTGTATCTGAGTCGTCAAATCGTGATAGGTCTGGGCAAAGATGCTGATCGCGTTCAGCGAGTGGCCCTGCTTCAGGGGCCAGCGGATGAAGGCCTCAAGACCTTATTAGAAACAGAACATCCTAACCTGCTGCCGTTCACCTACAATGCCGATGCTTTAACCGGCGCTTTGCAGGCTCGCTCTCAGTCGATGGTGCCAAACGAACCCGTTATTTTGCTGATGGATCCTAACGGCAATATCATGATGTGGTATCCGTTTGCCAAGATCGGCATGCCTTTGCGCAAGGATTTGCGCCACCTGCTCAAAATTTCCGCAATCGGCTAGCGCGGCTGGCCGATCCTGCAAATACCAACTGAAATAAGCCATGAATTTCGTTACTATGCACGCCTTTATCAATTTCAAAGAATTACGCCATCGTGTCTGAAGCCAATAGCGATACCCTAGAGACAAGCGCCAGCTGGCACGACTATCTGGAAATGTGCAAGCCCAAGGTTGTGCTGCTCATGCTGCTGTGCGCCATGGTGGGCATGTTTCTGGCGACGCCTGGAATGGTACCTTGGGATATCCTGCTTATCGGCAATCTTGGCATCGCCCTGGTTGCTGGCTCAGCGGCGGCGCTCAACCATCTATTGGACTCGAAGATTGACGCTGACATGGCACGAACCCACCTTCGACCTGTTGCCCAGGGGCGAGTCAGTATTCGACAAGGCGGACTGTTCGTCGCAGTGACCGGTATTCTGGGTTTTGTATTGCTTTACGTGTTTATCAATCCCCTGACTGCCTGGCTCAATTTGGCATCCTGGTTGGGATATGGCGTAATTTATACCGCCTACCTGAAGCGTGCAACGCCACAGAATATTGTCATTGGCGGGCTGTTTGGAGCGGCTCCGCCTTTATTTGGTTGGACGGCAGTCACTAACAGCATCGACGGCGGCGGCCTGTTGCTGGTATTGATTATCTTTGCCTGGACTCCGCCACACTTTTGGGCGCTCGCCATTGATCGTGTTGAAGACTATCGTAAGGTCGATATACCCATGTTGCCTGTCACCCATGGTGAGGCTTATACCAAGCTGCACATTCTTCTTTATACCATTGTCATGATTATCGTGACGATTCTGCCGTATCTCATTGGCATGAGTAATTTGTTTTATTTGGTGTCAGCACTGGCCTTAGGCGGCGGATTTCTCTATTGGAGCCTAGTCCTTCTGCGAGGCGTCAATCGGCATGCACCCATTGAAACCTTTCGGTATTCGATTGTGTACCTGATGTTGCTTTTTGTTGCGCTGCTGATTGATCATTATGCCTTTCCGGTGGACTACATCCTGACATTAAAACCGGTCTGAGCTGCGAGCTCAGTGCCCGGCACTTTTTTTCTGGCACTTGTATAGAAGAGCAGGCTATGAATAACGGTATCAGAAACACGCTAATGTTGATTGCGGCTTTTATCGCCCTGATGCTTGGGATGTTTCTCTATAGCTTTCTGGCGCCTAAAAGTCTGAGTGTAATTGAGTACCAGGAGCTGGGTTACTTTGGCTATCCAGAGGCGCGAACTATTGAGCCCTTCAACCTGCTTGACCAGAATGGACAGTCGGTGGGTTTGGCGAGTTTGAAAGGCCAATGGTCTCTGCTGTTTTTCGGCTTTACCTACTGCCCTGATATTTGCCCGACCACGCTGGGTGTGCTTAACAGAGCGGTGCAACAAATGCAGAACCCGCCGCAGGTAGTGCTGGTCTCAGTCGATCCTGAGCGCGATACACCAAAGCAGTTGGCTGAATATCTGCCAAGTTTCAACCCGCAATTTAAAGGTTATACCGGTAGTTTCGATAGCATCGTCGGACTGGCGACTAACGTTAACATCGCCTTTGGCAAGGTGCCGGGTTTAGAGCCGGGCACTTACACCGTTGATCATAGTGCGAGTATTGTGGTGGTTGATCCCTTCGGCAGGTACGCAGGTTTTATCAAAGCGCCCCATCAAGCTGAGAAAATTCGAAAGATTGTTGAGTCCCTTCAGCGCTAGCGTGATTAAGCTAGGTCACGTGCGATTCGCAAAAACTCTTCCGGATCTTTAAGAGGAGGGCCCCCATCGCCACTGAGAAGTCTTGTTAGGATAAAGCGTAAAGCGCCGATTCGCTGGAAGCGACCAAAAAGCTTCTGCTCAAGGCTAGTCAAGGGGCGAATCGCCTCATAACCCTCGACCACACTTTTTTTCAAATCAGAATCAATCTTGCCCGCTAAATTACTGCACCAGTCATTCACGGTGATGGCGAGATCCTGAATCAGAAAATCTTCACAGGCGTGATAAAAATCGATAATACCCGTCAGGGTGTCGTCGATGAAAAGCGCATTGTCTCGAAACAGATCGCCGTGAATAATGCCGACAGGTAAGTCCATACCCCTGATGTCCTGCTGCTCTGCCAGTATTCCTTTGAGCAATAACTGATCTGAGTGCTGCAGCGTCGAACGCATTTTGTTGAAGCTTGTAGACGTCCAGTCAAGGTCATAGGGGTTTGGCCTTGAAATGCGAACCGTGTGAGCGGCCTGATGGAGGTTTGCCAGGGCTTTGCCAATCTCGAAACATTGCTTTGAGTTGACTAGATGGGGATGAGCGCCCGGCAATTTTGAAAACAGCCAGGTGGGTTTGCCACAAAAAATCGTGCTCGACATGCCATCGAGTGTTCGCATTGGCTCAGGTACCGGCATACCTGCGCGGACCAGCTGATTGAGCAGTTGGCTGAAGAATGGCGCCTCATGAAAACCAAGCCCCTCGCTGATTGTCAGCACATATTCGGTGGTCTCATCGGCCGATTGCAGGCGGACGAAATAGTTGGAATTTTCGATGCCTTTGGTGATTGGGGCAAATGACAACAGCTCGCCCAGCTCGAACATATACAGGTAGCGACTTAAGGCAGACTCAGAGAAGGTTGTGAAAGCAGCCACAGGTCACCATTCAAACAAGACCCAACTGGGATACAGACTTTTGCTATGGTCAATATCCGTGAAATGCGGCGATCCGTCGGCAGGCACCATGTAGTAGGGCCGCCCGACCTTGGGAACAACCTTGATCATCATCAGTACCCCGTTGGCGCGATATTCGTAGATAGTGCGATCGTCACCAATCACAATTTCGACATCTCGACCTTCATTGCCAGGGTCTGGTAGAGCAATTTCGCTGGCAAAAGCGGAGATCAAAAAGCCATTAAACAGTAAGAGCGCGACAAGTTGAACTAGGGTTGGAAAGTTGCGTGAGTTCAAAGTATGGTTCCCCAAAATACTTGAGCGATACGTGATGAAAGACAACTACCCATTGGTTCTGATTGATGGTTCATCCTACCTTTTCCGCGCCTTTCATGCACTACCCAAGTTGATGAGTACCAAGGGTGCACACACGGGCGCTATCAGGGGCGTCATCAGCATGATTCGAAAGCTAATGGCAGACTATCCTAAAAGCCATATCGCTGTCGTGTTTGATGCCAAGGGTAAGTCCTTTAGAAATACACTGTATCCAGCCTATAAGGAAAACCGTGCTGCCATGCCTGATGAGTTACGGGAGCAAATCGTGCCCATTCAGACCATCATTCGTAAAATGGGCTTACCGCTATTGATCGTGGATGGCGTCGAGGCTGATGATGTGATCGGCACTCTGGCTGAGGCGGCGACTCGGCAGGAAATGCCGGTACTGATATCGACCGGTGACAAGGATATGGCGCAGTTGGTCAACCCCCATATCACCCTGGTCAATACGATGACGGACACAGTGCTTGATCCGGCAGGCGTCGAAGAAAAGTTTGGTATTCGACCAGATCAGATTATCGATTATTTGGCGTTGGTCGGTGACGCATCTGACAACATACCTGGGGTGCCGAGCTGTGGACCAAAAACAGCTGTAAAATGGCTCAAAACGCATGGCGATGTTGAGGGAATTATCGCGCATGCGGATGAAATTCAAGGCAAAGTTGGTGAAAACCTGCGGAACTCACTAGAGACGTTGCGACTCTCTTACCAACTCGCCACGATCAAGTTGGATGTACCGCTGGATATCACGCCGAAAGCATTGGTGCTGATGCCGCCGGATGTTGAGGCGCTGCGTCAGCTGTTTACCGAGTATGAGTTTAAGCAGTGGGTGGAAGAGCTTCGAGGCGACGGTGAGTCCAAGGCTGCCAGCATCGAGCCGGAGACGGCTTATCAAACCGTGCTAAGCCCTGATGAGTTGAGCCGCTGGATAGCTATTTTGGAGTCTGCACCGGCCTTTGCGTTTGATACAGAAACCACCAGTCTCGATTATATGCAGGCAGAACTGGTTGGTGTGTCATTTAGCGTTAAATCCGGCGAGGCGGCTTATGTCCCTTTGGCCCATGCCTATTTAGGCGTTCCTCAGCAACTGTCCCGAGACTGGGTGCTGGGAAAGCTGCGGCACCTGCTGGAAGATCCTAGCAAACCGAAGATAGGCCAAAACCTCAAGTATGATATGAGCGTTCTGGCACGTTATGGCATTGAACTGCAGGGTATTGCGTTTGATACGATGCTTGAGTCATACGTTCTGAACTCTGTCGCGAGTCGGCATAACATGGACGATTTAGCCCTGAAGTACCTGGGTAAGAGCACCATTGCTTTTGAGGAAGTGGCCGGTAAGGGGGCCAAGCAAAAGACATTTGACCAGGTCGAAATCGACATTGCTGCCAGTTATGCTGCAGAAGACGCCGATATCACTTTGCAGTTACATGAGACGCTTTGGCCGAAGCTCACAGCGACCCCTACGCTGCAAAGGGTGTTTGAAACCATAGAATTACCATTGGTCAGCGTTCTGTCTCGCATCGAACGCAACGGCGTGTTGCTCGATAGTGGTTTACTCAATCGACAAAGCATCAAGCTCAGCCAGCGTCTTGATGCCCTGGAACGAGAGGCCTATGACCTGGCTGGCGAGCCTTTCAATCTCGGTTCGCCCAAACAACTTCAGACGATCTTTTTTGAAAAATTGCAGTTGCCGGTTAAGAAGAAGACCCCTACAGGCCAGCCTTCGACGGCAGAAGAGGTTTTACAGGAGCTGGCGCTAGATTATCCCTTGCCCAAGGTGATACTAGAGTATCGCAGCCTCTCAAAATTGAAGTCTACTTATACTGATCAGCTACCCAAGCAAGTCAATCCAACCACGGGTCGCATCCACACCTCCTACCACCAGGCTGTAGCCGCCACAGGCCGCTTATCAAGCACCAATCCCAATTTGCAGAATATACCTATCAGAACCGAAGAGGGTCGCCAGGTACGTAAGGCGTTCATTGCTCCGAGCGGCTATCAACTGATCGCCGCCGACTATTCGCAAATTGAACTGCGAATCATGGCCCATTTGTCATCGGATGCTGGTCTACTCAGCGCTTTTGCGCAGGGCCTGGATATCCACAAGGCCACTGCGGCAGAAGTCTTTGGACAAAGCCTTGAGGCAGTAACCCTTGAACAACGTCGAAGTGCCAAGGCAATCAACTTTGGTTTGATCTATGGCATGTCGGCCTTTGGCCTTGCACGTCAATTGAACATTGGCCGTGGTGATGCGCAGTCCTACATTGATCTGTATTTTGAACGATACCCTGGCGTCCTTGACTATATGGAGAGAACCAAGGCGCTCGCGGCCGAGCAGGGATTTGTTGAGACCCTGTTTGGCAGGCGCCTGTATTTGCCGGAGATCAATACCAGCAATTTTCAACGTCGCCAGGGTGCTGAGCGGACCGCGATCAATGCGCCGATGCAAGGATCTGCGGCAGATATCATCAAGCTTGCGATGATCGATGTTGATCGGTGGCTCACCAAGGATCGACCCGATGCACGGATGATAATGCAGGTGCATGATGAATTGGTACTTGAGGTCAAAGAGGACCAAGTCGATGAGGTGGCAGCGATCCTGACAACCAAGATGAGTCGTGCAGTTGAACTCAAGGTCCCGCTGGTGGTCGAAACCGGTGTGGGTTCAGACTGGGAGGCCGCGCACTAAAAGCCCGCCCGTTCATCAACTAGAGCGCCCGTTCATCAACAAAAGCGTAAACTCATATACGGAAGATTCAAAAGAATCGCGAAGGAAAAGAACAGTTTTTTTAAAACATTTTGAACTTTGCGGAATTGGGCCAGTCTTATGTACCGTAACAGCTAGAACGTGGCAACTCGGTAAGCAGGTTGCCAGAAACCGGTTCTAGAAACCGGCTCTAGAAATCGGTTCTAGAAAGTGGTTCTAGAAAGTGGTTCTAGAAAGCGGTCCTAGAAAGCGGTCCTAGCTAGAAAGTGGTTTTAAATAACAGGTTTTAGAAAGCTTCGGTAATTTACTCCCCTAAAAGAGCCGAAGACCCCCGGCCCTGGTCACACCCTCCCCCAAAGGTGACCAGGGCTTTTTTTTACTCCTTTTTTTACTTTAAGCTTTTTACTCAAGCTTTTAACTCGAAGCTTTTAATTTTAGGTTTTTTACCAGAAGTGCTTCGCCTCAGCGAAGACCAGCGGTCGCTAACCAGTCTTTCCCGATCTTTTCCAGTCAGTCACTACCAGCTATTCACCTCTTGACAGGCTTGTCTATTGCGGCTCGTCCCCGTCGCCTTCTGCGTCAATCTGTTGCAGGTTATTTCTGGGTCCGGCTCGTTCAGACCCGCCCGCAGCCAGCCAATCGGCTAATTGATTCAAAAGGATTTTCTGACCAACCTTCTGTGTCGACGAGAAGAGTTGAATGCTGGCGAGTTTGCCGACCTCACGTTTGACCTGCAGCAAGGCAGCCTGTTGAGCGCCACGTTTGAGCTTGTCGCATTTGGTCAGAAGAATATGCAATGGCATCTCTGCGCCAGTGCACCAGTCGAGCATGGTCCGATCAAAAGGCTTTAACGGATGGCGAATATCCATCAATAATACCAGCCCGCATAAAGAGCCGCGGTGACGCAGATAGTTGTCGATATTCTCATGCCAGTCTCGCTTCAGTGCGGTGGGTACCTTGGCATAGCCATAACCAGGTAAGTCCACCAATCGAAATTGATCGGATACGCTGAAAAAGTTGATCAGTTGGGTACGCCCTGGCGTCTTGCTGGTTCGAGCCAGTTTGTTAAGGCCGGTCAGATAGTTGATTGCACTGGATTTTCCGGCATTTGAGCGACCACAGAAGGCGACTTCAAGGCCGTGATCTGACGGGCATTGACTGAGTTTCGCGGCGCTTTTCAGAAACTGGATAGTCTCGAGGCTGATATTGGCGCGATTTATTATCGGTTCTGGCATATTCACGATATATTTGCTGCTATGTGACTTGGGCCTTCCGGCTAAGTTTGTTATATACTTGCGCGTCTATGTTAACACCGCTCATCCTGTATTTAGTTTTTTTAGGGAAACTCATGTTTAGAATATTAGTGGGACTTATGATTACCTTGGCATCAACTTATGTATTTGCCGCCGGGGACCCCCAGCAAGGCAAGGCTCTATCGGCTGTCTGTGCCGCCTGCCACGGCCAGGATGGTAACAGCTCAGCGGGTGCTTTTCCCAGCTTGGCGGGTCAAGGACAAAGATATTTGGTTAAGCAGTTGAAGGACATTAAGTCGGGAAACCGGGCTGCCGTTCTGATGACCGGTATTTTGGATAACTACTCGGAGCAGGACATGTTGGATGTCGCCGCCTATTATGCGGCTCAGACTGCTGCCGGTGGCGCTGCAGATCCGGCCTTGTTAGCGCAGGGTGAAACCATTTACAGAGCAGGCGTGGCGCGCAAGCAGATTGCTGCCTGTACCGCATGTCATTCACCGACGGGCCAAGGCAATGCCGCCGCTGGTTTCCCCATGCTTGCCGGCCAATGGCCGGATTATACCGAGGCACAGCTCAGATCTTTTCGAAGTGGAGAGCGTCATAACGATGGCGACAGCCAAATGATGCGACTCAACGCGATGGACCTAAGTGATCAAGAAATCAAGGCTGTTTCCAGCTATATACGTGGACTCAGAAAATAGCCTTCAAGCAGAAATGGACGGAATATGATTAAGCTTATTTTTCGGGCGATCTTATTGTCGCTGGCCTTTGCTTCGGCAACTAGT
>JAYODE010000002.1:3012-5915 GCA_038106185.1 Gammaproteobacteria bacterium | reverse complement strand
ATATGAGGAAGGGACCCATTATGTGGCGTTGCCAATTCCGATTAAAACTCGCGTCGCTGACAAGATCGAGGTGGCTGAGTACTTTTCCTATGGCTGTCCCCATTGCTATCAGTTTGAACCCTTGATTGGAGCCTGGAAGCAGGGTCTTGCTTCTGACGTTGAGTTCGTTCGAACTCCTGCCATCTGGAACAAAGACTATGAAGTGTATGCACAGACCTACCTGACAGCCCAAGCATTGAAGGTTCTGGACCAGATTCATGTACCCCTGTTCGATGCCATTCATAACAAGCGCAGACCCTTGAACAACCCGGAGAAAATGGCGGGTTTTTTCGAAGAAATGGGCATTGATCCTATGGCTTTCGCGCGCACTTACAGCTCCTTTGGTGTAAACGCGAGCCTGCAGCAGGCGGCAGCCAAAGGGCGCGCCTATCGATCAGGCGGCGTTCCTGCAATCATAGTCAACGGCAAATATCGTATCGAAGGCTCCATGGCAGGTAGCAGCGCGGAGATGCTACGGATCGCCGACTACTTGATTAAAAAAGAACGGGAGCTTAACGAGAAAGTTCGTGCAACGCAGCAACCCGTCAGTTGATGAGCGCGCTGACAATCGCGGAGATCAAGATCGAGGATGAAATCGTTGTTGGTTGCCGGTCAGAGGAGATACTTTCCAGATTACCTCGGCGATTAAGCCATCAAATTCTCTCCTGGATTGAAAAAACCCCTGAAGCTATTGCCCTTCAAGAAGCGGATCAGAATGTCACTTATAGTCAATTAGGCTTCCGAGTTGCCGAGGCCAAGGCTCTGCTCGTTCAGCGGGGCGTCCGTGCGGGCGACAGAGTGATGCTGGTGGCGGAAAACGGGATTGCCTTAATGGTGCTCTTTTTGGCTCTCAGCGAGCTTGATGGCATCGCCGCAGTGATAAACGCGCGCTTGTCAGATCGAGAAATCGATTTGATCGCAGCAGACTGTGATCCGCGCATGATCATCACCACCTCAAAATCTGCGGAGGCGGCCGCTCATGGGGTGCGCCTGAATGCCATGCCGGTGACGACCAGTTTTGGCGATATTGCCTGCACCGCGCCACGTAACAGCGAGCCTGAAGTCGTGATCGACGATCCTGCAAAGCAGGTTCTGGCGATGATTTATACGACCGGTACGACAGGTACGCCCAAAGGCGTCATGCTGACCCACCAGAACCTCTCGTTCATTGCGTTTATTTCAGGCCGGCTGCGTGGTATTGGCCCTGGCGATAACATTTATTGTGTTCTGCCCATGTCCCATGTGTTTGGGCTGTCAGCTGTCAGCTGCTCTGTGTTGTTCAGCGGCGGTTGCGTCCATCTGGTACCTAGGTTCTCTGCAGTGGCAACGCTAAGTGCCATCGAAGAAGGTCGGATTGTGGGCTTTTTGGGTGTTCCGACCATGTACGCCATGATGCTTGAGGTGCTGGCGCAGCGGGGAGACTGGCAACCTGGTCAGTTGCGCTTTATGTACTCTGGCGGTGCACCCCTGGATCCAGATTTAAAAGCGCGCATCGAGTCAACCTTTGGTATGCCGCTGCATAATGGCTATGGGCTTACGGAGACTGGACCCACCATCAGTCAAACGCGACTCTATGCGCCCCTGGCAAATTGCTCGGTGGGTTATTGTTTACCCGGTGTCGAGATCAAATTGCTGAGTCAGGATGGCCAAGCCGTTGACGATGGAGATATCGGTGAGTTGTGGGTCAAGGGCCCAAATATAATGAAGGGTTACTTTCGAAAGCCGGAATTGACCGCAGAAGTGATCAGGGATGGCTGGTTCAACACGGCAGATCTGGTGTTTCAAGATCCTTCTGGTGCGATCAATATCGCCGGCAGAACCAAAGAATTGATCATTCGGTCTGGCTTTAACGTTTACCCGCCAGAGGTAGAGGCGGTGCTTGTCAGTCACCCGGACGTGAGCTTGTGTGCGGTATTGGGAAGAAAAATAGATGGAGATGAAGAAATCGTCGCTTATGTCCAGCCGGTGGAAGGCAAAGTGATCGATGCGGAAGCCCTGCTTCGCTATGCCCGAGACTACCTGGCAGGTTATAAATTACCCAGCAGGGTGTTGATTAGACAGCAACTACCAACAGCCCCTTCTGGCAAAATACTCAAACACCAGTTGGCGCAAGGGCTGGAAAATGAGGACCTGAACAAATAGCGAGTTGGGTGTCGTCAGACGTGGGGATCTTTGGCGTCGTCAACTCGACGTTTAAGCTCCTTGCCCGGTTTGAAGTGAGGCACATACTTACCTGGCTTACTGATGCCGACCTCTCCGGTCTTCGGATTACGTACCGATCTGGGCTTGCGGTAGTGATTCGAAAAGGTGCCGAAACCGCGAATTTCAATGCGCTCGCCCTCTGCAAGGGATTCAGACATGATGTTAAGGATCGTCTGTACTGCCAGGTCGACGTCGCGGCTGGTCAATTGATCCAGCTTGTCGCACATTCGCTTGATGAGTTCTGATTTGTTCATATTCAGCGCACTGGACTAAGGGTCGTGAGTAGGTGGCAGCAAAACCCATATAGTACAAGTTTTACCTCTAATATCAATACTTTAAATCTCTTCATTCAAGTGAAGACTTAACGGCCAAGCACAGCGACATCACCGGTATTGTGCGTCTCAAGCGTGGCTCTGTTATACGCCTTAAGGCATCTTATGGCACGCCGCCCTGAAAGAGCGAGCTTTCGGGATTATCAGAGTCCTGCATTGAATCGGTCAGAATATTCGCCTAGAATTCGCTATGGCGAAATCCAATAGGTTTGTCGAGCTCTGTAACCGGGTTCGATATAGAAGTTATCCAGCGTTGCTACCCGCAACCTCCCTGCGCGCCTGCCTTTTAATCCTGAAAACACTTATCTTGAAAAACTGATCTTGAAAAAC
>JAYODE010000002.1:0-2912 GCA_038106185.1 Gammaproteobacteria bacterium | reverse complement strand
AACTGATCTTGAAAAACATAGCACGAACTGCGATTGCGCAGGGCGTATGCCGCATATTTTGGAGCTCTAGATGGCGAAGATTCTTGACGATATTTCTCGGACTTTCTCGGAATACTTGCTAATCCCGAGACTGACTCGAAAAGGCCAAAGGGCGGATCTGGTCGACCTTTCGACGCCACTGGCAGCGCTGGGGAAATCGACTCAAAAGCGTTTTAAGATCAACGTGCCGGTCGTCTCAGCCTGTATGCAAGCCGTGTCAGGCACTCGATTGTCGATTGCTTTGGCGCGTCAGGGTGGTTTGAGTTTCATTTTCTGCTCGCAGGCGATCGATACTCAGGCGGAAATGGTGCGTCAAGTTAAAGCGCATAAAGCGGGGTTCGTACAGAGCGATTCAAACGCGACCGCGACCATGACGCTGGAGGAGGTCATGGCGCTGATGGCCAGCACCGGTCACTCCACGGTGCCTGTGACCCATGACGGCAGCGCGACCGGCAAGTTGGAAGGGATCATTACTGACAAGGATTTTTGGGTTTATGAGGACGATCTGAGTCGTGCCGTAGGCGAGCATATGACGCCATTCAAAGATGTCATCCATGGAATAGACGGCATTAGTCTGCGAGAGGCCAATGAGCTTTTGCACCGTCACAAAAAAGACTGTTTGCCGGTCGTTGACCAGCGAGGCCATCTCACAGCGCTGGTGTTTAAAAAAGACTACGAAGATCATCGTCGGCATCCCAATGAATTACTGGATGAGTCGAAACGCTTGTGTGTCGGTGCTGCAATTAACACTCACGATTTTCGAGAGCGAGTCCCCGCCCTGCTCGCTGCTGGTGCCGATGCGCTGTGCTTCGACTCCTCTGATGGTTTTACCGAGTACCAGATGGAAGGTATCCAGTGGATTCGAGACAATTATGGTGATGACGTCGTGATAGGTGGTGGCAACGTGGTCTCTGCCGAAGGTTTTGATTACCTGGTACAAGGACCCGGTGTTGACTTTATCAAGGTGGGTATTGGCGGCGGATCTATCTGTATTACGCGAGAACAAAAGGGCGTCGGTCGAGGTCAGGCGTCTGCGTTGCTTGAGGTAGCTGAACGCCGTGATGCCTACTTCAAGGAAACTGGACGCTATATCCCCATCTGTTCTGACGGTGGACTGGGTAACGATACGCAGATCGTGGTTGCCCTTGCCATGGGCGCCGACTTTGTGATGATGGGGCGCTATTTCGCGACCACGGAAGAGAGCCCCACCCCCAAAACCTCAATTAATGGTCAGGTCTTTAAACCCTATTGGGGCGAAGGAACTCTGCGTGCGCAGAACTGGCAACGTTATAGCGAGGGCATGAGCACCCGTAAGATGGTATTTGAAGAAGGCGTAGATGCCTTTGTACCGCTGGCAGGTCCCTTGGCTGAAGTCCTGGAAACGACCCTGTATAAGTTGCGCAGCACCATGGTTAATGTGGGTGCTGAGAATCTCGAACAGTTTCGTGAGCAGGCAATTCTGACGCTGGTCTCAGAGCAGTCGGTGGTCGAGGGCGGTACTTCCAGCGTTTTCCAGTTCAATCGCAGCCGTGAAAACGATGAGGGTCGCTGGGGAAATTCGGGCTAGTGCCGTTGAGTCGTGTTTTTTTTGGTGAGCGGTCATGTATAATCGCGGTCTCTCGCAACCTCGATTTAGGGAACCATCTTTGTGAAAATTGAAAAAATCCTATTGGCCATCGCCGTGCTTGCAGCGATGTTAGTACAGACGGTTAGTGCCAGCACAATGGAGAAAGAGGTCGCCGAGCGAATTAAGAAGGTCGGTAGTATCTGTGTTCAAGGCGAGTCGTGCGAGCAGGCGACCGCTGCGGCTGGCGTAGCGACCGCGGCAAGCGGCGGTGCTGATGCTATTTATCAGGCGAGTTGTTCAACCTGTCATAATATTGGCGTGGCTGGCGCCCCGAAAATGGGCGACAAGGCGGAGTGGGCGCCACGTATCAGCAAAGGCATGGACGTCTTGTATGCCAGCGTATTCAATGGTCTTGCCCCCGGTATGCCGGCGCGAGGTCTATGCTTCACTTGCTCTGACGACGACCTTAAAGCAGTCGTCGATTTCATGGTGGAAAAAGCTAACTAGTCATGCCGCGATCTAGCTGGCGAAATGCCAGCGCTTCTGTCAGGTGCGGGGTCGCTACATCGGCCTCGCCGGCAAGATCTGCAATAGTCCTTGCGATTTTCAAGACTTTAAAATAGCCCCGCGCCGAAAGTCCGAGCCTTTCCATGGCTCGCTCCATTAATGAGCTGTCGGCACGCGAAATTCTGCAATCTCTTAAAACCTCTGGGCTGCTCAGGTGGGCATTGGCCTTGCCTGCCCTTGCCAACATCAGTGTTCTCGCCGCCAGTACCTGAGCAGTCGCTAATCCCTGTTCCTGCTCATCAGGCGAATAATCTGGGTTTGAAAGTAATCCGCGCTTCAGGCTGGGCACCGAGATATGCAGGTCGATTCGATCTAACAGTGGACCTGAGACTCGGTTCCGATAGGCCAAAATACGCTCCTGGCTGCAATGGCATTGGATTCGGTCATCTCCATGGTAGCCGCAGGGACAAGCGTTCATGGCGGCAACCAGTTGAAACTTCGCTGGATAGCACACCTGGTACTGGGCTCTGCTGATCATGATATGGCCAGATTCGAGTGGCTCTCGTAAAACTTCCAGAACCCGTCGTGAGTATTCTGGAAGCTCATCAAGAAACAGGATGCCATGATGGGCCAGGGATATCTCCCCTGGCCGCGGCGGGCTGCTGCCTCCGACCAAGGCGATGGACGAGGTCGTGTGATGGGGCGAGCGAAAGGGTCTTTGGCCCCAGCTTGAAGGATCAAAGCTGTTGTTTGATACGGAGCGAATCGCGGCAACCTCCAATGCTTCTCGCGTCGATAA
>JAYODE010000076.1:0-3536 GCA_038106185.1 Gammaproteobacteria bacterium | reverse complement strand
TCGCCTGTCGAATCTCGGCGTTTGTCATGTCGATCAGGTGCTGGTCCTCTTTGGGCGTCTGGTAGTAACCGGATGCGTCGTTGATCAGAGCATTGAACGCCTGCTTGAAGATCTTTCTTGCCCGGGCCTTATCCGGACCGTCATACCCTAGATCGTAAAAGTCTCCCTCCGGTGGATCAACACCGAACTCGGCGTACAACAGCAGCGGATGCAACGTGGAGAAATCCAGTTCAACCGTCACCTGACCGTTAATCGTGATGTATGAGCATGCCTGGAGCCCCGCACCACGCGGGGCTTTTTGCTTTGGGCTGTTGATCTTTTGGATGCAAATCAACAGGCAGGAAGCCTATCGGAAGGCGGATGGGTTCAAGTTCAATGAGCTGGCTGGTTAGTGCTCGGTGCGTTTGAGGTCGCGGTAGAAATTCTCGTGGGGACCGACCATCAACAACTTTAGTGTATTTTCATCCAGGACGCGATAGGCGAGCAGGCAAAGCAGGGTGCCCATGCGGAACTTGTAAACCTGCACACCAGCTAAATCACCGACCTTGGTTTCGCCCGCGCCGGGTTGGCTGGTGATGGCTCGCACCGCTTCGTCAAGCGCTGCTTTTTGTTGCTTGTGCAGCTTTTTAACAGCGCGCTCGAAGGTCGGGGTGACAAGGACGCGCATCAGCCGAACTGGTATTCACCGATAGGCTCTTCCTGGTCCGCAATCAGAATGTCGCGGATGACGCTGAAGGGCAGATCGGGGTTTTCTGCGGCGATCTTGCCAATTTGAGACCAGTATTCGATCTGCTTGGGCACCGAGCGGTGCTCGATAGTGCCGTAGCGCTTGGCGGTCTCAACCAAAGCTTCGGGCAGTTTGACGTTGACGGCCATATGAACCTCCTCTGATTGGCTCCATGATAGCTCATAATAGACCAAAAAGGAACCTTTTTCTCGGTCAGCCGAAACGCAAGGTGTGGATCGCCGTCGGATTCAGCCCGTGCGGCTGAAGTAACCTCGAGGTCCCAGTGGGGTTTGATTCGGTCGTAGTAACTCTTCATGATGAACCTTGCATGTTCGTTGTCGTCATGCAGCAGTACTCGATGGAGACGCATGTAACTGCAATCCCAGTGCCCCGATCACCTTCATGATGGTTGCGAACTCTGGGTTGCCGTCAGCTGAGAGAGCCTTGTAGAGGCTCTCTCGGCCCAACCCCGCGTCGCGAGCGATCTGACTCATGCCTTTGGCGCGTGCAATATCGCCCAGCGCCGCGGCAATCAGTGCAGAGTCCCCTTCTTGAAGCGCTGCTTCCAAATAAGCGGCCATATCCTCGTCGGTGATCAGGTGCTCGGCGGGATCCCAGATGCGTGTCTTGGTTTTGGGCATGGTCACTACTCCTTCAGATCTTTTGCCAATGCCTTGGCGTTGCGGATGTCCTAATAAATCCGGTATCTGGGCCCGTGATCAGCCCTCAGTTCCGACACGCCGTCGCCCACAGGCTTGGCATCGCCGAGGTTGCCGAGAGACAAGCGTCGGATGCGGACGTCGATGCGGGCACGGGCGACTCGGTCTCGCAGACCCAAAAACCATTCAGCGTAGGTTTTAGTCTGCTGGATCTGGACCACGTCTTAGTGTATCCCATGGTAAACATTTGCGTCAAGCTCAGATTGGAGCAGCTTGTGAGTTCGAATCCCCAACCCCACCAAAAACAGGGGGTCTGAAAACTGAGCGAGTTAGCTAAACAATTTCTTCTGGGCCGCCACAGAATTCGAACCAGCTATTTGGTCCGCCGAAACCATTAGGCAGCCTGCAGCTTAAGGGCCTTCACTTGAGATAAGGTCTTCGAAGCCTTCGTTGCTTGGCGTGCTTGCCACAAATCATAAGCAGTCTGCTGGGCAAGCCATACCTCTGCAGCTCCACCATGGTCACGGCCAAGCCAACGTTCAATTCTCAGTGCCATCCCGGGACTAATGGATGCACGTCCGTTGAGCACTTTCGACAAAGTCGTGCGGTCGACATCAAGCTGTGCTGCAGCCTGGCCGACTTGCAGGCCCAGAGCGGGCAAAATGTCATCACGCAGGGTCAAACCTGGGTGCGGGGGGTTATACATTGAGTTCATGGTTGCCTCAGTGGTAGTCCTGATAATTCACTAATATTGTGTCTCCGTTTTCAAACTTAAACGTTAGGCGCCAGTTTCCATTGACACTAACGGACCAATGCCCGGTAAGGGTGCCTCTTAGGGGATGTAAACCCCAGCCAGGTCGGTTCATATCTTCAGGGCGGCTTGCCGCATCTAAAGCCGACAGTTGTCGCCCCAGTCGAGCGGCATGTCCCGCCTGAATTCCCGACAGGGACCCCGACCGGAAAAAGCGCTCTAGTCCCTTGTGCAAGAAGCTTTTAATCATTCATGACAACTGTAGCGTGTGGCGCCATAAACCGCAAGTCTTTGGTCAATCAATTCCTCAAGAGGTTCAGGCTCGAATCCCTGACACCACCAGAACCTGATTTATTTTGACCTCAGCAAGTTAGCGAAGCGACCCCTGCTGGGCCTTCGCGCTGCGCAGCGAATGGATATTGGTAACAAGGCCTTTCCGGGTGTCAGTTACACCGCTAAGACCTTCCCGGGTCTGACCTATTGATGAGGGGATTTATCTAAACGGGAGGCCATCCTCACCCGCTCGAGCCTCGACTGCGTTTAAACGCACGCAGGGTGTGCGCCGAGAACATCTGGTTACGCCCTACCGCATGGCTGGGTACGAGCTTGCCCGATTGCACATAACGGCGCAGCGTCGGCATGGAAACTTCCAGATACTCGGCGGCTTCCCCGGTTGAGAACGACTCCTGATATGTTTGACCAAATACCTGATCGTGGGTGAAGTCTTCTTCCCGAAACGCGTTACTAACCAGCAGGGAGAAAAACCGCATCCGCTCGGTTGCGGGCATCCGCTTCATCTCGGTATAGAGATCCTCAGCAGTCAGTGCTTGATTCATGACGTTTCTCCTATTTCCCTTTCATGTCGCAAATACTTTTTTAGTTCTTTATAGAAATTCTCGTGAACACCGACTTGATAGAAGTCGATGATCAAAAACTCTATAGGCGCGCTCTTGGCAGGTAGCCGGTAGGCCATTAGGTACTCCTGCCGGTTAAACCTAAACTCGTGAACCCGGATGCCGGCCAAGTCGCCTACCTTGAGTTCGCCCACCTCCGGCGCCTCGCACACCACCTCCACCTCGTCCTCGATCGCAAGCCGCAAGGGCTTGTGGGCCTTCTTGACGTACTGGTTGAACGGCCGTTTGAACTTCGTCTGCATGAGTTGATATTAGATAAATAATGATTTTATGACAAATCATACGAGTATCGAATCCTTTATCGAAATCAGCGCTAAGACTGAGGACCCTGAAACTATGATTGCCAGAGTAATCAAAGAGGAATCGATCGATTTAATGGTGATGGGTGCTGACGCTATCTTCAAGTCCGGCCAGGAGTTGCTGAGTGCGCTTCGAGGAACGCCCGCAGCGGCACGTCCGGTTTTGCGTGTGTGTGCAGTGGCCAC
>JAYODE010000075.1:0-3568 GCA_038106185.1 Gammaproteobacteria bacterium | reverse complement strand
GCTGGATGTTGAACGCGTCATACCAAGCATCGAAGTTTCTCAGCACGCCATTGCAACGGGCCAAGCTGTGTGAATGCGGATCTGAGGTGATGCGCATCTCCAGGTTTTCATCCCTGTACAGGCGACGCCAGACTTGCGCCCAACCCATGAAGAAACGCTGGTCGCCGGTGAGTCCGTCGATGACCGGGGCTTCCTCGCCGTTCAACGACATCCTGTACGCCTTGTAGGCTACCGCGAGACCGGATAGGTCGCCGATGTTTTCCCCCAGTGTGAACTGGCCATTGAGGAATTTGCCCGGCAGCACTTCGAACTGGTTGTACTGCTCCACCAGCGTGGCCGCACGCTCATTGAAGGCTTCGGCATCTTCCTCTGTCCACCAGTCACGCAGGTTGCCGTCGCCGTCAGACTTACGGCCCTGGTCGTCAAAACCATGACTGAACTCGTGGCCGATGACGGCACCGATGCCGCCGTAGTTGACAGCATCGTCCGCTGCTACGTTGAAGAACGGCGGCTGCAGGATGGCGGCCGGAAACACGATCTCGTTCATCGGCGGGTTATAGTAGGCATTGACCGTGTACGGGGTCATAAACCACTCGCCGCGATCTATGGGGCTACCCAGCTTAGCCATCTCACGGTTGTGTTCGACGTTGCGTGAACGCATGACATTTCCGATGAGGTCATCCGCAGACACGGACAGTGCAGAATAATCCTTCCAATTGTCGGGATAGCCGATCTTAGTGGTGAACTTACGCAGTTTTTCCTGAGCCTGGGTCTTGGTGGCATTGGTCATCCATTCCAGTTCATCGATACCAACACGGAACGCCTCACGCAGGTTTTCTACCAGCTCGTCCATGCGCCGCTTGGCCTCCTCCGCGAAATGCTGTTCCACGTAGATACGGCCCACCACTTCACCAAGCGCGCCATCGATCGTGTCGACGCCACGCTTCCAGCGCGGGCGTATCTCTTCCAGGCCGCCCAGGGTCTGGCCTTCAAAAACAAATTGCGCGTCGACGAAATCCTTGCTCAGGTACCCGGCCAGTGAATCGACATACTTGAAACTGGTGTAGTCCTGCCATTGCTGCAGGTTGATCTCCTTCCAGATGCTGTTGAGACCTTCGATGTAACTCGGCTGGCGTACGATATAAGTGGTTTCGGTAACGCCGAGAGCCGCCATGAATTCATCCAGGTTCATGTCGGGCGCCAGGCTGCCCAAGCCATCCTGTGTCATCTTGTTGTAGGTAAGTTCTCGCTGGCGGTTCTTCACCCGGTCCCAGTGCTGCCCAGCGATCAGGAACTCGATACTCAGTACCGATTCGGCAGCCTCGGCGGCGCGGTCATACCCAGCCAGCTCAAGGACTTGCGTGACATACTCACCGTAAGTCGCACGCGCTTCCTCGTGCGAGGCATCACCTTCCGACAAGTACCAGTCGCGGTCGGGCAGGCCCAGGCCCCACTGGGTCAGGTAAGTTATGTATTGATCTGACTGCATGGCGTCATTGTCGATATAGCCGCCTATTGGCATCTGGACACCGATATGGTTCAACTCGGCCATCTTGACCAGCATCGTATCCTTGTCGGTGATGGCGGCGATTTCCGCGAGTGTAGCCTGCAGAGGTTCTGCACCCAGCGACTCTATGCGCTCTTCGTCCATAAAGCTGGTGAAGAAATCACCAACCTTCTGGGCATCTGAACCTTCGGGCGCGTTCTGTGCCGCGGCTGCCTCGATGATTTCGCGCAGGTCTTCCTCCGCCGTATCTTCCAGGATACTAAAGCTGCCGTAATTAGATCTGTCGGACGGGATCAGTGTATTCGCCAGCCAGCTGCCGTTTACGTATTCGTAAAAGTCATCGCCCGGGCTGACGCTGGTGTCGAAATTCGCGGTGTCGATGCCCGAGCCTAGGGTGGTGGACGGAGTGGCGGAAGTGGCGGCCGCTAGGGCCGGTGTTTCCATAACGGAATCGTCGCCGCCACAAGCGCTGAGCAGGGCCACAGGTAACAAAAACAGGAGGGTTCTGGATACCTTGAACATGAATAAACTCACTGATTTAATTGATTTTTTCTGGATAAACGTTGTTCTTGAGGTTCTGATTAGTATAGTCGCTTAGGCGGCAAAACGACAGACAGTGATCCGGTGAGAAAGACGCCCCTGGAAGTCAATGGTGGTCTCGAAATTTACTCCCGGCCATGCCGGTTCCCTCAGGCAAGATACCTTTTACTCAAAGTTTGCCCGGTAGCCCCTACTAGCCCTGCACTTTCAGGTCCTCTTTTGTGTGGAAAAAACATGTTTCCAACCCCCGCAAAGATTTCTCCCGCACTTAAGGCGGCCCAATAAACGTGACATAACCCCAGTGTTCTGGCTGGTGCATATCTACCGCATGCTGAGGTGTCCACACCAGGTAGCTGGCGGGCAGTGGATTGCGATCTGTGTCTGACTGTCTCTCGTATCTGCCATCGATAATCTCGTGGACCCAACGGACCTGCAGAAAATTCATACGCCAGGGTTTGGCAGTCGGCCACTCGGCGCCATGTAACCTGCTAATCTCTCGTGCAGGAATTTTCCATTCAACGGACCAGCAACAGTCAACGTCATTGGGATCGTTCAGAGTGCCTGATACGTTAACTGCCCATTCCAAACCGGATGATGTCCAGGAACTGTCTGCACGACCTCCGTCACCATAAGGCAAATCCAGACGTAAATCCCACAGGGTCCCTAACGCATTGACCTCGTATTCCACGTAACCTTGCTGACTGTCATCAGGGTTTATGAAAATCTCGAATGCGTTGTTGTTATAAATCGGGGCATCGCGTTGTGTAATATTTGCCCAGACATGCGGCTCCTCCATCTCTGCCAGGATATAGAGATAATCTTCGTCCCATAACATCCTGACGCGCGTATTTAATGGCGATGTCGCCAATCGTGCACCTGTTATATCGACGAATCCATCGATAACTTCGGCGCTGGCCCAAATTGGCTCTTCATCTATTCCGTCCAGTATGATTTGTGTGTCCATGCGATGGACCCGGTAAGAAGCGGGCATCTCGAAATCAATCGCAGACAGCACTGTCTGCGGGAGACCAGCAATTAAAACGAGCAAAAAGACATGAGGGATTGGAAGAAATTTCATCGTATAGTATTAAAAAAGTGCTCGCGGTAGTGGCGCAGCTCCGCTATCGAATCGCGAATATCTTCTATAGCTTTGTGGCTGCTTTCCTTCTTGAACCTATTGGCGACATCCGGGCGCCAGCGCTTGGCAAGTTCCTTGACGGAGCTGACGTCTAGATTGCGGTAGTGGAAGAAGGCCTCGAGTGAAGGCATATAGCGGGCGAGGAAGCGGCGGTCCTGGCAGATGCTGTTGCCGCACATGGGTGAAAAGCCGTGCTCGCAATACTCGTCCAAGAACTTCAGCGTGATCTGCTCGGCCTCGCTTTCGTTATATGGACTTAGCTTCACGCGTTCGATAAGACCCGATGATCCATGGTGGCGCTGGTTCCAATCATCCATGCCGGCCATGGTCTGCGCGGTCTGGTGTATGGCCAGAACGGGGCCTTCCGCGACAACCTGCAAATC
>JAYODE010000046.1:0-24178 GCA_038106185.1 Gammaproteobacteria bacterium | reverse complement strand
TGGGTTTCATTTTTTGAGTAGACAGTGACCGACCAACTCTACTACTGTTATTTACTGACCAGCAAGTCCTATTGGCGTGTCAGGTTGTTGACACAAGGTCAAAACATTCATCTGTGCAAACCGCCAATTGAGGGCAAAAATGCCGCTACACCGGCCGCACAATACCGATCATGGGTGGTTCCCGATGAGCAATGATTTCAACGACGAGCAGCTGCAGTTTCGTGATGTCGTCAAACGCTTTTTTACAGACAAGTCTCCTGTCAGCGCTGTACGCCGGTTGATGGCGACTGATGCGGGATATGATCCTGGAGTTTGGCAGCAATTAAGTGCTGACATCGGCCTGGCAGGTGCGCATATTCCACAGGAGTATGGCGGCTACGGATTTGGTCCCGTAGAGCTGGGTATTATCGCTGAGGAGATGGGTCGAACGCTCTATTGTGGTCCCTTTTTCGCCTCCTCAGTGATGGCAGGGTATGCCCTTCTAGAGGGGGCTGACGAAGCCCATAAGCACCAACTGTTGCCTGGTATTGCGGACGGCTCAACCCTGGCCACGCTGGTGCTGGATAATCTCAATCAGGTGGATCAAGCCGGTCAAAACTTGCGAGCAGAACGCGCTGCTGATGAATCCAGCGAGCACTGGCAGTTGACAGGTACAGCTGGCCTGGTTCTTGATGCGTCTATCGCCAGTCTGCTGATTTGCGTCGTGAAAACCCACAGCGGCTTGGCATTATTTCGAGTGGATCGAGATTCAACGCAGATTGCCATCGAAAAACTTGAGGTTATAGATACCACTCGAAAACTGTATCAAGTTGAGTTCAAGCAGGCCAAGGCAGAAAAAATCGGTGTCCTGGATTCTGCCGCTATGGCCCTGTTGTGGGATCGAATGAGCGTTGCCCTGGCCCATGAAATGATTGGTGGGGCTCAGCTAATGCTGGACTCTACTGTCGAATATATGAAGTTGCGAATGCAATTCGGGCGCCCAATAGGCTCGTTTCAGGCCCTTAAGCATCGCTGTGCAGATCTCCTTCTGGAGTTGGAGCTAGCAAAGGCTGTGACCCGTCAAGCCTCTTATTTTCTGGCGGTGGGTGAGGGTGAGCGCTATTTGCCCAGCATGGCGAAAGCCATGGCGAGCGAAACCTATATGAATCTTGCCAAGGCCGGGGTTCAACTGCGCGGTGGCATTGGCTTTACCTGGGAAAATGATACGCACCTATGGTTCAAGCGCGCCAAAAGCTCCGAAGTCTTTTTGGGCAGTCCCTATCTGCATCGTGAACGAATGATGACAATGATTCAGGAGTCGGAACATGCGTGATTTTGCTGAAATACGAGTCGAGTTGAATGCCTGGCTGGACCAACATTGGTCTCCTGATCTTTCTCTGGTGCAGTGGCGAGATTGTCTGGTGGATGGTGGTTGGGCAGCCCCTGTGTGGCCGAGTGAGTTTTTCGGCCGGGATTTCAGTGCGGAGGAGGATGCTGTCGTGGCGCAGGAGTTTGCTCGGCGAGGTGTAGTCGGTGCGGCTCAGTCGGGACCCAGACGATTGGCCGCAGAGACGATTCTTGCTCATGGATCAGAAGACCAGAAGCGCCGCTATTTGCGCCCGATTTTGACCGGAGAACATGCCTGGTGTCAGCTCTTCAGTGAGCCAGGTAGTGGTTCGGATCTGGCGGGCTCAACAACCAGAGCTGACCTGAGGGAGGGTCGCTGGGTGATCAATGGTCAGAAGGTCTGGACCACCAGTGCGCACCATGCGGACTTTGGTATTCTGCTGGCCAGAACTGACTGGGATGTGCCGAAGCACCAGGGTCTGAGCTACTTTTTGTTCAATCTGCGCCAGCCAGGGGTTGAGGTTAGACCGCTACGACAGATGAATGGTCATGCGTCTTTCAACGAAGTCTTCATGACCGACGCCAGCGTCGACCCCAGCGATTTGCTGGAGGGCGAAGGCCATGGCTGGCGAATAGCGGCAACGACCCTGTCGATCGAACGTCAGGGCTTCAGCCAGACTCGGCCGGACGGTGGTCTGAAGGGACTGAGTGAGCTGCGAGGCCGAGTTTATGATGAGTATCGTGCGGAGCTGAAGATCGCTCAAGAGCCCTACACCTGGTACCCGCAACGGGCCGGGCGAGTCGATTTGGCGCTGCCCCGTGCGCGGCAAACCGGTGCAATCACAGATCCGGCGATTCGGCAGGAACTGGCCAGACTCTTGTCGATGAAGATGGGGGCAGATCTGGCCGCGTCCAGCGCAGCGGCTCAGAGTCGAGCGGGCTCTAACAGAGTCAGTCCACAAGGATCCATTGGCAAGCTGGCGGCGAGTGTCATAGCCCGTCAGGCAGCCCATGTCCATACACTCATTGCCGGAACTGATGCCATGTTGAGTGGCACCGAATCAGCAGAGGGTGGTGTGATTGCGGAAGTACTCTTGTCGGTCCCGGCTATCTCCATTGCCGGTGGTACCGATGAGATCCAGAAGAACATTATTGCCGAACGGGTACTGGATATGCCTAAGGAGCCTCGGTCTGATACGGGGCCTTTCAGAAACATCGCGCGCAATGCGACAGATCCGACAAACTGACAAGCCGAGCAGGACGGTTAAGGCATGCAATATGCGGGTTGATCGGCTATATTCCCATCGCGCTGATCCCCACTGAATGATTATCAAGGCTGATCTTAAGATTCAGCACCAAAGAGGCTGTCGCTCATGACCATCGTCCCTGTAATTGACCTGGCCCAGGCTGAGCAGGACCCGACCGCACTTTTGCCGTTGGATGCTGCCTGTCGTGACCATGGATTTTTTCTCCTGGAAAATCATGGTATCGATACAGCAATCAACGCCATGTGGCAGGCATCGGCCGACTTTTTCAATCTGCCACAGGCGGACAAGCGAAAAATTTTGCGCAGCGATACCATTCCTTTGGGGTATTACGATCGAGAGCTGACGAAGCGCAAGCGGGACCTCAAAGAAGTCTTCGATTACATGTTGCCGCGAGAAGATCACAGTGATTTGAATCAATGGCCCATCGGTCAGGATGAATTTCGCGATGTCATGGTGAATTTCTTCAATCAAGCCTCAAACATTGCCGAGCGAACTTTGCAGTTGGTCTATCAGGCGCTGGATGGTGGCAGTCGCCGTAATGGGGCTTACCCGCCGGGAGACCCACGCACCAGCAACGTTCGATTAAACTGTTATCCTTTGGCAGATCCACTCTCCAGTATTGAGGCAGATGGGGTTGCGAGACTGGGTGATATGGCGCTACACCATCACACGGACCCTGGTATCCTGACGTTACTGCTGCAAGATATGACCGGTGGCTTGCAAGCGCTGTCAAGGACTGATGGCTGGATCGATGTTACCCCCAGGGCTGGCACCATTGTTGTTAATCTGGGTGATGCGATGCAGGTCTGGACTAACGATAATTATCGGGCGGCGGTCCATCGGGTTGTTCCCATGTCGCAGACGACCCGTTATAGCACGCCTTATTTCTATAATCCGCGAAGTGACGCGCAGCTGGAGCCGCTGATCGGGCTAACTAATGACTCGCCACGGTTTCGCAGCTTCTCGTGGCGTGACTACATCAAGGGCCGCGTCGATGACAATTTTACCGATCTGGGTGAAGACGATATTCAGATCGACAGGTACCGAATCTCTGTCTAACACCTGGTCAGGTCTTCAGGCACTGAAAATATCAATAACTCGAGCCACACTATGAAAACACGAATTACAGAACTCTTTGGCATTCAGCACCCTATCATCCAGGGCGGAATGCATTTTGTCGGTCTGGCTGAAATGGCTGCGGCTGTCTCAAATGCGGGCGGGTTAGGGATAATCACTGGTTTAACCCAGGGAACGCCGGCAAAGCTCAAAAGTGAGATTGATCGCTGTCGCGCCATGACCGACAAGCCTTTTGGCGTAAATTTAACATTTCTGCCATCCGTGACGCCGCCGGACTACCCGGGTCTGGTACAAACGATCATCGATAGTGGCGTTAAGGTGGTCGAAACAGCGGGAAATAATCCGGCGAAATGGTTGCCGATGCTCAAGGCGGCGAATATCAAGGTTATTCATAAGTGCACTTCTGTGCGCCATGCGTTAAAGGCGGAGGCTATTGGCTGTGACGCCGTATCCGTCGATGGTTTTGAATGTGGAGGACATCCTGGTGAGGACGACGTGCCTAACTTTATTCTCCTGCCGCGGGCGGCTGATGAACTGAAGATACCCTTTGTTGCATCCGGCGGCATGGCGGATGCCCGGTCGTTAGTCGCGGCATTGGCCATGGGTGCAGAAGGCATGAATATGGGTACTCGTTTTATCGCGACTCAGGAGGCGCCGGTACACGAAAATGTCAAACAGGCCATCCTGGCGGCGTCAGAGCTGGACACTCGGCTGGTGATGCGACCCTTGAGAAATACCGAGCGGGTGCTGACCAATGTCGCGGTGGAGCGTCTCATAGAAAAAGAAAAAGCCATGGGCGCCGATCTTAAGTTCGAAGACATAGCTGCTGAGGTTGCTGGCGTCTATCCGCGGGTCATGATTGATGGCGCTATGGAGGCGGGTGCCTGGTCCTGCGGCATGGTTGCGGGCCTGGTCTATGATATACCGACGGTGCAGGTTCTGATTGATCGGATTATGAGCGAGGCCCACGGGATCATTTCAGATCGCTTGGCACGGTTTGACGCTAGCTGAGAGGCTTTTCAACGGTAGATGGCGATCCTGGTAGCCAGCCCGAAGCGGCATATTTGCTGAGTTTTTCTTCATGATTTTTTTCATCATGGTAACGACTCAGGGGGCCCAGGGTCGGTCTCAAGATTGGCGTTTCTCACCTTGACGCGATTATTGGTATCACGGCTTTGACGTATCAAAGCGTCACTTTTGACGGTGGCAGCCGACTTTGCCAGTCGGTCATACAAAACAATATTCACCGTCGCGGCAAGATTCAGGCAACCCCTCGTTGGTATGTAGACCACGGCATCAGCCTGGTCGATGAATTGCTGGCTGAGGGTTCCATCTTCTGGTCCGAAAACATAAAAGGCGTTATTGGGGTGGACATAGTCCTGCAGGGCAATAGCGCCCTCAACCAGCTCGACGCAAACGATGGTTGCACCGTCGGGCTTGCTAGCCAGCAGATCGGTCACACCGATAGCAGAGATGCTGAGACCCTGGTCCTTGGTATCAGTGTTAAACCGAGCTGCGCGGGCATAGCGCTCGCCGGTATAATAGATGCCCTGGGCATTGAAACAGCCAGCGGCACGTAGGACTGCACCCATATTCTCTGGTGACTTAGGGTTAACGAGACCGATGGTGACTCTTGGTGCGTTCATGCTTTGCCAGTACTGTTCGGCGAGGCCCTCGAGGGCGAAGGCAAGTGTTTCTCGCGCTCCAGGCCGCATTCAAAAGATCCCACGGCAAACTCTTGGCAAACCCAGGGTCTCTGCTCGTAAATGGTACAGAGCATAGTTGATCGATCCAGTGCCGCGCACCAGCCGTCATCGAGGCGGGCCATGGTTTCTCCCCCCCACTCATCTGTCTCGATAAAACGCGAAGGAACGCCGGTTTCGGTGATGAGCATGACTTCCAGCCGGCAGCAGCAAGCCAGACAATTGGAGCAGGCAATGCCTGTCTCCTGCACTTCAGTGACCTCGATGTTTCGTGGCTCTGTTTGATTCATAGGTCTGATGCTAGCGGTTCGCAGACAAAGATGGGAATGTCGCGATGGGTACGAATGCGGTAATCGGCATAAGGCGCGTAGTACTGATCACAGATGGGCCACATAGCTGGTTTTTCCTCAGACCGAGCCAAACGTGCTTTTAAATGCATCTTGCGTCCTCGGTGCACCACCGTGACTTGAGGATGCTTTAGCAGATTGTTGTACCAAACTGGATTTCGAGGTGCGCCGCCCTGAGAGGCCACCAACAAGACGCCGTCGTTGTAAGGCACGTACATCAGTGGAATCGTTATCTCGCGCTGAGTTTTCGCGCCAGTCATAGTAACGAACACCACATCATCCCCGCCGAGTTGGTTAAACAAGGTGCCGCCGCTGATTCGGTTGAGTGCAACGTGAAGCCGAGTAATGACTTTCAGCAGCCAACGTGGTGGAAGCGAGCCTCGAGGCAGGGTTTTATCTTGTGTCATACCTGTTTCCTCTTTTGGTGCTTCCCGGATCAGTCTCTTATGAGCTTTGGCAGCTGCTCGCCAACCCATGCAGGAAATTGATCTTGCTGAGTGCGGCTCATGCCCATAGATTTTAGGAGCGCCGGACCACAGATTCCCCAGCCAACAGCAGAAGACAGTGCCAGCACAATGATATGACGAGCAAGCTCTATGTCTTTACCTCGAATGCGTTCGGCAACCCCTTCAAGTAGCTGTTGGATCAGTTTTTCAGATAGCCCGGCCGAGGCAACCAGTTTAGTGTCGGCCTCTTCCAGCGCACGCCAGGCTAGCAGTTTGGTTTGCCCGGACTGGGACATGAGTCGAAACAGCTCCAGGATAACCTGGTCTGCTCCAGCCTCAGAATTGAGGATCAAGGACATATCTTTGATCAGTTCCTCTGACAGTTTAACCAATAAGGCCGTACGCATGCCCTCGGCACTGCCGAAGTGGTGGAGCAGGGTGCCATGGTTTATGCCCGCATCCTGGGCGATGTCTTTGATATTAAGACCACGAATACCGTGTACCTCAAGGCGCCTGCCAGCAGTTGCCAGGATCATTGCGCGGGCTTCTTGAGGTGTCCTGCGGACTCGGTGGTTTGTCGCCATCACGCTTGCCAACTATGACTATTAACATATTTGTGAACATTAAACTCGGCGCTGATCGATAGCAACTGGCAGAAGCTCAGGGCCTGTAACGCTGTGCTGTCATTAAAGTTCGAGTCACGGTAAATCGACCGGCTGCACCGAGTCTATTGACAAGAATGTTAATAGATATAATATTGCCAGCTCAGACGACAACCTTTTTTCGACAACCTTTTTTCGACAACATTTGTGCGACAACCGGTTCGCTATAACCATCTCGGAGTAAGTGCATGACCAATCGAATTCAACCGCTGGTTGCCCTGCGGGCGCTCAGACAACTGGTTCGAGATCCGGAGGACACCAGCAAGGTCTTTGAGATCATTGCTGCCATGGCAGGTAACTCGAATGCCGAAAGTGCTGCAAGGTTTGAGCAAACCCTCAGCGGGCAGCGGATTTTGGCCGCAAGAACCAGCCTGCTTGATAGTTTGCGCGCGAGAGATGCGCTACAAGCCATGTCTGCGGACAGCTTGGGACGCGCTTATCTGCACTTTCTCGAGTCAGAAAATCTTTCTGCCGATGGTTTGGTAGAAGCCAGCCAAACTATGCAGGCCTCGCGTCTGCATGCTGAAGTGGACCAAAACCAGCAGCATTTTAACCTGCGCCAGCGTGACCAGCACGATCTGTGGCATGTGGTGACCGGCTATGGTCGAGATATCGCCGGCGAAGCCTCTCTGCTGGCGTTTACTTATGCTCAGACCCGTAACCGAGGGCTGGGTGTCATAGCGCTGGTGGGTGGTCTGAAGCTGACCAAGCGCTATGGTTGGTCTATATTCAAATCACTGTGGCAGGGTTATAGGTTAGGAAAGCGAGCGGCCTGGTTACCTCAGCAGGAGTGGGAAACTTTATTGCAGCTGCCTTTGTTGCAGGTGCGAGATCTGTTAAATATCGGCCGCCCCGATACCTATTTTGGTTTGTCTTCAGCCTCAACCGACGTTTTCACTGAAAGAACGCTGCAGCCCTGAGCGTATAAAGACAGCCCTGAGCGTATAAAGACAGCCCTGAGCGGGTAACTCCAGAGCAGATAACTTATGTGGCAGGAAAAGGATAACTATCTGATTGCTGATCTGCTGTTTTCAGACTTTGTCTCGGCGTTTGCCTTCATGACCCTGGTCGCAGAGCTCGCCGAAGAACAGGGTCATCATCCAGAATGGTCAAATGTCTACAACCGGGTTCAGATTAAACTGACGACTCACGATGCCGGTAACAAAGTGACGGAGAAAGATCGTCAGCTTGCACGCGCGATAGAAACTCATCCGGGTGTTATCGCGCTGAAGCCGTCAGTGTGAATGATAGTTTTCTATTCTTCAGAGCAGTTCATGATGCACTCTCAGTATAAAAAAGAGATGCTGTCAGCAGATTTTCCGAGCCTAGTCTGAACCTATGCCGCAGCTAAAAATCGATAAATACAATCTTAAGTATAGTCATCCCGGTCGAGTAGAATTCGGTTTGGACCAACACGGGCAGGCGCGAGTCAGATTGGGTTTTAATGAAGCGTATGCCATGGTCTATCTCCAGGGTGCGCACATCACAGCCTGTCATCTCGGGGCTGGTGCAGACCTTTTGTGGGTAAGTCAAAGCGCCAATTACCAGCCGGGCAAAGCGATTCGTGGTGGTATACCTCTGTGTTGGCCCTGGTTCGGCGCGCATCCTTCTCGAGTTGATCGATCCCAGCATGGCTATGCTCGGACCAGCGAGTTTGAAGTCGTCGAGACTCGGTGCGGGTCAGAGGAGACGAGCATCCAGCTGCGCCTTGCTCAAGCTGTCCCGGAATATCCTGAGTGGCAGGCTAAGGGTAAGATTGAACTGAACGTCACAATCCGCTTGTCCGATGTGCTCTGGATGCAGGTGACTACTCTTAATCGCTCAACGGTCACTGTGCCTCTGAGTCTTGCATTGCACAACTATTTTCTGGTTGGCGACGCAAGTCAGGTGTCTATATCCGGGATGCAGGGTCTTCACTATTCGGACAAGCTAAATGCTGGTGAACGCCGAAAGCAACTAACGGCACTTAGAATTGACCAGGCGATGGATCGGATTTACCTTGATCCACCCTCATCCGTTGTGATCAGGGATCCTACTTTAGACCGACAGATCCTCGTGCATGCCTGGTGCAACAAGGACCTGGTTGTCTGGAATCCAGGTGCGGCTGGTGCCGAAGCCCTCGCTGATTTCGATGATTCAGGGTACAAGTCGATGGTCTGTGTCGAACCGGCGCTGGCTCTCGATAACAGGGTGCTACTTGAGCCCGGCGGTAGCCATGAGATGGGTCAAATTGTCTCAAGCGTGCAGGGTGCAGATGTTAACGGTCCGACTCACTGAAGCCGTCAACAAAGCTAATAATCTGGATCCAGACCCTATCTGGAATTGACGTTCAATCCTAACTTAACCCTCGATCCTGTTGCTACTCAGGCTGTGTCAAGGTCACCCCTGCGCTGGCTGCAACGATGACCTGTTCGATGCATTCAAGACGATCCTGACCAAACACGCGAGTGTTGCCATACGTCAGGCTAGGTACACCCCAGAGATCGTTGCCATACATTTCAGCCAGGTTCTGCTGAGCCCAGACTCGCCAGCTGTGATCCGTAAGGCGCAACCTTGCTTGCTGCCAGTCAAGCCCGACTCGCTCAACCATATGACGCAGCCCTTTGTCTGTGTCAGCCCGAATACCTTCTGCCCAGGCTCCGCAGGCACAAGACTCCAGAAACTCCAGACCCTTGCCGGCAGCGACAGCGAATTCATACAGGGCATAACAACGCTCAACGCCGGCGCCCAAGGGGTCGGCGACCTTGCCAAAGTCGATACCATATTTCACCGCTTCACGCTTGGTATCTTGCAGGATGTAGAACCCCTTGGTTCTTGGTACCTGCATGCGGCGCATCACCATGGGCAACACAGGTTTGACCACCAGTGGTATATGGTAATGCGTCGCCAGACGTCGAGCCCGAACCAGGCCAACATAGGAGTAGGGGCTTCTGAAGGACCAGTACATAATAATTGGCCTTTGAGCGTCTGCGCCGAGCTGGTCTGGAGGCACTTGTCGGCAGAAATTGCGGTAGCCTTGATCAAAATGAACTTCAGGAACCGGGCTCGACCCCAAGCCCAGCGTGTTCAGTCGGCGCTCAAGGTGCTCGAGTCGATCAAGCCCCCAGTACCACTCGCCGCCATAGTCCAACATGGCGCTTAAGTAGTGGCCGCGAGACTTGAGCAGGGCCTCATTGGCCTTGAGGTGCTGCTGATAGCACTCAGCGTGTTGGGTGATATTCGAGTCTACCAGACTGTCAAGCCTGGTCTGATCCTCCTGCCAGTAAGCCTTGAACAGGGACAGGGCTTTCTGTCCATAGCCAGGTTGTAATTCCCAATGCAGTAGCTGTGCGGTCAGGCCCAGATCACGCGCTCTGTCACTGACAGGTCGTGTGACAGGAAAATCCAGTTCATATAAATTGGCAAGATAAGTGCCATCACGGAACGCGTTTTTCTCCCAGAGTTGGGGTGCGGGATACATCTCGGGCTGAAGGTCAAGAATCGTGCGAAATTCGTATTCAATGGGATAGCGTTCTGCGAGTGAGTCGAGTACCTGGAGCAGCAGATAACTGTAGGGATCGTTGAGTCGCAGGTAGACGGTGACGCGATGGGGTTGCCCGGTTTTGAGGCGTCGGCGTTCGTGGCGGCGGCGTTTTAGATCGCGAATAAAGTTGCTGGTCATGAGCTGGGGTAGATAGGACGCGATAGACATGCTTTGAGCCTCTTGAAGGATATTAGGACGAGTGGCCGGTGGTTTCGTTCGAGTTCACAGGAACGGCCATGTCGATCACAGTATTGATCAGGCTGTTGAGATCCCTGTGATCCGCCATAGGCGACAGTTGTGGGTTTGCCAATAGCATGGCGGCGCCAAAGGCTACTGCATTGGTGTAAAGGACCAGTGCCGAAGGGTTGACGTCAGGGTGTCGACCTGCGCCTTGCGCCGCCTCTATGGCCTGGCGAATGGTGGCCCTGAAGTCTTCCTGAGCGGCTCGCAGTGCTGAATCGGCATGACGCCCGACGTCCGGATGCGTAATGGTTTGAAACAGACTGGGGTTCTGCAAAGCCCAGCTGAGAAAGCCTCGTCCCATGGCGTTTAACCGTGCACTGGGATGTTGTGCAGCGCCGGCCTCGGCTGCCTCAAGAGTGGCAGTTGTGATCTTGTGCCAACCGTTAGCGGCCAGGTTAGCCAGCAGTTCCGCTTTATTCTTGAAATGTCGATTCGGTGCGCCATGTGAGACCCCAAGATCCCGTGCGATACCGCGCAGTGAGAGGGCCTCTAGTCCGTCGGCTGCGATAATCTCGGCAGCACGATCCAGAACCGCCGCTTTGAGGTCGCCATGGTGGTACTGTTTGCTGGTCAGGCTCATAGGGTTAGTCGGGTTTTAGAAATGGCTGTGACTTGACAGTTTTAAACGTAGATCGTTAATATGCGTCATTATGTAGATGTTGTCTACATTTGACCATGAGAAAAATGCCAGGCGCCAACCGTCAGGTGGTGAACAGTGGGCTGGTAAGCCGTGTGATGTGTAATGGCTTATTTGAAGGTGCATCTGTCGTGCTTGGCGACAAAAGCGCATTAAAAAAGCGCATTAAAAAAGCGCATTAAAAAAGCTCAAACTTTATCGATAAAGGCCAGGGTGATGAAGAAGTTAGTCGGCGTGCTATTTTCCCCGTTCGTGTTCAGTCTTGGCTTTCTCTCGCCTTTGATTGCCGAGTTATTGAATCTTGCTGAAATCAGCGTGTTTGGAATCGAGACAATATACATAGGCCTGCTCGTCGGCGGTCTGCTTGGCTTGGTCGCGCAGCGACGGGGCAGCTGGATATGGGTGAAGCCATGAGCGAGGTTGGTAGCGGGCACCGAGACTGGGATGCGCTGTCTGATGCCGAGTTAGATGCGCTGGAACGCCAGATTGCCGGCAAGTACATGCACCAGGTACCCTGGGGGGCAGTGGCTTGGGGTCTTACTAACCTGACAGTTTGGCTGGCGTTGTGGCCACTGGTGTTGCTTGACTTGTTGCCACTGTGGATTGCTTTTCCACTGGCAACCTTGAATATCATGCTGTGCTATCTACCGTCTCATGAAGCGCAACACAGCATCATCGCCCGCAAAGGACATCCATTGCGCTGGCTCAATGAGCTGGTGGGGCATTTGTCGGTGTTGCCCTTTCAGCCGTTTCGCGTTTTGCGGCATACGCATTTTGAGCATCATCTGCATACCAATGATCCTAGCCTGGACCCGGACTACGGCGTCCATGCAGCCTCAGACTTTGATTTTCTGAAGAATTCGCTTCTGCGTCGCCAGCCAGGCGCCAAGAATACGGCGTATGCTGAGGCCTTGCAGCGCACGGGTATGGAGCATCTGCTCCTGGACGCTGTGGTCCATAATTCGTTTTATGTCCTGGTGCTGTTCGGTATGGCCTGGAGTGGTCACGCTATCGAGGTAGCACTACTGTGGTGGCTGCCAAGGCATCTAGCTGTCACCTACATACAATATTATCTGAGTTGGGCGCCTCATCATCCGGGTAAAGCGCGGGGTCGTTACAGAGAGACTCGAGGATTCAAAAGCGCGTTGGGCAATCTGCTATCGATGGGCATGCAGTATCATATTATCCATCACCTTTATCCCCGTATTCCGCTGAGCAAGACGCCGGCAGCATTTCGCGAACTGCGGCCAATACTGGTTCGCAAAGGATGTGACTTGGGTGACCTTTAGGCGGCCATGACTCACCCCCACTGGGGTGCAGCACGGTGCTGATGACTCGCCCCCCTTGCTTGCTGAATCGCCCAAGTATATCGTTTGCACCCTTCTTGAATTGCGCCGAGACCTGACATCATGAACACGTCACTGACACCCTTTCACCTTGCAATCCCCGTACATGATGTTGACTCAGCAAGGGCATTTTACACTGAAATATTGGGGTGTGAGGTGGGTCGCAGCAGCAGTCAGTGGGTTGATCTGAATTTGTTTGGTCATCAGTTAGTCTGCCATCAGGTTGAAGGGCTGGCAGCCCGTTCTGAAGCACCGACTAATCCGGTTGATGGTCATGATGTGCCAGTACCACATTTTGGCGTGGTGCTGGATATGCCCACCTGGGAGGGCCTGGCCCAGCGCCTGCAGCTGGCCAATATCCAGTTTGTCATTGAACCGCATATACGTTTTAAGGGTCTTGCCGGAGAACAGGCAACCATGTTCTTTTATGATCCCAGCGGCAATGCACTGGAATTTAAAGCCTTCAATGATATAGATGCCGAGCTGTTTAAGGTGTGAAGTTGCGGGTCAACCCCACTGACGGTTGGCCCCAAGTTATCTCACAGGGTGTATCGAAGTGCCGGCTGACAAACTGACGGCAAGGTGATCACAAAATTCTTTGCGCCCTGACGATAATGGCACTAGCATGTCGACCTTCTCCTAATTCAAGTAGCAGCCCAGCATGTCTCAGCGTTTCTGGTATCTGGCCGGCGTAGGTACCTTCATTGTTCCCATGGGTATTCAAACTATCCTGTTTCCCTGGTTGGTGGTAGTTCAGCTTCAAGAGGGCCCCGAGCGCCTCGGGCTGGCACAAATGAGCACTCAGTTACCTGGTATGTTTTTGATTCTGTTTGGCGGTGTACTCGCTGACCGAATGGACACTCGCAAGATCCTCCTCATTGGGCACCTGCTCGCAGCCCTGCCGATGCTGGGACTCGCGCTCGCACTCAGTCTGAATGTGCTGACCTACAGTTTACTGATCGTCTATGCCCTGCTGATGGGTGTGATCACGGCATTTGTTCAGCCGGCGAGAGATGGCATGTTGAACGCCGTCGCCGGCGGTGAGGTTCAGAAAACGGTAATGCTGACGATGGGTTTGACCTTTGTTGCCCAGCTGCTGGGTTATTGGCTGGCGAGTCAGGCTGATGATGCGGGGCCGATTCTGGTGTTGCTGGTACAGGCCGTGATTGTCTTGAGTGGGCTTCTGACGATCCTGAAACTCGCGCCTAACACTGCGCCGCCAACAGCTGGCGGACAATCCCCGCAGCAGCAGCTGATGGGTGGCCTACGGCTGGTACTCGACTCAGACCGCATGTTTCCAGCGTTGGTCATTCTGTCGGCGGTCGCGTTTTTCTTTGGTGGTTCTTTTGCCGTGCTTAATCCTCTGATAGTTCGCGATGTCTACCAGGGTGGAGCCAACGAAATATCAATGACCTTTGCCGCCTTTGGCTGCGGAACTATTGCTGTGCTGGTGTTGATCATTGTTCGCGGTGGTATTGCCAGGCAGGGTCGGGCTATGTTGTTATCCATGCTGACAGGGGGCATTACCTTGGGTGTCGGTGCAGTGCATTTACCCTTTGCGGGTTATCTGACGGCGCTGTTCTTCTGGGGAATGAGCGGTGGCGTCGCCATGAGTATGGGACGCACCATCATGCAGGAGGCGGCGCCAGAGCATGCAAGGGCGCGGGTCATGTCGGTGTTTTCTTTGGCTACGCTGGGCGGCATGCCGTTTGGTGCCCTGGCGATGGGCTATTGTGCAGCCGCTTTCGGCCCCCTGAACAGTCTGTTAATCAGTGTGAGTGGTGTCTGGATCACCGCCTTATGGCTGGTGTGGCATGGCCGTTTGTGGAAGGTAACCAGTCAACAATGAATCTAATCGTCGAGTGATCAATGAGTCGAACAACAAGCCGAGCAATAAATCAGTGTAAGCAACAGATGACTCAGGTTGGAAATGTCAGCCTGTGCTGGTTTGAATGGGGTGCAGCGCATGCGGACCAGGGAACTATCCTTCTGGTGCATGCGACTGGCTTTCATGCGCGCTGCTGGGACCAAACGATTGCGCATCTGCCAGGGCGACATGTCATCGCTCTGGATATGCGCGGACATGGTCGCAGTGGCAACGAAGGCCCCATTACCTGGGATACCTTTGGCGATGATCTGGTGGGTTTTATTCAGGCGCTGGACCTGAGAGGGCTGGTGGCAGCGGGCCACTCGATGGGTGGGCACTGTCTGGTACATGCGGCTGCCCAACTGCCCGATCGATTCGAGCGGTTGCTGCTGATTGACCCCGTCATTATGGATCCGGCCACCTACGCCGACCGTGCTGCGGCACATACCAGTTTTCTTGATGCAGCCGGGGTTCATCCGGTCGCGAAACGCCGAAATCATTTCGCGAGTCCCGAGGCGATGTTTGCGAACTTTGTGGGTAGAGGCAGTTTTGCCGTCTGGGAGGAAGCTGTACTGAGGGACTATTGTGAATATGGTCTTGTGCCCGCAACCGAAGGCGAGGGCTATGTTCTTGGCTGTCCGCCAGCAGTTGAGGCGGCAGTTTACATGGGCAGTTCTGGCTCGGATCTTTATGCCAAACTGGACCGCGTGGTCATGCCAGTGACCATCCTGCGGGCTCGGCGCGAGGAAGGCGAGCGAACGAAATTGGATTTTAGTCTGTCGCCGACCTTTCCAGGGCTGGCGGCTCGAATGCCCAATGCGCGCGATGTTTATCTGCCTGAGTTGACCCATTTTATTCCGATGCAAGCACCGGCACTGACCGCTGACTATGTGCGCGGCGAGCGCTAACTGATTCGCCTCGAGGACAGCACTATGCAACCCATTCTAGCGATTACTATGGGTGACCCGGCAGGCGTCGGGGCTGAAATCTGTGTGAAGACCCTGTCTCGACCGCAGGTCTTTATTAACGCGCGGCCTTTCGTGATGGGTAATCTTGCTTGTTTGCGCCAGGCGATGGCCCAGACGGGGATTCACATGCCACTGCGACAGATGGCGACGATAGATGATCTGCAACCGCATACCGGCGCAATTCAGGTGCTCGAGGTGGAGCCCTTTGATGCTGAGCAACTGGTGATGGGGCAGGTCTCGGCCAGGTGTGGACGTGCGGCTGTCCAATATTTTGAATCCGCCGTGAAGCTGGCATTAGCGGGTCAGATTCAGGGCGTGGTGACCTGTCCAATCAATAAAGAAGCGGTGCACGCGGCGGGCTACCTGGGTGATATAGGGCACCAGGAGATTTTGGCGCGAATGACCGGTGCTGGCTTGACGGCGACTTTGCTGATGACCACAGGTCTAAAGGTCGCCCACCTCTCGACCCATAAGTCGCTGGCCGAAGCGGTCGCCTATGTGCGCCGGCCGATCCTGCTGGAGAAGCTGCAGTTGACCCACGACAGCCTGCATCGCTGGAGCGGACGAGTGCCTAAAATTGCAGTGGCAGCCTTAAATCCCCATGGCGGGGAGGGCGGGATGCTGGGTCGAGAAGAGATTGATGAGATTGCCCCGGCGGTTGCTGAAGCGCGGCTGCGGGGACTTAATGTGGTCGGCCCCTATCCAGCTGACTCAGTATTCTATCGAGCAGTGAAGGGTGAGTTTGATGCGGTCTTGGCCCTCTACCATGACCAGGGGCATATCGCCATCAAGATGCACAATTTTGCCGACAGTATAACAGCGACCATGGGTATTCCCTTTGTGCGAACCTCCGTCGATCATGGCACCGCGTTCGATATTGCCGGTCAGAATCTGGCTAACCCTGACAGTCTTTATCAGGCGATCGATGCGGCCATCGCCATGATGAATGGCCGACTGCACTGATGTGCGCTCGGTTGTTTAGAGATCTTCGGCGTGATGCACGGATGCTTCAAGCATAGACAGTAACTGGTCCCCACTGAATTGCCCGGGAGCGGTACGTTGAAAGGCAGCCTGATTTGCCAGATAACGCAGTAGCTCATTAGCGGGCGTCGCGACGCCATGTTGTCTTCCAAGGAGGCAGATTTCGCCATTTAAATAGTCGGCTTCTATATCGCCTGTGCCTCGCGATAGACTCTGCCAGGAGGAGCCGCCGCCATGCTCGATACCATCGATTGACCCCAGTGTAATACCGCCCTGTCGTGCCTTGACCTCATCGCGAGTGGCGCAGTCGATATTGGCTGCTGCATAACAACTCAGCGCTTCCTGGCGCACCAGGGCCATGATGTCTCGGTCTCGTGGCCCTGGTTTACAGACTGCCTGAAATGCGTTGCCCAGATTCTGCAGCAGTTTGGCGTATTTCCAGCGCATGGGTCGAGGGTCAGCAGCGCACAGAAAACCGGCGCGAGTGAGATCTGCGGCGACCTGCTGAATACAGGCGTCGACGCCAGACCCGTAGCACCCGACATCCAGCACACCGCCAACTCCACTGGTATGGTGCAGGACTTCCGCGGCTATCAAGTGAGTCGCCGGTAGCATAACCACCATGCCATAGACTCGTCGAAACTTGCGGGCGGCCATGGCTTCGTTGGCGACACCATTTTGGGCACAAATGATGGCCAGGTCGGGTGGCGCAACCCGGGCCAAGGTCTCTAACGCAGCCTGGGTATGCTGAGACTTCATGGTGAGCAGCAGCACATCATCGGAGCTGAAGATTATTTTGTCTGGGTGATCGACCACCGGAATCTGCAGAGTCTCAGTCAGGTCCGGGCTTCGGTAGGTCAGACCGTGAGTGGCGAGACGGGCGTAGTGATCGCCTCGAGCCACAAGCAGGACATTGGCCCCGGCCAGTGTTAGTCGAGCGCCGATGGTGCCGCCGATGGCGCCAGCGCCATAAATGATGTATCGCATCGCTAAAAGCGCTCCATTTTGGTGGGTTTTCAAAAGCTGGCCCCAGTGGGCCTTATACAAGGGTGTAAATCGGGCGAATAAGACTGTGTGAAGTGTTTATTTTTATAACAGAACTTTGATAGGGTAGCGAATAGATCTGCGATGGCTGCTTGGCATTCAGCAGCTAGCGACCAACTGTCAGGCCGCTGTGAAAAAGGCGGTAGCAGTGAAAGTTCTTTTGTCGAAGATGATGGTCAGAGAAGGTCGATTTTATCCTCAACGATGTTAGAATCCGGGGTTGGGATTACCAAGCCAATTCAGAGATAGTGACCGCGTATCGAAGTCTGGCGGACCGCTCGATCAAATAAAGAGTCCATTAGGAGTAATGAAGCTATGCCATTGGTGCTAAACGAAGAACAGAACATGTTGAAGGACGCAGCAAAAGATTTCTGCGCCAACAACACACCGATCACCCAGTTGCGAAAACTGCGTGACGAGAAAAATGAGCACGGTTTTGACACCGGCACCTGGCAGCAGATGGTCGATCTCGGTTGGACCGGTATCACCATTCCTGAAGACTTCGGCGGACTGGGCTTCGGTTATATGGGTATGGGCGTGGTCATGGAGGAATGTGGACGAACTCTGACGGCATCACCGCTGTGGGCGACTGCTGTCGTTGGCAGCAGTGCCATCGTTCAGGGCGGTAGCGACGCACAAAAGAGTGAGCTGTTACCTCAAATCGCGGCGGGTGAACTGCTCATGGCCCTGGCCCTTGAGGAAACCCCGCATCACAGCCCCTACGGTGCCAAGACCACGGCGACAAAATCTGCAGGCGGTTATAAGGTCAGTGGCAGCAAGACTTTTGTCATAGACGGCCATGTGGCAAACAAGCTGGTGGTTGTTGCCCGCTCTTCAGGCAATGCTGGCGATCGTGATGGCTTAACGCTGGTTCTGGTTGATCGTAATGCGCCGGGCGTCAGTGTGACTCGAACCATCATGGCAGACAGCCGAAATGCGGCGAACATCGTCTTCGATGACGCTGAAGGCGTCTTGTTGGGTGCTGAAGGTCAGGGAGCGAACGTCTTAGACAAGGTACTGGACGCGGGTCGTATTCTTCTGGCGGCGGAAATGCTTGGCAGCATTCAGGAATGCTACAGCCGTACTGTTGAATACCTGAAGACGAGAGAGCAGTTTGGTGTGCCTATCGGTTCCTTTCAGGCTTTGAAGCATCGTGCCGCTGAAATGTTCTGTGAGATAGAACTCTCCAAATCAGTGGTGATGGAAGCCTTGTCCGCGTTGGATGAAGACTCTGATCAGGTGCCGGAGCTGGCCAGCTTGGCAAAAGCTCGTCTTAACGACACCTATAATCTGGTTAGCAGCGAAGGCGTTCAGATGCACGGCGGTATCGGTATGACAGACGAATACGAAATCGGCTTCTTCATGAAGCGCTCTCGTGTTTCAGAACATACTTTTGGAGGCAGCGCATTTCACCGTGATCGATACGGTGTATTGCAAGGCTATTAAGACTCCCTGTTGAAGCCGTTTGAGCGGGTTCGAAGGAAAATAAAAACGAGCCATCATGGCTCGTTTTTTTTGCCTGATTAAAACCACAACTCGCGGCCAGTAGGCGCTCAAATGGGATTTTTACCCCAGCGCCTAGCCTAATGGGTTCAAGGCATTTGTAAGTGGTGATGCTTCAATCAAGGGCGCTTGCTCTGGCGTTTAGATGCGAAGGTCGGGCCTATAGAGGGTCTGGCCTTTAGCGGGTCGGGCCTTTAAGGGTGCAGCGTCGGCTTAATATCAACTCGACTGTGTGTAATAATCCCAGCTTCTCTGCTTTCTGATGACGGCCAGCCACTGGATGGATACGCAAACCCTTGAGATCTACCTTGGCCTCTGCCGAAACCTGCATTTCAGCAAGACCAGCGAAGAGTTTCACCTGAGTCCATCGGCGCTGAGTAGAGCTATCCAGCGACTGGAGCAGGAGGTCGGTTGCGCGCTATTACTTAGAGATAACCGCACAGTCACCTTAACGCCCCAGGGCGAACTCTTCAGGCAGTATGCCGAAGATGTGGTTGCCCGCGGCGAGCAACTTCAGGTTGAGTTAGGCGCGTCGCTTCAGCGTTTGTCCGGTAAACTGTCCTTGTTTGCCTCTGTAACCGCCAGCCAGAGCATTTTACCGAGGGTTCTGGCGCGATTCCGCCAGGAATATCCCCTGGTAGAAATTCAGTTGGAGACAGGCTATGCGGTCAATGCATTGCAACGACTGCAGGAAGGCTGTGATGTCGTGGTTGCGGCCTTGGCAGATACAGGCGATCCGCTACTGACCCAGCGGATTATTATGGCTATCCCTATGCTGACGATTGCGCCGGCGGACAGTCAGTTGGGTCAGCGCGAGCTGATCGACTGGTCATCTGTGCCTTTGGTGCTGCCAACCACTGGTCAGGCTCGAAGCCATATTGATGATTGGCTGCGAAAACTGAATATCAAGCCAAAAATTTACAGCGAAGTGGCGGGCAATGAAGCCATACTGTCCCTGGTAGCCTTGGGTTGTGGTGTGGGATTTGTACCGGCATTGGTGCTGGAAAACAGCCCCCTGGCAGATCGCGTCAAGATTCTCGCTGGCGGACCTCTGCTCACCGATATCCATGTCGGCTTTTGCACACGCAGCAAGAGCCTGTTGAACTCGCCATTGGTTCAGGCGTTCTGGCAATCCATCTAGAGACAACAAGCAGGGTGAGCGTCAAAAGGCAGTAACGCGCAGCCTGAAACCTGAGGTGAGGCAGATTGAACGCTGTGAAGCCGAAGCTGCCGATGATGACCATGACCATAACAATACGGGGTGACTCATGCAGCAGTTGACGTTGCAAACAACCAAAATTATCGCAGAAATCCAGCACGGCGTAGGCTGGCTGACGTTTAATCAGCCGGAACGTCGCAACGCGATTTCATTGGAAATGTGGCAGGGCATTGGTGATGCGCTGGAGCTGATGGAGGCTGATACCAATCTTCGTGTCGTGATTATGAAAGGTGCGGGCGGCAAAGCCTTTGCGTCTGGCGCAGATATTTCTGAATTCGACCAGCAGCGCGCAAATGCCGCGCAACGCCAACAGTATGCGCAAATATCCGGTCGAGGCAGTCAGTGGTTGGCGCGATTCAGTAAGCCGCTGATCGCATTAATTGATGGCTATTGTATCGGCGGCGGCCTGGCAATAGCGCTGAACGCGGATGTTCGGTTCGCAACGCCCGGCTCCAGATTAGGTATTCCAGCAGCCCGCTTGGGTCTTGGTTACGAGTATTCTGGACTCGCCGCACTGGCACGTCTGGTCGGTCCCTCCACGGCACGAGATATGCTTTTTTCTGCTCGGCTGCTTAATGCAGATGAGGCGTATAAAGTCGGTCTGCTGAATTTTGTTGCCACCGAGGACACTATAGTCGACCAGGTCATGGCCTATGCTGAGCAAATCGCCAAGAATGCGCCACTGACGATCAAGGCAGCCAAGGCGGCTGTGAATGCCTTTGAAAAGTACTCACAAGTGGATGCAGCACACGCCATTGCTGAAATGGTAGATGCATGTTTTGACAGTGAGGACTATAAGGAGGGGCGGCGCGCTTTTGCAGAAAAGCGTCCTCCCCAATTTAAAGGGCGCTAAAAACTCTGATGGGTCAACAGATGGCATCAGCGCCGTTGCTCAGCTCTGACTGAGCGGCCGGTGCGCCGCAACTGTCAGCTTCAGACCTGGAACGGCACGATGACGATCCAGACTCGCCAGTCAAGGCACCGGCGAAGCATGTGCCGGCGCGCGAAACAGGACATTCGTCAGCAGCACATTGAGACCTTCAAGATAAGCTCTGTAGGTAGCATCTTGTGTGAAACCTATCACCATGCCGCGCCCCAGGGGTTGCTGGACCAAAAAGGGTTTACGTGCCAGTTGCTGGCGGTTCTCATGCCATAAATAGCCGCTGGCCAACAGCTTGTCTTCACTGGCGAACCAGGCAATGTTGTGACCCGAATCGAGTTTGATAGGTGAGTAGATCGCACGACCCTCGACCCACGCAATCAGGTTGTCATGGATGCCGGCACTGAGCCAATGTTGTTTGTCGACGACGACATTGGCGAGTATGCCAGGCACCGGGTCTGGCTTGCGTTTGGTGTCGGCAATCGCAGACCGAAATGACGAGTCGCTGTCCAGTAGGCTGCCGGGCGTTGAGGTACTGGATTCTGCGCTTTCTTCGGTTTGGGTCTTGTAGGCATCTTCGCGCTTGATATCCAGCAATCCTGCTTCATTGCTAGCGGCATAAGCGGTCGCACTACCCAGCGTCAGCAGCACACCGCCTTGACTGACCCAGGCCGCGAGTCGAGCAGCACCGGCTTCCCCCAGCGTTGAGGTGTAATTGCCCTCAGGTAGTATCAACACCTGGTAGCGGTTCAGGGCAGCATCACTGAGGTGGTGGGTACGAATCGCGGTGACCGGATAATTCAATTGACGTTCAATAACAAATCGAGTGCTGCCGGCGCTGGTGGCATACGTCGAAGAATCCCAGGCCATGGCAATGGCGGGTGGTGCCAGCGTGACGGTGTTGCTGCTGCCAAAGCTGGGCCCTTGTTCCACCCAGCTGGTATCAACGCCAATAACCTGTGCGCCGCTCTGAATAGCCAGTGCTGCGACCTGTTGATTGAGTTCGGGTCCATTGCTGCGTTTTTCTATGATCAGGGTGCCGGCAGGAAAGCGGGCGTTATCGGCCATCGTGAATGCCAGGTCTGTACTCTTGACGGTAATGCCTGAGAGTAAGGCGGCACTCAGAAATCGACCTGCCGCCATGTCGCCCCAGGGCACTAAAAATGCGACGGTGGCGTTAGGATTAACGACCTGACCGGGACGAACGAGATCGGTTGTGAAAGCTATCGAAGCCCCTTTGCCAGCGTTCTGACAGGTAGCCAATTCGATATTAAATAACAGTGGTAACGACCAGGCGGTTGCGTCATACATTTGATGATGGAGATTTTGACTTCGGCGTTGTTCTTGTCGTTCGATAAAGCTTGCATCCATGTCGACCTGTTGGCTCAGCAGAGTCGAAGCTAATCGACCACGAGGCTGGGCGGTGTCCACGAAGCGCGTACCGGCAGGGTAGGCGTTGCCGCAGGCCTTAAAAGCCTCTGTGGCCTGCCTGACCTCTATGCCATGCTCCAGAAGTAACAGCGCTAATCGATCATTGCCGGCCTGATCACGACTCCCAGGTAGAAGATAGAATCGCTGTTGTTGGTTGTCCTTACCAATTTGAATGCTGTCGATTTGGATTTGATAAAAGTCGTTCAACAGGCTGGCCTGGTTGTCGGCAACCGTCTCAAGGGTGGACAGGCTGGCAGTAAAGTGTTTGCGAACAGTTTCTCTGTAGGTCAACAAGTTGCCATCAGCGCGCCGATAAATCAGGCCTCGCGCCGACCCTACCTCATAAGTCGAGGCCGTAGCACCGTAATAGGTCGGCCAACTGTCGGTATAACCTGGATAGAACGCATCGAAGATCTCTTGGGTAAAATAGTCATATCCGCGCTGATCGAAGTAGTCGGCATTGCGCTTGCCGATACGCTGCATTTGCTGAATCTGTTGTGGGACCATGTGCGGGTTGATCGGATCCGCCGCGGGTGAAAAAAAATAACTCTCATCGCCCCCCATCTCATGAAAATCTATGACCACTAACGGCAGGTGCTGATGCAACACCTTAACCCGACTTCGAGTCTCTGGTTGGGTTAAAGCCAGCCAATCGCGATTCAAGTCAAACAGGTAGTGATTGGTGCGACCACTCGGCCAGGGTTCATTATGCTCGGCACTGAAGCGATCCGGGCTATGCTGCAGGCCAACGGTTGAATAGTAGTGTTGCGTAAATCTGGCTCGGCCATCGGGGTTTTGGAGTGGGTCTATAAATACCAACGCATGATTCGCAACCTTGGTGCTGACGACATCATCAACGCCAGCGAGCAGATGGTAAGCCGTCATCATGGCTGCATCTGTGCTGCTGATCTCGTTACCGTGGATGCCAAAAGCCAGCCAGGCTGAGGCGGGAAGACGGGCAATGAGATCATTGGCAGCCGTTCTGTCAGTGACACGTGGGTCTGCCAGTCGGCGCATTTCCGCTGCGATCTCATCCAGACGCGCGATATTCTCAGGACTGCCAATCACCGCATAGATTAAACGTCGACCCTCCCAGGTTTTGCCATAGTCTATCAGCTTGAGACGGGTGGGGGCGGCAGTCTGCAGAGCCGAGAAAAATGTCAACATGTCTTCATAGCGCGTGATTTGATCCCCAACCTCGTAGCCTAACACCTGAGAAAAAGTCGGAATCTCAGGGGCGTAGGTTGTGTTGGGCCACATTTCTGGTAATGACCCTTGATGGGCGTCGACGGGGCTCGCTTGAGATGAATGAGAGCTGAAGATCAGCAGGAACAACATAAACAAAAGGAATCGCATGGTGAAAAAGACTCAAAGGCTTAAAGGGTTCAGCTGTGATCAAGTGGTCAAAGAGTGTAGAACAGCCAGTTCACAACTGCCAGTCCAGTAAAGATGGCCCGGATCGAACAGACCAGATCACTCGGCTCAGCTCAGCCTGGGTAGATCGGGTAAAACGGATAATCCAGTACTTTTTCAGAAAAATACAGGATCAGAATAATACAGGGTCAGAATAATACAGGGGCAGAATGATACAGGGTCAGAATAATACATTGTCAGAATAATAAGGTGTAATATGATGCGCGGATAGCTCAGAGATAGATGTGCCCGTTCAAGCCTTGTCGTTGTTGGCGTTCTATTTTTAAAAGCTGT
>JAYODE010000045.1:22608-24205 GCA_038106185.1 Gammaproteobacteria bacterium | reverse complement strand
TCGAGTTTGACGCTCTTATCTATTTGTGCCCAAGCCAGTTTCGCCATGTCATAAGCTCCTGCGCCAGCGGCCTCTGCCTGTTTACTGGCCGCTGTGCCGTCCAGAACTCGCTTCGCAATACCTTGCAGAATACCCGCCAGACGAAACATGTTGAACGCCAGATAGTAATCCCAGTTATCGATGCCAGACCGTCCAGTTCGTCGACAATAGGCCTCGACAAAGGCTTCCTCACTGGGGATACCCAGCGCCTTAAGATCAGCACCTCGCAGTGCATCTCTATAGGGACGACACATATAGGCAAAATCTGACAAAGGGCTTCCTAAAGTACTGAGCTCCCAGTCAAGAATGCCGATAACCTCATTCTTCTCCTTGTGCATCATCAAATTGGCGATCTGCAAATCGCCGTGAACAATCGTGCAAGAGGTATCAACCGGAATATTGTTGGGCAAATAGGCGATCAACTCATCCATATAAGGATTTTCGATCGTCTTGGTGTACTCGTACTGACTGGACCAACGATTAATTTGGCGGGCAATGTAATCTGTATGCTTACCATAGTCTGCGAGACCCACCGCGTTAAAATCAACCTTATGCAGCTTGGCAACTGCCACATTGGCAGCGTCCCAGATCTCGCCTCTCTCCTGCGGACTGTAGGGACCAGCAGTACTGTCCCAGATCACGCGGCCGTCGAGATACTCCATGACATAAAACATAGTGCCAATAATCGCCTCATCTTCGCAGAAGGCATAGGTCTTCGCCGTCGGCACGTCGGCATTTTGAAGGGCTGTCAGCACACGATATTCACGATCGACGGCGTGCGCTGACTTCAGTAATTCGCCACCGGGTTTTTTGCGCAACACATAGCGAGTGCCGCCAGCGTGAAGCAGGTAGGTCGGATTCGACTGACCACCGGCAAACTCTTCGACCGTCAAAGTGCCTTGATAACCGGCTACTTGTTGTTCCATAAAACGCTGTAATGCGCTCACATCAAACTGATGTTTCGCCTGAACAGGAATCGTTCCCGTATTGTCTTCGGCGCGAAAATCCGTCATGAGTATTCCTTTCTTGTCGTTATTAGCATCTATTGATTTGGCAAATTACTGCCATCTGTGGAACCAAAGCTGTGTTTAAGACCTACTGAGCCTCAGGCACCGCGAAGACATTAATCGAGGGCTGCTAACAGCGTTAACAGCTGGTCACAGTGTCGCTTGGTGTTAACGTTGCTCATCACTTGTTTGATGTTGCCGTCTTTACCAATGATAAATGTAGTTCTGATGATGCCCAGATACTCACGGCCCATGAATTTTTTCAGTCCCCAAACCCCATACTTTTCAGCGATAAGATGTCCTTCATCCGCCAGTAAGTCAAAGTTCAGCCCTTCTCGTTCAACAAACTTCTGCAGCCTGGCCACTGGATCAGGACTGATGCCCAGCACCACTGTATCAAGCGCCGCCAGTTCGTCGATTGCATCACGGAGATCACAGGCCTGAGTAGTACAGCCTGGCGTCAGCGCCTTGGGGTAAAAGTACAGAACCAGGTTTTTACCGGAGAAGCTGTCCAGACTGACCGAATCGCCCCTCTGATTAACTGTCGTAAA
>JAYODE010000045.1:17742-22508 GCA_038106185.1 Gammaproteobacteria bacterium | reverse complement strand
ACTTTGATTCGCTGTGAGTAAACATCTTCAATGTAGCCGCTCGCACCAGCACAGTAAATGACACCTATGGGTTCGGGGAAATCCGGCGCATGCAGACCGGCTAACATTTGCGCCAACACTTTATTCGACTCATCGTGAACCAGAATATCATTCAGGGTCACACCATTCTCACCCAGCGTAACGACTTCGAGCTGCAGCAGCTTGGTGTTCAGACGGATGCCCTTTTCGTTTTCCTTACCAAACAACATCGGCTCACCATTTTGTAGCACCAGACGCATATCGGCGGCAGTTTTCTTGTCTTTGATCAGCTCAAAGATGCCATCGTTATACACCGGGCAATTCTGCAGAATCTCAAGGAATGAAGCACCCTTATGACTGTGTGCACGACCGAGCATATCGGTCAGATGCTTCATTTCTGTATCAATAGACCGAGCCACGAAGCGCGCACCAGCGCCCAGCGCAAAGCTGCAGGGATCCAGCGGTCGGTCCACCGAGCCATCAGGCGTCGAGGGTGAGCGAGTACCAATCTTCGAGGTCGGCGAGTACTGCCCCTTCGTCAAACCATAAATCTCGTTGTTGAATAACAAAATCTGCAGATCGACGTTACGTCGCAGAACGTGCAGCATATGGTTACCGCCAATGCTGAGCCCGTCACCGTCGCCTGTGACTACCCAGACGTCCAACTCGGGATTGGCCAGCTTAACGCCGGTAGCCAATGACGGCGCGCGCCCATGAATCGTATGAAAGCCGTAGGTGTTCATATAATAGGGAAAGCGCGAGGAACAGCCGATACCTGAAATAAACACGCTGTTCTCTCTGGGTAGGCCCAGCGTCGGCATGAACTTATGCAGGGTTTTCAGAATGGCATAATCACCACAACCTGGGCACCAGCGAACTTCTTGATCTGTTTCATAGTCCTTTAACGTAAGCGGGGCATTCATTATTTGCTCTCCATCTGGGCTTTAATCGCGGCTTCAATTTCTCTGATCTTAAATGGCTGTCCCGAGACCTTGCTCAGTCCCTTGGCATCGATCAAGTACTCTCCCCGTATAATGTCGACCAATTGGCCGGTGTTCATTTCTGGAATCAGCACTGTGTCGAACCCCTGCAGTAGTTCGCCGAGATTCGCTGGCAAAGGCCACATATAGCGAATATGGATATGGGAGACATCCAACTTAGCCTGACGCGCGCGCTTGACCGCCTGGTGTATGACGCCGTAGGTAGACCCCCAGCCAACCACCGCAAGCTTACCGGTGGTATTACCCTGATCCACCGTCTGCAACGGGATATCGCGGGCTATACCGTCTATTTTCGCCTTGCGCAATTGGGTCATCTTCTGGTGGTTTTCAGGCTCATAAGAAATGTCGCCTGTGACCGCATCCCGTTCAATACCACCAATTCGGTGTTCCAGTCCTGGCGTTCCGGGCTTGGCCCAAACTCGCGCTAAAGTATCAGGATCGCGGTTAGCTGGCGAAAAACCTTCAACTTGGGTCGCGTGCTCCACCGCAAAGCTCGGGTAGTCATTAAAGTCAGGTACCAACCAAGGCTCAGAGGCGTTCGCCAGGTAACCATCACTCAAGACAATCACCGGAGTTCGATATTTCGTTGCCAGCCTGATGCCTTCGATCGCGACGTCAAAACAATCAGAGGAGGTTGCTGACGCTATGACCGGCAGCGGTGTGTCCGCATGTCGACCGTAGATGGCCTGAAATAGATCTGACTGTTCCGTTTTCGTCGGCAGGCCTGTTGAGGGTCCCCCCCGTTGGGTATTGACGATCACCAGCGGCAGTTCCACGGCGCACGCCAAGGAAATGGCTTCGGCCTTCAGAGAGATACCCGGGCCGGAACTGGAAGTAATACCCAACGAGCCCGCAAAAGACGCACCGATTGCCGCGCAGACCGCAGCGATTTCATCCTCTGCCTGAAAGGTCACAACCTCAAAATGCTTTTGCCCTGAGAGGGTATGCAGCAGACTGGACGCAGGTGTAATGGGGTAAGAGGCGAACACCACCGGCAGATTAGACAACTGACCGCCTGCAATTAAGCCATAGGCCAAGGCCTCTGAGCCAGTAATGTTTCGATATAGTCCTGGCGCAACCTTCGCTCGCGGAACCTTGTACACCTCAAGACCAGTAGGCAGTTCGGTCGTCTCACCAAAAGCATGGCCCGCATTAATCGCGGCGACGTTCGCCTCCGCAATGTCTGGCATTTTCGCAAATTTCTTGCGAAGGCCTTCGATCGCCGCATCTCGACTGCGATCAAACAGCCACATGGTCAAACCCAGGGTCCACATATTCTTACAACGCAAACCAAACTTATGGGTCAGACCAAAGGGTTTGACCGTGTCCAGTACCCGTTTACTAATATCGATCGTGAGCAGCCGATAACCATCCAGCGAACCATCTTCGAGGGGATTGGTCTTGTAGCCAGCGCGCTGCATGTTCTTGTCTGTGAAGGCGTCTGAGTCGACGACAATCAAACCGCCATCCACCAAGTCTTTCAAGTTGGTAATCAGCGCCGCTGGATTCATCGCAATTAACACATCAACCGCATCGCCCGCAGTGGTGACATCATCAGACCCGAAATAAATCTGAAACGCTGAGACCCCGAAAGTCGCTCCCGCCGGTGCTCGAATTTCTGCAGGAAAGTCCGGAAAGGTCGCCAGATCGTTACCGTATATCGCAGTAGCTTCAGTGAAATTGCTGCCGGTCAACTGCATGCCATCCCCTGAATCACCCGCAAAGCGGACTACTACGCCCTCCAGCACTCTGGCTTGAGACGCTTCAACGCTCATTTCCTCAACAACTGACATAGTCTTTTCCTGTGTTAGATTTTGAAGCCTGGTTTTTATGTTTTAGTTTATTAAATCGTTAATTCTCTGTTGGTCGCGTTAGCTGGCGTCAGTGCCTTTCAATCACAAACCTTTATCTCGTCATTTATTAGCTTGTCATTCTTTAGCTCGTCACTCTTTATCTCGCCATTTCTTTAGCTCGCCATTAAAGTGCAAGCTTTGTCACACTCCATGGCTTAATGCCAGCCTGCTTACTCACGCTTACTCCTCGGTTTTTTGCCTGAGGTTTCGCCAAACCTGTTGCCCCACTTTCCTCTTTCCTCTTTCCTCTTTCCTCTTGCCATTGCCGCTATCATTGGGCTGCTTTTGCCCTGAGAACTGTCCTTGAGTCAGCGTCGATCACGCGCTACCTCGGCACCCTGCTGCCGCTGATTCTACCGATAAAATACGACAATCAACAACCCCAGTAGTGATTCCTGTTGACACCATCTCAATTGGTCCCAACCTGCCTTCTCAAACCCCGATCTCCACGCACTTTGGCGATATTCATGCCGCCTGTAAAGTCCCTGTTGACGATCGACAACACCTTGACTGAGGCGCCGCCGCGGCCCGACCACAGGTTTGCCGACCAGTGCTCGACCAAACCTCTGCATGCCACCGTTATGGCTGGCGAAAATACGCCTCGAGCATGCGCCTCGAAATTGCGCCTCGAAAATGCGCCTAATGGTCGAAACACCGTTATTTCGAAGATCTTAGCTAAGGCTTTTATTCACTATTCGATTGAAGACGATGGATTCGATGGGTTAATCCAGAAGGGTGAGACTACTGACACAATGAGGTGAGTCGTGGTCCCCTTGCAACTTCGGGTCGCAAGGGGACAGCTCGATGGGCGAGAAGCCGGCCCCCTGTTCACCAAGGCCGGCGTTTACACATTTTATGGACTGGCTGGCTTGCGAACTAGCTGGCTTGCGCCAGCATTTCTGTCAGAGCGTCGGCACCTCCGATCAACTTGCCTCCGATAAAAACCTGAGGCACTGAAGTCGAACCGGTCAGGCCGCGCATGGCAACCTGGTCGATATCACGTCCCACCACTATTTCGTTGAAGCGAATCTGGCGCTCGCTGAGCAGCGCCTTGGCTCTCTGACAGTGGGGGCAACCGGCTCGGCTAATGACCGCGACGGGCTCAGGCGCTTTGGCATTGGCATTGATATAGGCCAGCATAGTATCCGCATCGGCAACGGTGAAAGGGTCGCCCGGCACATCAGGCTCCACAAACATTTTCTCAACTATGCCATTTTTTACCAGCATCGAATATCGCCATGAGCGTTTGCCAAAGCCCAAGTCTTCCTTGTCGACCAACATGCCCATGCCGGCGGTAAAATGTCCATTGCCGTCTGGCAGCATCCTGACCTTCTCAATCGCCTGATCCTTTTGCCAGGCCTGCATCACAAAGCCATCATTGACACTGATGCAGACAATCTCGTCGACGCCATTGGCGGCGAATACAGGCGCCAGCTCCTCATAACGGGGTAAATGGGTTGCCGAGCAAGTGGGCGTGAAGGCACCGGGCAGTGAAAACACTACCACCGTTCTGCTATTGAACAGTGCCTGGGTCGTCACGTCTTGCCAGCCGGCCTCAACTCGGGTTCGAAACGTCACTTCAGGTATTGCTTGTCCTTCTTTATTTGTCAGGTGATACATCTTCATTCTCTCTCTTAGTTCCTGTCAGTTAGGTGTTGAATTGCAGTCTTTCGTGCAACGTGCGCCATCATAAGCAGGTATTTTCGATGTATAAAATTAATTGTTTTTCTTATTTCGATCGTATTATTTGATCGACAGGGGATTTCTGATTAGAATCCCTAATAACCACCGGCTCTCAGCGGCTGGCATCGAGACTTCGAATTTTAGGTTCTGGTTTTAAGGTTCTGGTTTTAAGGTTCTGGTTTTAAGGTTCTGGTTTTAAGGTTCTGGTTTT
>JAYODE010000045.1:15017-17642 GCA_038106185.1 Gammaproteobacteria bacterium | reverse complement strand
TTTAAGGTTCTGGTTTTAAGGTTCTGGTTTTAAGGTTCTGGTTTTAAGGTTCTGGCTTCAAACACAGTGAGACTGATATGCACCTGCCACCTATTCGACAATTACAGTACCTGATTGCCCTGCAGGAGACTCAACACTTCGGCAATGCCGCCAAACTGGTCAATGTCACTCAATCGACCCTGAGTACCGGCATCAAGGAACTTGAGTCGACGTTGGGCGTGACCCTGGTAGAACGCACTAACAAGTCCGTCGCGTTTACCGAAACCGGGAAACAGATTGCTGAACGCAGTCGGAGCATCATCCTGCAAACTCAGGATCTGGTTAACAATGCGCGCTCTCTCTCCGACCCCACTTCCCTACCCGTGAGATTGGGAGTCATTCCGACTATCGCTCCCTACCTCATCAGTCAGTATGTCTTGGGGGTAGGCCAAGCTTACGAGTCGCTGAAGCTGTACATTCGCGAAGACACCACAGCCAACCTGATTCAAGAGTTATTCGACAACAAACTTGATCTTGCATTACTGGCACTACCCTATGACGCCGGACAGATACAAACCCAGGTCCTCTACCGCGAGGGCATGCACCTGGCCTTTCATCGAGAGACTCAACTGCTGACGCATAAATCGCAGGACTTTGATGCACTACCCGATGCGAGTTTGCTGCTACTTGACGATGGCCACTGTCTGCGTGATCACGCCCTGGCTGGCTGTCGCCTGAAGAATCCACGCAAAATTCACACCTTTGGCGCCAACAGTTTGCAGATGCTGCTGCAAATGGTTGATAACGATTTGGGCGTGACCTTGATACCTGACATGGTGATCCAGGCTGGCGTACTCAATGGCACTCGCATCGCCACTCAACGTTTGCCTATTGAGCGTTTCTACCGAGATATCGGCTTCGCTTGGCGCAAGAGTATCTCTCGAGAAGCTCTGCTACTTGACATGATGTCTCTACTCCCGATTCCGGCCCTCGATCCCAGCGCCTAAGACAGAATGATCCCATGACTGGTTAGCCTCAGAGAGGAATACCGGGAAAGCGGGCCGATCGAGTCTCTTCTATCGGTCTGTTGCTGGCCGCATGATAGGTAAATACCAGCGAAAATTTTGTGACCAAACTGAGATTTCTACCCGCCGCATGAAAAAGCTTGCTATGAAAAAAAAGCACATCACCCTTTTTCAACGGCACGGGTTTCGCGCGGGCGATGAGCGCCTTGTTTTCGGCCAGATCGGGTCGCAGAAATAAGGCAGCATCAAATCGACCCGGCTCAAAAGCCATGGTATGCGTACCGGGTATCACGCGCAGACAACCATTCTCTCTGGACTCATCACCCACCGCCAACCAGACACTCACCAGGTTTCGCTCATCAAAGGACCAATACCGATTATCCTGATGCCATAGAGTGGCACTGCTATAGCCCGGCTGTTTAGTCATGATGCAATTATGGTGACATTGCGATAGCAGAATATCAGAGGAATCCAGCAGCGACTGCAGGGTCTCCTTGACGCCGGCGCTGACCGCCCAGTCACGAATCACATCGGCACGGGAATAGGCATGCAGAAGACGTCGGCAAGTTTCTCCACCGGGTGCATCCTTGGACTTGGGCGCACCGGGATACTGCACGTCTACCTCATATTCGATGGGTGCCAGATTGACCTCGAGATGTTCCTGCGCCAGAGCGCTAATGGCATCACAGATCGCATCATCAGCCAGGCCCCGTCGCACCAAATAGCCCTCTTCACTGAATTTGGCTAACTCTGCCGACGTCAAAGGCGGCACATTCATCGCATTTACTGGTGTCATGAGGCTTACCTGCGATCCACTTGCCGGCGATCAACACGCACCGCTCGCGCTTCCCAGGCCTGGGTAATTCCCTCACGATATCGACTCAACGCCGCACGTCCTGTGTCAGTGTCGAGTAACTGCAGGCAGGTCGCAGCCTGAATGCGAAGGTGGGTATCCGGGTCTTGTAGCATCGGCACCAACGCCTCTGTCAAAGCCCCCTGACGGCTTGTCTCAAAGGTCGCACAAAGGCCATCGACACTGCGCCGACGGGAGACCACTGAATCTGCTGCCTGGGTTCTCGCCAAGAAAAATTGCCAGACCTCGTCATTTGGAAAAGCCGTCAAAGATGCGGCCGCACGTGCCCTGATATAGTCAGGTTGAGTCTCATCTTCGGTAAGCTCGCGCATAAGGATCCAGCTACCCTCAGGCAAATCCGCCAGTCGCTCTCTATCCACCTGCCATTCGTAACCCTGCAAAGAGGCCAGAATCTGCGCTTGCTGAGCCTCTGGCTGCGCATCTGTGCCTGTTTGCGCCACCGTCGCTGCTTGAACTGTCGCGTTCAGGCCGACCAGCAGCAGGGTTGACAGAAACACCTTGCCGGGTCGCGCATTGGCCAGAGAAAAACCGGTTTGCAGTAATGCCCTATTGAATCTTGACAACATGCTGACACTCCGCGAAAAATCCAATTATACGAATAAATTGTCCAGCAAGCGCAATAATATCTCGGCAAGCGCAGGAAGAAATGGCGTAACCGCGAGATCAATAGGAGAATGCAGGTCCCTGCGACCTTTGTTAGCCTTGCATATGCAATTTGTTCGGCTTGCCTATGCAAGACGAAGGTCG
>JAYODE010000045.1:13362-14917 GCA_038106185.1 Gammaproteobacteria bacterium | reverse complement strand
TTTGTTAGCCTTGCATATGCAATTTGTTCGGCTTGCCTATGCAAGACGAAGGTCGTCAGCTGGCACCAGACTGGGCAGATAAAGCGACCAGTCGATCCTTCGCTTGACGCCTGACGCCCAGGGTCTTATTGTCAATTACAGCCCTGAGCTGTCGTCTTTAACATAAACAGCCCTGAGCTAGTAAACAGCCCTGAGCTAAGCGAAGGACGACAGTGATGCCCCAGTGGCTTAGGTTCCATAACCCTATCGAGGAGTTGCGATGCCAAAGTCAGTCGAAGTTAGTCAGTACATGCAACACAAGCCCATCTCTGTGATGGCCGACATGAACATTTATGATGCCTCTCGAATCATTTTCGATAACAAGATTTCTGGCGCCGTCGTCGTTGATGAGGACAACAATCTCGTCGGAATGCTCTCGGAACTTGACTGCCTGCGCGCCCTCATCACGGCCGTCTACAATGGAGCCGATCCTGGCGGCGAGCTAGTCAGAGACATTATGACCGCAGAAGTCGAGGTCAATCATCCCACGGATGACATTATCTCGGTCGCGACCTCGATGCTTGATCACAAGCATCGGCGCCGGCCGATTGTGGAAGACGGCAAACTTGTTGGTCAGCTGACCTGTCGGCAGATACTGGGGGCCATCAAGGACTTTCATTAGCCAGGACGGGTACAGCAATTTAAAGATCCCCCTAACCTGGTCATCTCGGCTACTTGTTGTACACAGGTACAGCAGCGCTCGATCAACGGCCAACCTTTGCCGCACAGGCCATGTTGTGCCTGAGCCCTGCCGGAATGAGCCCTGCCTGAATAAATTCCGCTGATCTAAGTCGGCAGAGCGTTGAAGACTGAGGTGGTCAGATGTGAAGTATCATTGAACCCTCTGACGATCAATTTGCCTTCGACCATGACCACCTGACTGATGGACCCATTGTCACAGCCGTTGAAAGCAAATGGGCTCGACGCCGACGCATGGGACAAGATGTGTCCGACAATACCCCCATGGACAACCGCAACGACCAGTTGGTCTGGATGCCGCGCTGCAATCTTGTTGAGCGCGCGCTCGACGCGAGTATGAATCTGCACTCTCGACTCAGCACCGGGAATCACATCCCAGCGCTGTTCAGACTGCATTTGCAGATAGACAGGATCATTTTCAAACGCCTTGATTCGAAGCAGGCCGCCCTCCCACTCGCCCAGATGAACCTCTCGAAGATCAGGCTCTTCAATTGGCACGAGGCCCAGATGACCCGCCAGTGGTGCGGCTGTCTCATGAGTACGGGTCAGATTCGTGACATAGATGGCATCGACCGGCAGGTGCCGCAGTCGTTCGCCGACCCGTTCGGCCTGTTCTCGACCCGTCTCAGCGAGCTCGGGATCGCCTTGTCCATCGATCAGCGGAAATGGATTTTCCCGGCTTGCTGCGCGAGACTCGCCGTGGCGAACCAGGAGTATCTGAGTCGCTCCTTGGGGTGCGGTAAATCGGTGTTGTCGGTATTCCTTCATGGTCCAGCCTCTGCTGATCAACTTCAAAGTCGGCAGTCTAGCAAAAATC
>JAYODE010000045.1:8950-13262 GCA_038106185.1 Gammaproteobacteria bacterium | reverse complement strand
GCGTGGACTTGAGATTAATCGAAGACAAGGGTGAAAAATGATGGGCTGGGATAAAGAAATCGAGGAACTGCACCACCGAGGCACGCTGGCGGAGGCCATGGGCGGCGCAGACAAGGTTGCTCGTCAGCATGAATTTGGCAAGCTGACGATTCGAGAGCGAGTCGATGCCATCGTCGATGCGAACAGCTTTCACGAAGTCGGCAAACTCGCCGGCGTCGGCCAATACGATAGCGATGGCAACCTGACAAACTTCACACCCTCTAATTATATCTTTGGCACAGCAGACATTGACGGGCGCCCAGTGATGATATCAGGCGATGACTTTACTGTTCGTGGTGGCTCTGCCGATGCTTCTATCGGTGCCAAACGCATGCAGGCAGAGGGCCTGGCTCTGGAACTGGGGCTACCACACATTCGGCTGGTCGACGGTATGGGCGGCGGCGGTTCAGTAAAAACCATAGAAACAGCCGGACGGACTTACATTCCTCAGGTTGCTGGCTGGGACACCATTGTCAGCCACTTGGGCGTAGCACCATCCGTGTCTCTCGCCCTCGGATCTGTCGCTGGTATCGGTGCAGCGCGTGTAACCACTTCTCATTACTCCGTGATCGTCAAAGATACTGCGCAAATGATGATTGCTGGTCCCGCCCTGGTGGACTGGGCCAGCCTCGGAGATGTCAGCAAGGAGGAGTTGGGATCAAGCCGAATTCACACCCGTAACGGAGCCATCGATGACGAAGCCGAGTCGGAAGCTCAGGCCTTTAGCATGGCGCGCCAGTTTCTGTCATACCTGCCATCCAATGTCGATGAGTTGCCGCCTAGAAAAGCCTGCAGTGATCCGGTGGACCGGCGCGACTCGCACCTGTCGACTATCATTCCGAGGGATCCGAGAAAGGTCTACAAGATGCGCAAAATCATTCACAGCGTCTTCGATCAGGATTCATTCTTTGAAATTGGCAAGCAATGGGGCAAGTCCATCATCTGTGGGCTCGCGCGACTCAATGGTATTCCTGTCGCTGTGTTTGCCGAAGATCCGATGATTTATGGCGGCGCCTGGACCGCGGATGCCAGTCGTAAACTGGTCCGTCACTGTGACCTGGCCTCCACCTTTCACTTGCCACTGGTTCACTTGATTGACTGCCCTGGATTTTTAATCGGCAAAGAATCTGAGGAAAGCGCCACTATTCGATTTGGATCTCAGGCGCTGGCCGCGCTTGGCCAGACCACGGTACCTTTTTGCAGCGTCGTTGTACGGAAGGCTTTTGGTGTCGCTGGCGCCTCCAATAAAAAACCCGGCAGTCATCACTTTCGCATCGCCTGGCCATCCGGTGACTGGGGCTCACTGCCCATCGAAGGCGGCATCGAAGTGGCGTATAAAGCGGAGCTGGCGGAAGTCAGCGATTACGACGCCCATCTTGCTGGTATCAAACAGCGATTGAACAGACTTCGCTCACCGTTCCGCTCAGCTGAGTTTTTTGAAATTGAAGAGATTATTGATCCTCAGGACACTCGGCTTCACCTCTGTCGTTGGGCAAAGCTGGTCGCCGGTACCGTCAAGCCGGGTTCGACCCGATTCTCCTATCGTCCTTGAAGCTGGAGACCATCTCGTGACCAGCGACTCGACGATGACGGGTCGTTTGGCACGCCGGCTTTGGCGTCTTCACTCTTGCGGTGGATGCTTGACCCTATCTCGCATTCGGTCAAGCCGTTGCTGTACTTCCATCGGCACAAAAGTACCACCAGAGCCTGAAAATGAGGTCGTCACTAGCGCCTCATACTCCTCCAGACACTTCTGACTATAAGCATGTGTCGGATATTGTTGGATGCATTGCTCGAGGTAGCGCCGCGACAGCGAATCAAAAAACTGATAGCTCAAAGCTCGATCACTGACCGCGAGCCAATAGTATAATCGGGGCAATTCCGCCGCATCGACCTGGGAGCGTAACAACCGATTTAATTCGCCGCGAATCACCATCCAGTAGGCTGTCTGGCCGTGCCAATTGAGCCCGGACTGGATGCTGGGCCAGCGCTGACTCAAAAATCTATCCAAGACCAAAATATTTTTAGCATTAAGTGGCGATGCCACCTTTGGGGCTAACTGCACCTGACGCAACACCTCAATCCAGCTGCCCAGCTGGGCCTGCTCGGTTTCGCCGCCCTTTCCTAACCCACGTAACAATTCAAGCTGATCGATGCCCGCCTCCAGATCTCCCTTCACCTCGACTTCGATAATCAAGATTCTGTCCAGCGCCTTACTACGCTCGTCAGGACTGCTGTTAATATCATCGAGAACGTTGGTAAAAGACACCAGGGCAGAATCATAGTCTCGAGTCAGGTAGCTATATTCACCCGCGAGAAACTCATCCAGCACGCTGATTTTACTGATTCCCAGAATACGTCTGGATTGCTTGTCCTGCGTATGACAGGCCGCACATAGTTCAAATGTCTCAGTCAAACTGGACTTTACAAAATTCAGATTCCCAACGCCGGCCAGATCAACCGCCTGCGCCAGACTCTCCCGCAGCATGTCAAACGGTTGCTGATAGGTGCGACTGTAGTTTTCCGTCGCCTGCTGCAAATGCGGTTGCGCTTGATCGAGTAGTTCTGCCAGATGCCGCATGTTTTGACTCAACTCGGCACGGTCAAGGTTTTCAGCATGCAACGCCGGCAGAATCAGCAGCAACTGATCACCAATCTGCGACATATCCGTCAACAGCGGTCGAGCAGGGTCCGCCGAGCCGGCAGTTTGTGGCGGGCTAAGGGGCACAGGTGCCCTGCCAGTCGTAGACAGGCCATCCGTCACCAACAGACTCTTGGCCACCAGGGTGTCGGTCAAGGCCTGAGCATTTGCCGAGGCCAGGGGCAGACTCAGCACGACCAGCAACGAAAGTACAGCAGCTGAGTAAAGGCTCGACACAGGCATCGCTCTATCCAGATTCGGATTCTGCTGCAGACTAGCCCGGTTTAACGCCCAAGCCCCCTGACGCAGATCAAGCAGTCGCGCCAGACCCATCAGACATGACCTTTATTAAGTTCAAGTCGCCCCTTGACCAGATTGAGTCGCAACAAGTCACTAGCACCTTCAACCAGGCGTAGCGAGCGCACCTCACGATACAGTGTCTCCAGCGGATGTCCCTGAACCAGCGCCTGCCCACCAACCAGCTGGACCGCCATGTCAATGACTCGGCCCGCGACTTCGGTACAGAAAACTTTGGTGGCGATGACTTCATTTACCGCATTTTCGCCAGCCTCGACCAGACGCGCAGTCCGGTACAGCGCACTGCGTGCCACATAGGTTTCGATGCGCATGTCAGCATAACGCAGCCTGACCCCTTCACGATCACCCAGCGGCGAGCCACTGCGATGCGGCGCCAGCAGGTGGGCCTCAACATAGTCGAGAGTCCAGAGACACATACCCATAGCTTGAGCAGCGACCATTAGCCTGACATTGCCGATATTTCCTAACGCCCTGGGCATACCCTCGCCAATCTTGCCAATGATTTGAGTGACAGGGACTCGTACCTGCCGAAACAGCATGGAGACATGGCCACCGCCCTCCATGGAGGTGAAGGACTTGTCGATAATGACACCCTCGGCATCACGGTCTATGACGACCATCGCCGTGCCAGCGCGGCTGCCATCGAGTTGTTCAACATTCACCAGGATACAGACAAAATCACAGGACTCTCCACCTGTGACATAGGACTTCTGGCCGGTCACTATCAGGCTGTCACCGTCAAGCACGGCCCAGGTCGGGCGAGGCGCATTGTCTGGTTCTGTAAACCCGAAGGCACTCTGCTTTTCACCCCGCATGAGAGGCTCCAGATAGCGCCGGCGCAGCTCCCCTTCAGCGGCATGCAGCAGACCGGGTCCGGGTCCCAGAACCTGGCGGCTAAGGGGCGTATTTGCTGCTGCCAGCATCTCACGCAACAGTGTCAGCTCAAGCGTCTTGGCCGGGTTACCACCGAATTCAACTGGCTGGGTACGGTAGAAGAAACCGGCTGCTCGAGACGCCTGACGCACTTGCTCCTGAAGCTGCGCTGGAGCCGTGGCTCCAGACTTCAGCTCCACGTCCAGAGGCGCCAATACCGACTCAATAAACTGCCTCATACTCAATTGGGTCTTGACAAGATTGTCTGGAAGATTGTCTGGCATTGACTACCGCTCCTGCATAAAAATGTTAGCCTTGTCAGTTAGCCTGGCATGGCACTGAGTCGAGAATGACGCTGAGTCGAGAATGACGCTGAGTCAAGAATAATGCTGAGTCAGGAATGATACCGTGCCAGCGCAGCCGGCGCGAATGTTCAATTAT
>JAYODE010000045.1:0-8850 GCA_038106185.1 Gammaproteobacteria bacterium | reverse complement strand
GGGGGGGGGTAAAAACAATCGATAGCTTTCAGGGTTCAGCGTCAGCTCGCCGCGCCTCGTCACGACCTAGCAGCGCCAGACTCTCTTCGGCAAAGCCACTGCCCGCCTCGGCATAGAAGTTGAACACTCGATCAATACCGTTCGCCAACAGCGTGTTACGATCATCCTCATAGCGCGCGATCGCCGCTATTCTTCCAGCATAGCGACTACGTTTCAGCTGCTGGGTGATATTCAGTACATCACCGATAGACGGCAGAGCCAGAAGAATCAGTTGAATGTGCGCGAGATCAAGATTTTCCCACAGGTCTGCGTCTTCACCATCGCCCTTGAACACAGGCAGGTTTAGCCCTTGCAACTGCCTGACTCGCTCGGCGTCCGAGTCCATACCCCAGACCTTCTCACCCACCTCGTCACGCAAGGCATTAAACGCCCCTTTGCCGACGCGGCCCAGGCCAATCACCAATATTTCAGCGCCTGCTGGCTCATGTTGCAGGTCCTCGACCAAGGCTACCGGATGCTCAAAACGTTTGATGAGCGTCTTGTGCCGACTGTACAACTTATGACTTGAACGCTGAACGATACTCGTGAAGACAAACGACACAGCCACAGCCAATGCGAGAACGACCAACCATTGCGGTTCTAGCCAGCCGGCATCGACACATAATACCGTGACTATCAGGCCAAATTCGCTGTAGTTGGTGAGCGCCAAAGACGCCAGATAACTGCTTCGAGCGCGCAGTCTAAACAGAATAAAGAGGCCAAAAAACACCAAAAACTTCAGGGGCAGCAACAGCGTCAGCATGAGTGCACTGACGACCATGGCCCAGTCTGGTAACGCAATAAAGCCGATGGCAAGAAAGAAGCCAATTAAAAACAGATCTTTAAAATTCAGCAATGCCTTGGCGAGCTCACCTGACTTGCTGTGCTGACTCAGGAGCAGACCCGCTACCAGCGCACCCAGATCGCCCTTGAGGTTGAGCAATTCAAACAACTCATAGCCTCCCAAAGCCAGAAAAAATCCTGTCAATGGCAGCAGCTCACCGTGCCCCGCTTGACTCATAATGCGATAGAGCAGTGGTCGAGCGGGTATGAGCAGTAACAAGCTGACGATCCAAATAGAGGGCAACTCACTGGTTGCAAAGGCCAGGAACAGCACAGCAGCAATATCCTGAACCACCAGAATGCCAATGGCGATCTGACCGTGGCGGGTCTTCATCTCGCCGTTTTCTTCCAACAGCTTAACGATACAAACCGTACTCGAAAAACTGCAGGCAAATGCCAGCAACAATGCACCTTCGCCATCAACTGCCGCAAAATGCGGTAACGCCAGCGCGCCGAGGCCCAGCGCAACTAATGCCACCAAGCCAGACCAGAGCAACAGGTGCGAGCTGGCACCGCCATACACCTCGAGTTTGAATAAGTCGCGTAAGTTGAGTTTCAAGCCGATGGTGAACAGCATGAGCGTAATACCCAGATCCGCCAGCGTCTGCAGACCATCGGCTGGGCGAATACCGAGCGCGTTGAGGATAAAACCGGCGGCCAGATAGCCTACCAGCGGTGGCAGGGAAACAATGCGAACGCCCAATCCGCAGCCAAAGGCAAACAATATCCAGACAAAATCCATCAGCGACTGGTCCGTTGGCTTCGACGCCAGAGCCTCGATATCAAGACCCTCAGGTTTGCCATGTGGCCTCGTGGGACCCTAACGGGCTGCTTGGCAAATCCCAGCGTGGCGGCGTTTCAGCCATCTGCAGAACAGGTCCCAGATGCCGGATTTTGCCGTATGGAGAGTCGGTCACCTTCAGGATATCGTTAAGGGCTCGACGACTGATATCCATGCCCTCAGCGGGATATTCTACCCGTCGCTGACGCTGCAGAAACATCGCCGATTGGCATAAAGAAACACGAACATGGTAAGCACCGCCCTCTCGCGCCCGCCGTCCCAATGCCAGCAGAGTACCGTAAGCGGCCAGATAACCGGTCGTATAGTCACAGGCCGCTGCCGGCAGTAACCTGGGGCTTTGATCGCCTTGTTCAGCCGCCAGCCCCGTAACGGCCTGCGCCAGTTGCTCCCAACCGGCACGCCCCGCGAAGGGCCCTTCATAACCATAACAATTCATTGAGGTATAGATAATACCTGGGCGAATCTCTGCCAATGCCGCCGGTGAGAGACCGCGCTTGGACAGCACATCTGGCCGATAGCCCTGAGAGAAAACATCTGCGTCACGGATCAGGTTGAGGAGTGTTCGGCGCTCACTGTCGACATCCAGATTTAAATAACAACTGCGCTTACCATGGCTGGTATCGCGCACGAACATGTCAGCCTGGGGCAGATGCGGCGCTGTCACCATCAACACATTCGCGCCGTGCTCTGCCAGGGTTCGGGCACAGGTCGGGCCGGCAAGTATTCGAGTCAAGTCCAACACTCTCAGGCCACTCAGGGGACGGACATTGCCCGCACCTGCGGCTTCTGGCGGGCTGTCGGCGATCTTAATGATTTCAACCAAAGGCAGCCCCGCTAAAGCCTGACCCTGCGGATGTGCAGCCCATTCGTTGGCACTACGCACCATGGCACCGCAGCCGTCCACAGCAGCAATCGCGTCCTCCAAAGCCAAGGCGTCCCAGCCCGAAACGGCCTTGACCACCGATTCAAGGTCATCGTCGCAATCAAGGATGTCCAGTACTCGCTGCGCCAGATGGGGCAAGCCCATGTGCGGCAAGAAATATCTGCCATCTCGGGTTGGATGCGGGGTTGAAATGCGCTGACGCTGTTGCTGCAAAGCCCAGTTGATCGACGCGGCGCTAGAGGTTGGTGCCGAAGCACTCGTGAGGGTCGAGCTTTCCTCAACGCTGAAATAGTTGTAACTGCGCAGAGTCGCTGCTGCCTGGGGTACCAAAACCCGCAGATCCTGACGCCGTCCAGTTTGCTGCTGCCACAAATCATTCACGGCGATGCCAATAGCTGCCAAGACTGCGGCCGTGGTTTCTCCGAGAGGCAGGCGGGTCGAGAACACCGGGTCTTGACCCACCAGATCTATGTTTTCGGCAGGTGACTGAAGCTGGCGTATCGCCAGCAGCTCCTCAAGTGCTGTATGCATGCAGGCTCCTTGCATTAGGCCGACATTTTCTTTGACCCATCATGCGCCCACTGTCACAACCTGGCAATGGCGACAGGCCACAACCCCAAGGACGTTAAGCCCAAGGACTTCAACCCGGTTTGGTCATTTGTCTGGATGTTGAAGGTGATGCGCCTCAGCGTCCGCAGCTTCTCGCATCTGCCACAACAGGTGACTGATCAAGGGTCGGCGGGATTCACCGGTCGCCACCATCAACAGCTTGGTGATCTTCAGATTCTGCGGATCTGACAACAGCAGAATCAACAACTCCTGAATAAAGTTAGTGCCCAAAGTGACATAGTTGTCGGTGCCGACGCCGAGAACAAGACCCTTCTTTTCCCACCACGAGAAAGGATGGTCTTTGTAATCCGGAAAGCGACCCGTGAGCTTCAGATTCGAACTGGGTAATGCCACCAGCGAGATTTGTTTATCCAGCATGCGGTTCAGAATATCATGCTGATAGTGCTCAACTTCTCTCGCTGTGTGAAATTTGGTCTTGCTGAAGACCCTGACTTCTCGAGCATCCAGGGGTACGCCCTGCAGCAGTTTTTCCCTGACGCTTGCATTCGACCAATCCATATCATTGATTTCTTCAACCTCCACCGAGCCCGGCGCTAAGGGAATGGACCTTTGGTTCAAATCCAGTACACGTTGATAGAAATGCTGAAAGTAATAATTCGGATTGATACCCAGACTCAGGCCATGCTCCACCGTATCCAGGTGCCACAGATTCATCGCATTATCGACGGCTTGTACACCCTTTCTCAGACTCTTCCAGGTTTCGCCATGATGGCTTCTGATTTGAAACCCGGCACCCTGCAATTTTCGCAGACCCTTTTTCATCTCCTGAAAATGCACTTTGCGATAGAAGGCTGTCTCATCACCGACCGTGTCCACCTCACACAGATGCGGCCGCAACTGAGGATTATGGTCAAGGAGCGCGAGAATCGTATCTACCTGATGATCGAAATGGGCTCGTTTTGAGCTAAACCGCACCTGGTCATAAAAAGCGGCCTCTTTGCGAAAACTCGGCGCCAGAATAAATTCAAAAAATGGATGATGGCGTTTAAAGTCCATAAAGCCGTCGTAAAGCCCCATGATCACGTCTTCTTCGGTAACAGATTCAGCGCTCGGTATTTGCTCACTGGTTAACCCTGTGGCGCGGGCCAGCGTAAACTTCAAGCGAATCTTGCCAACGTTGAACTGCGTATAGAGCTGGCTCGCCAGATGGTGTGCGGCATCTCTGTACGCCTGGCGCGAGACAAGTACCGTCTTCGCCAGATAGAGAATCTGCAAGTAGGTGGAAAATTGCTCGCCGTTCTGCAGTGTGATGAGATTTTTGACATCTCGAACACTGTTGATGGGTAGCGCTCTGGCGCCATAAACTTCGGCAATTTTATTTTCCAACGCTAACTTCTGCGGTCCTTGCAGAATCGCTTGAAGTCTTGGAAAAATAAACTCAGCCGACAGGGACCCTGTCAGATGACTATGGGCCTCATAATAAGGCAATGGAAAGTCTTTGAAAAATTCGAACAAGGCGCCACAGACGCACGAGTCCAACAGTTTACTAATGGGGATTGTACTCTGTTGAAAACGCCATAGATCGTGTCTGAAATCGGCAATCGCCTTACTGAGTTCGGGCTTATCTTTGAGCGCTGGATTTAGGCATAACAGCTCCAGCGTGTCTTCCAGGTTGATACCGTTGGTCTCGCTGATGACACCAATGAGCATTGGCTTCAGCAGCGCAATCTGTTGGGCTTGACTTCGCATACCAGCGCTTCCTTTCGCTTGAATGGCTCTTCCTTGAGCACCATATAACGCAATTTAACGCTATTTATTTCTATTTATCCCTATTTATCCCTACTTATCCCTATTTATCCAATGGCTTGATAACAGACCCCTTGAGCCTGCGGCATCATGACAGCATTTTGCCATTATTCTCTCATCAATCGCACTCGAGTCTGACCTGCTCACGCTTATTTGCAGGAAGCAGATCAATCAGGGAATCAGCAGCACTCGACCGATCGCTTGCCGACTTTCAATATAGGCATGAGCTGCGGCTGCCTCAGACAGGGCAAATTGTTTGTCAATAAAGACTTTCAACTCATCCTTGGCGACGGCCTCGATATGCGCTTGAATCTTGTTGTAGACTCGATCGGAGCCAATCTCAGCGCCAAGAAAGACGCCATGAACATATTGGTTCATGCCCATCAGACCACTCAAGTCAAACTTCATCACTTCTCGACCCGCATTACCCACCGTCGTGACTCGTCCTCGGTAGCCCATAGCACGTATGCTGTTCTGCAGCACCTCACCGCCGATGGGGTCAACGACCAAATTGACACCCTTGTTATCTGTGATGCGCCGGACCTCGTCGAGCAGATTGGACGCCACATAATTGATGACATGATCAACGCCCAGATTTAAAAGAAAATCCAACTTCTCCTGGCTGGACGCCGTCGAAATAACCTTAGCTCCCGCCCGCTTCGCGAGCTGAATTGCAGCCAGGCCGACTCCACCCGCACCGCCCTGAACCAGCACTGTCTCGCCAGCTTGCAGACGACCAAATTCAAACAGGCAGTCATCAGCGGTACCAAACGGAATGGGGATACAGGCACCTACCTCAACGCTCAAACTGTCTGGTAGTAACCAGGATCCTCTGGCTGCGACTGCTCGTATCGCGCCATGAGAACCGTCGGCACCGGAAGTGACGACTCGCTGGCCCACTTTGCGATCCCTGACCTCCGCGCCGACTTCGATAATGGTACCCGCAGCTTGATAACCGACCACATGAGGCACGCGCGTCAGATTTCCACCGGCACGATTCAACAGATCACCGCCCTCGATACTGACTGCCTCGACAGCGAGCAGAATCCCGCGAGGATGGCAAACAGGATCGGCTACTTCTTCATACTTGAGCACCTCAGGGGCACCGGTTTCGTAATACACTGCGGCTTTCATAAGTCTGTTCCTGATTGATGTTTTGTCACGGTAAAAACCCTTTTGACTGCCCTTCGACACCTAACTGCTTTTCAATGCCGCCGTTGCGTCATATCCCGTTTTCTGACGCTGCAATGGCACCTGTCCCTTTTGACCACCAGGGCCTTGCTGCTACTTGCTGCTACTTGCAGCTAAAGGGCGTTAATCGCCAGTGTTTAACAGGTAGTACGCCAGGTTGTCTGCCCCATCACCGTCATCCTGTTCTGCTGCCTCCAGCCGCGCGATCGTTTGCAGATGCACCTCATCCGGACCGTCGTAAATACGAAACGCGCGGGCGCGACTGAACGCCTGAGCCGCGGGGGTATCTGCGGTCACACCGCGTGCGCCATAAATTTGAATGGTTCGATCAGCGATCGCCTGATAGATCCGTGAGACGGCCACTTTAATCATGGAGATTTGTTTTCGCGCTGCCTTGTTGCCCACGGTATCCAGCCAATGCGCGGCGCGCTGCACCAGCAATCTGGCTTGATCCAGTTCAATTCGAGACAGAGAGATAGCTTCCTGGGTCGAGCTATATTCATCGATTCGTTTGCCAAAGGTGGTTCGCTCTCTGGAGCGCTTGACCATCAGGCTGATCAGCACTTCACACTCACCGATCGCCCGCATGCAGTGATGCAGACGCGCGGGGCCCAGACGCGCCTGACCCATCGCGAATCCAGCCCCTTCTTTGCCCAGCAGATTGCTGACCGGTACTCTCACATCCTTGAAGATCATTTCCGGGTGAGTATTGGTATTAGATCGGTGCGAGAACACCGGCAAGTTTCTGACCACTTCAAAACCCGAAGAATTCGTCGGCACCAGCACCAGACTCTGCCGTTGTGACTTGGGCGCATCGGGCGAAGTCACGCCAACGACGATCAACAGCTGACAGTTGGCGTGCGAGGCATTGGAACCGAACCACTTGCGTCCATTGATGACATACTCATCTCCCTCACGGACAATGCGAGTTTCCAGGTTCGCCGGGTCAGAGGATGCGACCCAAGGTTCAGTCATGACGAATGCTGAACCTATCTCGCCCGCCAGCAACGGATTCAACCACTGGGCCTTCTGCTCGGCGGTGGCAAACAGTTGCAGCAGCTCCATGTTCGGCACATCGGGTGCATGACAATTAAAGACCCTTGATGCCCACTCCAGACGTCCCAACACCTCGGCGACTGCCGTGAACTCAAGATTCGTGCAGCGCAGCCCTGGCTCGTCGTCGGCCAGTCGCGGCAGCGCCATGTTCCACAGGCCAAGCGCTCTGGCTTCGCTCTTCAGCTGCCGCTCAATTTCCGGCTCCGCCACACCGGTGCTGGCCTGAGCGTGCCACAGCGGATTGTTCGGCAGCACCCGCGTATTAAAAAATCGTTCTACCTGATCACGAAGTTGCAAAGCACGAGCCGGCAATTCAAACACAAGATCTCTCCTGGATTAAAAGGACCTGGGCATCTTCAACACATGTTCAGCGACAAAGCTCAGAATCAAATTGGTTGAGATAGGTGCGATCTGATACAGCCGAGTTTCGCGGAACTTACGCTCAATATGATATTCCTTGGCAAAGGCAAAACCGCCATGGGTTTGCATGCAGACATCTCCGGCACGCCAGGAGGCCTCTGACGCCAACATCTTGGCCATGTTTGCTTCGGCACCGCAGGGGAGTCCCGCATCAAACATCTTCGCGGCTTTTTCCACCATCAACCAGGCGGCTTCAATATCGGCATAGCAGCGGGCTATGGGAAATTGCACGCCTTGATTCATACCAATAGGTCGACCGAAAACTTCACGCTCGGTGGCGTATTTGCTGGCCTTATCGACAAAATAACGCCCATCACCGACACACTCAGCGGCTATGAGAATGCGTTCCGCATTCATCCCATCGAGTATGACCTTGAAACCTTCACCTTCCTTGCCCAGCAGATTAGCCGCAGGAATACGCAGGTCGTCAAAGAATAACTCGCAGGAGTGGTGATTGATCATGGACTCAATCGGCTTGATGGTCAGACCCTTGTCGACAGAAGCACCTACATCAACGATGAATGCTGACAGACCTTCGGTTTTTTTCTTGGTCTGGTCTTTTGGCGTCGTTCGAGCCAGCAGCACCATCAGGTCGGAATGTTCGATTCGACTGATCCAGACCTTCTGACCATTGACCACATAGTCGTCACCATCACGGCGAGCAAAGGTCTTCAGGCTCGTGGTATCCGTACCAGTGGTTGGCTCTGTCACGCCAAAGCTTTGCAGGCGCAGCTCTCCTGCTGCGATCTTTGGCAGGTAATACTGTTTCTGGGCTTCATTACCATGCCGCAGCACTGAGCCCATGACATACATCTGCGCATGACAGGCACCCGCATGAGCGCCTGAACGGCAAACCTGCTCCATCACGACCGAGGCCTCAACCACGCCTAACCCGGCACCACCATACTCCTCCGGAATCAGAACCGTGAGAAATCCTGACTCGGTGAGCTCTTTGACAAACTCAGTGGGGTAGCCGCGACTACGATCCAGCGCCAACCAATAGTCTTCGCCATAATTTTCACACAGTTGTTTCACAGATTCGCGAATACTGTCCAGGTCACTGGCCGTGGTCATAAGGGGTCCCTTCTCGGTTCAAATTCAGATTTCCCATCATAGCGAAAATGTCAGCCTAAAACAGCGCGCCGAGGCGCGGGAATTAAGCCACTATCAACCTGGCTGATGGTTTAGCCCAAGACTCGCAAACCGTTGCCAGAACCTGCGCTCAGCCGTCAGCGAGGCG
>JAYODE010000074.1:0-3618 GCA_038106185.1 Gammaproteobacteria bacterium | reverse complement strand
TTTCAGGGGGCTATGGAAAATGACTTGGGCTGTTTCACGATTCGCGACAAGTCTGAGGGCATCGTCATAGGGTCCACGCGGTTTTATTCCCATGATGCCGCAGCCGAGGCAGTGCGGCTTGGATACACGTTTCTGTGCCCCAGATACTGGGGCTCTGGCGCTAATCAGGAAATGAAAGAAGCGCTTCTTGAGCATGCGTTCAAAATCGTTGAGCAAGTGTACTTTGACATTGGAAAAGAAAACTTTCGCTCGCGAAAAGCTGTCGAAAAACTGGGTGCGGTAGAGTGTGTAAGCGATGACGAGAAGGTGGTGTATGGTCTCAGCAAGGACGTCTTTAGCCATAGAGGCTGGGGTGTTCGCAGAGCAGATCAAAACTAGGGTGTTGGTTGCTTTCAGAACAGAGTAGACGGGCCTGCTACATACTATGTATGTATGTATGATTTGAGCAGAGCGTTGAGAGACAAAGCATAGAGGCGAATAGCAAAAACTGATGATCAGCGTTTACTTCTATACTACTTACATACTACTGACAGAGTCCTAAAAGAACCCCATAGATGCTGGGCTGTAGACGATGCGATCATTGAGTGGAAATAGTGTTTGGCAGATAGATGCCCTTTATCCAGCAAAGTAAAATCAGATATTTATGAACATTCATCTATATCAAAAGACGATAACCGAAGAGCTGATTAGCCTGCTTCTCACAGCGGATCCAGATCCGGAGGCTCTATCTGGTTATATTGACGATTCACAAATTGTGGTCGGTGAGCTGGATTCAATGATTGTTGGCGTAGCGGTGTTACATCAATCAGCTGAATTGGTTGAGCTAAAAAATATTGCCGTCCTAGCTGGCTACCAGGGACGAGGGTATGCCAAACAACTGATTCGCGAGGTGAAGCGGCTCGCAAAACGTACAGGAGCTAAAGCGTTGCTCGTTGGTACAGGTAATTCGAGCCTGTCTCAGCTCGCGTTGTATCAAAAGAGTGGCTTCAGAATGTATGAAATCCAAGCGGGTTATTTCGACTCATATCCAAGCCCAATCTTTGAAAATGGGATTCGTTGTCTGGATCGTGTTTTACTGCGCGCTGATCTGTGAGATAAATCGCCACTCGGTTGCTGAAACCGCTAAAGTTCTTTAGACCTTTTTCCGAAGTGCGTTTTCAGCGCAGCTGTCAAGCGATACTCGCCTGGTATGCACCAATCAGACCCTATTTGTCAGGAGTAACCCCATGCAAACGATCATTATCACTGGCGCCAACCGCGGCATCGGCCTGGAATTGACTCGGCAGTATCTCCAAGCCAATCAAAGGGTTGTTGCAACCTGCAGGAACCCAGCCGCTGCCGATGCGCTTGCTACATTGACGTCAAACCCCAATCTACAGGTCGCTCAGCTTGATGTGGCTGATAGCCAATCGGTAGCCACTTTTGGTGCCAGTATCAAAGACAAAGTCATCGACGTTCTCATTAACAATGCTGGTGTGATGGGTGGCTCGCATCAAAGCCTGCACGATATGGACGCCGAAACTTGGCTAGCAACGTTCAACACCAACACGATCGCCCCCTTGATGCTGACATCAGTGCTGCTAAAGAACCTCAAACTAGCCGATCGACCACGCATCGTCAGTGTCTCCAGCTACATGGGTTCTATCAGTCGGCCAGGTACTGGCGCCTATGCCTATCGCAGCTCGAAAGCGGCCTTGAACAAAGTGACCCAGGTTATGGCGGAAGAGTTGCGTGCTGAGGGCATTATTGCCTGTCCAGTGCACCCAGGTTGGGTACGTACTGATATGGGTGGCTCGGGTGCCGACCTGAGTGTCGAAGAGAGTGCCGGTGGCCTAATCGCACTGATCGACAATCTCAGCATGGCGCAGAGTGGTCGGTTCTGGAATTGGAATGGTGAAGAGCTACCCTGGTAAGCGCCGTAAACATTGACGCTGCAGTTCTATTGAGGGGTCTGTCGGCGGAACTTGCTAGAAAACAGGGGACGTCGTCCTCAAGAGAGTATTTGGTATGGCTAAGTATCTAATTTCATTCCCCAGCGCAGCTATGGTCATACCGGACGATGACTGGGAGGCCGTCGGGCTTGCGGCACACGCGGTCATTGATGAGGCAAAGGCCGCTGGCGTCTACGTTTTCGGTGGCGGCATAGACGAAGGGATTCCACCGCTGTTAGTCGCGGCTGACGGCTCATTCGTTGAAGGTGGCTATCCCTGGGCGCCGGCACTCGACGGGGGTTTCACGGTGCTTGAGTTGCCTTCACAAAAAGAAGCCGTAGAGTGGGCGGCGCGTATTGCGAAATCCTGCCGCTGTGATCAGGAACTGCGTGTGTTCCAATTTGATCCACAATCCTAGGCAGGCGTCAGCGCTGCAAGGGCACTTGACTGAATAGCAATGATACGGGCAAAGCATCAGGCTAACTGTGGATCTTGTGACAAAGGTCAGTCTAAGTAAGATATCGGTGGAGTACTCAATGACGGCAGAATCATGATACTAAGCGACGAGCAGATCAGTTTTTTTAAAGCTAACGGTTATCTGCTAGTGCCGAGTGCCATGGCGCAGGCGCTGTGCCAAGAAGTGCAAGCCTTGATGTGGCAAGGCTTGCCCTCGAATTCGGCGATTCAAGCCGATGATCCCACGAGCCAGATTGGGCCGTTCAAAGCGGCCGATGAGAGTGTCGATGCGCGCCACGTACGTCAAGGCTATCGCTGGCTGAACCGGTTTTTAGGTGTCAGCCCAGAGGTTATCAAGCTAATTTACAGCGAATCTATTTGCGCGATGGCGACCCAACTGTTGGGTGGGCAATTGCGGCAAGCTGTGGCGGGTGGAGTGCCCATGGGTACCTATGGTAACGCCTGGCCCGGTGGTCCGACAGATCCGGCAACCGGCAACGAAGGCGCGCGGGGCGTTTACTGTACTCTGCCCTATGGCAATAAGCCGATTGAGCCTGATCAGTGTCATACGGATGGCCATCCGTTTCAATTGGGCGTGGTGGGACTGATTGCTGATTGCCCCCAGGGCGGCGGTGCCTTCAAGGTGTGGCCCGGCTCGCACCAGCGCTTGTATCCAACTTTTTCTCTGCGTTATGACCAGCCGCGAATTCCTTATTACGATCATTTGCCCAGTTACAAGGGTATTGTCCATAGCTCTGAATATTTGCGAGAAATTGCCAGGCTCAACGCTGAAGTCAAGCCTGTCGAGTGTTGGGGCAAGGCGGGGGATATTGTATTTTGGCACCATCGCTTGGCGCACATGGCGGGTCATAATTATACGGGCACTATTCGCCAAGCGGTTCTGGCAGATTTTTGGACGACGGATTTGGATGCCCTTCGAGCAGCGCCAGCCCAAGGTGATATGTGGCGTGACTGGTCTGCGCAAGTGCAGCGGTGTTCGGTCGGCTATTCCAAGGATTTCGCGATTGAACAGCGCCTTGAGTCTTTCACTTAAAGTGCATAAGTGGATTGAATAGTTCAGGCTAACAGGCTGAATCCGCGCGTGACCTCAAATAGGTTCGTCGATCAGCCCCTGAATGCGCAACCTGGATCTCGAATCGACAAATCTATTGGCGCGTCTTACGAAACAGACGATTTGTCGATCAGGGCGACAGTGCACTCTGAATTGACG
>JAYODE010000044.1:16832-24763 GCA_038106185.1 Gammaproteobacteria bacterium | reverse complement strand
TTACCGACCGCCTGTTCCCAGAGGGCCAACTTCGAGCCAAAGTGATAACTGATCAAGCCACGTTTAACACCCGCCAGCTCTTCAATCTGGCGGGTGGAGGATGCATCAAATCCGCGGGTCGAGAAGCTGGCAAGCGCCGCCTCCAGCAACTTCTCACGGGTGACACTGGCATCTCTGACTTTGGGCGCAACACTGAACATAGGGACTTAACTTGTCGAGTGACAAAACCCTATATATAGTTTTGGGCAGTCGTCAAGTTAGCGAGAGAGAAATGGAACACGTCATCAGCGATCTCATCTATGTGCGATTTCGTCTGCCGAACCTGCAGCAGCAACAAACCTTTCTCGAAGATTTTGGCCTTAAAACAACGCTGGTCGGAGATCGACTCTGGGCCAGAGGCACCGATGCCGTCGCTTTCAGCTATCTCGCCGAACAGGGAGAACCGAGTTTTGCCGGCATCGGTTTTGAAGCCAGCTCAGAGGCAGCCCTCGAGTTTATCGCCGCGATCGATGGCGTACCCGTTGAAGACAGTGACCTGCCCGGTGGCGGCAAGCTCATTCGCCTGACTGATCCCAGCGGCCATACCGTGGAGGTTGTTTGGGGCATGACCAAACAACCTGCGCTGGCAAGTCCGAACCGCCCTGCCCTGAACAACAGCCAGGCTACGCCCAGACTGGGCGAGCGTGTGGCGCTCACCCCGGGCGATGCGATCGTGAAACGCCTGGGTCATTGCGTGCTGATGGTCAAGGATTTCCGCGAAAGCGAAGCCTGGTACAAGTCGCGTTTTGGCCTGATTACCAGCGATGAAATCTTTGTTCCCAACGAACAGGGCGAATTCACCCTGGGTGCCTTTCTGCGTTGTGACCGAGGCGACGAATACGTTGATCACCATACCTTGTTCCTGGTGCATGCCGGCAAGGCGGAATTCAACCACGCCGCCTTTGAGGTTGCTGACTGGGACGTGCTGATGAAGAGTCACTATGACCTTAAACGCGCCGGTTACCGGCACTCCTTTGGCGTCGGCAAACATCTTCTTGGCAGTCAGGTATTTGACTACTGGAAGGACCCCTATGGCTTCATGGTGGAGCATTTTACCGATGGTGATCTGTTTAATGTCGCTTCTGGCTCCTTTAGAAAGCCCATCAGTGAAATGGCGGGCAATCTCTGGGGACCAGATGGCGGACCAGGACAGTAGCCAGTCCCGGAATCGCCTCACTTCAGGGTTATCTATTCCCCAGATTTTCGATATGCTAGGTGCTAACCCAGGCCTGGTACAGAACATTTTGCCCGTTCCGCACCGCGTCTTTTAACGGCTGAGTCTTGTCGGGATTTAGTCTTCAATTTAGAAGGAACTCTTTGCATGAATCCGCTACCTGCTTCTTTTTCTCCAGGCGCAACCACCACAGGACCCCAGGGTCAGCGCGCACATCCTGCGACCATAGCCCATAGCCAGCGACTGGAAGAGAAACTTTATAAGCTGGGTAGCCATGCCTGGACGATGGTGGGCAATGGTCTCTCTAACCAGTCGTTTGTCGAAGGACCCGAGGGGCTTATCGTCATCGATACAGGCGAGTGCATAGAGGAGATGAACGCAGCACTGGCAGCAATTCGCCAGGAAACCCAAGTGCCTATCGTCGCCTGTATCTATACTCACTTTCATTATGTGGGCGGAACTCAGGCCTTGCTGGATGAGTCCGGCAATGCAGATCTGCCGATTTACGGCCACAGTGGCATTACCGCAAACCTCGCCAGATTCAGTGGTGAAGTAGGACCCCGCGGTGCACGCGGCCTGGTCCACCAATTCGCCGTGGCGCTGCCCACAGAAGGTGAAGACGGGCTGGTCAATGTCGGTCTTGGGCGTTTTTATCGAAATCCGGCGCATGCGCCCTTTACGCGGGGCTATCTGCCTGCCCAACATACCTTTGCTGAAAATACCCGTTTGTCGATTGCGGGGCTGCAGGTCGAGATCTATCCAGCCCCCTCTGATGCCACCGACTCGGTCACCATCTGGTTTCCAGAACTGGGCGTTGCGATCAATAATCTGTTGTGGCCGGCATTGTTCAATGTGTTCGCGATTCGAGGTGAGGAATATCGCGACCCGCGCGTACTATTGCGCGGCCTTGATCAACTCGAAAGCCTGAAGGCCAATTATCTGCTCGGCGCCCATGGGCCACCGCTGGAAGGCGCGCAACTGATCAGCGACAGCATCGTCGACGCGCGTGATGCTATTCAATACCTGTGGGATCAAACGGTGCGTGGTGCAAATCTGGGCCTGACTCTGGACGAGATGATCACCTTTGTGCAGCTGCCTGAGCACTTTCAGGGCCGCTATCAGACCGAACAGTTCTATGGGGTTGTCGAACATCATGTACGACAGATTTACACGGGACTTTTCGGCTGGTTCGACGAAGACGAAGCCAAACTGTTTCCCACACCGGCGCCTGACCGTGGTCGCAAACTGATCGAAGGCTTTGGTGGCGTTGCCAGGGTCCGCGACATTATCGACCAAGCTCTGATTGACAACGACTATCGCTGGGCCATCGAGCTCAGCAGCTGGCTGGTTCGCGCCGGTCTGAATGAGCGTGGTCGCGCAGATGCGGGTGAAACTGAAGATCGCCACCGCCTGGCCGCCGGTCTGCGGGGTGTGGCACAAAGTACCACCGCAGCCAATATTCGCAACTGGTGTCTCACTCGAGCGCGCGAGCTTGAGGGTCTGCTGGATGTAGAGCGACTGCGAGGCCATCGATTCCGTACCGCCGATATCATGAAAGCAGCGCCTACCGAGAGTGTGGCCGTATTGAAGGTTCTGCTGGTGCCGGAACGGGCGCGTGGCTGGAACACCCACCTGAGTATCGCCTTTGATGATGGCAGCCGCGCCGGACTGCACCTGCGGCACCAGGTGGCCATACCAACCGATGGCACAAATGCCGATCTGACCTTGACCATCAGCCACTCAGCTTGGGCACAATTACTCGGCGGCAAAGTCGCATTGGCAACCCTGCTCGCCGATGGCGCAGCCGAAACGGCAGGCAGGGATGACCAGGTACAGCGCTTTCTGAGCTGTTTTGATCTGCCCACGTTGCAACCAGTGAGCGCAGCATGACTGACATACCCCGCTCCTCAGAGACTTTTGATGGCAAGATAGCCCGGCTTTATCAAGACGCCCAGCCCAGCAAACTGAAGCTGGACAAACGTGCCGCCGGCGCACCCAATGTCTTGTTAGTCATGCTTGACGATGTGGGCTACGGCACCTGCAGCACCTTTGGTGGACCGGTGCCAACGCCTGGCGTCGACAAGATTGCGGCCAGAGGCCTGCGCTACAATCAGTTTCACACCACCGCTCTGTGCTCGCCGACCCGCGCCGCACTGCTGACCGGCCGCAATCATCACAGCGTGCACATGGGTGGCATTACCGAGATCGCCAATAGTTTTCCGGCGTATGACAGTGCCATACCACCAGAGACGGCAACCCTCGCCGAGATCCTCAAACAAAACGGCTACTCAACTGGCTGTTTCGGCAAATGGCATCTGACGCCCTCCTGGGAGCAGAACCCTGCCGGCCCCTTTGATCGATGGCCGACGGGCATGGGTTTTGAGCGGTTCTACGGCATCATAGGCGCCGAAGCCTCGCACTGGGAGCCGCCGGTTTATGATCAGACCACACCGATTGAGCCTCACCGCAATCAGCCAGGCTATCATCTGAGCGAAGACCTGGCTGACAAGGCGATTGAATGGATTGCGCGGCAAAAAGCCTCTGCGCCGGACAAACCCTTCTTCTGTTATTTTGCGCCGGCAGCGGTCCATGCGCCGCATCATGTTGCGCCCGAGTGGAGTGACGCTTTCAAGGGCCAGTTCGACCAAGGCTGGGATCAACTGCGAGCCGACATCTATGCTCGGCAATTGGCATCAGGGGTTATCCCCGCCGACACTGTGCTGACCCAGCGACCAGAACAGGTGCCGGCCTGGAATGACTATCCTGATCGCTACAAGCCGGTCGCGGCTCGCTTGATGGAGGTCTTTGCCGGATTTTTGGCCCACACGGATGCGCAGGTAGAACGGGTCATAGACAGCCTGACTGAGCTGGGTTGTTTCGACAACACGCTGGTGATTTACCTCACCGGCGATAATGGTGCCTCAGCAGAAGGCACCGTGCATGGGGCTTGGAGCGCGCCCTCATTTCAAAATGGCGTACCCGAAGATCCTGAGTGGCTGCTGGAACATATGGCTGACTTTGGGACTGACCGCTGTGAGAACCACTTCAATATCGGCTGGGCCTGGGCCCTGGACTCACCTTTTCAATGGATGAAACAGGTGGCCTCGCACTTTGGTGGTACCCGCAATGCGCTGGCTGTCTCCTGGCCGAATAGCATTCCGCAGGCGGGCGGGTTACGCAGCCAATTCCATCATGTGATCGATATTTTTCCGACCATTTTAGAGGTCGCCGGCATTGCGCCGCCAAACAAGGTCAATGGCATTGCTCAGGACCCAATCCATGGCACGAGCATGGCCTATACCTTTAATGACTCAGCGGCACCCAGCACTCACGTGACTCAGTATTTTGAGATTCTGGGTAATCGCGCTATCTATCACGACGGCTGGATGGCCTCCTGCTTTCACGGGCGCCTGCCCTGGGTTCGTTTCGCCGGCTTTGAATTCGACGGCGAGCAGGAACGCTGGGAACTGTATCACGTCGCCAACGACTATTCTCAGAGTCAAGACCTGGCACTGGTGCATCCCGATAAGCTGACGGCCCTGCAGCGGCTGTTTGACGAAGAGGCGCAACGCTATGGCATCTATCCCCTGCGCGATGCCTCGGCCAAACGGGGTGGCGACTATTCGGTGCCGCATTCGCTGGATGGTTATTCATCCATGACCTATACCCGCGCCCATACGCGGATGCCGGAACACGCGATTATTAACCTGAAAAACGTTTCCTATCGCATCACGGCCGACATCAGCCTCAGCGCAGCGCCCAGCAGCGGCGTGATTGCCTGCCAGGGCGGCAATATGGCGGGCTGGAGTCTGTATCTCGATGAACAGGGAATACCCACCTATCTTTACAACTGGTTCGGTCACGAATTGACTTTTTTGAAAGCGGATAAACCACTGGCGGCCGGCATCCATGTGCTGATGCTGCACTATGTTCATGATGGCGGCTTTGCTGCCGGCGGCCTGGCGAGTCTGTATGTCGATTCTGTCATGGTCTGTCAGGCGCGAATCGAGCGCACAGTACCCGTGGTCTTCTCCATGAGTGGCGAAACCTTTGATGTGGGTCGTGACACAGGCTCACCGGTGGGACCCTATCCACACAACTTCGCCTTTGCCGGGGAGATTCATGGCGTCACACTCGAACGTTTGAATGAGCCGAGCGACGCGGTGCAGCAGGCCGAGAGAAAGGCGCGATTTGCTGCGGGGCTCAGCTCTCAATAAGCCCATAGGGCTTAAAGAGTCGCTGACTCACCTCAGCCTTTGATGAGGATCAGCCGCGTTCAGATCAAATGTCATTGCTATTTGCTGTCGAGAACTAACATGGTTGACCTATTCGAAGAGAAAGCCAAGAACTGGGATCAAGACGATTTCAAAACCCGGTTGTCGCGGGCGATCAGCACGGCGATGCTCGATCAGCTTGCATTTAATGCCGATATGCACGTCATGGACTTTGGCGCCGGTACCGGCCTGATCTCCGGCCATTTGGCACCGAGGGTTGCCCAGATCACCGCCGTGGACGTATCCCAGGCGATGCTGGATCGGCTGGCGGCCAAGCCAGAACTCAAGCACCAGGTCGAAACTCTGTGCCAGGACATCATGGAAAAACCACTGACTACTCAGTTTGATGTCATAGTCAGCGCCATGGCCATGCACCATGTGGAAGATACTGACCACATGCTTAAAACCTTTGCCACACACCTGAAGGAAGGCGGCCAAATCGCATTGGCTGATCTCGACAAGGAAGATGGCAGCTTTCATTCGGCGGGCACTCAGGGCGTGTTTCACCAAGGCTTTGAACGCGCAGCACTGCAGAAACGCCTCGAACAACAGGGCTTCACAGACGTGCGGTTCGTCACGGCTGAGACCGTTACTCGGGCCAACAAGGCTTTTCCCATCTTTCTGGTGGTGGGCAGAAAGGCAATCAAAGCCTGACAGGCGCCGTCATCCCAGGACCTCACTGAGGCGCTGCTATCTGGCGGCAACCGTCGCCAGCCCGACAGCCTCAAGCCTGGCCAGATGGTCGGAGCCCTTTACATTAGGTCGAGCGTCCTGTAGTAATCAGGGTTGAGATCAACTAATGAAGGATAAACGACCATGAGCGCTGCCAATTCAACAGCAACAGACCTTGACGCAGTCGTGGTGGGTGCGGGCTTCGCCGGTATTTACGCCCTGTACAACTTGCGCAACAAAGGCTTTAGGACTCGAGTCTACGAAGCAGCGAATGGTGTCGGTGGCACCTGGTACTGGAACCGCTATCCCGGCGCCCGTTGCGACATTCCCAGCTTGCAATATTCCTATAGCTTTGACGAAAGCCTGCAGCAGGAATGGCGCTGGAAAAATAAATACTCCGATCAGGCTGACATCCTCGACTATGCGAATCACGTGGTTGAACGGTTCGATCTGCGTAAAGACATGCAGTTTAACACGCGTATCGTCAGCGCCATTTTTGATGAGAGCAACGACGTCTGGACCATTACCACCGATGCCGGCGAGTCGGTGACCGCCAGGCATTTTGTACTGGCCACTGGCTGTCTCTCGACCTCCAACATTCCCGAATTTGAAGGCTTCAACGACTACCAGGGCGAGGCCTATCACTCGGGTCGCTGGCCCGAGGAGCCGGTAGATTTAACCGGCAAAAAGGTCGCCATTATCGGCTGTGGGTCGACCGCCATACAGGCAATTCCAGCGGTTGCAGAAATTGCTGATCACCTCTACTCCTTTCAGCGTACGCCCCAATTCACTATTCCGCAGCATAATGAGCCCTTGAATCCGGAAATTGAAAAACAGATCAAGAGCCGATATGCAGAATATCGCAATGAGAATTATCACAGTCCCTTCGCGCAGGAAGTGTCTGGCAACTTTGAGACCAACACGTTTGATGTGAGCGACGAGGAGCGAAACGCCGAATACGAGCGCCGCTGGCAAATGGGCGGTTTTGCATTTCTCGTCGCCTATGCCGATTCAGGCTCGGATCGCGTAGCGAATGAAACCATTGCCGACTTCGTTCGGAATAAGATTCGCGGCATTGTTAAGGACCCCGAACTGGCAGAAAAGCTCTGCCCTAACTTTGTCTATGCCAGCAAACGCCCGGTACTGGATACCAATTATTTTGAAACCTTTAATCGTGACAACGTCACCCTGGTCGATATTCGAGACAACGGCATTGAACGATTTACCGAAACCGGTATTCGCGCCAATGGGATCAACCATGAAGTTGACTGCGTCATCTTCGCTACCGGCTTCGATGCACTGACGGGGACGCTGAATAAAATGGAAATCCGCGGCCGCGGCGGCCGATTACTCAAAGACAAGTGGGCCGAGGGTCCAAAAGCTTATCTAGGACTTTGCGCCGAAGGCTTTCCCAACATGTATGTGATCACCGGCCCAGGTAGCCCATCGGTGCTGACCAATATGATGGTCGCCATTGAACAGCACGTAAACTTTGTTGCCGATACCCTGGTGCATATGCGCGATAACGAGCAAACCCGTATTGAAGCGAAACTTGAAGCCGAAGAGCCCTGGGTTGCGCATGTCAGTGAGTTAGGTCACACCACCCTGTTTACGGCTGGTGCCAACTGGTATTTTGGCGACAACATACCCGGCAAACCGCGGGTATTCCTTCCTCACGTTGACTGGGTTGGCTATGTAGAAAAGTGTGAAGACGTGGTCGAGAAAAACTACGACGGCTTCTCACTCGCCTAAATCACCACCCATTTTGGGGT
>JAYODE010000044.1:6888-16732 GCA_038106185.1 Gammaproteobacteria bacterium | reverse complement strand
CAATTTTGGGGTCGGAGTAAAGTGCCGGAGTAAACAACCATGATTTGCTGGCCTTTTACCCCGGCACTTTACTCCGACCCCGATCGCTCCGGCACTTTACTCCGACCCCGGTCGCTCGAGCATTCTTAGGGGTCACTGGCGGAAACTCAGCGCTCGATCGTCTTAGGACCTATGGCGAATTTAAAACGAGGAGCCAGTTGTGTTTAATGGCGAGAATCTGTTGAGTGTGTTTATGGGCCTTCGCGCCCATCTGGCGCGTGCTGTGTCAAGAATAGTACCGCCCCATGAAGTCGAAGACATAGTTCAGGAAACTTATGTTCGCTTATGTCAGGTCGATAATCAGACTGACATCAGGCACCCCCGCTCGTATCTGTTAAAAATGGCGGTCAATCTTGCCGTCGATCAGGTCAAGCGGGCAGAACACCGTTTGCGAGACCAACAGATCGATGTTGACGAGCTGCTGCCTGCTGAATTTGATTCTGAGCGGGATGAGATCTACGAGATCGCCGTTTCAAATGAGGAGTTCGGCTTGTTCTGCGAGGCTGTCAGGCTGCTGCCGGTGCAATGTCGGCGGGTGTTTGTTCTGAAAAAGGTCTATGGCTATTCCCAGCGGGAAATTGCCAAAGAGCTGAACCTCTCTGAAAACACGGTAGAAAAGCATGTCGCGTTGGCTATCAAACGCTGCACCTACTTTATGCTGCACCATAATTCCAAGGACACCCTGGCGGGAAAAAACCAAGAGCGACCGACTATGCGAGGGGGCATTGTATGAATAACGTAATAGAGTTGCGCAGCCAGGAGCAACGCCATGATGAGGCCGCCAATTGGATTGCAAAGCTTGATAAGGGATTGGCAGCCAACGAGGTTCGCGCGTTACAGCACTGGATGAAGGCTGACCCCGCCAACGAGGAAGTCCTGCTGAGAATGGCAAAAATGTGGGACAAACTTGACAGCTTGACCTGCCTGGCGAACATGTTTCCCCATCATCCAAGCCGCCGCTCGAAAAATCCAAAGGCCCTGTTAGCGATAGCAGCCGGCGTGCTTGCTGCCATCTGCCTGGGCTATTGGAGCGCTGTCAGCCAGCCGCAAATCTTCGCGCCGAAGCAACCACCCCTCACGGCGGCGGCCAGCCAAGGCATCTATAAGACGTCCGTCGGAGAGCACTCGACCGTCGAGCTGTCAGACGGCACTCGAATCGCGCTCAACACCAACAGCAGAGTGCAGGTCAATTATACGGAACACCGCCGCCTGATTCTGCTTGAACGAGGTGAATTGCATATTGAGGTGGCTCACAACCCCGCTCGCCCGCTAAGTGTTGTTGTTGGGAATCACGTGGTGCAAGCCATAGGCACTGCCTTTGACATAAAAATCAACAGTGACCAACGGGTTGAGCTAATGGTGACTGACGGTAAGGTTCGAGTGGGCGTACATTCAAACCCTGACTTGAAGAGCACCGATGAACTATTGCTCCCGCCGCTGCTCACCGATGATGCGCTGGCCGTGACAAGGGGCGAAAAAATTCTGCTTGGTGCGGCAGACGATGGCATCGAAACCCTTGCGCCCGAGGAAATTGAAGTCCAATTGTCCTGGCGCAGTGGCAATCTTATCTTTCGCGGTGAATCTCTCGGCGACGCTGTGGCAGAAATCAGTCGCTATACGCCGGTTGAGTTTGTGATTTTAAACAGTGACCTGCAAAAAATTCGGGTTGCCGGCCTATTTAAAACCGGTGATATCGCCGGTTTTTTGGCAACACTTAACGCAAATTTCAACATCACCTTCGAACAGCTTGACGACGTCAAGATATTATTGAAACCAAAAGCGCAAGAAAACGCTGAACATTCCAGTTAACCGAACGGAGAAGTTTAATGTTCGATGTTGCCTGGCGGAAAATTCTTTCTGACTCGTCTAGTTTGCAAGCGGGAACAATCTCCGTCGCCAGACTATTGGTTAGCTACTGCGCTAGATCTTTGACTCTGACGTGTTTGCTGTTGGTTACATGCCAGCTCCAAGCCGCCCAGGTCACCATCAATAGCGTGATTAACTTCAATATTCCTGCGCAACGGGCAGACCTCTCGCTCATCGCGTTTGCAGAGCAATCAGATCAAACACTCGTATTTCCGTTTGATGAGGCAAAAGACAAAAAGGCAAACAGCTTGGTTGGCAGTTACCCGATATACGACGCTTTGGAGCGGCTGTTAAAGGGTACTGGGCTACAAATCGCGATTGGGGAGCAAGGACAGCTTAGCATTATCAGCCAACACGTTGATTCAGGGGATGTGAAATTGAATAAATCAAACAGGAATAACTCGCTACTCGGTAACTTTGGAGCAGCCTTTCTATCGCTTTTCACAGTATTACAAGCCGGTGCAGAAGATGCCGTATCCAGTAATACGACAGACTTTGCGATGGAGGAGATCATCGTCACTGCACAAAAGCGCGAAGCATCATTGCAGTCAACGCCAATCGCTATTACTGCCATTACGGCAGGCATGATCGAGAACGCTCAAATCGATGACATTCGTGATATTAACCAACTGGCACCCAGCCTCACCTATAACCAGGCACCCGCGGGTCTTCAGTTATATATTCGCGGCGTCGGTCAAGACGCGCCCACCGTCGGTAACAGCCCAGGGGTAGCCATCTATGTGGATGGTGTCTACCAGGGCCAGCAGTTTGCTAATACTGCCACATTTCAGGATATAGAACGTATTGAAGTGCTGAGAGGCCCACAAGGGACCTTGTATGGTCGAAATAGCACCGGCGGCAATATCAATATTATCTCCAAACAACCGGATTTCGATCCAAGCTTTAAGGTAGGCATCACCGGTGCATCCTATAATACGAGCCGGGTCAATTTAGTCGCTAATGGCGGCCTCATCGACGACACGCTGGCGGTGCGCGCCAGCTTGGCCGTTGATGACCGTGATGGCTATAGAACCAACCTGTTTAATGGCAAGGATATGGACTATGCACGGGTTGAGGCTGGCACCCTCGCTATGCTCTATACTCCTGCTGATAACATCGAATGGATCGTGCGAGCCGACTACCAGGAAAGTCGCAGTGACGGTCGCCCCATGACCTATGCAGAGCGTGTCTTAGGATCAGGGGCTAGCCCACTCGCCTTTGGTGGCAAGACCGTCACCGATGATGCGAGCAAGCTGTACCATGATACCCCCGACTCGGAAGTGAGAAGGTTCTGGGGCGTTAACGGGACCTTAACCTGGGATCTGGACGATCTACAAGTGAAGTCGATTACCTCCTTTCGCGAATCGACGACAGCAACCTCACTGGATTCAGACGGCACTAACATACCGTTTGTCATCATCGAATCTCAGTCTGAGTCCGATGAGCTTTCGCAGGAAATAGATCTACTGGGCAGTGCGTTCAATGATGCCATGGAGTGGATTGTCGGCGCCAGCTACTACCGCAACAAGGCCGCCACTACGCCCTACACCACGCTGCCATTTCTGACGGCTATTTTCCCGGCATTTCCACCCATCAACAACCTTAGCGGTGAACCAACTACGATTATTTTCCTCGACTCCGCGTTTCAGGAATCTTTGGTTTCCATTGGTGCCTTTGCGCAGGCGACCTACAACATCAGCGATAAACTTCGCACGACCCTGGGCATACGCTTCACGAGAGACGAGAAAGACAATGTGCAATCAAGCGTCTCTAATTTGACACCGCCAGCGGATCAGTGTCGAGCGCTGCCGGTCTCCAAGAGTTGGACCTCACCTACCTACAAAGTGGGTGTCGATTACGACCTGAGCGAGACGCTGATGACTTACGGTTCAGTCTCCAGAGGCTTTAAAGCGGGAGGATTTAATGCCGGTCGCTGTAACGACAGTTTTGATGAGGAAATCGTCACGGCCTACGAAATCGGCATGAAGAGCAATCTGCTTGACCGCCGGTTGGTACTCAATGGCGCGGCCTATTTCTATGACTACACTGACATGCAGGTCAGAAGTTTCCTGACAGATCATGTCGAAATAGACAATGCTGCAGAATCAACCATCTATGGTCTGGAGCTCGAGTTTGTAGCAACGCCTGCGGCCGGTCTGCAGCTCGATGGCGGCATTAATCTGCAACGCGGCGAGTATGACACCGCCTCTCTCGATGACCCAATGGTACCTGGCATCGCGCTCGTTGATATCAGTGGTAATCGCCTGTTGCGCTCACCCGATCTGAAAGTCAACGTTGGCGTGCAGTATACCATGGGTTTAGCCTCAGGCGGTTCCCTGCAGGCGCGGTATGACGCGGCCTATACTGATGACTATTATGTCGATCCCTTTGAAAACAGCTTTGCCACCATCGAATCTCACACAATCCAGAATCTGCGGCTGACTTGGCGAAACATGGAAGACAATCTGTTTTTGCAACTGTTCGTTGAGAATCTTACTGATGAAGAACACTTCGAATGGAAGCTCAGTGCAGCGGCGGTCGGCGGTACCAGTGCATCCTGGGCACCACCAAGGGTGTTTGGTCTACGGCTTAATTACAGCAATTAACCGACCTCTGTACCTGGTTAGATAACGGTAAAACCTGAGATGCGAGTGCGATGTGATTGTCGCACTCGCATTTTTAATTGGAGAAACTCGGTGAAATTTACCCGCAAACAACTCGTCCCTGGCCTCGGCATACTGTTGGTCAGTCTTGGCGTTTATGCTTACCTGAGCGGTTTCGGTCAAAACCTGGTGAGACAGATGACCCTGGTTTTCTCCCAACCCTCCGGTCAATTCGATCCGACCCTGGTATTGAATAAGCCTTCCGGCCAGTTCGATCCAAGCCAGGCAGCTAAGGCACCAGACTATGCCGACAACGACTACTGGGCAGCACTGCCAAACAAACAAGACCCAGCAGATCTGATCCCGGCCGGCATAGCTGACGCTGACATTCAGGGGCAGGCTCCCGTTGATGTGTTTTTCATTCATCCCACCGGCTTGTTGAGCGGCGGTGCCTGGACCTCACCGCTGAACCCGGACAGTGCAACCGAAGAAAACACCCAATGGTCGATGGCTTATCAGGCCAGCGCCTTTAACGGCTGTTGTAACGTCTATGCGCCAAGATACAGAGAAGCGTCAATTTTCAGCTATACAGCCACGACCCTGGACGAGCGCGATCGAATTCTTGACTTCGCCTATCATGATGTCGCCGCAGCGTTTGACTACTTTATTCAGCATTATAGTGCTGACAAGCCATTCATCATTGCCAGTCACAGCCAGGGTACTCATCATGCCCTGCGTCTGCTGAAGGAACGGATAGACAAGACACCCCTACGGGAACGATTGGTTGTCGCCTATGTGACAGGCAGCACCATCATCGGCGTGTCAGAGGACTGGCTGGCGGGCCTGGTCGACATTAAAGCCTGCCAATCTGCGACCCAGCTGGCCTGCATCAACCACTGGGATACGGCGGCAGAAGACGGCGCCGTGATCCCTCGAACGGGCGATACGCTGTGCACAAACCCACTGACCTGGGAAACCAACTCAGCGCGAGGGCCTGCAGACTTGCATAGCGGCGCGCTACCCATCACCTCGGCTTTTAACAATAACCGCGATCCTGCGAACCCCCCCGCAAATGTCACCTTTACGGCCCTGGCAGAACCCTTGCCAAATCTGACATGGGCCGAGTGTCGGGATGGAACCCTGAGGGTTGCAGTGCAAAGCAGTGAGGTCTTTGCCAAGCTCAGACCAGAACAGTCTTACCATATATTGGACTATCCCCTGTTTTATATGAATGTGAGGGAAAACGCCAAGTTGAGAGTCAAGACCTTTTTAGCCAGCCAACTCGCCGATTGACCGTTGTTTGCCAGCTTGGTCAGTGACCACTTGACTAGTTTCCATTCCGACATTAGGTTAAACCTATCACTTGGGAGAAGCTTAGATGCCGGCACTGGATCCGTTAGACGAACATCAGCGAGCAGAACTGCCGTTGGACCAAATTGATGTCAGCCGCCCCACGCTTTTCCAGCACGATACCTGGCGACCACTATTCGCTCGACTGCGCAAAGAAGCGCCCGTCCACTATCTGGCAGAGAGCGTAAATGGTCCCTTCTGGTCAGTGACGAGTCACGAACTGATCAAGGAGGTTGACACCAACCATCAGGTATTCTCTTCCGAGAAGGGCGGTATCGCTATCGTCGATCCCTACGCCGCTGCAGAAGGTCAGATTCAGGGTCAGAGTTTCATTACCCTGGATGAGCCGAAACACATGAAGCAGAGAATGGCAGTTGCACCAGCGGTTGCCCCCCGGAATCTTGCTGAATTTGAACCATTGATCAGAGAGCGCGCCGCCGACATCCTCGACAACCTGCCTATCGGCAAGACCTTCAACTGGGTACAGGAAGTCTCAATCGAACTTACCGCCCGCATGCTGGCGACATTATTCGATTTTCCCTATGAAGAACGCCATAAACTGGTCTACTGGTCTGATCTTGCGACGGCAGTACCTGAGGTCACTGGTGATACCAATATCGATATGGGCAAGCGTTATCAGGAACTCATGGGCGCCGCTGGCGCTTTCTACCAACTGTGGATGGCGAAGGCCGGTCAGCCGCCAGCATTCGATTTGATCTCGATGCTTCAGCACAACGCAGAAACCGCAAAAATGAATGAGGATCCTGAATTATTCCTCGGTAACATACTGCTATTGATCGTGGGTGGCAATGACACCACGCGCAACAGCATCAGTGGCGGGGTTCTGGCGCTGAATCAGTTTCCTGATCAGTACCAAAAACTGAGAGACAACCCTGGCCTGATACCCAATATGGTGTCTGAGATGATTCGCTGGCAGACCCCGGTACTACACATGCGCCGCACGGCGCTGCAAGACTACGAACTCGGCGGCAAACAGATCAAAGCCGGAGACAAGGTCGTCATGTGGTATCTCTCTGGTAATCGGGATGAGTCGGTGTTTGAGGATGCCGACAAACTGATCATTGATCGCCCTAACGCTCGCGCCCACGTTGCTTTTGGCTTCGGCGTTCATCGCTGCATGGGTAACCGCCTGGCAGAGCTACAGCTTCGCGTCTTATGGGAAGAGATTATGCAACGCTTCCATACCGTTGAGGTTGTGGGGGATGTAGAACGCCTGCCTAACAATTTTATTAGAGGGATCAGGAATGTGCCGGTAAGGCTCCATCCTTATTAACGCGTTCGATTGTGATTTTGACTCACTCAGCCCTATCGAAGGATTTAAGCCTTCGCTCGGCTGCCAAAGTTTTACAGTACCCTTTCCCAGACCCAACATACGCCGCTAGAATGCTTTCAGAGTTTAGCCAAACTTCTAACTTTAATTCTCATTTCGAACCTATTTCCCTGAGCCCGAAGATTTATCATGAATGACATCCTAAAACCTGGAAAGCTGGGTAATCCTGACGCGACCTTCATCACCGATCCCAGAGCCGATCCGCGAATCAAAGCCGTGATGCAGACCATGATCCCATTTGGAGACGGTATGCCGGCGCCGGGACCCGATGCCAGCTACGAGGAATGCGTCGCCTACAGTCAGGGCTTTGAAGCGGCCTCGGCCGCCAGTCATGCATTGGAATGGCAGGCCATGCCCGCGTTTGACTCGGTGCTCACCTCGACCCAGGTTATCACCGGTGACACGGGGCATGACATTCAACTCTATATGCATCTGCCAAAGGACCAGACAGAACCCGGACCCGGCATAGTGCATTTCCATGGCGGTGGTATGGTACTGATGACAGCCGCTGACCCCAGCTTTGTGCGCTGGCGCAACAGCCTTGCGGCCGCTGGCATGCGCGTCATTGGCGTCGAGTTTCGCAATGGCGGCGGCAGCCTGGGTAACCACCCCTTTCCTGCGGGCTTGAATGATTGTGCCAGCGCGGTCAATTGGGTACATGCCCATCGCGATCAATTGGGTATCTCGACGCTGGTGCTATCGGGCGAATCCGGCGGCGGTAACCTGAGCCTTGCGACAGCGTTAAAGGCCAAGCAAGAAGGCTGGCTCGATCAGATCAAGGGGGTCTATGCCTTGTGCCCTTACATCTCTGGGTCCTACGGGCATCCACCACGTGAACTGGTCTCGTTACGAGAAAATGATGGCTACTCTATCGACAGCATCATGATGGCGACCATGGTCAAGGTTTATGATCCCAACGGCAGCCATGGTGCTAACCCTCTGGCCTGGCCCCTTCAGGCCAGCCTCGAAAATCTGCAAGGGCTACCACCCCATGTCATCTCAGTGAACGAGCTCGACCCACTCAGAGATGAAGGACTGGCGTATTATCGCAAGTTGATGGCCGCCGGGGTTCCGGCTTCGGCGCGAACGGTGCACGGCACCCCCCATGCCGGTGACTTGAATTTGCCGGATGTGACACCTGATCTTTATCAAGAAGCGATCACGCTCATTTGCCGGTTTGCCCACTCGCTGAACTAGCCCTTTTTTGGCTTCAGGCTTTTAAGTATCGACACTTCACTTGGAGTATCTCAATGATTCATATCTGTAAAGTACTACTCGCGAGCGCAGCCCTGTTCACCATAGTCGCCTGCGGACCTACCTCGGAAGAGCCAACCGGAGCAACCTCAACTGACGTCGATGCTACCAGCATGGCAGCGAAGGCCATTCATGCTCACGCCCTCGTGCTTGATGCGCATGCCGACATTGAAATACCGGGCAAAGCGTCTCGTTATGTGGGTACCGATGGTTTGTCGAAAGTCGCACCCGATAAAATGCGCGCTGGCGGCGTCGATGCGGTTGTCATGTCTGTGGCAGTGGGCCCCGGACCACGAGACGCTGACGGCTATACCGCGGCGCGAGCAATGGCCGATGAGAAGCTCAGCGCGGTGAAGGCACTAGTAGCAGATCCAGAAAACAACCTTGTATTGGCGCGTTCAGCGGACGAGCTCGCTCAGGCCCACGCTGACGGCAAGGGTGCACTGATTCTCGGCTTACAGAATGCGCGAATACTGGGCACCCAGGTCTCTGCGCTGGACGACTTTTATGCCGCAGGCGTCCGAGTATTTGCACTGACCCACATGGGCCATAACGATTTTGCCGACTCCTCGAGACCCATCTATAACAGTGAAATTGGCGCTCATGAGGTCGAAGCCGAACATGGCGGCTTATCTGAATTAGGCCGCCTGGCTATCCAACGCATTAACGCACTCGGTGGCATCAACGATATTTCCCAGCTGTCTAAAGCAGCTGCGTTGCAGGTTCTGGCTCTTTCAACGACACCCGTGATCGCCAGTCACTCAAATGTCTGGCAACTGTCGAATGTCAGCCGTAATTTGACAGATGAGGAGATAGATTTGATCGGTAAAAACGGCGGCGTGATTCATATCGCGCCCTTCAGAGGTTATCTGTTCGACTCGTCGAACAAGGAACTCGATGGACTGATTCGCATGGCCCGCCGCGAAGCTGGCATTGAGGAAGACTACTATTACCCTTTTGAGCTCTATTGGGAGATAAACGACGAGGCTGTGCAGAAGCAATTCCTCAGCACTGTCAGCGAACTGTTAGGCCCTGGCAGCATGGATGACGTGCTCAATCATATTGACTATGTGGTTCAGCGTATTGGCGTTGATCACGTGGGTATAGGCACCGACTTCAACCATGGTAGCGGTATTATCGGTTTCGACGATGCCAGCGAGGCACTGAATGTCACGAAGGGATTGCTAGAGAGAGGCTACAGCCAACAAGACATCGAGAAAATTTGGGGCGGTAATTTTCTTCGCGTATTTGCCGCCGCAGCAGAAGCTGCTAAATCGAGCTAACGGGGCTAACGGGGTCGGGGTAAAGTGCCGGAGTAAGGAAAGGGGGTCGGGGGGAAGTTACGGCGTAATTTTTATAACGCCCAATAAAACCCCCCCCA
>JAYODE010000044.1:0-6878 GCA_038106185.1 Gammaproteobacteria bacterium | reverse complement strand
CGCTTGTGGTGTGTTCGTGTCGTTGGCCCTACCCACCAATCTCCCCCCCCCCCCCACCCCCCCCCCCCACCCCAATTCTCCTCCGGCACTTTACCCCGACCCCAATTCTCCTCAAGTGACTAGGCGACTGCCACTTTCACTGGTCTTTTGCCGCCGGGTCCATACAGATTGACCTGTAAGCTTGAGATGGCATGCACCAGTGCGTTTGGCGCGATTTTCTGCTTACCGGTCCAGTGGATGTTTGGGAATCGATCAAATATTCGCTCGAAAGCCATACGCAATTGCAGTTTCGCCACTCGTGACCCCAAACACTTATGTACGCCATGTCCAAAGGCGATGTGTTTTTCGACATTGTCTCTCAGCATGTTGAAAGTATCCGGGTTCGGAAAAACATTGGGGTCGCGATTAGCCGCGCCATACCAGAGCACCACTTTCTCATCTTTCGCGATCGCCTGACCATTCAACACAGTATCTTCTATGGCTGTTCGACGCATATGCATCACAGGCGACACCATCCGCAGCGCTTCTTCAGACATTCGCGGAATCAGTGAAGGATCGTCAAGAACCATTGCCCGCTGATCGGGAAACTCAGTCATCAATCGAATCGTACCCGACAGTGAATTCCTGGAGGTGTCGTTGCCAGCAAAAATAATTAACAGCCAAGAGCCATCAAGAAATTCCTGGGACAACAATTCGCCATCGACTTGTGACTGGGCAATGACGGTAAGCAGATCGTCCCGAGGATTCACACGCCGATCTGCCATCACCTGTTGACCATAGGCAAACATATCGTTTACCACCGCGTTGAATCGGAACGGAAAAAGTGGTTCCGCGAAAAAGGTCTGCCAAGGATTTGAGAGAAATTGACTGGCCAACTCTAAATGATGCATCCAGACTTTAACCTTGGGTCGATCCTGCTCGTCAATGCCCAGCATTTCGCACAGGGTGAACAAAGGTACTTCCTCAGAAAACATCTTCACAAAATCAACGACAGGTCCCTTCTTCTCCATTTCATCGAGCAGCTCATCGATTTTTAGTCCCACTTTGTTTCGAAGCGTTTCCACATAAGCGGGGAAAAAGAACTGACTCTGCTGGGTCCGCATGTCTCGATGCAAGGGTTCATCCAGGTTGATCAACGAGTTAAAGGCTGCCAGCATGAGCTTCTCGGGACGCCATTGCTTTCGCTCTGGCACGCCCATATTGATACTGCCACGTTCTGAGGAAAAGACGCTGTGAGCGAGTTCAGCTGCCTTGATATCATCGTATCTTGTGACAGACCAAAAACCCGATAGCCCCTTGTCTGTGTTAGTCCACATCACGGGCGCTTCTTCACGCATCGTCTTATAACGATCGAAAGGATGGCCCCTTGTCCATGCGGAGGGGTCGGCAAAATTATACCCATTAAACGTTGGATAGACGGCTGGGCTGGTTGGGAACCGCTGCCCCGAATCGATTAATATATTGTCGCTGATCAGCTTCAAACTCACACTCCCAATTGTTAGGGCACTAATATCATTGAATCTGCATCATCATGCAAGTTGGCTCGCCTTTGTGCTGTTGGTAACTGGTTGAAATCTGGATGGATTCAAATGGCATGATGAGCACCTGGTTCCAGCAGAGCTCATCGTGGAGCTCACTGAGGCCTTTCTTGGGTTAATTCCCCGTCAGATGAGGTTAACAGGCGCTGGATTCGTGCCGGTCGTGATGTTATTCGCTCGAGCCAGAATCATGGGGTTGAAGATATCGTGAGTCTGAATATAGAGCTGGTTGGCGCGTATGCCAGCAAACACAATTTCTGCCAACTGCTCGGGCTTCATTCCTTGCTTGAGTGCTGCGGCAAATGCAGCTCTGCCCTCCTCTTGCGCTTGAGTCAGCGCAACCGGCTCGCCATCATTCATAAGCGCCGCCGGTCGATTGCGGCCACTCTCCATGATACGAGTATCGATCAAGCCCGGGCAAAGTACAGACGCGCCAATCTTCAAGTTTTGAGCCTCCAGATCCCGATACAGAATCTCGGTCAGCGCAACGACGCCATGTTTGGTAACGGCATAACCGGCATTGGTACTGGCGCCCAGAAGGCCAGCTACTGACGCGGTGTTGACGATATGACAGGCTGTGTCTTGCGCAATCATCTGTGGTACGAAAACACGCAAACCGTGAATCACGCTCCAGAGGTTGACGCCCATCACCCATTCCCAATCCTTCTCGGTGCTGTTCCAGGCATTACCACCACCACCCACACCGGCATTGTTAAACAACAGGTGAACACCACCAAAATTCGCCACCGCTTGCTGCTTCAGATTTTCAAGCTCCTCGAGCAAGGCGACATTGGTCTTGACGGGCAAAATGGCGTTCTTTCCCGCTGCCTGTAACTCCTCCGCAGCCTGTTGCAAGGCGTTTTCTTCGATGTCGGCCATCACCACCTGCATGCCCTCAGCCAGACATTTTTCCGTCAATGCCCGTCCAATTCCACTCGCCGCACCGGTGATGACGGCAACTTTACCTTCAAATTCTTGCATACTCAGTACTCCTGATAAAAAGTTAACTGCGCCTCGCGCCATTGCTCGGCAGGCCGTCATCACTTGAGAGGTCCTTACCGGCGGGGCAGAATCTCAGGCGCGGCATTCAGCGCTTCAATCGCAAAACCTGCGGCAGCCTTGTAGTCGGCCATCATTGCCTGACGCTCCACTTGCGGGAACACCGCTTCAATGTCATCGAACAGGCCGCCACAACGGGTATCGAGCTCGTTCAGGATAGCAAAGGGTCCTGCACCACGGTTGCGCAACACGACCGCCGAGATACTCTCGCACAATTGCTCATCGAATGCCCTTAATGCGCCTGAATTAATGCCGTGGGAGACCATTGCCGCACCTAACATCCGGGCATCGACGATCGCCTGACTGGCACCGTTAGACCCGGTAGGATACATGACATGCGCAGCATCACCTATGAGGACAACATGCTTATCAACCCAGGTCGCAACCGGATCCCGATCGATCATGGGATACTCATAAATATCTTCGGCACCCCTTAGCATGCCTTGAAGATCGACCCACTCATAGTCCCAGTCTTTAAAGTGATGAATAAAGTCTGCCAGCTCAGCCCGCTTATTCCAGTCACCTTGAGTCCAGCCTTGGGAGTTATCCATTGTAACCTCGGCTATCCAATTGATGCGCGCCATACCTGTAACTGGATCAGGTGGCGATATCGGATAAAAAACAATACGCTGATGATGGGTACCTAAACCGACAAAGGAAGCGCCGGAACGAATCGGTTTTCCCAGACTGGTACCGCGCCACATGACGGCACCGCCCCAATGAATCGGTGGTTGATCCGGATGCATTTGTGCACGCACGTTTGAGTGCAATCCATCAGCGGCGATCAGCAACGAACCCGCGACTTCCAGCACCTCACCCATCGCCCCACTGACAGTCACCATGACACCCGACTCAGTATTGCGATAACCCGTGACCTTGTGCCCGGTTTTAATCACATCCTCACCTAGACGTTCCACCAGGGTTCTATACAACAGCATCTGCAGTTCTCCGCGATGAACTGCATACTGAGGCCAGTGATAGCCGGCTGCCAGGCCACGGGGTTCTGCATACACATCTTTACCGTTTAGACCGACCAGGGCCCACTCGTGCACTTGTAAACCAATGGTGTCCAGCACCTCAGCACTCAGACCAAGGTTATAGAGTTCACGCACGGCATTGGGTTGCAGGTTGATGCCTACACCCAGAGGGCGCACTGTCGCCACCGACTCAAAGACCAGACACGGCACGCCGATTTGATGCAATGTCAGCGCCATACTCAAACCGCCAATACCGCCACCGGCGATAATGACAGGCATTTGGCCCATATCGGTCTTTATCGAGTCCATCGTTTGCTCTGTGCCTGCCTTTTTACGGCGTCTGGGTTTGAGTATCGCTCGCAGCAGAGTGAGGTACAATCTGCGTGTAGCTCGTCAAATGGCCTGAAAAACCTTTGCCCAGTCTTCCAGTGCCGACTCATGATTGTGCACCAATTGAACCGTCAGTTGTGTATATCCCGCGTCACGCAAACCTCGCAGGCGCGCAACCAATTCATCATGCTGACCACTCATAGTCGTGCTTTGTACCAGCTGTGGCGTGATATGGGTTTCCTCGGGACGCACATACATCAGATGACCACGATGATTGCTCAAATAACGTGCCGTTGCCGGCGAGTACTGATCATGGACCTTAAGATACTCATCCAGCAGATCACGCAAGGGGCCAGGCTTAATACCCTTGCCGCCCATGCCGCCAATCTCATCGGCCATATTATGAAAAGTCACCGCTGTTAAAGGCCCTGCCTGAGCCATCAGCCGAGCATTGTCTGACTCAGGATCACCTTTCAGGACTGCGCCCAGGAAGAACAGGTTAGCTGCCAGCTTTTCAAGGGGGCGACCACTGCGGGTCCAGATTGACTGCATTTCCTGCAGAGCCTGCAGCGCTCCCATTGAGCCAAAATTCAACCAGCCAGCATCCAGGTCAGTGGTTAGCTGCTTGGCTTTCGGGCCAAAGGCAGAGACCCAGAGCGGAACCTCGTCTTCAAGATTGATGAGCTGCAGATCAGGGTCTAAAAACTGCACCTGCCGCATCTGACCTTCCAGCTGTAACTCTGTCAGCTGTCCGTGTAATAGCTGGCGAACGGCTTCGACGTAACTTTGCATTTGCCGCAATGACATGGCGCCAAGCCCCATGGTACGACGAGCAGTAAAACCGGTACCGACACCAAAGTCGATTCGGCCGGGTGCAATCTTATTCAATGAAGCAAAGGCATTGGCTACGACCGGCGCGATTCGATTGCTTGGCACCAGCACCCCGGTGCCCAGGCGTATTCGGCTGGTTTCGTGAGCAGCGAGGGCCATGCAGATGAACACGTCGGGATTGAGCATCTGAGTATCGTAGAACCAGGCACTGTGAAAACCCAAAGCCTCAGCCCGCTTCGCCCAGCGCCAGGAGTCGACTTCGGAGGCAAAGGCTACAGAGTATTGCATGTCTGGATGCTCCTATCAGCATTCAAGGTTTGGCGTTGACGTCAGTGAAATCAGCCCGAATGCCGACGGTATTGCTATTTTGCGTATCATTCTTTGCTTATCAAGGCTTGCGTATCAAGGCTTGCGTATCAAGGCTTTCTAGCCAAGCTTCCTAGTCAAGCTTCTGCCATTACTCTGGCGATCGCTTCCTTTGATCGCCACTCAGGCCCCTGCAGACGCCAAAGATAAGCTGCGGCGATACTCAGCACCATGGCAACAAACACACCCCAAGACACGAGAGGGCCAAGTTCCCAGACCTTGATGACCAAAAACTGTCCGACTAGCATCAGCCAGTGCAAGATGACCGAAACCCACATCAACCAACGCGTGTCGCCGGCACCGCGCAAAATACCACCCGCTATCAAAATAATACCGTCAGCCATCACATAGCTGGCAAGTCCCAGCATCATCAGGCTCGCCAGGGACAGGATCGCAGCATCATCACTGCTGCCAACCAGGAACAACTCCACCAGTGCCTGACGATGAAAGACAAAAACTAGCGACAGAATAAACGAATACCCCATACCCAGCAGAAAGCCGCTTTTGATCACCTGATGCAACTTGCTTGAATTACCCTCACCTACATACCGCCCTACCAGACTTACCAGGGCGACGTTCAGACCAATCATAGGCACGTAGGAAACGATATCCCAATTGAAGACGATCGCCGCAGATGCAGCTTCAACAACACCGTATGACTGAAACATCAGCAAAAATACATTAAAAGCCGCGACATTGAGAAACATCTCGATGCCAGCCGGAAATCCCAGTCGAACGTAGCGTCGCAGAATCCCCAGGTCGATGACCAGAGACGCCGCCACATCGAATCGGCGCCGATGCTCTCGCGCCAGGTAAAACGCCAAAAACACAACAACACTGAATAAGGTGCTAATTATGGTGCCCCAGGCGGCCCCGGCGATCCCCAACGACGGTAAACCCCAGACTCCGAAAACCAGCGCATACGTCAGGGGCAAATTGAGCAGCACACCGAGCGCATCGGCAACCATCAGCACACGAGTCTGACCGATCCCCGCGAAATAGGAACCTAAACTGGTCTTACAAAGACTGATGGCAGAACCCCAGATGAGCAGTTCAAAATAGGTTTCTTCAAGCGCTGCCAGCGCCTGACTATGGCCCATGCTGGTAAACAATTTACTGACAAAGACACTGATGAAAAGCAAGGCCGGCACAAAGACCAGGCACATGAGGAGTCCCTGGGTCTGCACTCGTGGACATTTAGACAACTCACGGGCACCGTAATACTGTGCCACCAGCGCATTGCCATAGGACAGTACGCCGATAAACAGTGACAGACAAAAATAGGAAGCAACGCCGCCTCCCAATGCTGCCGCAAGATGGGTAGGACTTACCGAGGACATAAAATAGCGGTCGGTAAATATCATCAACGCGAAGGCACCCTGGGATATGACCATCGGGTAGGCCAGCGCCAGCAATTCCCTCATGCTACGTTTGTCGACAGAATATTTTAAGATCAATTTTAGCAACCACAGGCTACAGGGACGTCACCACTCAGTCGTCGGCTCGAAGTAACTGAAGACTCGACAGGAATGCATTCGGCAGTATAGTCGCTTTCCGGTTCGAATGTCGTTTCCGGGACCGACGCTGATTGCCTATCCCAAAAGACTAAGATGCCAAAAGACTGTATGCCAGATGGCAGATCGCACGAGCGCGCTGCGCCTGAGTGGAGAAAACTGACTGTCGAAAACAGCCTCTATTGCCCTGAAAGTGGCTACTCGGGGTTTCAAGTCGTCGAGATACCTGCCGGGGCTCAAGACTTTGCGCCCAGCACGTGAAA
>JAYODE010000073.1:0-3841 GCA_038106185.1 Gammaproteobacteria bacterium | reverse complement strand
CCTTTGGACTGATTTTTGCGTCGATCAGTCAGCCGGCGGCGTTTGTTGATATACCGTCAATTTTTATCGTGGTCCTGGGGTCCATCATGGTTGTCATGTTGCGATCTTCCTTGGGCGAGTTTCTTGGCGCCATCTCAGTGATGGGAAAGACCTTCAAAAACAAACTCGAAAAACCCGATGTGCTGATCACTCAGATTGTTGAACTGGCCACCATTGCTCGTAAAGACGGCATGATAGCGCTGGAAGGGCAGGAAATTCCCAACCCGTTTCTCGCCAAGGGTATTGGCATGCTGGTAGATGGCACTGACCCGGACATCATCAAGAAATCTCTGGAAAACGAGATAGACGCGACGAAATTACGCCATAAAATGGGGCAGAGCATTTTTTCAGCCTGGGGTGAAGTGGCCCCCGCCATGGGCATGATTGGCACCCTGATAGGGTTGGTGCAGATGCTTGGCAACATGTCAGACCCCAAATCGATCGGCCCGGCGATGGCGGTCGCGCTGTTAACGACCATGTATGGCGCTATTCTCGCCAATGTGATCTGTCTGCCGATGGCCATGAAGTTGGGTAATCAGGCGGAATTGGAGGCAGCGCAAAGTAACTTGATCGTCGAGGGGATCATGTTCATTCAAGGCGGTGGTAATCCACGGGTGCTGAATGACTACCTAGGTTCCTTTGTCTCGCCAAAGATTCGCGCGAAGCTGGGTGAAGCTGGCTAGGAGCTATCAGCATGTCTGAGTCTGAAGTCACACCGAGTAATGTGATTGAAATACTGCTACCGCCGGAACAGGAAAAGGTAGAAGAGTGCGAGGAGTGTAAATCCGGGGCGCCTGCGTGGATGGCAACCTTTGCCGACATGGCCACTCTGCTGATGGCGTTCTTTGTATTGATCCTGTCCTTTGCTGACACTGAGGTCGCCAAGTTGGCGCAAATCAATGGGTCCATGAAAATGGCCTTTGGTATCAAAAAAATTCAACCGACGATTCGAATTCCCTCCGGCCGCAGCCTGTTAGTGGAAGATTTCACGCCGGCTGTCGCGGCACCTACAGTGGTCAAAACCAATACCCAAATGGCCAAGAATCCAACCGCTAAAAACGTACAGAAGAAAACTTCAGAAGACTCGGAAGATTTTTCTGTGGAAAAAACGCTGCGTAGCGTTGAGGCAGCGCTGGCCGAAGAATTAGAGGGTGGCCAGGTGGCGGTTCGTATTAAAGACGACAAGGTCGTCGTAGAGTTGCAGTCAAACGCCTCGGCGGGTGGTGCCGGCGGAGAGGGTCAAGGTCAGGTCAGCGGTGGTGCCGTAGCGCAACAGACGCTGGATATTGCTGCCAAGATCGCGGCGGTACAGGCCACGACAGCAGCCGAAGTCCAGTTGTTTGCCGGTAAGGCGACGACTGCTGCCGCCTCAAACGCCCAGGGTGCGACCAGTGACACAGGCCGAGGCGCCGAAACCGGTGGCGCAGGCAAAGACGTCAGTGTTGATTCACGGCTTGCAAAGATGCGCTTAGCGCTGGATCAACAGATAGATCAGGGTTTAGTGGCAGTCGAGAAGGTGGGTGATGCCATCATGATTCGACTGGAAGGCCAAGGCTCGTTTATCTCCGGCAGTGCAGATTTGCAACCCGAGTTTATGACGTTGCTGGCACGCGTCGGGCGTACTGTCAGCGACAGTACCGGGCGCATACGCATTGAAGGCCATACTGACAATGTCCCCATCGCTTTCAGTGATCGCTTTAAGTCAAATTGGGATCTGTCAGCAGCCAGGTCCGCATCGGTCGCCGCTTATATAACCGGCACAGGTATCGATCAGGGTCGTGTCACAGTTGCCGGTTTTGCTGACACTCGGCCGCTGGATAGCAACGATACCCCGGCGGGTCGGGCTAAAAATCGGCGCATCGAGATTATTGTCGAGGGTTAAGTGTCGTGAGCGAATATGGTCTAAACAATGCGACTGACAACCGCGCAAGCGGCGACGCAACTGCGAGAATAATTGTGGGACAAAAGATTGAGATACATCCTCGGAGTGAATCCTCGTGACAGACGCAGCGCTCGCTTCAGAGCCTCAAGAGCCAGTCACAGAGGAAGTGGTTCGCCGCTATAAGCGACCACCACCGCTGCCGGCGCCGGATCCTGAATGTGAGGAATGCAAGTCGGGTGCGCCCGCCTGGATTGCGACGTTTGCCGATATGGCGACGCTACTCATGGCGTTTTTCGTACTGATCCTGTCTTTTGCGCACATGAATGTCCCCAAGTTTAAAAATGTCAGCGGTTCTATGAACTCAACTTTTGGCGTGCAACGTGCTGTGCCCGTCGTTGAGCCGCCGACTGCAGACAATATCGTGTCGCAAAATTATCGAACTGCCAGGGTAGAACCCTCGCTCAGTAAGGTGATCGAAGAGCAACTGACCGACGAACCTCAGCCGGAAGACGTAGAGCTCAAGACAGATGCTGGCAAAGGCAGTGCCGCAACCAATGCAGATGTCGAGACCGTGTCTCGAGCCCTGGCTCGAGAAATTGCCGAGGGCAAGGTTACGGTTACTGCTGGCCGCGATAAGGTGATCGTTGACGTCAGCAGTCAACTGCGTGCGGGTACGCTGGGCGGTGATACTGCCGGTGATCCTCAAGGCCAGATCAGCCAAGAGAGCATCGACATTTTCGCCAAGGTGGCAGCGGCACAAGCCACGGTCAGTTCCACCGTTCAGGTATTTGATGGGAGCGCAGCGGACCAGGTAACCGGTCAGCTGGCTGGAGGACAGGGTCAGCAGGCCGACCGCCAACAGCAGCTGCAAGATCAATACGATCAGATTCGTGCGAATCTCTCAGACGAGATTAATAAGGGTTTGGCCGAAGTCGAACGAGATGGTGACAAGATTATCGTGCGGCTGGCAGAGAAGGGCTCATTTCGCAGCGGAGAGGCGGAGCTGACAGCAGACTTCAAACCGCTTCTGGATAAAGTCGGTGCCTCTATCAGCAGCGCCAACGGCTTGGTGACCATAGAGGGCCATACTGATAATGTGCCCATTGGCTTCAGCGACCGTTTCAATACCAACTGGGATCTGTCGGCGGCGCGCTCAGCGGCGGTAGCAGATTATCTGCTGGATGCCAATCTGGTAAAAACCGGCAACGTGAATGTTGTAGGTTTTGCTGATACCAAACCTGTGGCACCCAACACCACGGTCACCGGCCGGGCGAAAAACCGCCGTATAGAGATTATTCTGGGCGGTTAGCCTGTGCCAGCGGTAAAAAGCCCCTGGTCAAAGATCCTTAGTAAAAAGCCAGTTCCAAAAAAGCTCGTGATAAAAGCTTGTTATAAAAGCTTGTTGTAAAAAGCGCGTTGTAAAAAGCGCGTCGTAAAAAAGCTCGATGTAAAAAGCGCGTTGTAAAAAGCTCGATGTAAAAAGCCCGCATCAAAACAGCCAGTCAAAAAAATCTCAGTCAGCAGTGCCAGCTCCTTCCCCTTTTTAAGCCCGTCAGATTTCAGTCAGTTTAGCGTTGCTCTGCAGTATCAGATGAGATTAAACGCGAACTCGGCTGCTTGACTAAAGTTTGCTCGGTCTCTGCCGATTACAAGCCTGTACGAGCGGTAAATGTCCATCGGACAAAAGAAGTCGAGAAAGTGATTAAAGATTTTAAACCACTTGTCGATTGACCCTACAGTAAGCAGGTTCAGCCAACATTAAGTTATTCGACGCAAACAACGCGTTATTATGAAAGGAGCTACAACATGAGTGTAATCAATACCAACGTCAATGCCGTACTGTCACAGAACGCCCTGGTTAAAAATGAGCGTGCCATGTCGTCAGCCATGGAACAACTGTCTACCGGTAAGCGAATTAAC
>JAYODE010000043.1:21910-26097 GCA_038106185.1 Gammaproteobacteria bacterium | reverse complement strand
TAGCCGACCTAGGCCCGCAGCTACAATGTTGAGTCCGCTTTTGCGTAGCGCTGCCGGTATTCCTCCTGGGCCTTTGCAGACAAGAATATTAAGCCGCTAAGTCTGGTCCATGACTAGATGGTGAAAAGTATCGAAACTAACCCTCATAAGCCAGAAAAACCTGGATCAATAATGGGCTTGGTTATCGCTAAGCTATTTATGAAAGCCAAGCTATTTCTGAAAGCCAAGTTATTCCTGACAGCTAAGCTATTCCTGACGGCTAAGCTATTCCTGACGGCTAAGCTATTCCCGACAGTTAAGTTATTCCTGAGCGCTAAAAGCTTGCGCTGAATCCCGCATAAATCGACACAGGTTCGCCGACAAAATAGCGGTCTCTGCCAAAGGCAAAATCTGCCCGCTCAGCATAATGGGTATTCGTCAGGTTCATCACTCTTAAGTACGCTAACCAACCATCCTGAAGGTCGACTGATATTCTTAGATTGAGCAAGTCATGACCCGGATATGCATGTTGATTCTCAGGATCCTCGAAGTAATCGCCCATATGGACCCACTCCAGTTCGGCGCTATAGACGTCACTGAATCGCCACTCAAGGTTGGCTGAGCCCATCTGCCGAGGTGCCGTATCGATATCGTTACCCTCGACCAAGCGCGTCAAAGGTTCTGGTTCGTTAGCATACTGATGGCGTGCATAGCTCCAGAAGATATTGGCTCTGATTTGCTCGCTCAGGTCTTTCGACAAGGTGAACTCCAGTCCTCTGTGCCGGGTCTTGGCGTTATCGACATTGAAGCTATCACTGTCTCGATAGATGAAATTGGCTTTTCTCATAGCATAGAAACTGGTGTCGTAGGACCAGTCTGTGCCACCACCGCGAATACCCAGCTCCAGGCTGTCGAGCCGGACAACATCGATATCAGCAACTTCCTGGCCACCCTGCAAGCGATACAATTCACTTGTTTGCGGGGCTCGAAAGCCTCGAGAAAGGTTGACGTAGAGCTGATGGTCGGCAGTGAAAAAGTGAGTAAGCCCAAGTTGTGGCGAGAGATTGCTGAAAATGTCCTGGCGGTCTGCCGGACGGTTGAAACGACATCCGCCGCGCGCGCAAGCAGTGCCGTCATCTCGCGTTCGACCCGTCAGCATCAGATTGTCGTAGTCATAGTGGACTCTCTCCCAGCGAGCTCCGGCGGTAAGGGTCGTAGTCTCACTCAAGGGGTGCTGATAGCGCGCGAAGATAGCTTGGGTGCTGGCATCTACTTGGTAGTTGTAATGTTCACCGGCCGGAATGGTTGCGACCAGAAAGTCGCTACCGATAGTCGGACCGGGTTGATATTCCCGTAGTTTGCCCGTCGTTGCCTCAAGATCAGCCCCCAGGGTCCAGTGATTCAGGTACCAGGCACTCTGCAGACCAATGCTGGTGTGGCTGTTTTCCTCCAGCGCCTGACCAGGCAGAAAATGCTGAATGAATGTCATCCTGGTGTCGCGTGCATAAGGGGTCAAAACTAAATTGCCAGCTTGCAGCCTCCGCTCCAGACGGCTATAGAGGCGCGCACTACGGCTGTCACGGAAAGCCTCCGGATTGGGATTTTGCTTGACCAGACTGTCATCCTTATAGGCCTGCGGGCCCTGAATAAATCCCGACGTTTCCTGGTTCAGGTTAGTGATGGATAAACCTGTCGTCGCGTCGAAGCCTAGCCACTGACCTCGGACTGAGGCAGATAATTTTTGCTGATCGAAGCCGGATTCATCCTTGTAACCCCCGTCAGTTGTGCCATTAAAATCGAGTCGCCAGTTGGTTTCGCCGAGGGTGATATGAGTCCGATAGTAGTCGTGAGGGCCTGCCTCAAGGCCAAGTTGCGAGCTGCCGTCTATGGCTGGCGAGAGAACATTGATCATGCCGTGCATGGCATTGGCCCCATAGGCCACGCCGGCCGGCCCTTTAATGACCTCAATGCCGCCCGCCTGCTCCGAGTGAGCATCAAACAATTCGTTGACGTTGCAGAATCCGCTGGCGCGCAGTGGTATACCGTCCTGCGCCATTAAAAAAGCGCCACAGGCACCTGCACCGGTTAAGACGGGTGATCTTAGTGCCGTCAGATGTTCCTGGCCATTACCGCGACTAACCCAGACGCCGGCAATTCGCTGCATCGCCTCATTAATATGAGTGTGATTGATTGCTGCCAGCTTTTCGGCCGTCAGAATACTGATGTTGGAGCTCACGTCGGCGACTGTCTGGTCTGCTCGGTTGGCAGTGACGACCACCTCCTCAAGGATACTGGCCTGAGTGGTCAGCGATAGAAGCAGAGCAGTAACCATACAAAGAGTAAATCGGAACACAGCAAGGGCCTATAAAAAAAAGCAGAGTATAGCGGGAATAAGGGGGCCAGGGGTACCTATGATGCGCCGAGGGTTAAAGCTCGAAACAAGATGACCGATAACACCGGAATTCCCACCGTGAGTCTGGAAGCATTGCAAAGTCAGATGAGAAACGTGAACATGTGTGATCAATAGAGTGTGATCAATAGAGTGTGATTAATGAAGTGCGAGCGTCGATCTCATGACCAATGAAACAGTGCTCAGAGGACAATCTGTGGAACATTACCACCAGAATGTAGAGTACATTACCACCTACCAGCCTTCATTGTTGGCGTCGATTGCTCGGCAGGACCAGCGTCAATTGCTGGGTATTTTGCCCGACGAGTTGCCATTTCGTGGTGTCGATGTGTGGAACGCTTACGAATTTAGCTGGCTCAACAGTCGAGGTCGTCCTGAAGTGGCATTGTTGCAAATTCAGGTCCCGGCAAAGTCAGTCAATATCATCGAGTCAAAGTCGCTGAAACTTTACCTGGGTTCCTTCTCCGGTACCCGTTTTGCCGGTCGAGCAGAGTTGATCAGCACGCTGGAGTCTGATTTGAGCCTGGCCGCCAGAGGCCCGGTCAGTGTCAGTCTGCTCTCTCCGGATCAGGTTCAGCAGCAGGGGATCGGCACACTGGTGGGTCAATCGCTTGATAACCAGGATCTTGATCTTAGCGAGTACACCCGCAATCCTGACCACTTAGAAGTGGTCAGTGATCTGATCGTTCGTGAGTCGTTATATACCCACCTGTTCAAGTCGCTTTGCCCGATAACGGGGCAACCGGATTTCGCCAGTATCGTCATTCAATACCATGGTCGCAGTATCAGCCACTCTGGTTTGCTGGGTTATTTGGTGTCCTACCGAGAGCATCCCGAATTTGCGGAGCAGATCGGTGAGCGAATCTTCATCGATATCATGAGTCACTGTGCGCCTGAAAAGTTGACGGTGCAGGCCAGGTTCACTCGCCGAGGAGGAATTGACATCAATCCCTACCGGTCAGACAGTGACATGCAAAGTGCCGAAGTTCGGCTGTGGCGCCAGTAGGCGGTCGGTGCTAGTCGCCGCGGCGCGGAAAACAGCAGACTCGCAGCCAATTCAGTAGGGAATTTTTGGTCAAAACATAGCGATCGATTTGGTCATTGCGATGGGCCAGGGCGGCTGGGTCCAGAAACAGGCTGGCTCGAGTGACCAAGGGTCTTGCCAAATCCAATGCCTTGACCACGCGCGCTGGATTACCGGCAGCAATCATATTGGCCGGTATATCATGAGTGACGACCGCACCTGCGCCAATGATACTATTTTCGCCTATCGTTACCCCCTTACAGATAATGGCACCATCGCCGATCCATACATTGTTGTAGAGTCTGATAGGCGCGGTTGCGCCAACCACTCGGGTTCGGTCATAGATATCATGCCAGTCTGCATCGGTGAGGTAACTCCCGGCAGCGAGCATGCAATTATCGCCGATCAGGATCTCGGATGCAGAGTCAATCCTGACGCCAGGGCAGACCAGGCAGTGATCGCCCATGACAATGCGACCGCTTGTTTCGCCCATCTGCCAGGTGGACAGGGAGACTTTGCGATCGTCGGCAGTGACGACATGAAGATTTCTACCCACTTCAATCTGCGCGCCATGAAGGCGAATGTTCCAGGGCTTCATCAAGTGATGCCCAGCGCCAAGGCTGGCAAATTGCGGCGCGATGAATTGTTTGGCGTATTGCCGTTCGAGCCAAAGGTAGAGCTTTTTTATTTGATAGGGGCGGTGATCGTGAATCATGGCATGATACGGGTTGACCTTTTGAGGTCCTAGTGTAGCAGATACCCTCAAGGATAAGC
>JAYODE010000043.1:16163-21810 GCA_038106185.1 Gammaproteobacteria bacterium | reverse complement strand
GCCCAAGGCCATAAGCAAAAAAGGATACTCGGTGAGCAAATTCAGGGTTTGCCTGAACATCGGTTTCACGTATCTTACAGGCATCAGCAGTGAAGGGCTGCTAAGGGCAAAACATCAATGGGAACGCGTGCGGGAAAATAACTGGTCAATGGATGCATTAGAAGCCTTACAGCAGCGAACTTCGGCTGCCAAGCTGACTGGCGACGTGCCGGCGCCTAAAGTACTGGACGACTTGTTCAAGGCAGCCTTGCGCGCACCTGATCATGGTTTGCTTAAACCTTGGCGCTTTTTAACCATCAGTGGCGCAGCCAGGCTTGCGCTCGGCGATTTGTTTGTCAAGGCGCAGCTGGCGGACGACCCAGATATGACGGCGGCGCAATGCCAGCGCGCGCGAGAAAAGCCATTGAGGGCGCCCCTCATCATTGTGGTTGTTGCGGTTATCACCGCTGATTCGAAGGTGCCGAAGGTCGAGCAGTTGCTGTCAGCGGGCGCGGCTGCTCAGAATATTCTGCTGGCGGCCTTCGCTCTGGGTCTTGGTGCGATCTGGAGAACCGGCGCTATGGCCTATCATCAGATCGTTCGTGAGGGGCTGGAATTACAGGCTCATGAACAGATTGTCGGCTATCTTTATCTGGGTGAAAGGCAGGGTAAGTCGCGACTGCTGCCCAGTGTGTCGGTAGCGGAATTTGTCTCGGCCTGGCCTGGCAATCGGGAAGACCAGTGATGACGAGCCGAAAGCTTCAAAAAGCGTCGACCCAGGGATGATAAAAATATGAGTCGGAGTGGCAAAGGTAAAACCGTCAACCGCGTTCAGGATCGGCTTATCGACGAACTGATTGGTATTTGCCGAGGAGTCATCGCGGATGACAAGGTTGACGAGCAAGAGGCGATTTTTCTTGGGCAGTGGATAGAGAACCATCGCGAGATTGCTGATAAATGGCCTGTAAGCGTGCTCTATGCGAGGATCTCGGAAATGCTCCTCGATGGTGTGCTCTCTACCAGTGAGCAGAAGGAGTTGCTGCTCACCTTGAAACAGCTGACAGGCGCGCGATCAGGGCTGCAGAAGGCCAATCGATCAACTTCTCTACCCCTTAACCAGCCGCCACCACTGATAGAGTATGCCGGTAGATCTTTCTGTTTGACTGGTCGATTTGTGTTTGCGCCGATTATCGAGTGCGAAGAGACCATCAGTGAAATGGGTGGCGTGATCGATCAGTCACCAACCCGTGACACTCACTACCTTGTGATTGGCGAGTTGTGCAGTCCCGACTGGGTCCACACCACGTTTGGTCGCAGTATTGAGCGAGCGGTTGAGCTGCGTAATCAGGGACATCCCATTCAGATCGTTTCGGAAGAGCACTGGGTCAATAGTCTGGGCTGAAAAAGCTGGCGATATCACAGGCGAGATGACGGGAGTTTAACGGTAAACCCGATTCGAGTAGCATCGTCGGGCCCTGGAAATACCCCTTTGGGTAGCACCGACATCAATTTTCGCCACTCGGCCAGTAATGGTAATATAGGCTTTTATTTCACTGGGATTCGTTCGAACAGCTATGATTTTTCGCCAACTATTTGATGCGGTATCCTCGACCTACACCTACATTTTGGGTTGTGAGTCCAGTCGTGAAGCCGTAGTTATTGACTCGGTATTCGAGCAGCACCAGCGTGATACGGCGCTATTGCGGGAGCTGAATCTCAGGGTTAAATACAGTCTCGATACCCATGTTCATGCCGATCATGTGACGGGTGCCTGGCGACTCAAGCAGGTCTATAACGCACCGATCGTTTTGTCTGGCGAGTATCACGCCCAATGTGTCGATATCGCGGCGACGGATGGCATGGTCCTGAGTTTTGGCAATTATGCCCTCGCCGTCAGAGCGACCCCCGGCCACACCAATGGCTGTGTAACCTATGTGATGAGCGATAAGTCCATGGCCTTTACCGGCGACTGTCTGATGATTCGAGGCGCGGGCAGAACCGACTTCCAGTCTGGTGACGTGCATACTATGTGGCAGAGTATTCGCAACCAGATATTCTCCCTGCCAGATCATTGTCTGATCTATCCGGGGCACGACTATCTCGGCCGCACAGTCTCAACGGTCGCTGAAGAAAAACGCTTTAATCCGAGAATAGGCGGTGACGCGCGAGAAGAGGATTTTGTTGGCTATATGCAGAATCTGGGCCTGCCACATCCGAAGCAATTGGCGATAGCTCTGCCGGCTAATCTCCAATGCGGTCAGCCGAGTGACGACTTCACCCGGGCGCAGATAACCTGGGGTCCTGTCACGGTAACCTTCGCGGGTATTCCAGAATTGGAGCCAGATTGGGTAGCCCGCCATTTAGAGGATCTGTATGTGCTTGATGTCAGATCATTACAAGAATTCAATGGCGAGCTTGGGCATATTCAAGGGGCTACCTTGATTCCACTGGATGAGCTTCGCGCAAGGATTCAAGAGATAAAAACGGAAAAACCCATCGTCACCGTCTGCCAGTCAGGTAAGCGCTCAGCAATGGCAACCCAGATACTTCAGTCTGCGGGATTTGACCGGGTTGCCAATATTCCAGGTGGCCTTATTCACTGGTCGAGACTGGCGCTGCCCGCGCTGGTTGGTGGCCTGTCCTAATCGGCGAGACCTGACGAGACCTTGTATGGGTGATCTTAGCGGTATCACAGTCGTCAGTCTTGAGCAGGCCGTGGCTGCTCCCTATGTCTCAGGACGACTGGCTGAAGCCGGTGCGCGAGTGATCAAGATTGAGCGCCCTGAGGGCGATTTCGCGCGGGGCTACGACCACTATGTGCACGGGCAAAGTGCCTACTTTGTCTGGCTGAATGCTGGTAAAGAAAGCATCACGCTCGACTTGCGCGAGCAGAGTGACAAGGCCCTGCTTCGAAAAATGCTGGCGACTGCTGATGTGTTTATCCAGAACCTTGCGCCCGGCGCATTAGCGCGGCTGGGTTTCGAGCCAACTGCCCTTTTGGTTGAATATCCATCACTGGTGATTTGTTCTATCTCTGGTTATGGAGAGGAAGGACCTTATCGTCTGCAAAAAGCCTATGACTTGCTCATTCAGGCAGAAACGGGTCTGTGTTCCATAACGGGGGTAGGCGAAGAGTTGACGCGAGTAGGCGTGTCAGTATCAGATATCTCAGCCGGCATGACTGCTTATCAGTCGATACTGCAGGCTCTGTTTGCCCGTGAGCGAGACCCGGATCAAGCAGGGCGGATCATTAATGTCTCGCTCTTTCACTCGACGGCAGATTGGATGAATGTCCCCTATCTGCAGCATCGTTATGGGCATTTTACGCCGCAGAACCACGGCCTCAAGCATCCCAGCATTGCCCCCTACGGTGCCTTTACCTGCCGCGATGGGAAAGCGGTGCTGATCAGCATTCAAAACGAGCGCGAGTGGCAGTCCTTTTGTGAGCAGGTTTTAGCAGATGCAGCGCTGGCCAGTGAAGTAAGGTTCCAGAACAACGCGGCACGTGTAGCGCATCGGCAAGCGCTCGACGAACGGGTGAGTGCGTATTTTATGGGCTTTAGGCGCGATGAGATTATCGATCGTTTGAATGCGGCGCGAATCGCTTTTGGGCGTCTGTCAGACCTGGAGGATCTGCAGCGTCACCCACAAAATCGTTTTCGACAGATTGAGACCGAGCATGGATTGGTTGAGGCGCTTGGGCGAGGCGCAGTCATGAGTAGCGATGTGCCTGTAACGCTCAGGCTCGCAACCCTGGGCGAGCATAGCCAAAAGATTCGAGCTGAGTTCGATCAGGGGCGAGACGACTGAATCCACCGCAACTTGACAAGTGCCTGCTTACAGACAGTCGCAGTGCAGTCACGGTTTTACGTCTGGATGTCTACCCGAATGAGCTCAGCCCGACAGTGAAAGGGCTGGGCGAGAGAGCGTCAGGCAGAAACCGCAGCGGGTTGTGTAACCCAAGGCCCTAATGTTGCCACACAGGCTTGGGCAGCTTCCATGCCCTTAGTTTTGAAATGCTGTTTGAAAAAAGCGGGCTGGCCATCACTCAGGAAGTCCTGGGGGGTCAACACCGCAGAAAATACCGGGACGCCGGTATCCAGCTGAACTCGCATCAGGCCATCGATCACGGCGCTGGCAACAAACTCATGTCGATAAATGCCGCCATCAACCACAAGGCCGCCAGTAACGATACCCGCATATTGGTTGGACGCGGCCAGAAGCTTGGCCTTTAGTGGAATCTCAAAGGCGCCAGGGACTTCAAAGAAATCTAGCTGGCGGTTATCGATACGAGCGAATTCCTGACGAAACGCGTCACGCAGTTCATCGACGATGTCTCGGTGCCAACAGGATTGAATGAAAGCGACCCTGCCTCGTTGGCTGGTTTCTGGAAAGTTCGAATTGAAGGTGATCATCTGTTGCTTGCCTCTTATATTAAGTTAAACAACAGGGCAAACGAGGACGTCTCTTCGACTGGACCTGTGGCACTGCCACAGTTGTTGAATCAACCTCACTCTCATAACCAGACTTTAACTGTCGGCCCTGGAATCACACCAGGTCTGCTGTCCCCTTGAATAACCACAAATGGTTGTCAAGGGCGCCCGCGGGCTACGCTTTCGCGATTACCGCCGGTGGGGACTTACACCCCGCCCTGAGAATCATCTTTTCGGATGATGGGCCGAGTATACGGAAAGTGTTTTTTGTTGTACACAGTCTATCAGCACAAGCTGCAACGCCTGCACGGGCTTTGCTTAGTGATCGGGCGGCAGCTCATAGTACAAATTGAAGGTCGGTGTGGGGCAGTTGAACGTATTGCAGAAAGGTGGCCGTCTTATTGAACCGTTGGTGTCTCATTATTGCCGAGAAATTAATGCCAATACCCAGATAGACCTTGCGTTTCTTTCGACCGATTGCAGCGTCGAAACCGCGATCAAAATCGTCACTAAAATCGTTACCAAAGCCGCGACCAAAGCCGTCACCAAAGCCGCGACTATAGTAGCCAACATGAAACTCCAGGTACCGTAGATAAGGGTAGTCGGTTAGCGTGTCAAAGCCATCCAGTTTCATCGCCACGAGATACTTGGTGTGTTCATAGTCTGTGAAAACATCAATATCGCTGCCACTGCCCGGTTGATACTCTATTCGAAGGTCAAATTTTTTCGCGAGATTCGGTCGAGACTCAAACAAATAACCCACATAGCTGCCCAGGCCATTCATCAGGAAGTCTTCATAGGAGAAGCCGTAGGTTGCGCTGAAAGCATCACCTAATTCCATGAAACTGAATAGCGTAAAAGAGGAGAGCGCGGCATAGCGCAGGGCTTGTGGTTGAGGAAAGCCCCAAGACTGCAACAGCGGAGTCAACGCGCGAGTCGAAACATAACCTGTATAGAGGTGCCCGAGTTTATCAACGCCACCACTGGATGTACCCTCACCAAACCAACCCTCAGACTTAAGGTGGGGTGAGCGTTGGCCATAGTCCCAGTGAGTGACTCCCCAGGCGCCAATAGCAACCATGCCCGCGATGTTTGTGTAGTGCAACTTGTTCTCTCTGGGCAAGGCTTGCCACTTGTCTTTGATACTGGCCGCGACCGCAGCTTGACTGGTCACCAGAACTACCAAAATCAAAAAAGTGGTAAAAGCCCTGATCAAAGCCCTGATCAAAGCCCTG
>JAYODE010000043.1:3821-16063 GCA_038106185.1 Gammaproteobacteria bacterium | reverse complement strand
GCCATCATGAGCAGTGCCATCACGAGCAGCGCCATCATGAGCAGCGCCATCATGAACAGTGTCATCATGAGCAGTGCCATCACCTGACCCAGTCCATCATTTAGACCCAAGCCATATCTCTGATCTGACCCTGAAGTCTCATCCGATCCCGGCAGTTTCAGAAGCCGGCCCTTGGTGACTTCTGAAGTTGTTCGTTGAGTGCGTCTTTGACCGCAGCAGCAACAACACGCCAGGCACGATCATCCCGGTAGTAGCTTGCCCTGCCGCAGATTCCGCAAATGACCGGGCTGCATGGCGTTTCTCGTCTGCCGACGCCTTCAGTCGATTAAGGTCGAAAGCCTCTATACCGCCTTACTTCTTCTTTCAGCCCTAATAGGCAGCTGAACTTATACCCTGATTTCAGCAAACCTGCTCTTCCTTCAGGCCAGTTTCAACAGGTATCAGAATCGAGACGATCTCCGCCTCGGTAAATCGTGATTTCTTCATCTTAGGACTACTGAGCGTGAGCGGGTAGTCGCAGAAAACGCCAGTTATGAGTGTCTCAGCATAGGGGAGGTGGACGCCAAATTTTTAAATCTGTTAAAGGAAGCGAAGTACTGCCGAAAAAGTAGAAATGGTTGGTTATTAATTTAAAATTTCGGCGTATAGTGCACGAATAGGTTAACCGGGGGTCGTCCAGGGGGATGGCTGCAATTCAAAAAAGTGAAAAAAATTATGAAAATAATCAACCTGGAATCACGTACCTTTCTCGCGGTAGCGCTTATTGCGGCTTGCTTTTGTTTTTCTAACTTAGCGGTGGCGCAACAGTCATCGTTGGATGATGACCAAGAATTGGTCGTTCTGATTGATTCGCTTCAAGCTGACGGCATGGAAGAGTTTGCTCAAGAATTCAACGATATGTCAGTGGTGATCTCAGAGGGTCTTGGGCGGTTGGTGGTTTCTGATGTGAGAGTCGACGTGGCGGGTAAAGCGGGTATTATCGCCGTCAAGACGAATCTCGGCGGTTTAGAGGGCGATTTGTTGTTCGTCGCAGATGCTAATCAGGGCCATTTTGTAGCCTTCAAGCCCACAGTTGAATTTAGATTCAGCGATATTTTAGGCAACCTGGGTGAGCCAGCATTTGATGCTGCCTTAGCCACTATCGACTCCATCGTCTTCGATGATGCGCTGCTCGTGTTTGCAAACTCGAAAGTGGCCTTCAACCTTAACGATTTAGACAACGCTTTAGCCGCAGATCTTGATTTAGAAAGCTTCTCGAGAGGCGGGCAACTTGGCGCGCCGGCTGGTCTCTCGGTGCTGGGTAACTTGGATGTTAGCGGTTCTGAGTTTTTAACCATGGCCTTTGCGGTTGTTGGTTTCAATGAACCCAAGGTGCTAGGCCGAACGTCAATTGAGTGGTCGCTAGCTCAGGCGTTTAAGGCAATGGTTAGCAGGAGTGCCGGTGTCGCGATACCGAAGGTTTCCATGGAGATCGGTCTGCCCAGCTTTAAGCCAACCTTCTTCGACCAGTTGACCTTAGATCGGGAGTTCGATTTCACTTTTGCCACAGTGCTTGGTTTCAATCCATCCTCTAATAGTTTCAGCACGACCGTGTCAATGACTTCTGCGGTGGACTTCCCGATCGGTGATGACGTGCTTGCGACAACATTGGCCTTGGCAAGCGGATATACCATCAGCCCGACCAGTGTGAGTTCTTCTGACAGCATCACTATGTCATTGGCTGATGCAGACGGTTGGGACAACGCTTTTGGTTGGGGATTTCTCACGATAGAAGACTTCAGGATAGGTCTGAATCGGACTTTATCTGTTGCCGCGGGTGCAGCGCCCAAAGTGAGTGCCAACGTCACAGCGGGCGGTACGGTGCTACTCGGTTCGAAGCGAGTGACCGCCAGTGGAACTGCAGAATTCGGTCCCGTGATTGCAGTTACGCAGATTGGACTAGAAGTTGACGATGGCCCAGATCAGGTCGGCTCAATCGCCATGGAGGACCTGTTAACGCTGTTTGAATCTATGATTCAGCAACAGGTACCGAATTTTCAGATGCCTCCTTATCCTGGAATGAGGCTTTCGGGGTTAGAAGTCGGTCAAGGGCCAAGGATCCTGTTGTCTAAGTCGTTAATTGACGTGTATGGCAAAATGACGATCTTGGGTCAGGATGTTGTGACGATAGAGCGGGGTAAGCTCGACCAAAGTGTTGGGGTTGACATCTATGGTTATGCGACTGAACTCGACCTGGGCCCGGTGCAGTTTCCAACGGGTGAATTTAAAGTACTAATGACCGTCACCCCGCAAGGTATCGTTGGACCAAACGTCAGGATTATATCATCGACAGGATCTGAAGGTCTGTTTGGTGCTAGTGCTGCTTCTTATTTCGAACTTACCACCGATGGTTATCGTGTCGCTTCTGCTTTTGACCTGGGCGATCTTTTTGCCATGTCTTACGAATATGGGGTCAGCGGTTTGCCGCAGGATGCGACTTTGAATGACCTCAACAATATAGAGGCGAGTTTTTCTGGCTCCATGGACTCTGATGTGTCTGGCTGGATCAACTCGTCGGGCAAAGATGCAGTCAGAGACACCTTTGGTGGCCTTTTTAATCTGGTAGAGCAATCGCAGCGTGATTTAGAAACAGCACAAGCAGCGGTAGATGATCTTGCTGGAAAGATAAACAGTAAAAATGGCAGTATTGCGCAGCTCAATAACGGCTATGAAACGTGCAATCAAAATATGAGTGTGCAAACTTGCTGGCCTTACGCAAATACTTACTGCAAAAAGAAATGGAGGGGTAACTGCGTCAATTGGGGAGTTGACAGAGGGACAAGTTGTAGGACCGATACTGTCGCCAATGCTGGTGCTCGAGCGCAGTGTGCTATCCGCAACACCAGTCGAGCATCAAGCATAGCCCTTCTGGTCAGCGAGAGGGCGAGCATAGAAGCGCTGAAGGTTACAGCCGACGCCGCCGTTGCAAGTGCTAGACTCGCGCAAGAACCAATGGCTCAGGCCGAAGAAATAATCAATGACATTTTGTCTAATCTTGCAGCGCCAGAGGTGTTTAGTATTCAATCCGCCACAGTAAGCGGCGCCTTGAGCACGGCTGTAGCAACCGGCGGTGCTGATGACTCTGCGCTCGATGCCGTAATCGTATACACCGTTGGCGGCAATAACCAGAAAACCACAAAGATACGATTTTCTATGATGGATGCAGCATACACTGCTGAACAAATGTCGAAACTATTGGCAGACGCTTTTGTGACAAGTCTGGAAAGTCAATTAGGCAATGATCCTGCCACCAAGTTCATTGTTGATCAAGCGAGGGAAACACTAAGAAATTTAAACTAGGCTAAACTAATCTAGCCTAGTCGACGACTAACTATTATCAACACGCGCCAGATATCCATGATCTCTGGCCTTAAGGAATACAAATCAATGAATACGTTATCGAAAATACTTCCTGTACTGCTGTTGAGCAGTGTTTTACTAGAGCCAAATATCGGATTCGCTGCTGAAGGAGTCGATGAATTAATAACGGAGATAGAGGATGCCCAACAGGCTTCAGAGGGCGCGTTAGATGAGGCGAAACTGGTTGTGGCAGAATCACTGGAGAATGTCGAAGGAGTCCTGGCTGCGGCTGAGGGCGCTTTAGACGGCGAGGCCTATGCCATTATTGCCAGATCACTGCAATCATTTGTTCAGTTGGGAGTGTTGGATCTTAACAGTGAAGAGGAACTACCGGATTTAGCTGCCATCGCGGCGGGATCTGAGTACCTTGACTGGGCGGCAGGTGAAAACATCGAAAATCCTCAGGGCTTTTTAGATGCGCTGGTAAGGCTGGAAATGCTCTATTTCGTCTACGGGGGCTCGTTGGTGGATGCATCGGAGGATGTAGCGGCGATGCCGGAACAAGGCAATGAGCCCAGCGCCCAGGTTGAAGAAACCTCTCTCGCCCTGAGCGAGTCCTTGGCAATCGATAGCACCGCGATTAACGACCTCATAGCACAAACCAACGAGGTAGAATTGACCGACGACGAGCGAGATAAGGCACTGGAATCTATCAAAGAGATTGAAGAAGCAGTGGTTGAAGTCGAGCAATTAGTGAGTATCCAAGCGGCGGGTCTGACTGAAATACAAGCAACGAATGACGCGCTTGTCATCGAAATGGAGGCATTTTCCGATAATATGATGTCGTTATTTAGCGACGATGAAAAGCAGCTGATCGAGCAGAACTATGAAGACTATGGGCGAATTCGCAGCGCTGCAGGTTTGAATAACTAACGCCCACGCCAGAGGACGCAAGTATCAGTAGGACGATGGCGAAGCGCGACTCAGTAGAGGCACGCTTTGCCAGCTCTTGCTAAAAACCTCCTGGGTTTGCTTTAAAGCGTTTGAAAGGCTAAACACAACCCTCGCAAATTCGGCATATCCACCGAAATCATGCAGTAGCGGCCAAATACGTGAAGTTCTCCATGCCTGCGTGGGCCGAAAAGCGCAGGCGGCAATAACGCATGAAAGGCATGAAAGGCTTGAAAGGTGTGCGGTTTGATACCAGTGCCGCGACATCGGCAGAGCCAGTTTTGATATCACAGCGATAAACTGAAGCTGCCCACCCATTGCTCAAGCGCTTTGGGGTGCGGGAGGAGTCATCAGGGTTTTTATCAATAGGTGATGAAAAGCAGATGGCGGAGAGAGAGGGATTCGAACCCTCGATGGGCTATAAACCCATACACACTTTCCAGGCGTGCTCCTTAAGCCACTCGGACACCTCTCCGTGAAACTGAACTATTGTCTCTCTTTCTCTAGCTGCTCTACCTGCTCCAGTCCCGAAGAAAGACACTGTAACCTTACCCGTGCTGGTCTGGCTGGCCAGTCAAATGGGTTATTTTTCCAGGCGTTATTTGTCCAGCCGTTATGTGTCCAGAGTTATCCTGGCCGAATTCTCCTCAGAGTTGACCTGGCATAAGTGTCCTGGCGATTTTTCCGGGCGATTTGTCCTGGCGATTTTTCCGGGTAAAGCAGTCGCGGTGAGTCTTTACAGTTCGATGAGACGACCTCGACAAAAAAACTAGATCACCTCAGCCACATCCCGGCACACAAAGTCGTTGCTACCGTTGCTCCCTTCCAGGCCTGGCGGGGTTCGCAATTATTCGTTGCGAGAGGACCGAGGTGAAGGCGTCAGTATAGCGAAAAGATTCTCACTTGGCGTGCTTTTCTTGTTCGTCTTTCATAATTTCTTGCTGAATCGCCCCACCCACCGCACTGAGGAAGCGGTCATGGTTGTTGCCGGCCCAGGCATAGCTGGCGGCACGGTTGGCATTGCTGGATTGAAACCTGGGTGCGACATGCCGCGCAAACAATTCATAGCTTTTGCAGGTCTGCGCCCAATCTGCCCAGTTATGGGCCAGTTGAAGGAAACAGCCAAAGCCGCCGGATTGCTCCTGTAATCGCTGAATTTGCTGAATTGCATCGTCGGCCGTGCCAATCACGGCCATGCCACTGTCAATTAAGGCTTGTGCAGGATCAACACCCGGTTCACTGGGGGCGACTGGCAGGGCCGCTGCTTCCTGGAAATAATTGACCCAGTCTTGCAAGCCATAGCGTACATTATCCATGGCCTGCTCTCGGGATTCTGCAATGTGTACCGGTCCCACCAGCGACCAATTTTTGCGGTCGACCACTTGCTTATGCTCCTTGGCCTTGCGCACATAGATCTCCCAGTTGGTTGCCAGCGCACTGAAACCGCCACTGTTCGTAGCACCGATCGACAGCAGACCGAGTCCATGAGTACCGGCGGCTCTGGCGCCGGCTGGCGAAACCTGGGAGGCGACGGCCATGTTCACCATGGGTTTGGTGTAGGGCTGCAGCTGCAATCTTGCTTCATTCAGTTCAAACCAGTGGGTTTTACGCGTGACTGTTTCGCCGCGAAGCAGCGGCACCAGCACCTCAATCGCCTCAAGCATCATGTCGCGCTGATCGAGTGGATTAATACCCATCATGAAGGCATCTGATGGCAGAGCGCCGGGACCGACGCCAAATGAGACACGGCCGCGGGTCATATGATCCAGTTGCATGATGCGATCTGCGAGCATAAAAGGATGATGGTAAGGCAGGGATGAGACGCCGGTACCGAAATGAATATGCTGGGTGCGTTGCGCTGCGGCGGCAATAAAGAGCTCAGGTGAGGCGATGATTTCAAATCCGGCGGAATGGTGCTCGCCAATCCATGCGTAGTCGTAGCCCAGTTCATCCAGTTTTTCAATCAGACTCAGGTCTCGCGCCATCGCTGCTGTTGGATTCTCCTTCAGGGTATGAAATGGGGCGAGGAAAATGCCGAATTTGAGATCAGGGTAAGTCATGAGATACTCCGTTACTGGAATCAAGACCAGCAGTCTATGTAGTAGGTGCAGATCGCGTCAATTCCTTCTACAGCGGCCAACTTGATGGCGAGTACCCCAAGGACTCAAGAGAGATTTGCAATGACGGACAGTAAGGTTGGCAATAGCACGGTTCCTCAGCGTGCAGCAGTGACGACGACTTTCGTGCAAGCCAATGGCCTGACCTTTGAAGTCGACAAGTGCGGTCAAGGTGAAAAGCTCGCCATCTGCCTGCACGGTTTTCCAGAAAACAGTTACTCCTGGCGCTATCAACTGCCGCTGCTGGCAGAGCTTGGCTATGAGGCCTGGGCACCGAATCTTCGAGGCTATGGCAAGAGTTCCAGGCCACCATTTGTCGAAGATTATGCGATGGACCATTTGTTGGCGGATGTCGCCGGGCTTATCGACGCAGCCGGTAAGTCGGAGGTCGTTCTGATCGCACACGATTGGGGTGCGGTGATAGCCTGGCAATTTGCGATGGCAAAGATCAGACCCCTGAAGCAACTGATTATTTGTAACGTTCCCCATCCAGCGGCCATGCAGAAGGCCTTTGGTCTCGAACAGTTTAAAAGGTCCTGGTATGTCTTCTTCTTTCAGATTCCTGGGTTGGCTGAAAAGCTGCTGGGTCGTCGTCAGGCTCAGCCGATTGCAGACATGTTTCGGAAGACCTGTACCCTAAAAGACATGTTTCCGCCGCAGGTCGTCGAGGTTTATCGAAACAACGCTGCCCAACCAGGCGCTCTGACGGCGATGATAAACTACTATCGGGCACTGCTACGGTTTCCGCCAAAAGTGAAAAGCGGAAAAAATTACCCTGTCATTACCACGCCAACATTAATGATATGGGGTGAAGAAGATGTCGCCTTGACGAAGGAGACGACCTACGGTACCGAAAACTATGTTTCAGACTTTCGTATTCGCTATCTGCCACAGATTTCGCACTGGGTTCAGCAGGAAGCGCCGACGGCGACCAACGCAATGATCAAGGCTTTCTTACTGGACCAGCCGGTGCCTTATGTGCAGTGGCAAATGAACCTGGTGCCAACGCTACAACATCAAAGCTTCAGCGCTGAAACCCAGGATGCTGACCAGACTCTGTGAACGCCAGTGCCTACTGCAGGTTAGCCTGAAAAACCCGGTCAACCGTACCGTCACGCATTCGCATTGACAGCCAGGTATCGACATATTCTTTCCACACTAAATCTCTCGGGAGCAGATAGGCTTTTTCCTGAAATGTAAGGGTTTGCCCTGGCATGCTGGCACAAAGCTTTGGTTGTCGCAGGGTTTGCAGTTGAACTTCGATAGCGTCTGTAATCATTACATCAGCACGATCCTCGAGAATTTCTCTAAAAATGCTTCGATTGTCCCCGTGCCTGATCACCGTCGCCTGATCCACTGACCCATTAACAAAGTCCTCATTAGTCCCGCCCGGGTTAACGATGACTCGCACGCCGGGTTGATTGATTTTTTCAAGAGAGGTGTAGCGATCAACCTGCGCGCACCGAGTGATGGGCGTCTTGCCCCCCGTGTAATAGGGTTGGCTGAAAAAGCCCAGCGTCTGCCGGCCCAGAGTCCGCGAGATGCCGCTCATCGCGATATCAAAGGAACCGGTTTGCAAGTCCCCCATTAATGTTGGCCAGGAGGTCTTGATCCACTGGACTTCAACGCCGAGAGATTTTGCCAGGTCTTGTGCTAGTGCAATATCGATACCTACTGGCTGATCCGCATCGATTGCGGAGAAGGGCGCATAATCATAAGTAGTTGCTACCCTTAGTGTGCCTGTGGCCAAGATCTGGTCGAGGAGATTGGGAAATTTTTCGACCTCAAACAAGGCTCGAAACAGCGCATATTTGGTAGCGTCGGACAGACCCTCGACATTGATGCTGCGCACGAATTGCGTGGCCAGGGATTTATCCGTAATCGGGTAGGTGTCATTAATCGCCTTTACGATCGCGTCGCCAAGCTCATTAAGGCGTGGCCGCAACTCATCATCAAGAGAAACCAGGGGGTTGGTAATGGGACGACTGTCCGACCACTGATCGAACCAGTAACGCTGGATTTCCTTGGCCGCTTCAATTTGCAGCGCGAAAAAAAATCGACTGGAAGTCGGCGTCAAACCATAGGCAAGCGCCGAGTTGCTGGCAGCCTCCAAGACCTGAGTTTCGCGAGTCGAGTCTTCAATGGCGAGTTTATTGGCATATTTGTAGGCAGCGACCTGTTCCATCATCGCGAGTCGAGACTCGATCAGCTCAAACAGTGAGTCGATCTTTCGAGCACCGCGGTCATCGTGCAGTGGCGCCGCCTGAGACAGAGGTGTCAAGACCAGGCAGCAAAAGCTGCCAACAAAGCTGCAAATAAGACTGAAGCGTCGAATCAAGTTAGCCACAGGATAGTCCAAATGGTTTTAACCGGATCATAGCATGACTTCAGTGTGAGCGCCGATAGCCATTTGCTTGCTGATTTTGCGCGACAGCTGTGTTAGTTTGCGATCGTTAATGTAACCTTCATCCACATTTTAATGTTTGGCAGGAACCTTCACCATGGCGAATAATCCCGGTACCACGAAAGACACTTCAGCCCCGCTGATTTATGCGCAAACAGGCCATGTAGTGACCCTCACCCTGAATCGGCATGAGACCCGCAATGCGATTTCTGATGACGATATGATTGATGCCATTGAAGCGGCATGTGCTCGAGTTAATCGGGATCATAGTGTTCGAGTTGTCATTATCACTGGTGCAGGTAGTGCCTTTTCCTCTGGTGGTAACGTCAAGGATATGCAGGACAAAAGCGCTATGTTTGGCGGCCCTGCAACAGAGATCCGCGACAGGTATCGACGGGGTATTCAGCGGATTCCGCTGGCAATTCATAGGCTCGAAGTGCCTATTATCGCAGCGGTTAATGGCCCTGCCATTGGTGCCGGTTGTGATTTGACCATGATGTGCGACATGCGGATTGCGTCAGAAAAGGCCCTGTTTGCCGAGAGTTTCGTCAAGGTTGGGTTAATCCCCGGTGATGGTGGCGCCTGGTTTTTGCCGCGGGTAGTGGGTATCTCCAGGGCCAATGAAATGACTTTTACCGGCGAACCCGTCAATGCAGCGACTGCACTCGCCTGGGGCATGGTGTCGCGGGTCGTTGCTGCCGATGAGTTGATGAACGCCGCGAACGAATTAGCAGCACGCATCGCGGCAAATCCGCCTGCCGCACTGCGAATGACCAAAAAGTTATTGAAAGAGGGCGAGCATTCGCAGCTCGAATCGTTGCTTGAAATGTCGGCCTCCCTCCAGGCGCTAGCGCACCAGACTCGAGACCATGCAGAGGCGGTCGATGCGATCATTGCCAAGCGTCCGCCACACTTTACCGGCGAGTAGCCATTAAACCCATTTGATGCGCGCAGTTAATGCGCGCGTTTAATGCACGCCTGTAGTGAAGGCCTTTAACGAAAGGTTTTAATGAGCGTCAAGATTGTTCAAGCAGCTCATACTTCTTCAAATAACCGCGGAGCTGATGGTAGGTAACACCCAGCGCGTCTGCGGTTTTTTTCTGGTTGTACTGATGGCTCGCCAGAGCGTTTTTGATCAGGCTGATCTCAAAGTCCTGCACGGTCTGACGAAAATCCATGGGAAATTTTGCGCTTCCATCCAGCGTCTTAAGCCCCATCAGAATGTCATTCGAAAGCATCAGATTGTCCTCGGCTGGCTTCGTCGGCACGGCTGGCTCGATCGAATTGCTGCTGGCTGCTCCACGCGACTTCAGCCGATAGGGGGATTCAAATGGATCCAGAGAGATGGCATCGATGACAGCTTCCGGATCCTGGCAACGGTAAATGCTGCGCTCAACAACATTCTTCAGCTCTCTGATGTTACCCGGCCAGGGGTGATTAAGCAGTAAACCTCTGGCCTCGGCGCTGAAACCGGGAAAATAATCTCGACCCAGATCTGTGGCCATGGTCACAGCGAAGTGTTCAGCGAGAATCAGGATATCCTCAGGTCGAGTGCGGAGTGGCGGCAGCGTGATGACGTCAAAGGCGAGTCGATCAAGCAGGTCTTCGCGAAACTTGCCTTGACTGGCCAGTCCCGGCAAGTCGTCGTTGGTGGCAGCTATCAATCGAACATCTGTGGCCAGAGTCTTATTGCCACCAACGCGTTCAAACTCACCATATTCGATGACTCGCAGAAGCTTTTCCTGCACCAGTGGTGAGGTCATCGCCAGTTCGTCTAGAAACAAAGAGCCCTTGTCGGCTCTTTCGAAACGACCACGATGAAGCTTCTGGGCTCCTGTAAACGCGCCAGCTTCATGTCCAAATAGTTCCGTTTCCATCAAGCTTTCGCTGATCGCAGCGCAGTTCATTTTGATAAATTCCTGATCCCATCGGCTCGACAGAAAGTGCAGGCGCGAGGCGATGAGCTCCTTGCCGGTGCCCCGTTCACCGACGATCAGCACTGGCTTGTTCAAGGGTGCTATTTGTGAGACCCGTTCAAGGACTTCGAGAAAGGCAGGGGATTCGCCGAGTAATCGATCTACATGTGGTCGTGACATCATAAGGCTACCTGCTTCACGGTGACAAAAAACTGAAAAAATTTGTCGAGAATTTGGCGAATAATTGGTCAGATTCACCAAGTGGTTGGTGAGTTAATGTAGAGGGTGATCATACAGCAATTGAGCAAAACAACAAAAGTGATGTAAAACAATAAGATAGGAGTTTCTCGTGACGTTTTTAAATTGGCATGGATCTTGGTTATAAGTAACCAAGAGTGTGTAAGGCCAGATCATAGGGATGATCCGGTTGCCAACCGTCTTTCATAACACGAGGTGAGGAACATGGGCATTTTTTCCAGATTTACAGACATTATCAACGCCAATATCAACGCCCTGCTGGATAAGGCCGAAGATCCAGAAAAGATGGTTCGATTAATCATTCAGGAGATGGAAGAAACGCTGGTGGAGGTTCGAACTCAGTCAGCTAAGTTAATTGCCGATAAGAAAGAACTGGCACGACGTGCCGAGCGTTACAGTCACGAGGCTGACGAATGGGAGCGAAAGGCGGAAATCGCCTTGGCCAAGGATCGTGAAGACCTGGCGCGCGCGGCCCTCAAGGCGCGTAATGAAGCTTCGGCAGCGATGCAGGGCGTTGATGTCGACCTGGAACAGATTGAACGCAATCTGCAAAAATTGTCTGATGATATTGGTCAGCTGCAACAGAAGTTGACCGACGCCAAGGCGCGCCAGAAAGCCTTGATCATGCGGGGCAAGACGGCTCAGTCAAGAATGGGTGTCAAGCGTCAAATCCATGGTGTCAATGTTGAGGAAGCCATGGGGCGATTCGAGCGTTATGAGCGGCGCATTGATGACCTGGAGGGCGAAGTCGAGGCCTATGATCTGGGCCAAAGGAGTCTTGCTGACGAGATCGCTGATCTGGAAACTGATGAAAGGGTCGATGCTGAGTTGATCAGGCTGAAACAAAAGATGTCGGCAGAAGTGACCGTCAAGCAGTCTGGCGGCGAATAATTCGGGTCGAAACTGAGGTGATGACATGGACGGTATAGTCGTAGCATTTTTTGTTCCAGTGGTGGTCTTCATGGTGGTGGTGGCGCCTATCTGGATTGTCGTCCACTATCGTTCAAAGGCGCGCAGCGTAGAAGGTTTGTCGGCTGGCGAGCGAGCCGAGCTGGAGGACATGATCGATGTCGCGAATAAAATGGCGGCGAGAATTGAAACGTTGGAAGCGATACTTGACGTTGAGACGCCGGGTTGGCGCGATAAGCAGAGCCAGCACTCATAGTGGCGTCAAGAGGGTTGCAGAAAAAAGTGCCCGTCAATTTAAATGCTGACTCAGCGTTTGCCGAATACCTGAACGCTGAAGTCGCTGAAGTC
>JAYODE010000043.1:0-3721 GCA_038106185.1 Gammaproteobacteria bacterium | reverse complement strand
CGCTGAAGTCGCTGAAGTCTAAGTACCTAAGTCTAAGTACCTAAGCCTGAACACCTAAGTCTGGATGCCAAAGTTTAGATGCCGAATGAGTATGATGAAGAAAGAAGTAGAGAGATTGGAAGGGATCACAAACCAACTAAGGGGTGACGACCGTGAGTAGTGCTGACAGGGAGTTACGCGATGCGCAGATTGCGGCTCGACGCGCAAAAAGGTTGGCTGAGCGAGCGGCAAGCAGCGCGCAACGCAGGGCCCAAAGCGCAAAAGAAGCCGCCGAGCGAGCCGCGCGTCTGGCTCAAAGAGCAAGAGCTTCCGCAGGTTCCCGAAGCGCCCAGGACGGGATGAGCGATATTGGCCAAGATCAGGCTGATTCAGCTTCACGAAGCAGTCAAAGAGAATGGCATGATGGTAGCTATCAACAGTCGGGCAGCGCCCGTCAGGCTCGATCCCGCAGGGCCCGGCGACAATACGCGCGCTATCGACGCCAGTCTTTATTGCGACGCTTGTTTGCCGACAAGGCACTGTATCGAGACAAGACTCGCGGCAAAATCTGTGGCGTGTGTGCGGGCATGGCAACCTATCTGGAGGTCAAGGTCTGGCAGGTTCGACTTTTTGCCCTGTTGGGCTTGATCTTTGTCCCCACCGTTGCGGTACTGGTGTATTTTATTCTGTATTTTTTAATGGACGACAAACCCTACTACAAAGAGGTCGTGGACCGGTTTGAGTCCGAGGGTCTGGATCAGGCTGATGAGGTTTTCACCACGGGTGAAGCGATGGCGAGCTTCAATGAGGCGGATCAGGCCACGACGAAGGCCCGCAGAGGGGTTAAGGATTCGGGGGAGTCCCAGGTCTATGCTAGCGCCTCACGTGCTCGCCAAGGGCCAAATGGGCTGGGCCAACGCAGCAATGCGCAGATACTTGGCCTCGCCAAGGCTAAATTCGCGTATCTTGAGTCCCGAGTCCGCGCTATTGAATCCCATGTCACCTCATCCCGGTTCGAGTTGCAACGAGAGCTTCAAAAGCTGGCTGGAGATGCGCTTTAAGCGTCAAATGTGCGAAGTTTGGTCATGTCGGCCCACTACCAGCTGGCTATTACCTTGCTTCAACCCCTTGGCATCGTCGTGATTAAGCCATGTCCCGGTACTTTTCATTTTGCAGCGGCTCAGCGTTCACTCAGGAACTGGAATCGAAAGATGCGACTCGAGGCATCGCAATGTTCCTCGAACTGGCCATCAGTCGTCGCCGCAATGCAGTGGCGCCAAAAGGGCTCTGCTGGTTTGTTCGCGAGCAGTACTCGAACCTGCCAGGGGCCTGGAAACAAGGCGAATATTGACTGGGCCGCTCGCTCGCCGAGTCTTTGGCGGCGTTGTTCGGGAAGAATGAAAAACTCGGCCATATCCATCTGTTGAAAGCCGTCCGCGGGATCAGTCTCCTGTCTTACCAGGGCGAAGCCTGCGATGTTATCGCGATGGCGAAGCAGGAATGGAAAGCGCGCCGGGTCTCGCCAGTAGTGTGCCAGATAGGGATATCGATAGTGCCCCTCAGCATCTGTGTCGATTTTTGTAAAGGCCGCGAACTCTCGAAGATAAAGCTGCAGCAGCATCGCCAAGGCGGGCTGCTCAAAGACTGCCGCGGGTTTGACGATAAGATTCTGAGGCGCTGACATTGGCGAGAAAATCCTTAAGGCGGATTTAACTAACGCGATCGGGATAATTACAGAAAATACCGTCGACGCCCATTGTGCGCATCCGCTCAATATCTTCGACTTCGTTGACTGTGTAGACAAAGACTTTCAAGCCTCGACGATGGGCTTCTTCCACCAGCGCCGGTTGTACCAGTCGCAGTGACAGATTCAGTGAATAGGCATCAAGAGCAGTGGTCTGCTTGAAATAATCTTTTGACGCTCGACCAAACAGTACGCCACGTCTGTAAGCGGGATCGGCCCGCTCGAGTTCTCGGTGGTCGAATGAGGACAAGATGAATTCGTCAGCATGCCAACCGCGTTCTCTGTAGTCGGCGAGAAGGCGGTTGACGGGCAGCGCCGTATGCTCACCCTTGAGTTCAATATTAATGCCGGCTCGATGATCGATCAGTTCAATGACTTCGCTCAGGGTCGGAATCTGCTGACCCTTGCCAGCGTCCAGACTTCTGAGTGCCGCCAACGGGGTTTGCATCACTCGACCGCGACCATTGGTGGTGCGCTCCAGAGTATCGTCGTGAATCACCAGGAGCTCGTCTTCTACTGCGTAAACATCCAGCTCAACCCAGGGACAATGCATACTAATGGCCAGCTCAAAGGCTTCCAGCGTGTTTTCGGGTGCGTAGCCGCTGGCGCCGCGGTGGCCAATACAGATCATATTGTGCATGAGGTGACCTAGATTATTAAAAATCGATGAAGAATAACGCCTTTTGGTGGCGCCGGCTGAGCAACCTGTTGTGCCCTTGGGGGGCTTTGACCAGGCTGAGGGCCCAGTGCTCGGTAGCGATTGTAACAAACCCGGGCAATTGTGGTGAATCATCTGCCAATACCCCGTACAATTTGCCTTTGATCCAGCAGCGACCCCTATCGCCATGAGTTACCAGGTTCTTGCTAGAAAATATCGACCAGCCAATTTCGAGGAACTCGAAGGCCAGGAGCATGTTCGTCGAGCGCTGGTGAATGCGCTTGAACAGAATCGCTTGCACCATGCTTACCTGTTTACGGGTACTCGCGGCACAGGCAAGACGACCATCGCTCGAATCTTTGCTAAATGCCTCAATTGTGATCGCGGAGTGACTTCGACGCCTTGTGGTGAATGTGGTAGCTGCCTGGAAATTGCCCAGGGTCGAAGTGTGGATCTGATTGAGGTAGATGCTGCGTCGCGCACCGGTGTCGACAGTACCCGTGAACTGCTGGATAACGTTCAGTACATGCCGACCCGCAGCCGGTTCAAGGTGTATCTGATAGACGAGGTTCATATGTTCTCAACCAGCAGCTTCAATGCGCTGCTGAAGACGCTGGAAGAGCCGCCGGAACATGTCAAATTTCTGCTTGCCACCACGGATCCCAAAAAGTTACCCGTGACAGTGTTGTCTCGGTGTCTGCAGTTCAACCTGAAGAATCTCGCGCCTGAAAGGGTCGTGAATTACCTGACCTCAGTGCTGGACAAGGAGCAGGTGGTCTATGAGCCCACAGCCCTGTGGCAGCTGGGTCGGGCGGCAGATGGCAGTATGCGTGATGCGCTAAGCCTGGCTGACCAGGCAATTTCTTTCGGCAACAATCAAATTACGGATGCGGCCGTCAAGGCCATGCTGGGCGCGCAGGATCAGATTGAAATTTTGAAGATTATCGACGCCTTGATAGCGGCCGATGGCGCTGCCCTGTTGGCGCAAATAGCGCGCATGAGTGAGTATGCTCCTGATTATGCCGGTCTGTTGGCAGATATTCTCAGTTTGCTTCATCGGGTTGCTGTTGCTCAGACGATAGCCGAGGGACTGGACAACAGTCAGGGGGATCGAGAAACCGTGTTAAGGCTTGCCCAAAGTCTCGGCCGTGAAGATGTTCAGCTCTACTATCAAATTGGTTTGATCGGTCAGCGTGACCTGTCCTTGGCGCCCGACCCCAGAACTGGCTTTGAAATGGTCATGTTGCGCATGTTGTCTTTTGTACCGAATGTTCAGCGCAGTACAGATGTCGTGCCGGAGGCGATGAACCCTGTAAAAAAGTCTGAACCAGCTGCGGCAG
>JAYODE010000008.1:90292-98547 GCA_038106185.1 Gammaproteobacteria bacterium | reverse complement strand
TCTGAGCGAGCATTCTGACACGGAACGCCACTAAATGCGGAGACTAAATAGCCCCTTCGCCCCGGACTCCTCGAGACAGAACAGTTATGGCGCTATCAGCCGAGTTGGCCTAGACTGATTCAACCGCGCTCGGCGCCACTGTAAGTGCTATTTATTAAGGGCTATTTATTAAGTGCTATTTGCTCAGTGCTATTTGCTCAGTGCTATTTGCTCAGTGCTATTTGTTACATGCTATTTAAGCCCTGTACCAACGGTTAAGGGTGACGATCTTCACATTTTTAGTGGCTTTGATCCCGCATAATTTAAACGTTGAATCCTTGCAACTTGACTTCTAATGTGTCCATTTTTGTAGCTGGCGTCGACCATGAAGATAACACAAATTGAGGACCTGAGCGCAGCGCTGACCAATTCGGGTGAACTGTCGCTCACCTTTCTCGGTACAGGCTCTGCTTTCTCAAGGTCTCTGGACCAGAACAATATCTTGCTCGTCAAGGGCGATGACCACCTGCTTGTTGACTGCGGCACTCGTTGCTCTCAGACGTTACATCACTACAAGCTGCCGATCTCTCAGATCAAAAATTTTTTGATCACCCATAGTCACGCCGATCATATCGGCGGGCTTGAGGAGGTTCAGTTGGCGGGCCGCTACGTGAACCGACAAAAACCCACACTGATCATCAACGAGACCTACCATGCCATACTTTGGGAGCAATCCTTGAGAGTCGGGTCCGAGATGTCGGAAGCTACGCCACTGACATTCACGGACCTGTGGCATTGCATTCGGCCAACGCTTCTCGCTGACCATCCTCGAGAAACCTGGGAGGCCAATCTGGGCAGCATCAACCTGAGAATGCCCAGAACCATGCATTACCCTGACAGCGCCAAGTCCTGGCAAGACGCATTCTGGAGCTGCGGAGTGATCATAGATCAACGCATCCTGTTCACCTCCGATACCCGCTTCGACCCGGATCTCATCTGCAGTCTTGATGCGCGCTATGACTTCGAGGTCATCTTTCATGACTGCCAACTCTTTACCGGCGGCATACACGCTTCTCTGCCAGAGCTTATGACACTGCCGGCTGCTATCAAGGCAAAAATCATACTCATGCACTATGGCGACAACTGGCGCAACTACGAGGAACAGGCTTTACAGGCTGGCTTTCGCGCCTGGGCGCAACAAGGGGGCTGTTACCAGTTCTCGTAAAGTCAGCGGCGCCTTCACCAAGAATATCTCGCCAGCGCACTCTGTCATTATCGCCAGCCCTTTGGCCGCCACGTTGCTCCACGAGGAGCACACGTGAGTTTTGTATAATTTGAACCAATATGATTTACTTTGGCCTTTCTGCGGGCGCCCTCGGGGCTGCACCGCTGACCGGTTTAACCAAGAACAAATGGAGAACAACTATGGGAATGCTAGACGGAAAAGTCGTGGTGGTGACAGGTGCTGGCGGCGGCCTGGGAGAAACCCACGCTCTGCTCCTCGCCAAAGAAGGTGCCAGTGTCGTTGTGAATGACTTGGGTGGTGCGCGAGATGGCAGCGGTGCCAGCGCCAACATGGCGGATCAGGTTGTCAATAAGATTCGAGCCGCTGGCGGCAAGGCTGTCGCCGACTATGGTAATGTGGCCAAAGAAGCCGACGCCAAAGCCATGATTCAGAGAGCCGTTGACGAATTCGGCAAAATCGACTTTTTGATTGCCAACGCCGGCATCCTGCGTGACAAGTCCTTCAAAAACATGACCAATGAAATGTGGGATATCGTTATCGATGTCCATCTGCGCGGCACCTATCTGACCGTCAAGGCAGCCTATGACCAGATGATTGAGCAGGGACATGGCGGCAGCATTGTGGTGACTAGCTCTACCTCAGGGCTGATTGGCAACTTTGGCCAGACCAATTACGGTGCCGCCAAGGCCGGCATCGCCGGTTTTGCCCGCTGCCTGTTCCAGGAAGGGCTGAAGTATGGCATTCGCGTGAATATCCTGGCACCCGCGGCCTGGTCTCGGCTCACCGAGGACATTTTTCCACAGGGCCAGGGTATGGAGGAATTACTATCGCCAGATAAGGTGTCTCCTATCGTCGCCTGGTTGGGATCTGACGATGCCAAAGGGGTGACTGGACGAACCTTTCTGGCGCAGGGCAATAATGTCACGCTACTGTCATGGCAAGCTCATAGCCTGGCCAGTAAGGACAATAAGGAAGGCCCCTGGGACGTTGAAGAACTCGGCAAGGCAGTCATGTCCCAATTTGATAAGTGGCCCAAAGGTCCTCAGCCGACACCTAGAGAATTCTAGTCCTGGCCTGAAGGAAGATCAGGCACACAGCCAGTTTTAGCTGCATTTTACACTCGCCGTGTGCCTTCAGTCTTCAACCACTTTGACCCCTAGTGAACAAACAGGAAGACGATGATGAAGCAACAATATGGTGACGTTAATGTGAGCCTGCCCGGTGGATTCGTGGCGATTTGCGAAATTCAGCGTGGCCCCAACAACTTCTTTGATCAGGACTTGATCCGGGATCTGGCTGACTGCTTTGAGGATCTGGACAAGAATCCTGATTGTCGAGCGATCGTTTTGTGTTCCGAGGGCAAACATTTCTGTGCTGGCGCGAACTTCACTTCTGGTGCTCGCAAAGACTCTGTTTCCAGTCACTCAGAGGGAGAGACCAATCCTCTGTATGGCGAGGCAGTCCGATTATTTCGTTGCAAAAAGCCGGTCATCGCCGCTGTTCAGGGTGCTGCTGTGGGTGGAGGTTTTGGCCTGGCGGTAATGGCTGACTTCAGAGTCGCTTGCCCAAATACGCGAATGACGGCCAACTTCGTCAAACTGGGATTTACCCCTGGCTTCGGCCTGACCCATACGCTGCCGCGGATTATCGGCGTGCAGAAAGCCAACCTGCTATTCATGACCGGGCGACGAATTGACGGCCAGACTGCCTTTGACTGGGGACTGGCGGACATCTTCACTGACAACGATCGCGTTCGCGAGGTGGCGATTGAACTGGCGCAGGAAATTGCCGAGAACGCACCCCTGGCCCTGATCTCTGTTCGTGAACAACTACGTCCCGGCCTCGCTGATGCCGTCAAGGCCATTACTGACATAGAGAGTCGAGAGCAATATTGGTTGCAACGGACGAGTGATCATCGCGAAGGCGTTAAGTCCGTGGCAGAAAAGCGCGCCGGCAATTTCCTGGGCCAATAGTTTCAGGCACAGACTCTTGGCGGGAGACTTCTTTCGCGCTGTCTATTAAGAGCCCTCTCGCCTAAGAGCCCTCTCGCCAGAGCGGCTCGAGAAGATTTGCGATAGGTGGCCGGCTAAAACAGCTCGACAATGGCGTCAAGCCGCTGCCACACATAGTCGATCTCTGCGATGGGTGTTCTGCCACAGCGAACGATGAGGAGATCCTTCTCAGGAACACACAGGATCCGCTGCCCATCATATCCACCCGCGTAAAACCATGCCGGTTGATCCGCTTTCAGCCACCAGTGAGCGCCGTAGGCTTCCAGGTCGCTTTGGTGAGTGGGTGAGCGCGCATAGTCAACCCAACCGGCAGGCAGAATTTGCCGTCCGTCCCAAACACCACCACGTAAATACAGCAGACCAAAGCGTGCAAAATCCTGCGGCGTCGCGAGCAGGTAGGAGGAACCTATAAAGGTCCCAGAAGTGTCGAATTTCGGCGTTGCACTGCGAATACCCAGCGGTTCAAACAGCTCATCATTCATGAATCGCAACATACCCGAAGCACCATTGCCGATAACCTGCTTGAGAATACGACAAATAATATTGGTCGTTCCCGAGGAGTAGGACCAGTAACTGCCCGGCGCGTGAATTAATGGCTTACTGGCGGCAAAGGCACCCACATCGTGCCGGCCATCGAATTGCAGCATCGAGATGACATCTGAGCCACTGTCGACATAGTCTTCCTGGAACGCCAGACCGCTGGACATACGCAGCAGTTGATCCAGCGTAATCTCACGGCGAGCATCCTTTCGCCACTCAGCCACGGGGGCTGGCGCGTAGATATCCACGCGACCTTGCTTGACCAAGATACCCACCAGCGCCTGAGTCACACTCTTGGCCATCGACCAGGAGTATTGCAAGTAGGCAGGACTGGCGCCGGCGTCATAGCGATCTACCACCAACTCGCCTTTGCTGACGATTTGCAGGGCATAGGTCACGCCTTGGGATGGCTTCAGGTGAAAGATTTCATCACAGTACTGCTGCAACTGATCGGCATTCGCGACGTTGGGCGTTTTTTTCGGCCAGCGTTGTGTCGGCCAGGGGGTTGAGGCCGGTTGGCGTGGCAACGGCGACAAGTTGGCAGCAAGGGAATCTGGGTGCAGCATGGGCTCAGCTCTTCAGTTTCGCGCTTTAGTTACGCTCGTAAGTTTCGCGCTTCAGTTACGCGCTTCAGTTACACGCTTCGCACTCAACGGTCGACAGACGGCTGTTGTTAGCAGCGCTTCCTTTTCGCTCTCAGCACTGGCTCTCGATAGCGACTGTGGATAGCGGCTGTGGATAGCGGCTGTCGGCACTTGCTTTCAACGGCGGCATCAAGGCAAGCTATTGCGCAACTCTCAGCTAAGATAGCACACTCATAGCAGGCCACACACTCAGCTCAATGCCACACACTCAGCTCAATTAAGTATGATAAGGTCGACAGTCAAGCCAATGGAGTCTCAATATGCTAAAAGCCATGCCCGTCGAGGGTCGCATCTGGACTGAACTGCAGGATGAGATGCGCGCCCGAGGCGCAGCTGATGCCAAGTGGCGAGAAGGCAAGACCGCCGTTTACGTCTTCAATGCCGGTGAAGATGTCGCTCAAGTGCAAAAAGAAGCCTACAACCTCTATATGTCAGAAAACGGTCTCGGCCCTGCGGCATTTCCCTCTCTGAAACAGATGGAAGACGAGGTCGTTGGCATGGGACTTTCGCTACTGCACGGCTCGAGCCTGGCTGGCGGCAACATCACATCCGGTGGCACTGATTCCATCACCATGGCTGTAAAAACTGCTCGAGATTTCGCCCGCGCCAATCGAACGACAACCGGCCCACTGAATTTGGTCATGCCCTGGTCTGCCCACCCGGCATTTGACAAGGCGGCACAGTTGATGGATCTTGAGATTCGGCGCATCCCCTGCGCAGCCGATCTCTTGGCAGACTGCGATGCCATGGAACAGGCACTGGACTGCAATACCATCATGCTGGTGGGTTCTGCGCCCAGCTTTCCCTATGGATTGATAGACCCTATTGAACAGTTAGGTGAGATTGCCTGTCGTCACGACATCTGGCTGCATGTGGACGCCTGCGTGGGTGGCTATATAGCACCCTTCGTTCGCATGAACGGCGTTGATATTCCGGCCTTTGACTTTGCTGTTGAAGGCGTTAAATCCATGTCAGCTGATCTGCACAAGTATGGCTACTGTGCCAAGGGCGCTTCGACGGTTTTGTTCAGTGACACTGCGCTAAAAGCTTTTATGCAGTTTGACTGTGATGACTGGCCTGGTGGTCGAATGATAACCCCAACACTGGCAGGTACACGCCCGGGCGGTGCCATTTCTGCCGCCTGGGCCGTCATGAACTATCTGGGCGTCGCAGGTTATAGAGCCAAACAGCAGCAGGTCACCGACGCCCGTGCCCAGATAGAACAAGGCGCTCGCGCACTGGGATTTGAGGTTCTCGGCAAACCCCAGCTGGGTATTGTGGCGCTGAGCCATCCCAAAGAGGATGTTTTCGCGATTTATAAACAAATGTATAAACGTGGTTGGTTCACCAGCCTGACGACTGCACCCAAAGCGCTCCACCTGATGCTCTCACCGTTTCATTTGAGCGTCACGGCGACTTATCTCGCTGACCTCGAAGCTTCCCTTCGCCGAGTCGAGGCTGGCGATCGAGACAGAGTCACAGAAGCGAGATACAGCTGAGCGGCGAAATCGCAGCCTAATCTTCAAGAATTCGTTTGCGCTCGGTTTTCTTTTTGCCATGCTGCGCCTTACTGTCCAGACGTTTGCGAACAGAAGATCGAGTGGGTTTGCTGGGCCGACGCTGCTTCTGCCGGTACTGCGCCTTAGCCAGCAGTTCATCCAGCCGCGCCAGCGCTTCCTGCCGATTCTTGTCCTGACTGCGAGTGCGCTGAGCCTTAATGACCAGAACACCCTCCGCAGAAATCCGCCGATCATGAAGGGCAAGCAGTCCCGTTTTAATGGACTCTGGCAGGCTTGAATGCACTATGTCAAAGCGCAGATGGATCGCCGTCGACACTTTATTAACGTTCTGACCGCCAGGCCCTGAGGCTCGAATCGCGCTGCACTCTATCTCACTTTCCGCAATGTCCTGGACCCTGATCATGCCATTGCCCTAGGCTCGGGACATGAATTTGGCATTGGTCGTATTGATCTTGATGGTTTCTCCTTGCTCCATATAATCTGGTACCTGCACCACCAGCCCGGTTGTCATGATCGCTGGCTTGGTGCGAGCGCTGGCAGAGCCACCCTTAATGGGTGGCGAGGTTTCCGCAATGGTCATAATGACTGACTGCGGCAGGTCGATCGCGACTATCTGATCCTGAACCAGCAATGCCGTGATGCCATCAAGTCCGTCGATCAGATACTCCAGCTGCCCTTCCAGCGCATCCTTGTTGAGTCCATGTTGCGAATAGTCTTCGCTGTTCATGAAAATGTAGGTGCCGCTATCGATATAGGAAAACTGCACTGTGACTCGCTGGCAGTCTGCTTGTGTCAGCAGGATGTCACCCTTGTAAGACTCATCGCGTTTTTGTCCAGTAATCAAGTTGTTCAGTCGAACTTTATACAGGGTTGCAGCGCCCCGCGAAGAAGGACTTTTGGCCTCGAATTGTTTGACGATATGGGGAACACCATCAATATCGATGACATCGCCCCGTTTGAGTTCACTGGCTTTTGGCATGGTAAGTTTTTAGACTCGGCTCGCTGTAGAAAGGTTACTATTGTACATGTTTGAAAAAGACGATTTGGTAAAAATTGCACGTTCGTCCATGCCCTTTGGCAAGTATCAAGGCCAGTTGTTGCTCGACTTGCCCGAAGCTTATCTGTTGTGGTTTGTCGATCGAGGCTTTCCTGCAGGCCAACTGGGGGACCTGATGCAGCTCACTCTTGAGATCAAGATCAACGGCCTGGAATCATTGCTGGAGCCCCTTCGACTCGCTGGATCGACTCCCGTTAGAAAAACGGCCGCATACGTCTTTCCAACCAGTCCAGCAGAAGACGATTAGTCTCCTGCGGCAGTTCCTGCTGGATCCAGTGACCACACGGCAAGGTATGCACTTCTAGATCGGCGACATAAGCTGTCATATCGGCTTTGCGCACCATATCGTACTCACCATAGATCATCAGGGCCGGCTGCCTGATACGCTGCTCTACCTGCTCAGTGGTTGCCCAGTTGCGGGTAAAGTTCCGATACCACTGACAGGGCGCCGTGAACCCGCCCGCCTTGAAGGCTGAGAGAAACACCTTAAAGTCGGCATCATTCAGCAGAGGTTCGCCACTCTCTATGACCGTATCTGCAAGCTGAATAATGGTCTGGCCATTTGGCTCACCCGCGCTTGGCGATGAATTCAACCACTGCTTGGTTCGATACATATTTCGCAGAAACTGTTCTGGATGACGGTCAAAGGCTGCCGCCGCGACGCCAGGCTGACGATTAAAATGGACAATATAGAAATCAGGACCGAGCATTTTTTCCCAGAAGGCGATCGGGTCCGCCGGTTCCCGCGGCCAGAAGGGCACCGAAAGATTCGCCACGCCCAGCACCCTTTCTGGATGTAAAAGCGCCTGATACCAGACGACAATTGCACCCCAGTCATGGCCGACGTAGATGGCCTTATCGATATTGAGCGCATCTAACAGCGCCACGTGATCGCCGGTCAGGTGATGGATATCATAGTCTTCCACTCGAGTCGGCTTACTGGATAAACCATAGCCCCGTTGATCAGGGACTATCACATGGTAACCTTGTCGCACCAGTTCCGGGATTTGATAGCGCCAGCTATAGGCCAGTTCCGGCCAACCGTGCGCCAGAACAATCGGCATACCGCCTTGCCCTGCCTCATAGACAGCCAGTTCTATACCATTCACCGGGATCAACCGGGGCTCAGGAAAATTCATGTTGGCGCTACCTCACTCAGTCATGCTCTCAGTCACACGCTTAGTCACACTCTTAATCACACTCTCAGTCACACGCTCACTGCTACTCTCAGCCTAATCTTCAGACTTGCTCTGCTGG
>JAYODE010000008.1:85187-90192 GCA_038106185.1 Gammaproteobacteria bacterium | reverse complement strand
CTCAGTCACACGCTCACTGCTACTCTCAGCCTAATCTTCAGACTTGCTCTGCTGGATTCAGTCAGCTGACACTTCCTGCTCCGCGCAGGTCCGCGACATTGATTCCACCGCGGATTCCACCGTGCGTTCCATGATAAGCCGTGACCGGCGAAGAAGACCAGCCATTTAGGTTGACTCCACCGGCAGCTCACTGAACAATGACCCATGAAAAACAAAGCAGGGGCTTTGCGCCTTTAACCAACGCTTAAACTACCAACCAACCAACGAACCAACCAACGAACCAACCAATCAGGGGAAAACCATGGCCATAGGTGTCATTGCCAGACTATCAATCCAGCCGGGTAAAAATAGCGAGTTCGAAAGCATATTTGCAGAGCTTCAAGCGGCGGTCGCCAGCAGCGAACCCGGGAACAATTTCTACGCGCTGCACAAGTCCAGAACCGATGAGAATCAATACATAGTGCTTGAGCAATATGCCGACCAGGCGGCGCTCGACGCCCACGGTGCTTCTGCTCACTTCAAGTCCATTGGTGCAAAAATGGGACCTTGTCTGGCAGGTCGTCCGCAGGTTGAATATCTGGATGCACTCTAGTTCGAAGAGTTAGGGCGGCCCTACATCAAGATGGCTGAACGGGAAGCCTGTCATCGCCCTGGCTGACAGGCCGGCTACGCGCTTTTGACGCCGATGCAATTGTCACTGAGGCGTGCTAGATTGCGTCTCTTTGTCAATTCGCTCAGGTTGCGCCGGCCACATGTCATCCAATACCACAACAAGACAAGTAGATTTTTCCACTAAACTTTATTACGGCTTTGGCGCTGTCGCCAATGGCGCCAAGAGTAATGGATTTAACTACTTGCTGCTGTTCTATTACAGCCAGGTCATTGGCCTGCGTGCTGACCTGGTGTCTATCGGCATTCTGATCGCACTCATCTTTGATGCCGTGTCAGATCCATTGGTCGGCTACATCTCTGACAACTTTCATTCGCCGTGGGGTCGACGCCACCCCTTGATGTACGCCGCTGGATTACCGGTCGCGGTCGCCTATTACTTCCTCTGGTCGCCACCAGCCTGGGACGAGGAAGCGCTGTTTCTGTATTTCGTCTGCATTGCGGTGTTGATTCGCACTCTGATTACCTTTTATGAGATTCCAGCCACAGCCCTTGTCGCCGAACTGACAGACGACTATGACGAACGCACAGAGATGATGAGTTTTCGTTACTTCTTCGCCTGGTGGGGTGGCCTGACCATGGCTATTCTGAACTATCTGGTTTTCCTGCCGGAGGATAAGGGCGGCCTGGAATATGTCGCCGGTTGGCAAAACTATGGGTTGGCAGCGTCTTGCATTATTTTTCTGTCGATTTACGTGTCGGCGATTGGTACCCACAAACACATCCCTAATCTCCGTATGCCACCACCAAAGCAAAAATTCAGCTTTCAACGCACGTCCAGCGAGCTTAAGGAAACCCTGTCTAATCGCTCCTTTTTTGCCCTCTTTATCACTGCCTTACTCAGCGCCGTTGCTGCTGGCGTATCAACCTCACTGAGCATCTACTTTTCACGGCATTTTTGGGAGTTCACCAGTACTGAAATAGGTTATATGAATCTACCCTATTTCCTTTCCGCATTTTTAGCCCTGATGATCGCACCCAGAATTTCTCGTCTATTGGGTAAAAAACATGGCGCCATGATCATCACCGGACTGGCATTTGCGATGGCACCCATGCCGTTTATTTTGCGGATCCTGGGCTGGTTTCCTGACAATGGCACTGATCTGCTATTTTGGACTCTGGTAGTTTTTAACGCCGTTGAGGTCACCTTGATTATTGTCTCGGCTTCATTGATAGCAGCCATGATCGCGGACGTGGTCGAGGACAGTGAACTTCGAACCGGGCGGCGCTCCGAGGGCATTTTTTTTGCGGCAAACAGCTTTGCACAGAAAGCCGTCAATGGCCTAGGGGTTGTGGTCGCGGGTCAGATACTCGCTTACATTCAGTTTCCGACTCAGGCCAAACCGGGTGAAATACCCCAGAACACCTTGTTTGAACTTGCTTACTTATATATTCCCGTTTTACTCATTTTCTATTTTTTCGCGCTGGCTTCTCTGAGCTTGTACCAGATCAATCGGGCCGACCACAGTGAAAACTTGCGGCGCTTGGCAGAACCGGCGAGGCCCTCCCTCTAGACTGAGGATACCAAAGTTGATGCTTTTTTTGAGAGCCGTGCTCAAAAACTGTTATCGAAAACGGTCAAGCATGCGTCTGAGCAGAGAACGTGTCAGGCGCAGAGCCGTATCAATAGCACGCACGGTCAGATCGGCCATGGTTAATCCCAACACCTTCAGGCGATCGCCAACACTGACCTGCTCCATGCGATGAATCCGTGCATGCAGGCCTCTCAGCATCGGGCGGGCCTCACTCCAGGCTTTAACCCGGACAGATACCTTGCCCACCAGATAGAGCGCAGCCACCAGAAACAGAAGGCCTGGAATCACCGGTAATAACAGGCCGGCCAAACCAATCACGCCACAAACCAGCGCCAATACGAGATACACGACCTTAACGGGTCGTGTCAACGGAGGATTGGTCTCGCCATGATGGGTCATTTTTAGTTTTGCCAATTTAAGTTCGTCAATTTAAGTTCGTCAATTTAAGTTCGTCAATTTAAGTTCGTCAGTTTAGGTTCGACAATTTGGCAATTTAAGCTCGTAATCAACAGCTCGTAATAAACAGTCGTGATTTGCAGTCGTCATTTACAATCGTCATTTACCATCGTCATTTGCAGTGATCTGTTCCCACTTGCGCCCTTGAGCCAGGAGAATTTTCTGACTACCCCTTCGACGTTGACTCAACCCATTAGTTCGAACGTTTGATGGAGAAATCTACTGGTTGAACTTCACCAGGTCACCCAGATTTAAAAGCAAGACACATGCCAGACGCCGTAGATTTGATTGCACTCGGTAAATTCACGCGTATTCCGCCTCTTCTGACGATAAAGAGTCAGGCTAAAGAAACAGACTCAAGAGAACTTATTGGTCAATTCCACTTATCCCTTGGTCAATTAAACCATCGGTCAGAGCATTCTGACCGTTAATGATGTGCCAGCTTGTGACGGGGTTCGCAAAACGAGACCATACTTTCGTCGCGCTTTCCTTTTTTGAGCAGCCTGTCATCATGCAAGACCTGGCCCAACGATTATCGCCTGAGAAAATTTCCTCGGCTCTCCTGGGGTTTTATGCTCCCCATAAACCGACGTGCGAGCCACTGCCCCGTTCAGCACTCGTTGAGTTGCTGGAAAAGCTACCCGCGCTTTCGACACAGGAACATGTGGATCCGATCCTGGTACAATTTGAAAAATATCATCGCAATGCCATCCTGAGTCAGGAAGATCGAGCCACCCTGGCGTATGTCGATGACTGCGTCACCGAAATGCTGCGACAGACAGATCTGGATTTTAAAATTGAAGCCTTCATTCGTAACCTAGCCCCTTATATTGCGGTTCTGGCGCTGCGCCAAGGTGTCAAGTCGATTCTCACGCCACAACCTGTGCTCAATCTGATGAACTCGCTGATTAATGAGGGTCTTGGCTGGAGTGAGGATCTTGGCGTTCTGGGCGAACAGTTCATGGACAAGATCGAACTGATGGTCCGAGCGATGGTGACCAGCAGAATGTCACTGGAGCAATGCCAGACAGAATTAGACCTTCTGTTTGCTAAGGACAAACCCATTTTTAAAAAAATGGAGGCTCGCCTGCTGGATGTCGAGATGGAGATCCTGAGTCGACAAAAAGCCAAATTCTACGCGGCTGAATTGCTCAACCAGCAAATGGTTAATAAAAACTTGCCGCTGTTTATGATTTTTGTCCTTCAAGGCTCCTGGTATGAGTTCCTTCAACAGGTCTTGAGTACTTGCGGTGAAGATTCATTGGACTGGCAAAAGGTCTCTAAATTGACTCAATTGCTCGTCTGGTCCATTCAGGTTCAGTCCGATACTGCTCGCCAGATATCAGTCATGGACAGCCTGCCAGGGCACATCAAATCCTTCTGCAAGAACATGACGTTTGACACTTCTGCGGTCCAGGACTGTCTGGAAGATCTGGCCATGGAACACTCGGCGATTCGCGCTGGTAACCCCTCCAGCGCCTGTGATTTTGAGTTGCTTAAAGTCGAGCAATCCTCGCACTTGACGCATACCCAGTTGGATGCCGCCACAATCGCCGACATTGGCGGCCTGCAGCCTGGCCAGTGGTATCTCCATGACGACAAAAACGAACCCGAGGAAAAGGTCGCGCGAATCAAGCTCATTCTGAACTGGCAGAGCACCACTCGGCTACTCTTTACCAATCACAACCGCCGCAAGGTCATGCACATGAACTATGTCGAGTTTGCGCATAATCTCGGCGCCGGAATTCTCAAACCCTTGAACCCCAAGTCCAGCACCTGGGACATCATCAAACAGCATCTCATCACCGTGGTTCAGGGCGTACAGGTTCAAAAGCAGAAAGAGTCCAGGGTCGACACCTTGCAGGACAAGAAACTGGTCACTCGAGAGTATCTCGAGCGGCGCAAGAACGAGATCACGGCTGCCATGCAGCAGCACAAAGAAAGTGCGAAGCTAAAGCATAAACGCGCCCTGGTACTTCGAGAAAAAGCCCAACAAAAATTTTTAGCGGCAACAGCGGCTATCGAATCCTTAGGGACTGACGCCTGGCTGAAATTGCCCGTCATGGAGGGCACCCTGACCCCGTGCAAACTGGTCGCGGTTATTGCTGCAGCGGACAAGTACATCTTTGCCAATCGGCACGGTCTTAAGGTCGGTGAATTCACCAAAGGGCAACTGATTCAAATGCTGATCGCCGAGAACAGTGAAATCCTGGATACCGGTGCCGAGTTTGAAAATGTCTTGATCTCAGTGGTCTCCGCCTTGCGCGATGACAAGCACAAGAGCTTCGACGAGCTGACTCGCGCCAGCGCCTAACGGACTGACTTAAACCTGTTAACTAAGCTTA
>JAYODE010000008.1:74667-85087 GCA_038106185.1 Gammaproteobacteria bacterium | reverse complement strand
GACATTTTGGCAAACCTTGTGTCAGATCTTTTGGCAAACAAAGGTATGAAAGTGGGGACTGCGCAATTGCCTGTGGTCGAGCACCCTTAAGCCACTGTTGTTGAGCACCCAAAGCCAGTCATCAACGTTGAACTTATTGTGTACAGGAAACAGCCTTAGCATGGCGCGGCGCATCTCCTGTTGTTTTGCTGCAGGCAGGTCAGGGTTCACCATGCGATCGAGATACTCAGGCAAGGGTGTTCTGATCCAGTCCTGCAACAAAAAGATGCCATCGTCGGCCAGCAATCGGCAAACTTCTGCACAGGCCGCCAGCGGATCGTTCAGCACATGCAAGACCGCAACCATCGAAAGCATATCCACAGAACCGTCTGCCATCGGCACCGGCTCTTGACTGAAATCCAGCTGTTGGTACCGCGGCGGCACCCCCGCGTAAGTCACCTTTTGCTCTGCATAATCAATCATCGCCCGGGTGAGATCAAATCCTCGCAGGCTGGCACCTTCAATCCGATCACGAAGATCACGCAACAGCAACCCGGGTCCGCAGCCAACGTCTACCATGCTCGGATGAGAAGGCAGGTGCGGCACTACCTGGTCAGAAAAGTAATCCCAGAAAGCTTCATCAAACCGATCGTCATGAGTAGCAATCATGCGATTGACTAGATCCTCATCAGATATACCACCTAATTCCTGATGGGTTGCCATAATTTTTTCCTCGTTATAACAAGCCAATCTAATATCAAATTCATGATGCGCGCTTTGCCAGCTGCTACTGATCGACGGGGTTGCCCACATTAAATACGCCGCCGCTGTACACTTTACCCGGTTGACGTTCAATTTCTGGTGGAAAGGCCTCTCGCTTGGCGGCGAAGTAAGCCTCTCGAACATCCCCGCCTTCAGCCTGCCGATTATATGTAATATAGAGCGCGCGCCGTGCTCGGTCTGTCTTGTTGACCGCAGACCGATGGGGCAAATAGGAATCAAACAGCAACAGGTCGCCGGGACGAGTCTCAATGGCCTGCCAAGCCAGTGAGTCAATCGCTGTCTGATGCAGGGTCAAATCCTGATTCATCGTCAATAAACCCCGTTTATGCTCTCCAGCGGCCACTTCCAGACAGCCATTTTCAATCGTGGTGGCGTCGATGCTCAACATCATGGTGATGTGATAGTGCTGGTCAAATGAGGTAAAGGCAGGCGCATCCTGGTGGGCGGCAAAACCATTACCCGACGCCAGCTTGAGATTGAGCTTTTCTTTGAATAGAACGGCAGGTTCCCCCATCAATTCTCGAATCAAGCCGAGTGTACTTCTACCGCGAGCAAGGCGATCGAGTCGCGGTCTGTAGGCTAAAAAATTCTCAATGCGACACAATTGTTTACCCAGCGATGTATGCTCGTAATACTTCATCCACTGACCTGGACTGTCCGGGAGAGACTGCAGTTGATCTATCTCAGTCGTTAAGGCTTGTATCTCAGCCCCGTTGAACCAGTCCTTGAGATGCAAATAGCCGTCAGCGGCGAAACTTGCCAAAGACGCGCTCGACAACCGCTGGCTCAAATTGCGTCTGATCATGGCACTGTAGTGGCTCAAAGGCGCAGGGCTTAACTCTGGTCTTTTGGCCGCTTCATCCCAGGCTCGCAACTTGAGAATATCTTTGAACTCAGGTTTTTGCTCAAAGGCCTGCACCTCAGCAGCAGGCATTGGTCCCCCTTGGAAGGCAAGAGTCTGCTGACTGGCAGCAGACAATTTAGCGGCATAAGCCGGGCGAGTCGCAACCAGATAGCGCTTAGCATTGACATGTTGCTCAACAAAGGTCGCGATGGTGTCATCAAGACCCGTCAGGCGCAGATACTCGGCACCAACAAACTCATGATGTCGCACACCAAAGTCGATGCCATCTGCGATCATCGAGGCTGCCCTTGGATCGCAAAAATGACCAATATCATGCAGCAAAGCCGCTAATATCAGGCATTCGTCTGCAACTTCCTGTTCAGCAAAGCTGGCACACTGCAGCGCGTGAGCCAACTGGCTCACTGGCTCACCAATATAGCCGACATCCTGTTGCTGCTTCAGCAGCTCTATGACTTGTTCTTTCGAGTCAACCAACAATGCCTTTGCCCCTCAACTGGTCAATCGTCACCTGGTCCAGGGCCAAAGTCGTTTGTAGCACGGCATCCGTGTCGACCCCGAGCTTTGGCGGTTTAATCTGGTAGTCCATCTCTGACCGTGAATACTTGATCGGATTCGCCACTAACGGCATGCCGTCTATATCAATCTGCGTGCCACGCTCGATAATCTGAGGATCCGAGAACAGTCGATCAATGGTATTGATCGGGCCGCAGGGCACGCCTGCCGCTTCGAGTATCGTCAACCACTGATCCAGTGTTCTATCGGTCATACAAGCCTGAATCTCAACCACCAGCGCATCGCGATGCAGGACTCGCAGTGAGTTGCTCATATACAGCGGATTCTCACCCAACTGTGGGTTACCAATCGCAGAACACAGCTTGCGAAATTGACTGTCATTGCCCACGGCGACGATGATATGACCATCCAGCGTCGTAAATGTCTGGTATGGCACCACATTCGGATGGGCATTACCCAAGCGCCCTGGAGCCACACCAGACACCAGATAATTAGCCGCCTGATTCGCCAGGCTGGCAGCCATCACATCATACAATGACATGTCGATACTCTGCCCCAGACCGCTGTGGTGACGCTCTTGTATCGCTGCCAATATCGCGATAGTCGCATACAGACCCGTGAGCACATCGGCAACTGCGACACCCACCTTCTGCGGCCCATCGCTGGATTTGTCATCAGGCTCGCCGGTAATGCTCATCAGGCCGCTCATGCCCTGAATCATAAAGTCATAACCTGGACGCTCTTTATAGGGGCCGGTCTGCCCGAATCCCGTAATCGAGCAATAAATCAATCGTGGATTCAAAGCCTGCAAGCTCGCATAGTCGAGACCTCGACGCTGCATATCACCGACCTTGAAGTTTTCTATGAGAATATCGGCACCCTGCGCCAACTGCCGCACCAGCGCCTGTCCCTCGGTGGTTGCCATATCAATCGCAACCGAGCGTTTGCCACGATTGGCTGCCATAAAGTAGGCTGACAGCTGATCGCCCTGGGCATCGGTATGCCAAGGCGGACCCCAACTGCGGGTGTCATCACCGACACCCGGACGTTCAATTTTGATCACATCGGCGCCCAGGTCTGCCAAGGTCTGACTCGCCCAAGGACCCGCCAGAACTCGGCTCAAGTCCAGTACCTTAATACCCGCCAATGGGGCCTCGTTTGTCACAGCGCTCAAATGACCCTCACTTTAGTCTCACCCCAGATTTACCTTGCCCCTCGTATTGTTGGGCGTTACCGGCCGCCATCCTAATCGAGCCCGCGAAACCTGTCCACGAACGTCTCATTAAAGCCAAAAGGGTACAGATTGGGTGGCTGTACCCGCCACCAGATACCAGGTGACGAGCAAACCGTTCAGACAGGCACCCAGATACACAGAACCGGTTCGATGCAAGCAGAAGCTGGAAATCAGCCCTACCAACAGCATAACCGGCACAAACTGAATCGCGACAATACTCAGCAAGGGTTGCGTTGCAACCAACAGGGTCCCGCCGGCTAATAGCGGCAGATACTGCACCAGCAACAGACCCATAAAACCGCCACTGAAAATCAGACCATGGCACCACATGGCCCTGGTTGGCTGATCCTGATAACAGGACAAATGGCGCGCCAAGCCGACAGACTGAACAACAAAGAACAGCGTAAAAGGCACCAGATAAGTCAGAAAAATGCCCGCTTGAGTGGACGTCATCGCCTTCAAGGCAATGACCCAAAACCGCATATCGACCGTGAGCCACCTATCGGCGAGGTATACCAGCAGATACAAGCTGAAAAACACGCCAACGGAGATACTGAGTATTGCCTTAACCTGATTCGACCTCAACTCCAGGCCGTATGCGGCGAGGTCCTCATGAGCCGTCTGGCGTCGCACCATCCACAGCATCATCAGGGTGATCAGTCCATTACCCCAAGCCCACAGCAAAACGCCATTGGTGAGTTGTTGGGGCAGAATTCCATTAGCAGGCAACAACACATCGGCAAGATTCTGCAAGGGAAAAAACGTCAATACCGGCACGAGTACCGTTAATCCAAGTGCTAACCGACTGAATCCTGCCTCGAATACCTGCCTGTTAATCTTGACTGGCAGTCGCCTTTCAAAAAGTCTTAACCCGAGGTCTACGAGGGGAAACACTAAAAAAACTACACCAAGCAATGCCGCGAACGTCGCCAACTCCTTCCAGTACCATATTTGATTATCGACTTGCACCTGTTGCCCCAGCGCGGTTTCGAACCAGTCAACCGCTGCTGCCACAACCTGCACAGACAAATGATCACCGGGATGGGTGACTGCTGGCATGATCAACTCGCGCGCAGTACCGGTTGCCATATCACCATAGCGTCGGCCGGGAATGACTGCCTCAGTCGTACCAAACAAGTTCTTTAGCTTGTCAGTCGTCGTCATGCCCGCGGCCGTCTCGCTGCCCCACATCAACATCGAGAATTCATCGAATTGACTGAATACGACCAACAGATTGCGCGGACTGGTGGCAGTACCTGGGGGTGCACCAAAAGTCCCGGTCGAGGAACCCGCCAACACCATCGCCGCATAGCCGTCTGGCATAGCGGCTGCAGCCAACTGAACCGCCCAGCCCCCCATGGAGTGTCCCTCCAGACCAATCCGATGTGGATCGACATAGTCCAACTGCCGCAAATACCTGAGCCCCTCTGGCCCGCCAAATCCCTCACTGAACGCAGGTGGGTCAGAAAAGCCGTGGCCGGTCTGATCCAACGCCAGGACGACAAAACCTCGGCGCGCAAACTCGATCGCAAAGGGCGACTGGGTTTCTCTGGAATTGATATAACCGTGGATCGCCAGAATGGCTGGCGCGGGCCGCTCTTTGCTGACGTTGTCAGGGATATACAACAGACCGCTGAGACGCTGGCCACTCGCGGTTTCCCAACGAATATCCTCAACCTTTACCTGCATGCCCGCTGTCTGCACCCAGGCAGCCACAAGGCAACCTAATAGCACCAGTGTTATACCGTAGCTTATTAAACCATAGCTTGTTCTTCGATACATGATTCTGGACTCGCTGACAGACCCGTCGCGCCGGTTTTCTACTGCCGTGATTTCAATTGGGCGATTTCTCGCCAGTGCAGCCCAGTATAAACAAGCATCGCAAACAAAGCGCCAAAGGTATCGGCGGTCATGTCTTTTTGCGCGTCCCAGACATCACCCTGAGTGCCCAATACGGCCAAGCCAGCATCAGGGTCGGCCAGTAACGCAAACTGCCATTCAAACACTTCATAGAGTGCGGCCACGCCCAAGATGGCAAAGAAGGGAAACAACAGCAGAATGAGAACAGAATTGACCAGCCGCTTGCTCAGCAGCAGCTCCGCGATGGGATAGGCATAGAACCCGACACTGAAGTGCGCCACACGATCAAAGTGATTGCGCTCAAAGCCAAACAGATTGGTCACCAGCTCAAAGGGGACCTTGGCAAAGGTATAGTGAGCTCCAATCGTATGCAGCAGCACCAGAACCGACATGGCGAGATAGCTCAAGGGCGAAAAAATATGGTACTTGTGCAGCCAGCCGATGATGGCAACCAGCAAGACAATGGGGAAATTTTCAGTCAACCAGATGGTTCTATCAAAGGGTGCTATGGCCAGATAGGTAAATAGCAGAATATAGCCACCAAAAAACAACCAGGCCCACCGCTGTTCTCGCGCCACACTGGGAATGCCTGGTTTGCTCATGTCAGGCGCTCTGCTCTCGAGTTTCAACCAAGTGATTTATCCAGAACACGGTACCGCCGGCAACAGCGGCCGGGATCAGGATTAAATTTAGCAAAGGAATCGCGACCAGAACATAGGCCAACAGACCAAACAACAACGCATCAACCTTATTCTGGGACATACGTCGCCGCAGCTCGGTAAAGCTGATCCCATTGTTATCGGCAGAATAGTCTGCGAATTGGATGGCCATCATCCAGGCGCCGAATCCAAGCCACAAAAACGGCGCCAGCGCATTAAGCACAGGTATGAAAGATAGCAATAAAAGCCCAAGCACACGGGGCACATAATACAGGAGCTTGACGATTTCGCGGCCGATAGCTCGAACCAACACCACCGAAAACGGAATACTGGAGGTCAAAGGCCGACCCAACAGATACTCTTCGACCTTCACCGCCAAAATGGCATTGAAGGGTGCCGCGATAATATTGCCAATAATCAAAAAACCATACAGCAGAACCGCAATGCCCACCAGCAGTGCCAATACCCCGATGATCCAGGATAGAAACCCTGCCCATGCCGGCAAACTGGCTGCGACTTGCGCCATCCACCGATCATATTGCGCCAGGCCATAAACGATAAAGACCGACAGGACCACGGCATTGATGAGAAATGGGATAAGCACATACTGGCGCAAGCCTGGCTTTGCGATGAGGCTCATGCCCTGACTAAAGCAGCCCAATCCATTCATGCTAAAACTCCTGTGCGAAGGCGGAAACCGGCACTCGCCGGTGTGACCGCGGGATCAACTCGCCGAGTCAAACCGATGTTCGGCGACATCCAGCAGACTCGTTAGTACCCAATGACCATGCTGACGGAACTCTGCCGATGGTTGCACCAGATCCGGCACCTGAACGACGGTCATGCCTGCCGCAAGTGCCGCCAAAACCCCATTCTCAGAGTCTTCCAGTGCCAGCGCGGTCTCAGGCGCTATGCTTAATAATCTGGCTGCCAGCAAATAGATATCTGGCTCGGGCTTACTGCGCTGAACACGATCACCGCCCACGATCCATTCAAAATACGCTAATAACCCGGCATTTTGGAGCTTCTCACAGGCCCGCTCGGTCGGTGTGGAAGTCGCCACTGCAAGCGGCAATCCCAGCGCCTTAATGGCCTGCAATAACTCCACAGCACCTGTCTTCAAGGGTATCGGTGCCGATGTCAAGCGCGCTCGGTGCAACTGCTTCCAGACTGCATTGAATTCCGACATCTGTACGCTGCCTGCGAAGCCTTTCGCCAGGATCGTCTCGGTACCCTGCTGGTTGGTACCAATACAGCGATGAAATAACGCCGTTCTGTCACCCAGCTGTAATTGTTCACAGGCCGCGCTAAAGGTTTCCAGCGCAATCCGTTCGCTGTCCAATAACAGGCCGTCCATGTCAAATATGACACCACTGAAATTTTTCAATCCAGACCTCCTGCGACGAACTCAGATTTGGGGTCGAGCACCGCAAGGGCGCAGCCCCAACTTTGGGATTAGCTTTCAGATCGGCTTTACGAAGCGCCCATTTGCGTTAAGCTGCCGGCAGCACTGGAGCTTGCCGGCTCAGGCTTCAAACAGACGCTTCAGAGGTTAACGAATGTCCTGCCAGACCTGGTGCTTGCCTGCATCCGGATCTTCTATCAAGGCGGACTCAGTATCAAACACCATCGTCTTGCGAGTCACCAGATCATAGGCCGGCCATCCTGGATTACCACTTTGGATAAAACGAATCCAGGCGGCGTGCATCACCTCTGCCAGAGCCTGCGGCACCTCTCCCTTACCGAGAAAAACACTCACGCCCGGCTTGTTCAGGTTATTAAATACAAAGGGAATTTCCAGCGCATGGGTCGCTTTCAACCCACCATTTCTGGATTCCCAGCTGAACAAATACATCCAGGTATCAGCCGTATGCGCAGCTCTGGCTTCTGCCAGCCGCAAAGCCGGTACGCGAAAGGTGTAGTCTGTGGACAGAGCGACCGACAGTGCCGTTATCGAGGCCTCAGGATAGAGTCCCTGGTAACAATCAATCAAAGCCTGACCACCACCGTAATTGGTGGCTTCCTTGGCGAGCTTTTCTGCATCGACCTTACCCTGCAGAAACAGCGTCGCTTCATCTTTATTGGTGCCCGTGAGCACCGCAACTGACGCTGCCATACCATCGCGAATGGCGGTCAGAGGACTCACCGGCAAAACACTGCTGCCCTCAACTGGATAAAACGCCGAGACGGAGCCGAGTTTGCCGCGCAATGCCTCATCTACAGCCGCCTGCGCCGAAAGAATATTTTCAGCTGGGGCCGCGAGCAGATCCTGCATATTCTGCGCCTGGAGCTTATCCAGCAGAGCGTCTGCGACCAGTTTACCCTGCGCCACCGTCAGCGTGTGCTGCGCGCCACCACTCTGCGGAATCGCTTGCTGAAACAAGCCTTGAGCACGCGGGGACCCCAGCAGCGTGCAGACACTGAAGCCACCGGCTGATTCACCACCAATGGTGATGCGTTCCGGGTCACCGCCAAACTGGGCGATATTGTCTCGCACCCATTCCAGCGCCATGATTTGGTCGAGAATACCGTTGATACCCGAGGTGGCGTAGTTCGCCCCAAAGCGAGACAAGTCGGTAAACCCCAGCGCGCCTAATCGGTAGTTAATGCTGACCGTCACTATGTCGCCATTCTGGGCAAATTGCGCCCCATTATACCAGGGCACGGCACCCTGACCGGTTCGGTAAGCACCACCATGAATCCAGAAAAACACAGGTCGCTTGCGATCATCCGCCGCGGGCGTTGAGATATTCAGAAACAAACAATCCTCGTCCCAGGGCACAGGAACACTGTTGGTCATGCCGCCGGTTGCAACCTGCGGCGCCGCACGACCAAAGCGGGTCGCCGGCCTGACCTGACGCCATCCGGCATGCGGTTGCGCCGCCATGAACCGTCGCTCACCCGTCGGCGGCGCCGCATAGGGAATACCCGCAAACATCAGGATATCGTCTTTCACCTGACCCTGAACCGGGCCCAACGTGGTGGTTACAATCGTCGTCATATGCTTATTCTCATCAGCCACAAGAAACCCTGTCTCATCGCCAGCCCACATGGACCAGCGACGAGAACTCACCCCTTACATCTTTTCAGTCTCAGATCCTTTCACTGCCTGATGCTCTTCCAACCCGATCTTTTTATGAACCAGTGCTGGTATGCAGCATTCTTTCAACCGAATCCTCTCAACCGGATCCTCTCAACCGGATCATGCCAATACTAGATCCGCTCAATGATCGTGGCAGTCCCCATGCCTCCACCGGTACACATCGCAATGAGCGCTGTGGTCTTGTTGCGGCGCTCAAGTTCATCCAGTACCACCTGAATCAACATGGGGCCGGTCGCGCCGATGGGATGGCCCAGGGCAATAGATCCACCGGCGACATTGATGATGTCATCATCCACGCCAAGGTCTTTCTGAAACTTCAGAACCACAGCCGCGAAGGCCTCATTGACCTCAAACAGATCTATGTCATTTTTTGTCATACCCGCCTTACGCAGGCAGATTTCAGCGGCTGGTCCCGGTGCCGTAAGCATGATGACCGGCTCAGTGCCCGCCGTCGCTGTCATAACGATGCGTGCTCGTGGTTTCAGACCGTGGGCTTTGGCGTACTTGGGCGATGCCAGGAGAATCGCGCTGGCACCATCCACCACACCGGACGAGTTGCCTGCATGGTGAACATGAATCACTTCCTTCACCGTCGGGTAGACTGCTTTGCAGATGTCATCAAAGGTTCTTACATGGCCATCAAACAAGGTTTTACCCATCTTCTCAAAGGACGGGTTGAGACCCACCATTGACTCCATGGTGGTACCCGGGCGCGGATGTTCATCACGATCAAGCGCCAATCGGCCATCACCGTGGTAAATAGGCACGATGGCGTTCTTAAAATATCCGGCTTCGATTGACGCTTGTGCACGTTCTTGACTACGCACCGCATAGGCATCAACGTCTTCTCGGCTGAAACCTTCCAGCGTGGCAATCAAATCGGCCGAGATGCCTTGCGGTATTAGGGGATACTGTTCAAACAGATGGGTGTTGTTTGCGGTAAAACCATCCGTGTGATTCGGCGCATACCGAGACATGGACTCAACTCCGCCACCTATGACCAGATCCTGATGGCCAGCCATGATACTCTGCGCAGCGACCGTCACGGCCTGTTGGCCAGAACCACAGAACCGATGAAGCGTGACCCCCGGCGTTGTAATCGGCCAACCTGCATCTAATACTGACATTCGCGCGATATCGTGGGCATGGTCGCCGGTACCTGAGCCATTGCCGGCCACAAAGTCTTCAACATCTGCCGGATCAAACCCGACCTTATCTTTCAGGCCATTCAGTACCTGCGCCATAATTCGCTGGGGGTGAATCTCAGACAGACTACCCACGCCCGCCTTACCCCGGCCTCGCGGGGATCGCACCCCATCAATAATCCAAGCTTCGCTCATCGTCTTTCCTCTCGTTTAAATAATCTTCGTTTATCCTACAATGGTATCGATTGTACTTGGGCAACCAAATCTTGTCACAACCTG
>JAYODE010000008.1:48728-74567 GCA_038106185.1 Gammaproteobacteria bacterium | reverse complement strand
TTTATCCTACAATGGTATCGATTGTACTTGGGCAACCAAATCTTGTCACAACCTGGCGCAGTTTTTGGTGTTGACTGAAATCCTGCCTGATTATCAGCGCTTAAAACCTTAAGACTGATGGGTCCCAGGCTTGCGATTTCGAGCATTCTGCGTTCAAGGACTCGCATTCCGAGTTCTCGTGATTCTATCTGGGCGGCCCTGATCTAGGCCGCAGGTCGCTCCGCTGCAACGATGGAGACCCGCTCGCCATAGCGACTATAGGGGTGATAATCCCAGATAGCATGATGCTGAGTGCACCGGTTATCCCAAAAGGTCAGCGTATTAGGCTGCCACTGGACACGGCAGGTCAGTCTCGGCGTTGAATCGATATGGCGAAACAACATATCCAGCAGCGCGCGGCTCTCAGAACGGCTCAGTCCCTTGATATGACTGGTAAACCCCGAGTTCACATAAAGCAGTTTTTTGCCCGTTTCAGGGTGCGTAACAATCACCGGGTGCTCATGCCGCGGATACTGACCCTCTGCGGGTTGAATCTTATAGCTACCCAGGTAGGGTAGCGCACCATCATGTACGGCCGTCAGATCCGACAATAGCGACTTCATGGTCGTCGACAGCAGCTCGTATGCCAAATACATATCGGCAAACAAGGTATCTCCACCGCCACACTCTGGTACCTCGGTAATATAGAGCATAGAACCCATGGGCGGGTATTCATCACAGGTCACATCTGTATGCCAGCCATCACCCGCTGTATAGGCAGAGTTCGCCGTAGTCTTGACCACAAGTATCTCCGGGTCACCGGATCTCTGCTTATTCAGTGGGTGCACGTGCAGTTGGCCAAATTTTCTGGCAAAGGCCTTGTGCTGCGCCTGACTCAACACCTGGTCACGAAATACCAGCACCATATGGTTCAGATGCGCTTGATGTATCGCGGCAAATTCCTCGTTGGTCAAGGGCTGGGATAAGTCGACTCCCAATACCTCGGCACCTATGTGGGGGGTAAGCGTTCTGATTTCCATAACAACTCCTCTTGGCCGGACTGATTGGTCGACTATATAACGACCCAGTAACGAACGACAGACCTAAGCACACGCGACTTACCACGGAGTTACGCACGCTTGTCAAACTCTGCTCAAACTGCTCAAACTGCTCAAACTCGCGCCAAACTCTTCTCAAACGCTTGCCATACTGTCGCCAATTTTTCTTCAAACGATCCCTCGCCGAAACAAAGGGCTCTTTGGGCGCTGTTAAATTAGCCAGCCGACCGACACTCGGTTCCCTGTGGCACTGCAATGTGGGACACTCAATCTCTCGAGAGGACGGAACTTCAAGCATGATACGAGTAATGCTGCATCATCCGCAGACCGGCACCACGAATATCGGTGGAGAGGAATTGATTGCCGCCTGGCAGGGCAGCAATGATCTGCTCTGGATTGACCTCTATCAAGAGGACCCGGCAACCGAGATGGCGTTCCTGACGACTCGATTCGCCATTGATTCGATGGCAGTACAGGATGCGCAAAGGGATCGCCATCCACCTAAATTCGAAGCTTTTGATGACTATTATCTGCTGTTATTAAAAGGCTTATCCAAGTCATCAACGGGCATTAACTTCGAGACCATTCAGATCGCGATGCTGGTGGGCGAACGGTTTTTCATCACTCGCCATAACAACGAGTCGAGAAGCATTGAACAGCTCTGGCAGCAATGCAGCACTGATCCAACCTGCTTTCAGAAAGGCGTCCTGGGACTTACTCCGCGTCTCGGGCGGCTGATCGTCAACCGCTATCTGGACATGCTGTTCAACATAGAAGCCAATCTGGACGCCATTGAACAGGATTTGCTTCTGCAGGACCCCAGCAATGACCAGCTCGGCCTTCTGACCACCTATAAGACTCGACTCAGAATCATGCTGCGAACCTTCAACTACCATGAGCAGATTTTCAATCAACTGCGTCATAACGAATTAGTCATAGATGGCAGCTTGCTCGAGCACGAATTTAACGATACTTACGAGCAACTAGAACGTGCGGCTTCACTGGCAAGCCTCTACTATGATCTTTCAGACGACTTAATCAATTCTTCTATTTCTATGGCGACCCATCGATTAAACGGGATCATGAAGGTTCTGACGATCGTCACCGCCATTTTTGTACCCTTGGGCTTCCTGGCGGGGCTTTACGGCATGAACTTTGACAACATTCCCGAACTCCATGTTGAACATGGCTACTACATTTTACTGGGACTGATGACTTTGGTCGCAGTCGCATTGCTGACTATCTTTCGAATCAAACGCTGGCTGTAGGGCCGCGAATGCTGACCGGTCGAAATCGCACAGGAATCTAAAATCATCAGCGATCTTGTTTTTGAATGGCTCAACCAACACCGAGACTATGCGCTCTATGTGATACCCCTTATCGCGTTTGCAGAGGCCTGCCCTGGTATCGGGCTGGTGGTATCCGGTGCCATCTTGCTCGGTGTCTGCACTGTCATGTATACGGAGCAGATTGCGACCTTGAGCCAGATGTTACCCTTGGCCTTCAGCGGTGCCTGCCTGGCTGACCACTTAGGCTTCTACCTCGGCCGCTGGATCGGCCCGCCCTTCCACCATACCCGTTTTGCCTTGCGCCGCAAGGCAATGCTCGACAAAACCGAAGCCATGTTTCGCAAGCATAGCGAACTTGCCATACTGCTTGGCCGTCTCATGACGGCTATTCGCAGCCTGACACCCCTGTTGGCGGGTGTTAGCGGCATGTCCCGCCTGCGTTACAGTCTGCTCGATGTGCTCGCTTGCAGCATCTGGACTGCCGGTCTGGGCCTATTGGTGGTTGGTCTGGATGATGCGATCAGTCGCTGGTTGTAATAACGACAAGGGTTTTCCATCCAGATCCGCCGGCACTATCAGACCCATGGCGGTTGCCAGCGTCGGCGCGATATCCACGCTATGCGCCGGTCCCGTGACAGCTCCCGGTGCTACGCCAGCACCCAAGAAAACCAACGGAATCGCTCGGTCGTAATCGTAGACAGTGCCGTGCGTGGTACCCGTACCATCGCTACGGATCACACAGTCCGAATAAACTTGCAGCATAAGATCGCCACTGCGCCCTGGCACCAGAGAATTTCTGAGCAGTCGAGCAGTTGCCGTGGTTCCAGCCATGATCTCCGCCTGGGTCCAGGCCTGCTTCACGATATCAATAGCCTCAAACTGGCGCTTTAAGTCTGCTTCTACACGCCCCAAATCAAGCTGACGCGCTGCTAAATAGTTGCGATTAATATAGACCTGGTTGCCAGCGATCTTCACCAGGTCCGTCGGCAGGTCGAAGGGAAAGGTTTCTCGCCAGTAGATGGTGCCAAACAGACTCGCCATAAAAGTATAGAAGTCCAGCCGACCCGTGGCATTGGGACATTGTTGCAATTGATTTTCGACTCGCCATTCGGGCAGATCGGCGACGCCGTGATCGGCCGTCAGCACCAACAAATACTTGTTCTTGCCGACCCGCTCGTCCAAATAATCGAGAAACTCACCCAAAATTTGATCCACTCGGCTCAATGTATCTTCAGCTTCAGCGCTAAAGGGTCCATAAAGATGGCCCACAGAATCCGTCGACGACAAGCCAATAGCCAGCAGATCAGGCACAGAGTCCTGGCCTAGCTGCTCTTGCTCAATGATAGTGCGCGCCAGGGCCATGGTTGCCATATCCAGAAACGGTGAAGCAAATATTTGTTCACCGCGCTCCTTCAGGTTACCCATGTTCAGCGGATGACCACTGGTACTCTGATACTTGGTTGACTCACCTGGATAATCGTCAGCGCGAAAAGTACCCGTCGCATGCACCCAATGGGCCGGCACTGCGGTCATGAAACCATCAACACCGTTGAATTTGTCCAGATAATCTGGCAGCGCCGGCAGATAATAGCGACTGCTGGTGAACTGCCGGGTTTTCGTTTCGTACCAGAAGACAGCATCCGGCTGCTGGCCACCCATTGTCACAGCTGCTCGATCTTTACCCGAGACAGCAAACACGCGCGCGCCGGAATGCTCTGCTTTGAGCCAATCCCCGAGCGCATCCACCTTTAGCAGACGTGGCGAGCGTCCAACCTGACCATTAATGGTGAGCGCATCTGCCGAGTCATCGGCGACACAATAACGGGTCTCCCAGGTTTCACTGTCGACGAAGTCGTTGCCGGCGACGCCGGCCTTACTGGGTTGTACACCGGTCATGATCACGGCATGCCCTGGGCAGGTATTGGTAACCCCATGATCAAGACTGGAATCGACAAAGTTGCGGCCTTCTCGTAGCAGCCGGCCCAGCCCCCCCGGTAACTGCGCCGTCAGGCGGTCCTTACGCAACTGATCAACGGCCACCACGACTACCAGCTTCGGTGTTGTCTGTTCGGCCGCTGGCTGGGCCGCTGTCGCCGCTGGTATCGCCAGAGTCATAATCAGTATCATAACCAGCGCCAACAGGCTGGCAGGAATATCAGAGATCAATAGGGTCGGGCGGCAGACGCGCATCAATGGTTTCATCCTGAGCAAAGGGTCAAAGCGGATGCCGCGCGATTTGCAGCATGCAGGCCCTAGTCTAATGAATCCGAGAAATAGATTCGATGACAATTGGTGTCACGGGCACATCAGCATAATCCGGATGGTCACGAGTCTCGACACTGGCGATGGCGTTCACTACATTCATTCCCTCGACGACTCGACCAAACACCGCATAACCGAAGGTCTTGCAGCGTATGGGTTTATGCAGACCTCGAGCGAGCGCCTTCTCTTGTGCCTGCTCGTCGGCGCGCGTGCAACTGTCGACAGTGTGATCGAGATTGACGTTATCTTGCAGGTTAATAAAGAACTGCCCTGTCGCGCTGTCGATCGCATTCGAGCGTGCAAAAGCCAGGGTACCAGCCACATTCTTCAGACCGTTTTCCGCTTCATTGAGGATCGGCGGGTGGTCTTCAATCTCACTCATGTCGACGCGATGGCCGCCAGCCTGAATGACATACTCGGGTATCACGCGGTGGAATATCGTTCCCGTATAACTGCCATCGTCCACGTAGGCGAGAAAATTTGCGACGCTGGCGGGTGATCTAGTCTCATCCAGTTCGACCACCAGGTCGCCTAAACTGGTCTGGATAAGAACCCGTAACTGCTCGGCCTGCACGGGGCTTGTCACCAGACATAAAAGCCCCAGCCAAAGACTCAGCAGCCGTTGGGTCTTGATGATCCACCGCCCGGCGACTCTGACTTTCACGGCACCATGCTGCATTTGTAAACCCAATAGCTGCATCTAAAATCAACCAACCCGCCTGAGGGGCTCTGAAAACATTATCCCAGCATAGGTGAGTCCTTTGAACGCAGCAAGCCATCGTCGAACTGGCGGTACTGGCTTCAACAGTTTAGGATTTGATCTTGAACTGAACTTTCTTTGAAACCTCGGCGAGCATATGACTCAAGAACTTGACGCATTTCGTTTGGAAACCCGCGAATGGCTGGCTAACAATTGTCCCCAGGGGGCCAGGGGTCCTGGTTTTATTCCCTGGGGAAGTCAAAAGATAGCCCTTGAACCGGATACCGCCCTTTGGCTGGAGCGCATGTCTGCCCGTGGCTGGACCGTACCCACCTGGCCAAAAGAGTATGGTGGTGCCAGCGCGAGTCGGGATCAGTACATGATCATTCAGCAGGAAATGCGTCGCATTGATGCTCGCCCGGCCCTCACGGGACGTGGAGTCAACTACATAGGACCAACCATTCTCGAGTTTGGTACACCGGCACAGAAAGCCCACTGGTTACCCCGCATGGCCCGAGGCGAAGGCGGCTGGTGCATGGGCTATAGTGAACCGGCTGCCGGCAGCGACCTGGCCAACCTGCAGATGCGCTGCGTCGATGGCGGTGACCAGTGGCTGCTGAATGGCATGAAAACCTGGACTTCCGATGGAATTTACGGTGACTGGATCTTCTGCCTGGTTCGAACCGCACCGGAAAAACCAAAACATGAGGGTATCAGCCTGGTGTTGGTCAAAATGGATCAACCGGGCGTCAGGGTCAGGCCCATTCGCTTAATCAGCGGTAATTCCCCCTTTGCCGAGACTTTCTTCGAGAATGCGGTTGCCGCCAAGGACGATCTTATAGGTCCCATCAATCACGGCTGGAGCATCGGCAAACGCTTGCTGCAATATGAACGCAGCGTTCATGGCGGCGTCAATACCAGCGGTGCACAGGTCGAACAAAAGCGTGAATCGCTGGCGGAGATTGCCACGCACTACCTGGGTCGCCGCGATGGTGATACCCGCATCAATGATCTGCAGTTTCGCGATCGCCTGCTGACGCTAGAGATGAACACTCGTGCCTATGCGTTAACCCAGCAACGCATTATCGCCGAGACGCAAGCCAGTGCGCCATCGTTGGCGACTTCGATATTAAAGGTCAAGGGTGCAGAATTCACTCAGGAACGCACGGAAGTCTTACAGCAAGCCATGGGAAGTCAAGGCATAGGCTGGGAAGACTCAGGTTTTACGCCTGAAGAAATCGAGGCCAATCGCGACTGGCTGACCACCCGTGCCGTGTCTATTTATGGCGGCACCAGTGAGATCCAGAAAAATATTATCGCCAAGCGGGTGCTCGGACTGCCCGATTAATCTGCCGCCTTAAATGGCAAGCCTGGGACGCACGCCTAAAATGGGGAACTTAGATTAACGATATTAGATTAACGATATCAGATTAACGATATCAGATTACCGATATCCGGCCACCACAGGCATCCTCGGCAGGTGCCACCAGGCTGCATCACAGGCCGCCATCAACTCGGCGTCCAGCTTTAACTTCAGCGCGTCGAGGTTCGCATCTAGCTGCTCTGGTCGACTGGCACCAATGATAGCGGCCGTGATGCCCTTTTGGGCCAGCACCCAGGCAATGGCCACCGACACCAGATTCATGCCCCTGTCCTGCACAAAGGCTTTGAGCGTTGCGACCGCGGTGAATTGCGCTTCATGCCAATAGCGCTCCTGGTATCGCTCTGCAGCGGTACCCAGGGTGAAACGTGTGCCGGCCTCCGGATCCTGACCCGCCCTATACTTGCCGGACAGGAAGCCGCCGGCCAGCGGGTTATAGACCAGCACACCCAGCCCCGCATCATTTGCCAAGGGCAACAGCTCTGTCTCTATTTCACGATACAGCAGGTTATACCTGGGTTGCACACTCAGATAACCACTCACCCCTAATTTGTCGGCAGCGCGCAGCGCTTGTCCCAGGCGCCAGGCAGGATAGTTAGAACAACCCACGTAACGCACCTTGCCGGCGGTCACCAGATCGTCAAAAGCCCGCAGAGTCTCTTCAATGGGCGTTCTGGGATCGAAACCGTGGCTCTGATAAATGTCGACATACTCTGTTTGCAGACGCTGCAGGCTCTTATCGATAGACTCAATAATATGTTGTCGAGAAAGGCCCATGTTGTTCGGCCCTCCACGAGTCGGTGCAAAGCATTTGGTCGCGAGGATTAACTGGTCACGATTACCCCGCTGCTGCATCCAACGACCGATTATCGACTCGGTTTCGCCAATCGTTGCTCGAGTTCCACCTAGCGGATAGGCATCTGCCGTATCGAGAAAGGTCAGACCCGCATCAAAGGCCTTATCCAATATTGTCTGGGAGACAGCTTCATCAACTTGCAGGCCAAAAGTCATAGTGCCAAGGCACAAAGCGGGGACTTCAAGACCATTTCGGCCCAGGCGGCGATATTCCATGTCAACCTCATTCAGTGGGTCACGTTTAGCGGGTTACCTCACACGACAGTAAACGCATTCCTGCGCCTAAAAACAAGGTGCAGCCTGGCACCTTCCCCTGTCTGTTCAAAGCCTGTCAGCTCAAAGCCTACCCATGGATTGACGTGAGCGCCTTCGGCCGCAATATTGATGCCTCACGCCTGATTAGGACGTGCTGAGGCCGTCAACCTTTCGGCGCAATGTTGGCAAACGCAAGTTGCGTAGCGTATGCGGGACCATGAGCATGGCCGGCGTCACAATCAGCGTCAACAGCGTCGCAAAACTCAGACCTGAGACAATCGCCGATGCGAGCAGCACCCAGAAGGATGCGACAGGGCCACCCATCTCAAACTCGCGACCAATCAGATCAATCGATACGCCACTGGCCATCGGCAGTAGTCCGAAGCCGGTGGTAAAGGTGGTCAGGAAAACCGGCCTGAGACGCAGGCAACCCGTCTGCACTATGACCCGCTTGATGTCCCATTGCGGATTTTCACGACGCAGATAGTTAAAGGTATCAATCAGAACAATATTGTTATTCACAATAATGCCCGCGAGCGCCACGATACCAACACCTGTCATAATTGCACTAAAGGGTTGATCGAGGAGTAACAGTCCCAGAAGCACACCGACCGTCGACATAATAACCGCCGAGAGAATCAACGCCGCCTGATAGAAGCTATTGAACTGAGTCACAAGTAAAATACCCATCAGAGCTAACGCCAGCGCGAAGGCTTTGCCGATAAAGCTCATGGAATTATTCTGTTCTTCATTGGCGCCGCGGTAGATGATCTCTAAAGACGGGTCCAAGTTAGCCGTGGCGACCCAATCCTGAATCTCCTTGACCTTTTGTTCAGCCAATACACCCGTTTCAGTGTTCGCTCTGACGTACATGATTCGGTTACCGTTTTGGCGAAATATGGTGCTGACCTTGGGCTTGGCGCGGCGCTCAACAAAGCTACTGATGGGCACCTGGCCCTCTCTGGTGGACACTCGCAGCTCGTCGAGCTGGGTAATCGCTCGATACTCCTCGGGATACCGAACTCGAATATCCACTTCATCATCCACATCGTCCGGTCGATACTTACCCACCAGCACGCCGTTCGTCACCAACTGAATGGCAGCGCCGACACTGGCAATATCGGCACCCAACATAGCCGCCTTGGCTCGATCAACATTGACCTCCCATTCAATGCCAGGCACGGGGGCAGTATCATCAACACCCACCAGACCTGGCACAGATTGCACATAGGCGCTGAGGCGCTTAGTTTCTCGCGCCAAAATTTCCAAATCACTGCCCACCACTTGTATCTGGATGTCCTTGCCCACGGGCGGTCCATTTTCTACTTTGCGCATCTCGGCGCGAACACCCGGCACATCACTGATCGCCTCACGATAAGCCGCCTCGACCTCAAAACCATTCACTTCGCGCTGCCGTCGATCAGAGATCTCAATAAACATGCTGCCAATTTGATCTGCCGAGGAACCACCCCCGGACCCAACGCTTATGCCTCCTCCGCCGCTTCGCGTATAGACGCTCTGATAATTCCCTACGGCCAGTACTCGTTTTTCAACATCAACGACTATGTCGCGAATCTCGGTCGCAGAAAAGTTACCCTTGGCCGCAATATTCACTCCGGTAAAAGTTGGATCGACGTTTGTAAAGAACTGCATGCCATTATTGGCCTCGCCATACCAACGAACAATACCGAACAACACCAGACCGGCAATACCGATCACAATCAGAGGATGATGGGTGGTAAAGATCAGTACTCGCGCATAGGCGCCCAATGGACCTCGTAATTCATCGAATCGCCCTTCATCGACTTTACGGTTAACGCTGTCAGCTTGTGGGTCGGGCTTGACCTTGCTGATCAGGGCACCCAGAACTGGCGCAAACAACAGCGCATAAAACAAGGAGCCAGCCATGACCGCGAACACAGTTACTGGCAGATAGCGCATGAACCCACCGACGACCCCGGGCCAGAACATCAAAGGCAAAAAGGCCGCAAGCGTCGTTGCCGTCGATGCGATAACTGGCCAGAACATACGATCAATGGCGTGCAAATAGGCTTGTCTGGGCGTGCTGCCGTTATTCATCTCTCGATCTGCCAGCTCGACAACGACGATCGCCCCATCAATGAGCATACCGAGACCCAACAGCATGCCAAACATCACCATAAAGTTGTAGGTAAACCCCAACAGGTTAACGACGACGAAGGCAAACAGAAACGAAAACGGAATTCCCAACGCAACCAGCACGCCTGAGCGCAGCCCGACTGCGGCAACCACCACGGTTAAGACTAAAAACATCGCCGTTGAAATATTACCTTGCAGCGTACTGATCTGCTCGATGGTCTCGGGGGCCTGGTCAGCCAGATAACTGACCTCAACATTCGCCGGATAGTGAAGGCGTAGCGCCTCAACGACGACTTTGATCTTGGTAACGGCCTCGACCAATGACACACCCTTGCGCTTGGAGACTTCAACGGCAACCGCGGGAACGCCATTCGCTCGAGTAAAACTCTTTGGGTCCTTAAACGTTCGCCTGATCGTCGTAACATCGCGAAGCGTGACAACACCCTCTGGTGTCGCTGTCACCGGAATTGACAGCACATCTTCCGCGGACTCAATCAGGCTCGGAATTTTCACGCTGAAACTGCCTCGGCCAGTATCCACGGCACCGGCCGCGATGAGTCGATTATTGCGCGCTACTGCCTGTATCAACTGGTCGTTGCTGATCCCGTAGGCTTCAAGTTGGGCGGGATCGATCACCGCCTCCAGCAGCTCCTCACGCTCGCCATTGAGTTTCGCCTCTAAAATCTCCGGTACTCCTTCGAGCTCATCTTTAAGTTCTCGAGCAAGACGATAGAGCACTCGGTCTGGCACACCACTGCCGCCGAGGCTGACAGTGATAATAGGAAAATCTCCCGCCGAAACCTCGTTGATGATGGGTTCCTCCGCACTGCCTGGCATCTTGGCCTTGGCTTTATCGACGGCCTCACGCACATCTAACAACGCCTGATTGGCGTTAAAACTGTAGTCGAACTCAACCACCACCGTCGCCGCGCCTTCGCTGGAGTAAGAATTGATTTCCTCCACGCCGACAATGGTCTTGAGCTCCAGCTCCAGCGGCCGGGCGAGGAGACGCTCGGCGTCTTCCGGAGAGATGCCTTCATGAGGCACGGTGACGACGATGACGGGCACCGAAACATCCGGGTTGGATTCAACAGGAATGCTCAGATAGGCCACAGCACCCGCACACACGATCACCGCCATCAGCGACAGTATGGTTCTTGAGCGGTCGATGCAGGAGGCGATGTAACTGAACATATGGCTGAGTGCCCTTAATTAACGGTGGATAAGAATAACGGTGGATAAATGTTCGGCGTGTAACGCGCTCTGCAGATCTCACCTTCTGCTAACTGCGGTAGGGTCTCCCCTGCGCCAAAGCTCGAATTAGCAAAAGACGAAAGACTTGATTAGTTGCGGACCAGGGCGGCCAAAGGGGTCAAATCGATGGACACTACCTGGCCGTCGAAGACTTCCTCTTGGCCTACCGTGATAAGCCGTATCCTGACGGGCAGGCCTTTGACCCAGACGCCATCGGCTTCCTCACTGATGACCTTGACCTCTGCGAACCGCACCGTATCCGAGTCGTCCACAATTCGCACGCCCATGTTGCCCTCGTCATTCAGCACCAGCGATGCCGGCGATATCAAGTGCGCGAGCTCAATGCCCACAGGCACTAACATATCAGCCGTCATACCCGCCCGCATCTGCTCAGCGGGCTCGGTGACTGTGACTTCAATCGGGTAGGTACGCGTCGATGCATCAGGCACCCGGCTGATGAAGCTGATGGTGCCGGTAAATTGCTCACCGGTAATCAGGGAGACCCGGACTTCGTCCTTGAGTGCCACCTGACCTATATTCTTTTCGGAGACCTGGCCGATCACCAACATTGGGTCTATTTCCATCAACGTCACGCAGACCTGTCCGGGACTCAGATAATCCCCTATTTCAACAGGCTGGTTCTCGATAACACCGGCAAAGGGCGCGGTCATCCGCGTTTTCAGCAGCGCCAGCTCACCCTGCTTGGCTCGCGCCCTGGCACTCTCGAGGGACGCACTGGCCTTGGCAACATTGATTTCGGACTGGAGTCCACGGCGTTTGAGATCGAGGACACCGTCGTATTCCAATTGGGCGCTTTTCAGTTGTGCGCGAGCCTCGTCTAACTCACTCTGACGGGTATCGACCGCGATCTGACAGAGCAGATCACCCGCTTTCACCTGCGTACCCTTGACTGCTGGCAGCGACACGATTTTACCGGCTATCTCCGCTCGAACCTGAACCGAACGGTTCGCGCGCGTCTGCCCCCGTACCGCGAGAACATTTTGACGTTGAATTGCCAGACTTTCTATTCCCCGAACGGTGGGTATAGACTCCTGAACCGGACTCTTCTTGGCCTCTGATGCGATCAAGGTGTTTGATACAAGTTCGCCCGACAGCAGCCAGGCACCCATTGCCAAAGCAATCCCTATTGCGATTGAACGCTTGCTACCCACTACCTTTCTCCCTGGTGTTCACCTTGTAATGACATGGCCGTATTTACGGGTGCGGAGCTTATTTGGATCACCCTGTTAATGCAAGTTTGGTTGGCTCGAAAATCATCGCAGAAATCGCTCGACGGGCGCGACCTCATGACTTGCGCCAATGATACGCGAGTCTCGAATCTCAGCCCGTTAAATGCGGCCGACTGCGCTTAACTCAAGGTAAAGCGACAATCTAGAGCCATTTTTTTCCGTCGGTGGTAACCTTCTCCCAGGCGACGATCACGGTCGGTGCCACGTACCTCCAGGTCCACTGGCTTTAAGGCAAATACTTGATGGAAATCATTAGCACCGCGCTGGTTTTTTTTCTGATCATGGATCCACTTGGCAATATTCCGCTGTTCCTTGCAGTGCTCAAAGATGTCGACTCGAGCCGGCAACTGAAGATCATATTCCGTGAATTGTGTATCGCTTATTTCGCCTTGCTTTGCTTCTTGTTTACCGGTCGTTATGTTCTTGATTTTCTTGGCCTTTCCCAGGAAGCCATCTCAATATCCGGCGGTATTATTCTGTTCCTGATCGCCTTACGAATGATTTTCCCGAGTCCCAACGGCATATTCGGCGACAGCCAGGCCGGGGAACCTCTGATCGTACCCCTTGCCATACCTGCGGTAGCCGGACCATCCATTCTGGCCGTTCTGATGCTGATGACGACCACTCAGCCCATGTTGCCGCTGTTTATCTCCCTCACCAGCGCCTGGTTACTGACGGCGGCTATTCTCCTTGCTGCGGCACCACTGCATAAACTCTTGGGGCGACGCGGCCTGATTGCGATTGAACGGTTAATGGGCATGCTCCTGGTCATGATGTCAGTACAGATGATGCTGAACGCACTGCGGTCCTTTGACTTTGCTGCGCACTGAAACCAGGGGCTAACGATTTGGCCATTCGATGGCATACTGGCGCTCTACCAAGGTCGAGGACGCTGAATCCTCGGCGCAACCACGTCAATGAAACTGCGAGGCATCTATGAACGAGCTAAACAACCACAATGTTGTCATCGTCGGCGGTACCTCCGGTATCGGTCTGGCGACAGCCGTACTGGCACGGAACGCCGGCGCGACGGTCTGGGCAGTCGGTCGCTCAGCGGAGCGTGTCAAATCTGCTGCCGCCGAGAATCCTGGCATCCAATTTGAAGTCCTCGATACCCATGATCGAAGCGGATTGCAGGCACTGTTTTCGAAGGTTGGCACTGTCGATCATGTGGTCGCTGCGGCAACGGGCGCCAATCGCACCATGGCACCCTTTCTGGAGCAAACTCAGGAACAGTTTCGCGAGGCATTTGACAAATTCTGGGGCTATTGCAATGTTATTCGCGAGTCCGCGCCTTTTCTCGCGGCCGATGCCTCCATCACCCTCGTCAGCGGCAGTCCTGCCAGGAAGTGTAACCCCGGCATGAGCTCCATCTCATGCGTTGGGAATGCCGTGGAAGCGTTGACTCGAGCACTGGCAGTCGAGATGGCACCTAGAAGAATTAATGTGGTCGCACCCGGATTGATCAGTACCGGCATGTTCGATCGACTGGGCGATCAAAAGGCCGCGGCACTGGCGCAGATGACACAGCATTTACCTATTCCCCGCCCCGGATTATCGATGGAGGTTGCAAGCGCCATACTGCTGACCTTGACCAACGGCTATATGACTGGCACTACTCTGGATGTTGACGGTGGCACTTTGCTGCCATAGGCCAGCTGACACCGCAGATAAGCACTCATCGCGGCCGCAGGTAAAGGCTCGCTGTAGTAGTAACCCTGAACGTAATCACAGTCGCAGCTGCGGAGAAATTGCAGTTGCTCTGTCGTCTCCACACCTTCGGCAAGTACCTTTAATTTAAGGTTATGGCCCAGGTCAATAATTGCTCGGGTTATCTCTCTGTCATCAGGATTGATGGCGATGTCATGAATAAAAGATTGGTCGATTTTCAGCGTATTGAGAGGCAATCGTTTCAAATATGCCAGTGAAGAATGCCCCGTACCAAAGTCGTCGATGCTGACGGTTAATCCCAGATCTCGCAGCGCCTGGAGCATCAAGATGTTCTGCTCGATATTTTGCATGGCGACACCCTCGGTAATTTCCACGCCAAGCATCAGCGGAGAAATATCTGTTTCTAGAATAATATCCTGCACCGTACGTACCAGATCGCTTTCAAACTGCTTCGCGGAGAGGTTGACTGCTACCTGAAAACCACCAAAGCCTTGTTCACTCCAATTGCGAATCTGTCGACAGACAGAGCGCAAAACCAGTCTACCCAGTGGCCTTATCAAACCTGTCTGCTCCGCGATAGGAATAAAGTCGCCCGGTGCCACCAGGCCACGCGCTGGATGCTGCCAACGCAGGAGTGCTTCAAGACTGACCATTTTTTCTGTACGGCAATCAACAATCGGCTGATAGTAAACATCAAAGCTTTCATCATTGAGTGCTTGCTGCATATGACTCTTGAGTCGAATGAAATTTAACGCTGTCTCGTGCATGTGTGTGTCAAACATCATGTAGGAACCCTTCGCACCCCGCTTGGCTCGATGGAGCGCAGTATCCGCATCACGAATCATTGCATCCGGTGTTTGGTAGCCCTCGTGGTACAGTACAATTCCGATGCTTGAGGATAATTCCAGTGAATTATTGCTGATGACCAGCGATGGCATAATCGCTTGCTGAAGCTGCTGACAGGCCTCGATAGCACCGCTAGCCGTATTAACTGGATCCAGTAGAACCGCAAAGAGGTCACCACTGAAGCGCGACACAGTATCCTCTGGGCGTACCTGCGTGCTGATACGCCGAGCGATCTCGCGCAGCACCTGATCACCCTGATCGTGACCCAGCCCTTCGTTAATGGCGCTAAAACCATCTAGACCGACAAACACTACAGCAAAGGTGTCTTGATCAGCTTGTCGTCTGCGGTACAAGGCGCTTTTCAAATGATCAAGGAACAGTAATCGGTTTGGCAGACCCGTGAGCGAATCATAAAACGCGTTACGGCGAATTTCCTCCTCATAAAGCAACTGCTGCTGGAGATCTCGCAACGTGATAACTATGAGTCCTGGGTCGTTGTTTAGTTGAATATTAACAGCGATTTCGCCGGGAGTGATGCGACCGTCTGCGGCTTGTATCAAGTGGCGCTGGCGCAGACTCGGCTGCTGTGGCAGATCCATAACCAGTTTTGTAAGGTCGAGCACCGACTCACCAGGTGCGAATGGCAACAAGACTAAGACTTCAAAAAGGCTACTGGCTTGAGCTTCCTGTTGACACCAGCCCGTCAGTTTTTGGGCGACTGGGTTGATAAATAAAATCTGGCCGTCGTTCTGAGCGGCAATCACGCCATCACTGACATTTGACAGCGTCGCGTCCAGACGACGACGGGATTCCGAGAGGTCTTTCTCCGCTCTGTGTTTATACAAGGCAATTTCTATGTTGATTTCAAGCTCACGATTATCGAACGGCTTAAGCACATAACCGTAAGGCTCTGAGACTTTAGCTCGCTCGAGGGTCGCCTCATTGGAATAGGCGGTACAAAAAATCACTGGCACATCGTACTGACTGCGGATTTCAATCGCCGCCTGGATTCCGTCAATGTCATCTCTGAGGTTTATGTCCATCAGCACCAGGTCAGGACGCAAAAGCAGGGCTTTTTCAATTGCCTCTGCACCTCTCGTGGCTATTGCCAACACCTCATATCCCATACGTGTCAGTCGCGCCTTAATATCTCTGGCGACCAGGACTTCGTCTTCAACGACTAATAATCTTTTCGTCGGCATACTTCACCTTTCGCGGAAAAGATATTTCAAAACAGGCACCCTGAGTCCCATCTACTTTGATGGTGCCATCCAGCTGCTGGGTCAAAATCGACACTATCTCCATGCCCATGGATGTGGCGACATTGAGGTCGAACCCCACTGGCAGCCCTATGCCATCGTCACCGATCCGCAGAACATAGCGACAGTCCACCTGAGCAAAATCGACATATACCAGGCCCTGCCCCTGGCGTCCTATAAATCCATGTTTCAGAGAGTTTGAAATCAGCTCATTGATAATCAATCCGCAGGGTACGGCTGAATCAATATCTAACGAGACCCTATCGACGTTAATATCAAGATTGACTGCAACATCAGGCACCTCGTAGAAACGACAGAGGCTATTGGCAAGCATTCGAATATAATCTTCGAAGTCGATTTCAAGCAGATCCTCCGACTGATAGAGATTTTCATGAATCAGGGCCATCGACTTGATGCGCTGCTGACTCTCGCCCAGCAATGCCGAGAAGCGCTCGTTGCCGTTGGCCTCAGCCTGAATATTCAGCAGACTGGATATCACTTGCATATTATTCTTAACTCGGTGATGCACTTCCTTGAGGAGCAGCTCCTTCTCGGCCAGAGAATTCGCCAGCTCAAGCTGAACGAGTTTGTTTTCCGCAATTTCATGTTCAAGGGCTTTGGTTCTTTCAGCCACCAGAAATTCAAGATTGCGCCTATGGTCCTCCAGCTCTGCTTCCGTGCGTTTTCGCTGGGTGACGTCGCGAGCTATGCTCACATACGCTGTCTCGTTGTCGCTGGCATCACGTACTGCCGCGATCGTCACATCGGTAGTGATATCAAGCAGCCCTTTTTTTGACTTGACCTCGCCATGCCAACGCCCCTCAGCGCGCAAGCCGCGGTCGGCTCTGACAGCGTCACTCGCATCAGCAAATAGCAACGCCAGGATTGAGCTGCCCTCCGCGTCTTTAGGTTTTTTGCCCAGTATTCGCACAATCGCATTATTGGCGTACATCAGCTTCTTGTTCGCATCTGCGATCAAAACGCAGTCGCTGGCCTCTTCAAGTGACTCTAGATAGAGCTGCAAGCGCGCGTTGTAACGCTTCTCTGCCTCGCGCCGCAGACGGCCCGCATTAGCGCTCTGCAATTGATAAAAACCTGTTAACAGGATCAGCAAATAGACACCATAGGCCCACCAGGTCGCCCAAATCGGCGGCAAAACTCTCAGCCTTATCTCAGCAGGGCTTGTATTCCACACGCCATCACTGTTAGACCCTTTTACCCTGAAGGTATACTCCCCGGGATCCAGATTGGTATAGGTTACCTGCCGCCTGTCATTGCTTGACATCCAGTCTCGATCAAAACCTTCCAGTATATAGGTGAACCGGTTTTTGCTCGGCGCGGTGAAATCCATCGCACTAAATTCAAATCCGATCATATAGTCGTTGTGCGCCAACTCAATTTCTGCGACTCGTGTAATTGGCTGATCAAACTTTTGCGTCACATTAAATTTTGAAAACTGGGTAATTCGAACTGAAGGCACATAGGTGTTGCCGATGATGAGCTCAGGGTCGAACGCATTGAAACCATTATTCCCACCAAATAAAAAACTACCGTCTTTGAGCTTCAGAAAGGCACCGCTGTTGAAGTCATAACTTTGTAAACCGTGACGCGTGTCATAAATCGTGAACTTGCCAGTCTCTGGTTCAAGGACGCTGATGCCTTTACCGCCGCTAATCCAAAACTTACCCTTTTTGTCTTCCAGCATGCCGTAGATCGCATCACTGGCCATACCTTCAGCCTTACCGTATCGAGTGAAAGCGCCCGTGTCAGCATCAAACACATTCAATCCGCGATCGCGAGTGCCAACCAGCATGGATCCGTTCACTGCGAGCAGAGAAATGACATTGTCACTACTGAGACTGTTGGGATCATCAGGGTTGTGGGACAGGCTACGAGTGTTGCCTGTTTCAGGATCCAGAATAGTGACACCTCCGCCATCAGTTGCGATCCATAGAGACCCATCAGCAGCCTCAGCTATCGCCAAAGCACGCAGGTCTCGAAACGTACCTGCAGTATCACCAGGCTTCGGATAACGCTGAAACCTGCCCTCGCCCAGATAAAGATTGAGCCCGCCACCATAGGTGGTTAGCCATAGCCTGTGCTGAGAATCCACATAGATATGGCTGACCGCATTCGAACTGAGCGAGGACATGTCGTTGGGATCATGAGCGAAACTGCCTATCACCACGCCATCCTTTACCAGAGTAATACCACCGGCCATGCTACCCACCCATAAAATATCGTCGTAAAACCTCAACGACATGACCAATTGATTGTTCAAACTCAGCTGAAGATTCGAGAAATCAACAAAGGCCTGACGAGTTTTATCCCACTTATTTAATCCCTCAAAGGTACCAATCCAGATATCCCCTTGCGCCGACTCTGCGAATGAGGTGATCGAGTTACTCGATAGGCGAATATCACGGACCGCATTTTCCAAAAAGTGTGCGACATTCTTGGTTCGAGCATTCCACTTACTTACACCATTAAAAGTGCCTACCCAGATCACGCCCCCCTGGTCCTGATATAACTCAAAGACCGTGTTGTCGCTGATGCTATGAATGTCGGTCGGGTCGACGATGTAGCGATGAAAGCGCTCCGTGGCCTTGTCGAACAGATGCAACCCGCTATCGCTTCCAACCCAGATATCTCCATCCTGATCCTTGAGCAATGAACGGGTTCGCCTAAAAGCCGTATCCTCCATCCGCTTCGCCGTTTCGGTATTGGTGTTAAAGATTGAGATACCACCGTTGAAAGTCGCCAACCACAGTTCACCCGGCTCGACCTCGAGAATAAATCGAATGTAATTGTCGCTGATGCTGGTTGGGTCGTCAGGATTTGATTCATAGTGGGCAAAAGTCTGGCCTGTTTCGTCAAAACGATTCAGACCACCCAACTCAGTCGCCACCCAGATTTTTCCCGACAAGTCTTCATAAATAGCTCTGACACTGCCTTTGCTGAGACTCTGTGAATTCTGATGGTCATGATGGAAATGGACCATTCGACCATCGGTATCCCTGCGTACCAGTCCAGTACTGGTCCCTATCCAGATTCGCCCCTTTGTATCCTCAAGCAGCACGAAAACTGCACCATGGTCTTTATCAGGTTCTCCACTCGAAACCTGGTCCAGCGAGATTGACTCAAAGTTAGCTTCCGCTGCTCGAAATCGATTCAGTCCAGCGTCGGTACCAACCCAAAGATGCCCCTTAGAATCGCTCAACAGGTCCCAGACAGAATCGTGGGATACTGATTCAGGATCATCTGGCAAATGGTAGTAGGTACTGAACTTGTAGCCATCGTAACGATTCAAGCCTTCCTGGGTACCTATCCAGATAAAGCCATCTTGATCCTGGGTTATTGCGCTGACGCCGGCATGAGACAAACCATCGCCTGTCCCTAGCCGATCGAATATGACATTGCGATAATCAGCAAGTCGAACCTCGCCTGCCCAGGCAACTTGCATCCAGGAAGCTAAACACAGGACCAAAAGCAGGCAGCCGAATGCAGGCCCGGCAGCCTCAAAGGTGCGGAATTGCGGCTTTGATTTATAAAACTTTTGCTGCGAAGGGAAACACTTTTCGGTCACTCTGGCGTGACCCACTTATTGATTTCAACCGATGGCGAAACCAATGAGCCAGTATTTTCCAGCGTATTCATGTTCCAGATGTAGCCGGTACTGTTCGAGTTGCGCATATTCCAGATATAGCCAGCTTGTGTCGCATCAAACATGTTCCAGATATAACCGGTGTTGTTAGGATCCCCCATATTCCAGATATAGCCTGTGTTTTCTGTACCGGTCATGTTCCAAATGTATCCGGCATTATTCGATATACTGTCGTTCAATACATTGTCGTTAAATATATTGTCGTTCGATATATTGTCGTTCTGCGCCATAGAGCCATTGTTGGCATTACCCATGTTCCATATATAGCCATTTTCTATCAGGCTAACCATATTCCATAGGTAACCGTTGCTTGCAAAATCACTCATATTCCAGATGTAACCATTCTGCTCGAGAGCACTCATGTTCCAGATATATCCCATATTCCAGATATAGCCCATGTTCCAGATATAACCCATGTTCCAGATATAACCGTCGGTATTCGCCGTGTCGTTCATATTCCAGATGTAACCTTCCGTGGTCGTCATATAGAAGTTACCGTCCCCATCGACATTTGCGGGACCTCCAAAGTGGGCAATACCTTGCAGATCCTGCTCTATGTCGAGCCCTAAGTTGACGCAGCCCGAAGCTGAACTGTGGACCGCACTCCAGGCGTTGATCAAACCGGCACCTTGCTGAAACAGGCTGTAAGCGAGACGACCATCGTCCTTGACAGCCGCCTGGGCCGACGCCATCAAGCGACATTTGAGGTCATCAGGACTCAAGTCAGGATCGACCTGCAGCATCAGCGCCGCGACGCCACTCACGACGGCTGCGGCCTGGGAGGTGCCAGACATCAAAAAGTAGGAGTATCCGTCATGCCACTCAGGATGCTCGCTGGCGATCGTCGTCTTGAGGGCCATTTCACCCATCATATGCCCACCGGGAGCGGTGACCTCAGGTTTAACAAAACCTTCCAGCGTGGGTCCTGCAGACGAAAAGGTCGCCAGATAATCATCACTCAGGTCATCGGGCGTATAGTGATCGGTCATAGCACCTACGGTCACGACATAGGGCACGTTGGCGGGGACGCCGATCGTCATGGGATCAGGGCCATTGTTCCCCGCTGACACTATGACAGCGATGCCAGCACGCCAGGCCGCCATCACCGCCAAATTTAGCGGATCTTGCCAATAGTGTGACAGGGGCGTGCCGCTGAATGACAGATTTAGCACACGGATGTTGTACTCGTCCTGGTGAGCGATGACAAAAGCAATGGCGCGGATCACCGTCAGGTAGTCACCTGCGCCCTGCTCATCAAAGGCGCGCACTATCACCAAATCAGCATCCGGCGCTATCCCGTGGTAACTTCCGGGCTTTTCGCCCTGCAAATTCACCGTCTTGCGCGAGCTGGCCAAAACACTGGTTATATGCGTTCCGTGGCCATTTTCATCCTGCATAGGTCCGGTGGTTTGGTGCTTCATGGCATCGTAATAGGCTTTAATCCTGGGTTGCCGATCAGTTGTCAAGGTCAGCGATTTGTTCGACCAAAGCCCCGTGTCGATTATGGCGACCCCTACACCCTTGCCAGTAACGCCTTGAACATGCAGCAGGTCTGCGTCCACTAAAGAGGGGAAAAAGGTATCTCGTCGCCGGCCCTGCATGGGCAGGCTTGACTTGGTGGCATATTCAACGGTCAGGCCACCTTCAAACTCGATGGCAACGGCATAGTCATCCGGTCGCCGTGCAGCGGGCGCGGCGAACACCAGCGTCAGTACTGCGATCTTCTTGGCCTTGAGATGGCCGCTCACCTGTATCGGCAGGTCTTCGCTTAATTCGCTGAGCGCCACTGATTCTCCATCCAGCAAAATATCTGTTAAGGCGCCATTTTCTTCAGGCCAATTAAGAGTCAGCTGTGCCAGCTGAAGCTTATTGCGGCCAAGATTTTGCAGCGGCAGGCTGACCTGATGACCCTTGATATCAAGCTCAGAACCCACCTTGACAGCATCGGCCAAAGCCGCCGTTTGAAGATCCCGGTTAGCCGAGATACTCAACACATTGGCGTGAGATTTTAACTGCTGCAACTGAGCGGGGTTCAGCCTCACGACAACCGTATTCATCATGGCGAAAGCCTCAGTCACAGGCACGCCCATCGATTGAAGCTGGGCCTCGAGTGCTGTCAGGTCACGAGCGACGATGATAAATTGCTGCGAGTCGGCCCTTTTCGAGCCCCGCTTATCATCACTGACGAACCGTTGACTCAGTGGGTAGCGCTCAGGTAAGTCAAGACCAGATCCGTCGATCACGGGCGCTCGCGCGATAACGGGCCCTGCATTGAAGGGCTCTGAGAAGCCCTGTTGTAACAGGCCCCGCTGTTTGAATGGGTTCCACAGGTAGCGGGCGGAAGACCTACCATCTGCACCTTCATTTGGCGCGGGGCTTGCTTTCCCGTCCTCCTCCCAGAGATAACGAGCATAAAGATCATCAAGCTTTGCTTCGCGAGATTCCTTGGCATTTCTCCAAAGAAACCCTGCCAGCCACTCATCCCGTAACGCGGGGCCAGAAAGGGGACCTGAAAGCGCAGATTCGAAGATACTCAAATCTGGCAGCCTGTCTTTTAGCTCACTTGGCTTATTTGGCTCAATTGGCAGTGGCAACTGCGGCTCGAAATATCCATTTACTGAAGCTGCATAGGCTTTATAGTCTGGGCCTTTGGCACTCTCAGCGGCGACTGGTGCATTCACCACCACAAGCAACCCGAAAACCAGCCGCGCAAGCGTTTTCCAACTCGACTTCATCACCTTCGTTACCTCTTTACCAAAACTTGCTCACCAAAACAGTTCACCGAAACAGTTCACCAAAACTTGATCATTCTCAACAACCCGGCGCCTGGATTGGTGCTTATTTAGACAGCACAATCTATGCCAACCAGTTGTATTTCAGCAGGTGACTGTATTTATTGGGTTTTTCTTTTCACTCAAGAAAAAAAGAAAATAATGGCGAGAAAATAATGAGCATTCTGGCATTTTGAATCGCCATAATTTTCATCATCGGCAATTTACGGCGAATTCGACCGCAGCCGTCTGTAGGTAGGCAAAGAAACGCCCTGGAGCAATGCCGCATCTTTACGACTGATTGCGCGAGACTCCAATTCATTCATCAAAGCCTGAGCAACCAATTCCAGTAACGGTTTCTGCAGACTCAGGGCAAGTTCAGTCAAACTATCCATCAACGGTGTTACTGCAGACCAACCTGCCGGACGCCGGGTTTCGGCTGCGTCATAGACTTCACGTATGCGGGCAACCTTACGTCTCAACGTTGACTCAGGAATGCCAAGGGACTGAGCAGCTCGATTGGTCACGTCCCCATTTGACGCCAGACAGGCCAGAATCAAATCCTCTTCCAGCCAAGCGCCCAAGGGCGGCAGCTTCTCAGGGTTAGCAAGGCACAAGGTAACCAGATTTTTCATCCAGCTGGAGAGGACCTCTGCACCCAGGGTCTCTTCTCTTTGGGCACCAGTCGGCGCGAGATTCAGTGAACTCTGCTTAGTGTCAGGAAATAGCCCCAGATGGATCGAATTGACCTGAGAGTCCTTACACAGGATCACTCCGCGATTGATCACATTGACCAGTTCTCGAATATTGCCTGGCCAGCGGTAATCACTCAGCGCTTGCTCCGCCTCTTCAGTAAAACCGCTGATCCGCTTCGCGTAGCGCTGTGCATAGACTTTCAGATAATGATCTGCCAGCAGCGGTATATCAGCGGGGCGATCCCGTAACGCCGGCGATTCTATGGCAAAAACATTTAAACGATAAAATAGGTCTTCGCGGAATTCACCCCTGTCCACCAGGCCTTTGAGATCCTTGTTGGTTGCCGCCAGGATTCTTGTGTCTATGGTCTCATAGACCTTGCTCCCTACCGCAACGATTTGCCTATCCTGAACATAACGCAACAATTTAACCTGCATCTCCAGTGACAGCTCACCTACCTCGTCCAGCAGGACTGTACCACCCTGGGCTTCCTTCAGCCGACCAGAGAAATGCTTTTCGGCACCGGTAAAGGCCCCTTTGACATGGCCGAACAACTCGCTTTCGATCAAGCTGCCAACCACGGCCCCACAATCAACTATGATGAAAGGTTTGTCCGCTCGCGGGCTCATTTCGTGGATGGTTCTGGCCAACAATTCCTTGCCAGTACCTGACTCACCGGTGATCAACACGGTCGCGTCGGTGGGTGCAACCAGGCGACAGCTTTCGATGAGTTCACGCATCTGCGGTGATTGGAATATCAAGGCACTGGTGCTGACCGGCTCCTCATCTTCAGCGGGATGCTCGAATCTCCTTAAGCCAGTCGCGAAGTAGTTAATCAGGTTGGCAAGAAAATCCAGCTCGGCTGCATCCAAAGGCGCTTTGGCCTTGAGATACAAGCAGTGGCGCGATGACACGGGCAGCACAAAGGTGGCGTCAAGATGCACTGCCTTACGCTTGCGCAGGACTTCAGCAACTCGGCGTAAATCAGACTCGTTGAAGTCGAGGTCAGCAATGCTCTTAAACTGACCCTTTTGTAAAGCGCCACCCAAGGATTCTGTCGAATGTGCCTGAGAGCGCAAAACCGCAACTTGAACCAACTCGAAGGACTCTAACAGGTGTTGACAGAAGAGATTGCTCATCTCCTGAGCACTAGCCGCCTTCATGACCAGACTCATTAAATTCCAGAGCAACACGACATTGTGGTAGCCCCGGCGTTTCGCCGCCTGATTTTCACCCTTCGCTGTTAGCTTTTCCGATGCATCACTCCAGGCGATGACTCGATCACCGCCAGATTCCTGCGCCACATTGAGCGCCCAATTCGCACGACGAAACAACTCAAAGGGCTGCTGATCACCCGCATCGGCTTGTGCCAGGCCAATGGAAAAGCTCAGATCAGATGGTTCAAATCGACTGGCATTGAGGGTCTGCAAGACCGTCTGAGCAATGTTCTTGCCGGCTGCAAGATTAGTATAGGGCAAGCAAACAGACACTTGAGCATCACCCAAAACGCTTACCAGATCGGTGGCACGCAACACCTGATTTAAACGTTGCGCCACGACCTCCAACAGGACCCTGCTCTCGCTGACATCCAACGGGCTAGCCTGACCATCGATTGACCCCGACATCTGGACAGCAATTGCTAACTGACACATGGTTGATTCACTTGGACCCAATTGCTCAGGACCCAAACTGGAGAGCAATTGTCGAGGCGTCGGCAAAGCCTCCAGGTGATGCCCCAGCTCAGACAGCTCTCGCAATATCAAGACACCACCAGGCAACATCGGACCGACAATACCATCCACCAGACGTGCTAATCCGCCTGGCAAATTGAGAATAAACGCCGGCAGCTTGCTCACCTCGCTGCTGTTCAGCGCAGAGGTTATTCGCACGTGGACTGACGAGCCCACCGGCAGAGAGAACACGCTATGCCATTGTTGACCAATGACTTGCGTCTGCTCGACGGCGAGCAGACGCTGCGCGTCAGCATTAATCTGACTCACTCGTCCAGCCGCATCGACAAACAGTAAGGCATTGCCGATGCAAGCCAAGGCATTTTGAAGTAATTGCTGCGTTTCCCGCAGCTCACGCTCAATATTGAAGTTGTACATCGCCAGATCAATGGCTATCTGCAACTCTCGATGGTCTACTGGCTTGATGATAAAACCGTATGGCGTGACCGCCTTAGCCCGTGAGACGGTTTCATCGTCGGAATAGGCTGTCAGAAACACGACCGGCACCTGCCGCTCCTGCTGAATGGCAAGTGCCATATCAATGCCGTCTTCGCCATTTTTCAAATGGATGTCTGTGAGTAACAGATCGGGCAGCGTCTCTCTGGCCAGGGCTAAAGCTTCACTGCCATAGGCAACCCCCACCACATCATAACCCATACGCTTCAAGCGCCCTTTAAGCTCGTGGGCAACTAGGGCTTCGTCCTCAATGATCAATATTCTATGCTTGGGATTAGACATGCTTGACGCTACTTCTACGGCTTACTGCTGCTTCTACTGCTTATCGCTGCTTCTACTGCTTAT
>JAYODE010000008.1:30080-48628 GCA_038106185.1 Gammaproteobacteria bacterium | reverse complement strand
AGCGCCCTGAACCTGCGGCTACTTCGCTTGCAATTTTTATATGACAACCAGCCTATACCAAGGTTCGCGGTCAAATCCAGATGCATTAGACGGAAGGATGCCAAACGCTTTTTTATCTGGCTAAAAGCCCTCAGACCTGCAAGCGTTTCGCTTCCCGACGCCGCGCATGCAGGACTGGCTCAGTATAGCCATTGGGCTGGGATACGCCCTTGAAGACCAGGTCACAGGCTGCCTGAAAGGCGATACTGCGATCGAATTCGGGCGCCATGGGTCGGTAAAGGGGATCATTTGCATTTTGCTTGTCGACGACGGCCGCCATCCGCTTTAATGTCTCCATCACTTGTGCCTCACTGCAGACGCCATGACGCAACCAATTGGCAATATGCTGGCTGGAAATACGCAGAGTCGCGCGATCTTCCATCAGGCCGACGTTATTGATATCCGGCACTTTTGAGCAGCCAACACCCTGATCGATCCAGCGGACCACATAGCCAAGAATACCCTGCGCATTGTTATCGAGTTCCGCCTGAACTTCTCCACCGGAGAGATTCGTGCCGGCCAGCACCGGTATCGTCAAGAGTGAGTCCATACTGGCTCGCGCCCTCGCTTTCAGTTCATCCTGCCGACTTCGAACATTCACCATGTGATAGTGCATCACATGCAACGAGGCGGCTGTCGGCGATGGTACCCAGGCTGTGTTCGCGCCTGCCATAGGGTGCCCGATTTTAGCACTCATCATCTCCGCCATCTCATCCGGCATCGCCCACATACCCTTGCCTATCTGCGCCTTGCCCTGCAAGCCAGCTGCCAGACCGACATCCACATTCCAGTCCTCATAGGCTTGGATCCATGGCTGTTGTTTCATCAGTGTTTTCCTGACCATGGCGCCTGCTTCCATACTGGTATGGATTTCATCGCCCGTGCGATCGAGAAAGCCGGTATTGATAAAGATCACCCGCTCCCTGGCTGCACGAATACAGGCCTTGAGGTTCAAGGTGGTGCGCCGTTCTTCATCCATAATACCGACTTTCAAGGTATTCCGAGGCAGACCCAGTACAGACTCTATCTGCGCAAAAAGATCAAGGGTAAATTCAACTTCGGCCGGACCGTGCATTTTTGGTTTGACAATGTAAATGCTGCCACAGCGCGAATTACGTAAGGGACCCGTGCCCAGAATGTCGTGCATGGCTGCCAGACTCGTGACCAGACCGTCCATTATGCCTTCCGGGATTTCCTCCCCTCGATAAAGCACCGCGTCAGTCGTCATCAAATGACCGACGTTTCGCACCAGCAGCAGGCTTCGACCCTGAAGAACCAGTTCTCCACCGGCCGCTGCGGTATAGACGCGATCAGGGTTCAGTGCTCGACGCACCAGCACATCTCCTTTGCTGAACTCCTCGGCGAGATCCCCTTTCATCAAGCCCAGCCAATTTCGATAGACAACGCATTTGTCATCAGCATCAACAGCCGCCACTGAGTCCTCACAGTCTTGAATTGTCGAGATGGCAGACTCCATCAGTATATCTTTAACACCCGCCTTGTCGGTCTTACCGATAGGATCGTTAGGATCTATCTGAATCTCAAGATGCAGCCCGTTATGCTTCAATAGCAGACCCTTTGGGTCAGCAGGCTTACCCGAATAACCCGCAAACTGCGATGGATCTGCCAAACCCGTGACCTTGCCACTCGCCAGCGTCACAACCATGGCGCCGGACTGAACTTCATAACGGGTCACGTCCTGATATCGACCCGTTGCCAGTGGCAGATGGTCATTCAAGAAATTGGCGGCATACTCAATCACTCTAGCGCCTCTGACCGGGTTATAGCCTCGCCCCCTTTCGGCACCCTCTGTCTCAGGAATCACATCGGTACCGTAGAGTGCGTCATATAGACTGCCCCAGCGGGCATTGGCTGCATTCAGCGCATAACGGGCGTTCATAACTGGCACCACCAGCTGCGGTCCAGCCAGCAAGGCGATTTCCTCATCAACGTTTTCGGTTTCAATCTCGAAGTCATCACCCTCATCCAGCAGGTACCCGATCTGTTGCAAAAACTGTCGATACGTTTGTGCATCATGGGGCTTGGTGCTATTGACCTGATGCCAGTGATCAAGCTTCGCCTGGAAGTCATCGCGAATCGCCAGAAGCTCACGATTACGGGGTATCAGGTTGGCCAAAATCTGCTCGAATCCCTGCCAGAAAGCCGCCGGTTCAACGCCGGTGCCGGGCATTATTTCCCCATTCACCAGATCAAACAGGACCTTTTCAATGGCCAGATTTCCAATTGAGATTCGTTCACCCATGATATTCCTTTTTCTTACTGTCATTTTATGCGAGCCGACATGCTACTAGAAATTGACGTTTTCGTCATGTTCGACTTGGGCTGGCCCCAGAAGTCGAGCAGTCAAGGCCAATACGAACCCCCTGCGAACCTAATGCGCACCATCTAGCCAGACTGACCAAATGGAGGCATACTCTTTGCGCCCGCCGCCTGACAGTCAGACGCAGGCCCTACTTTCAATTTATCGTTTGATGGATCGCACCGAATCATGTTGGAAACTCACCTAGATATTGCTACGCCTGGCGGCGCGATGAATACCTTCATCACTTGCCCCGACGAAAACGGTCCACATCCGGTGGTGCTGTTCCTGATGGACGCGCCGGGAAAACGCGAAGAACTCCACGACATGGCTCGACGTATTGCCACAGCCGGTTATTACGTGATGTTACCAAACCTGTACTATCGCCGGACTCGTGAGTTCGTTATCGATGGAACCCCGGGCAGCCGAACGGTGATGTTTGAGCATATGAACAGCCTGAGCAATGCCATGGTGGTTGACGACTGTCGAGCCCTGCTGGCTTATGCTGATAGTGACAGGCACGCTCGAGGAGGTCACTGTGGGGTTGTCGGCTACTGCATGAGCGGCTCATTCGTGTTTGCGGCTGCCGCCCAACTCGCCGACCGAGTGAGAGCCAGCGCCTCCATACACGGCGTTCGCCTAATGACTGAAGCAGACGATTCACCGCACCTGGCGGCAGATCAGATTAAAGGAGAAATCTACTTCGGCTGCGCAGAGACAGACGACTGGGCACCACCGGCGATGATAGAAGCACTGGGCAACTATCTGGACAGCACAGGTATTCAGTATCGCATCGAGTGGTATCCGGGTACTCATCATGGTTTTGTTTTTCCTCAACGGGGCGCCATTTATGATAAACCTTCAGCGGAGCGTCACTGGGAGCGACTATTGAGTTTATTCAAGCGCAACCTGACTTAGGCGAATGGACGGGAAAATGGTCGCGGAGGAAACAGTGGGTATAAACCGCTACGCCCTACTCTTCATTTTCATCACTGTTCTACTGGACGCGATCGGTTTTGGCATTATCATGCCCGTCCTGCCCGGGCTGTTGATGGAGGTTTCTGGCGGAGATTTGTCTGCATCAGTGCGCTATGGCGGCCTGCTGATGTTCTGCTTTGCCGTGACCCAATTTTTCTTCTCACCGATCCTTGGCAATCTGTCCGATCACTTAGGGCGGCGACCGGTATTGTTGTTCTCCTTGTTCGTCATGGGCGCTAATTACCTGATCATGGGTATGGCTGAATCTCTTGCTGTACTTTTCATCGGCCGCATCATTTCTGGCGTTGGCGCCTCGACCATGAGCACTTGTAATGCCTATGTCGCTGATGTCACTCCGCCTGATCAACGGGCACAAAATTTCGGCTTGATCGGTGCCGCGTTTGGCATGGGATTTGTTATAGGCCCGGTGATTGGTGGATTCCTCGGCGAGTACGGCTCGCGAATGCCGTTTATCGCAGCGGCACTTCTGTCCTTTGCCAGCATGCTGTTCGGCTATCTGGTCCTGAAAGAATCCTTGCCGCCGAAGCGTCGTCGTCAATTTCAACTCGCCCGCGCCAATCCCTTGGGCACGCTGCTGCAAATGCGCCAATTTCCGGTCGTGATGGGCATGCTAGGCGTCATGTTTCTTTACAACATGGGTCATCATGTACTGCCTGCTACCTGGAGCTTTTTCGCTATTGAAAAATTCGAGTGGTCACCACGGGAAATCGGCTATTCCTTGGGTTTTATCGGTATTCTTATGGTGGCAGTACAGGGGTTTTTCATCCGTTGGGTATTGCCTAGAACTGGCCTGCGCTACGCGGGCATCATAGGCATGACATTTACGATTGTGGCATTCACAGGTTACGCAACGGCGAATTCCGTCTGGATGATCTATGTCGTCATGCTCCCAGGTGCACTTGGCGCACTGGCCGGACCCGCAATGCAGGGGATCGCCTCAAGCCAGGTGGGCACATCCCAACAGGGAGAGTTGCAGGGGGGACTGTCGAGTGTGATGAGCCTGACTTCGATTATCAGCCCGCTTCTCATGACCCAAACCTTCGGGTACTTCACGTCGAGCCAGGCACCACTTTACTTTCCTGGCGCCGCCTTTCTACTTGCGGGCGCTCTCACGGTTGGCAGTCTGATGCTATTTGTTCGCGCAACCCGCGGACTTGAGGCTACGACCACAAGTATCGGGCCCTAACAGGCCGGCAATCACGAGGGCGCCGTGGCTTACCGGCGCTGATTTAGTGCTATGCTTTGCAATCGATAGCAAGGCGGCACTTCAAGATGATAAACCCGTTCGCGCCAACCATGGATTCAGATGCCGGGTCGGCACTCTATTCCTACAGTGCCGTGACACTTCGCCACCTGCTGGCCACTAAGCAAATTTCAGCGGTCGAACTGCTTGATGTCTACCTGACGCGCATCGACCAGTTGAATCCGCGCATCAACGCGATTGTTACTCTGGTACCTGACCATGCTCGGCAGCTTGCGCTGAAAGTCGATCAGAAAATCGCTAGAGGTGAAGATCCGGGCTTGCTGGCAGGACTGCCGGTGGCCCACAAGGACCTGGCAGAGACTCACGGTATTCGAACGACATTTGGGTCACGTCTATTTGCAGAGCATATTCCCCAACGAAACGCCCTATTCGTTCAACGTATGCTGAATGCGGGCGCAGTGACGCTGGGAAAAACCAACACGCCGGAATTTGGGGCAGGATCACAGACATTTAATGCCGTCTTCGGCACCACCCTAAATCCCTACGATCTGACCAAAACCCCGGGGGGCAGCTCGGGCGGCGCAGCTGCGGCGTTAGCAGCGCGACTGGTCGCGCTGGCTGACGGTAGCGATATGGGCGGATCCCTGCGTAACCCGGCGAGCTTTTGTAATGTCGTCGGCTTTCGACCTTCGCCTGGCAGAGTGCCTACTTACCCCAGTGACATGGGCTGGTTCAACGTGCCAGTCGTAGGCCCTATGGCACGTACGGTGGAAGACTGTGCACTGCTGTTGGCTGCAATCGCCGGGCCGGACCCTCGTGTACCCATTGCCTTGAATGCTCCCGGCACAGATTTTCTGGCGCCCCTCAGCCGAGATTTTAAAGGTGTCAGGATAGGCTTCAGTACAGATTTTAGTGGGCAACTACCCGTCTCAGCCACTGTTCGACAAGTGATCAGTGACAGCGCCGGCGTCTTTGAATCTCTCGGCTGCAGCCTCAACGAAGCCTGCCCGGATTTCACGGATGCCGACCTGGTATTCAAGACCTTGCGGGCCTGGTCCATGGCTGCGGCGCATGGTGCTCGACTTGGCCAGCATCGAGACCTTTATAAAAACAGTCTGATCTGGAACATTGAGCAGGGTATTGGCCTGAGCGGGGCGGATATTGCGACCGCTGAACAAATGCGGACTCGACTGTTCCAACGAGTGAGCGCCTATATGGAGGACGTTGAGTTCCTGGTTTTGCCCGTATGCCAGGTCACCCCCTTCAATGCCAGTCTGGAATATCCTACTGAAATCGAAGGTGTTGTCATGGAAACCTATATCGACTGGATGAAGTCCTGCTATTATCTGTCGTCAATTGGATTGCCCTGCATCTCAGTGCCCTGCGGCTTCACACCGCAGGGTCTACCTGTAGGTGTACAGATTGTCGGTCGACATCAGGCTGACCTCAGCGTCCTGCAATTGGCTTATAGCTTTCAACAAGCAACTCACCACTGGCGGACTCTGCCCGCTCTGGATTAATTAATGTCTGCCACCAATACCTTTGTGACCCACCTTGAATGCAGCGAGACCGGCAAGTCTTACGCGCCAGATCGCTTACACAACCTGTCTGATGCAGGCAAGCCTTTGCTGGTCCGTTACGACCTGGATGCTCTGGCCCGATCAATCAATAAGGAAACTTTGCAGTCGCGAGCGCCAGAACTATGGCGCTACAGAGAGTTTTTACCCGTGCGCCAGGATGACAACATCGTTCGATTGGGTGAGGTGATGACACCTATCCTGGAGTCCCCCTCTCTGCAACGTCAATTGGGCATGTCCTGTGTCATGATCAAGGACGAGGGCCGTTTGCCTACCGGGTCTTTCAAAGCACGGGGGGTCGCGCTCGCCGTATCCATGGCGAAGGAACTGGGCGTGACCAGAATGGCCATGCCGACCAACGGCAATGCCGGGGCAGCCCTGGCCGCCTACGGCAGTCGCGCCGGCATCGAAAGCTTTATCTTTTGTCCCGACGATACGCCACAGGTCAATGTCAACGAGATCAGCTTTCAGGGTGCTCATGTCTGGAAAGTCAATGGTCTGATCAACGACTGCGGCAAGATTGTTGCTGCCGGCAAGGCCGATATGCAGTGGTTTGATGTCTCGACACTGAAAGAGCCCTATCGCATCGAGGGAAAAAAGACGATGGGACTAGAGTTGGCAGAACAACTGCACTGGCAGCTGCCTGATGTCATTCTTTACCCGACTGGCGGCGGCACCGGCCTGATCGGTATGTGGAAGGCTTTTGATGAGCTTGAGGCCATAGGTTGGATTGGTTCGAAACGGCCAAGAATGGTCGCGGTTCAGGCCAGTGGTTGCGCGCCTATCGTCAAGGCTTTTGAAGAAGGTCGTTCCCACGCCGAGCTCTGGACCAATGCCCATACCCAGGCGGCCGGCATTCGAGTCCCCGCGGCGATCGGCGACTTCCTGATTCTTGACGCGGTTCGTCAAAGCGGGGGATTTGCCTGCGCCGTAGATGACGATGCCATTCTCGATATGCAAGCTCGGGTTGCTCGACAGGATGGTTTGCTGCTGTGCCCTGAAGGCGCTGCCACAGCGGCCGCCCTGGCCCAGGAAATTGCCACCGGCCGTATCGGCAAAGATGAGCGAGTCCTGCTGTTCAACTGTGCCTCTGGCCTGAAATACCCTATGCCGCCCATCGAGCGACATCTCGACATCAACCAACCTATCGACTTTGCACAGCTGTTGGCTCAAGCCTCGGCATAATCTGGCGCCATTAAAAGTCGATAAATGTGGTAACCGGCGCCAAATTAGCACTGAATCCTCCTTCGAAAAGCCGTATACTCACCCCGTTCCTTAGGGGTGGCATAGCCTGAGAATCCGCCTGAGCGGTAAACCCTAGAACCTGATCCGGTTAATACCGGCGTAGGAAAAGGTGCATCACACATCTCACCAGACGTCTTATTGATACCGGGTCTCTTACGTTAATGTTGGAGAGACTCATGTTCAGCACGCACCGCAAGACCCTTGCAACTGACCCTTTCGGCCCGAGACGCCTGCTCACTGGTCTCGTCACCCTGTTCTGCTACGGATTTTTAGCCTTGGCGGTAAAAAGTGCTGAGCTTGAGGAAATTATCATTACTGCCGATTATCGCGGCATTACAGAAGGTGATTTTCCGGCCAGCATCAGCGTCCTATCCAGCGACTTGGTTCGAGACAGGGCGGCTCAGCATTTCGAGGAAGTCATCAATAGCATTCCAAATTTCAATGTTTCCGGGGGCACCGGCCGCAGCCGTTTCTTTCAGATTCGCGGTATCGGCGAACGCAGCCAATTCGTTGAGCCCATCAATCCTTCGGTGGGCCTGCTGATAGACAACGTCGACTATAGTGGCGCCGGTTCCGTGGCGACCATGATGGACATAGATCAGATCGAAGTCCTGCGCGGGCCACAGGGCACTCGGTATGGTGCCAATGCGCTGGCCGGCTTGATCAATATTAAAACCAAAGACCCGGAATCCGAATACGCCAGCAGCCTGAAGGCGAGTCTCGGTGACTATGCCCATCAAACCCTGGGTTTCACCGCCACGGGACCTATCACCGCACTCAGCAGCTTTCGCCTGGCGGCAGAGACTCATCAAAGTGACGGCTACTATACCAACCGTTTCCTCAACCGGGATGATGTCAACCAAAGAGACGAGACCAGCCTGAGAGGCAAGTTGCAACTGATCTCCGCGCCTGAGTCGCAGAACCGCTGGAAGATGCTACTGACTCTGGCGAGCACCAGAATTGATGATGGTTATGATGCCTTTACTCTGGATAACTCCCGTACCACCTTGTCTGATCAGCCAGGCCATGACCGTCTGGAATCCACTTCCCTGGCCATAGACAGCACTCTCCAATTGGCAACTGTCGACCTGCAGTTACTGGCCAGCATGGCCAATACTGACAGCGAGTACGGTTATGACGAGGACTGGACCTTCGTCGGCATTCACCCAGACGGCTACAGTTCCTTTGACAACTATCTTCGATCTCGCAACACGCAAAGCCTTGAGGCACGAATCATCTCAAAAGCGCCCATCCAGACAGGTCAGCTCAGCACTGATTGGACGGGCGGTATCTACTCGCTGCGAACCCAGGAAGACCTGACCCGCGTCTATACCTATGACTCAGACTTTCAAAGCGAATTCGACTTCAGCAACCTTGCGATGTTTACTCAACTGGATACAGCGTTTAGCGAGCAGTGGCAGCTAAGCACTGGCCTGCGGGTCGAACGACGAAACGCCAGCTACTCTGACTCTCGAGCTGTCACCTTTGATCCGCAGGAGACCTTCTGGGGCGGACGACTTGCGCTGCAGTACTTTCCATACGAGCGGAAAATGCTGTATCTGAGCCTGTCGCGGGGTTATAAAGCCGGCGGCTTCAACACAGATGGCTCACTTGATGCTGACCTGCGTCAATTCAAGGCTGAGTACCTGATCGAATGGGAACTGGGCGCCAAGCTCAGTCTTGCCGAAGACACTCTGCAACTGAAAGCCGCTGTCTTTTATGATCAGCGCCGAGACCAACAGGTCAAGAGTTCACAGCTACGGGTCAGAGCCAACAACAGTACTGAGTTCGTAGAATATCTGGGGAACGCCGCCCACGGCACCAATCGCGGCCTGGAACTGGAAAGTCGCTGGTTGGCTACTGACAAGCTCACCCTGTTTGCCAATATAGGTCTTCTGCAAGCCAGATTCGACGAGTTCGTGAACGAGGCAGGGGACAATCTTGCTGGCCGAGATCAGGCCCAGGCACCCTCTTATACCTTTAACCTGGGCGCCAACATCGATAATGGACCCTGGCATATCCGTGTTTCTCTGGACGGCAAGGACGAGTTCTATTTTTCGGACAGACACAGCCTGAAAAGTACAGCCTATAGGCTCTTAAACGGTAATGTCAGCTATATTCAGCGCAGCTGGCGGCTGAGTCTGTGGGGCCGGAATTTGACCAACAAAGATTATACTATCCGTGGATTTGGCAGCTTTGGTAACGACCCTAGAAAGGGGTACATTACCGAGCCTTATGTTCAATATGGCGAACCCCGCATGATAGGTATTGATATTGGGTACGAGTTATGAGTGATTCGCAGCAGCTACTGAGTTCAATTGATATCAGCCTGTATCCTCTGGCAGATGACTACGTACCCGCGGTGGCCGACTTCATTCGAAGAATCAGCAACTATCCGGCTGTTACTGTTCGACGCAACGACCTAAGCACACAATTGTTTGGCGACTTCGATCTCATCATGGATCTGCTCAAGGTCGAGATTCGCTACAGCTGGCAACATTGGGGCGAGGGTGTGTTCGCGATCAAGTTTCTTGCTGGCGATCGTCAGGGGCTGAGGGAACTGTAGATGCTGCAAACCCTGCTGGAACAATTGCTGCAAAATAGCGGCCTCGAACTCATCGCGGTCGCCTTGGCCGTGCTTTACCTTTTGCTCGCAGTCAAAGAAAACCTTTATTGCTGGCATGCCGCTTTTTTTTCAACTCTGATTTTTCTCTACCTGTTCTGGCAAGTGCAACTCTATATGGAGTCAGCGCTTCAGGTGTTTTACCTGTTCATGGCCATTTATGGCTGGTGGCAATGGCAGCGGATCCATGCCGACGACCAGCAACTGAGAATACAGCGCTGGTCTCGGTCGCGTCATGGATTGATTATTGGCGCCGTATTGGTGCTGAGTGGTGCCTCAGGCATGATCCTCACGCATTATACGAATGCGCAGTTACCTTATATTGACGCCTTCACTACCTGGGCCAGCATCGCAGCAACCTATATGGTGACCCAGAAGGTCCTCGAAAACTGGGCCTACTGGCTTCTGATCGACGGTGTCTCTATCTACCTGTACCTGGACAGAGCACTGTATTTCACCGCCTTACTGTTTTTGATCTATATCCTGATTATCGGTTACGGCTGGTACCGCTGGCAGCAGCGCTATGCACAACAAGCAGTCGCGTCCTGAAATAAGGGTCGATAAAAGACGTGATTCATTCCGCCGTCAAACCAGGCAACCGCCTATCAGCTGTGCCCTTTTGGCTTGCAGTTTGATTTAATGCCGTATTCTTTCATTCAAGGGGAGTTGACAGATGCAGGATCTATTTTCTATCCAGGGCAAAGTTGCTCTGGTCACAGGCGGCTCACGGGGCATTGGCGAGATGATCGCCGCTGGATTTTTAGCCCATGGTGCCAAAGTCTATATCAGCTCACGTAAGGCTGATGCCTGCAACGCCACTGCCCAACGTCTCATGGCGCAATTTGGTGGTGAGTGCATCTCAATGCCGGCTAATCTGGCGGAAGTCGACAGCATTCAGGCATTTGCTCGGGATCTTGCCAGCCGTGAGTCGCAACTCGATATACTGGTGAACAACGCCGGCGTCTCTTGGGGTGCAAGTCTCGATGAATTTCCCGAGGTCGGTTGGGACAAGGTCATGGACACGAATGTCAAAGGGGTGTTCTTTCTGACTCAGAAACTGCTGCCTCTGCTTCGACAGTCTGGGACAGCCGAGGATCCGGCTCGAGTGATTAATATCGGCTCTATCGACGGCCTAAAGACGCCGGCTTTCGAGACCTTCTCCTATGGCCCATCCAAGGCGGCGGTTCATCACTTGACTCGCGTGCTGGCGGCGCACCTGACTAAACAGCATATTATTTGCAACGCCATAGCACCGGGCCCCTTTCCAACCTGGATGCTGAGTACCGGCGTCGGCGGTGGCGGTGATACTGACATTGACTGGAGCAGCGTTGGCAAGGGCAACCCGCGGGGTCGAGTAGGCACGATGGAAGACATTGCCGGGCTGGCGATCTTTCTCAGTTCACGAGCCGGTGCCTATACCGTTGGAGAGGTTATCACCTGTGACGGCGGCGCAACCTACGCCCGTTAATGCACCAATGCCGATCAGTGCCAAGTGTCCCACAGCGCCTGTAGCTCGCAGGTGTTGTGGGATACGAACGTAGCTACTCGTTGAGGCATCGCGTATTTAAGTGCTTCGAGGAAAAGGGTACTCAGCACCTTCGGGCAAATCCACTTCAAAGGTATTCAACGACATGCAGACCATGGTGTAAAAGCCCGCGACATTGATAATCTCGGCGACACCCCGTTCACCAAACAATGTAACGGCTGCCTGAAAGGTCTCATCACTGACATGACGGCGAGTCTGCAACTCATAGCAAACCGCATAGGTCAGCTGGTCTCCCGCATCATCAAATACCGGTAATTCTCGAGCCTTAACGGCCGCGATAACAGAGTCCGGCAGACCCGCCTGCCGCGCCATAGGTTCGTGAGCATACCACTCAAACTGCGCCTGCCAATCAGCACCGACCATCAGGATGGCAAGTTCAATATAACGTCGGTCAACAACCGTTCGAAACCGGAACATTCCACCGAGGCCATTCAGCCGGTTGCCCATCTCCGGACTCAGCACCCAGACATCGAATGGCCCGCCGATATGGCCATCAACCACACCCTTGCGACCTTGCGCAATCTTGTCAAACAGCACTTTTTCTTCTTCGGTAAATTCTGCGTAACTGCGTCTGGTGAGTCGTGACATCATCTGCTCCTGTCGAGTCTTTCGACTAACATGACAGATCAGCGACAGTCAGGTCAAGGTGAAGCGGCTGGTCGCTCACTGTTGTATAAGGCCGACAAATGCAGAAGGCCGACAAATGTAGAAGGCCGACAAATGCAAAAGGCTGAAAAGTGGGATCATTCATCCAGGAGGAGAATCAGTATTGAGCAGTCTAGTTGCCGCAAGGCTGCCGTTCACTTTGAGCACCAGGCGTGTGACTACCAGCCACCTGATGCCGAAGACAGAAACAGTTATCACGCCGTGAAATGAAAATCGAATAGCCGTTTCAAGTAGCCTTATCTATAGCGGCTTTTTTTAACGACTATTCGACTTAGCGTGTTACGTCTCTGAATCACTGAGTCACAAGTCTCGCACTTAAAGTCCGGAGGCTTACTCGTGCCAGCTTGCTCGTGCCAACTTGCTTATATCGACTTGCTTATATCAACTTGCTTATACCAACTTGCTTATATCAACTTGCTTATATCAACTTGCTTATATCAAACCTGCTCATATCAACAGGTCCGAGGTGGCCTACCAGATTCACATTATTCGATTTTAATCTGGTGACGTTTTTCCTCTTCAGATTTCTTGATGAACACTTCCAGTAAACCGTTCTTAAACTTCGCAGAGACGACTTCCGCACCTGCGGCTGCCGGCAGCGCAACGGTTCGCGAAAATTTGCCTTCGACGATTTCCTTGCGATAGTACTCATCGCTCTCATCGACTTCGACCTTACTCTTTTCACCCTTGATCGTCAGCGAGTGATTTGACATGGTCACTTCCAAATCTTTTTTGTCGACACCGGGAATCTCGGCACGAACAATGATCTGGTCATCACGCTCAATGACATCGACGATGGGCATCTTACTTTCGAACTGCATGAGCTCGCGAAAGGGCATCAGTTTTCTCGACCATAAGGATGGAAAATCCTCATCAAACAACCGGTCAAACATATCAAAGGTCGAGGGGTATCGACGTACTGCTGGGGCTTGTACCGCTTTTTTGGACTCTGATTTTAGTACTGGATTTGCCATAAGATATCCTCCTTGATATCAGTCTGGTGACGCCTACTGGGGCACCCATTATCAAGCCAATCCACCCAGCGATCCTGATGCATATCAAGGGCCATGGGCTTTTTCGCGAAATCTATCCCGCGTGCACATCAAAAAAACCCCGCATCAGCGGGGTTCAAATCAAAAAAAAGAAAGACAACCTGTCTTGAGCTACGCGCCTATTGTGGTGGAAAGCCCACAATAATCTGATCGACCATACGTCCCACTTGCTGGTCAGAAAAATTCCTCTGGGTCAGCACTGAGGTGCGCCAGCCACGCCAAATCAAACGATCCTGGGCTCTGTCGACCAGATCAATAATCAACACGGCTTCTTCGTAGGATTCAACATCGGGTGTCGCAAAATGTATCGAATGCCGCCAAAAATTATCATAGCTATGGTAGCCAAGCCCTATGTCATAGCCTATTGCGCGTATCCTGTCCTTACTGGTGGTGTGATAGGTGACCAGCATATCCGGGTTTGCCGGGTCTTCGACATAACCTCGCGCGATCAAGGCACTCACAGCCGCCCGCCGCACGCGCTCCTCCATAATTTCACTATCCAGAATCGGATCCTCTACTTCCTGTGCCGCTTTCGCAACCCAGGCAAAACTTCGATATTGCGAGAAATCCACGTCCTCGACATACTCACTATGGGGCGTTGTCGCGCAGGCATTAAGCAGCAAGAGTCCGACAAGCAGGGCCATACGCCCCATCGCCGTTGAGCCTGCTGCTAACACCTGACTCGGCTTTAAATTGAACGGTAACTTAATCATAGATGCCATAGAGTTTATCCTTTTGTTGATACCGTTGAATTAAGACTAATTTCAAGCGTTACGTGCTAAGGCATCGAGCGTCTTGACCTGCATCAACTCGACGTTTTAATCTGGATTTGCGGCTGTAAACGCTGACATTAGGCTTAGCGATCTTTCAGCCCATTCCTCTCGCCCCTGTTTGACGGATCCCGGGGAACGAGTCATTCAAGCGTTCCAAGAAGTGAAGTCTATGGTAAATCAGCACTGGATAGTTGGCAAGACACGCATCACTCGCATCGAAGAGCTCGTTGGACCCATGTTCGTCGCCGAGCAATTTCTGCCCGACTATGACTCACATGTCGTCGCGCGTCATCGAGACTGGTTGTATCCAAACCACATAGATCCTGTGTCGGGCAAGTTGGTTGCCAGCATGCACTCCTGGCTTATTGAGACGCCCGACCATAACATCCTGATCGACACCTGTATTGGTAATCACAAGGAACGCCTGCCAATTCGTGACTGGCACCACCTGCAAACACCCTGGCTGCTGAAACTCAAGGCCACTGGGATCGAACCAGAGGACATAGATTTTGTCATGTGTACTCATCTGCATGTGGATCATGTCGGCTGGAACACGCGGTTACAGGATGGTCAGTGGCTACCAACGTTTCCAAACGCCCGCTACCTGTTTTCAAAACAAGAATTTGATTTCTGGCAAGCGGAGCGCTCGACCTCGGCGACCGCGGGGTTCAATCGTGTTAACCAGCAGACTTTTGATGACAGTGTTTTGCCGATCATGCATCTTGCCCAGTTAATTGAAGGGGAACATGAGGTCATTGCGGACATGCTACGCATTATCCCCGCTCCAGGCCATACGCCGGGGAGCATTTTAATTGACCTGCAATCAGCGGGTGCCGGGGCTATATTCACGGGCGATGTCTGCCACCATCCGTTGCAAGTTTACCAGCCTGATTGGAATAGCGCTTACTGCCAAATACCTGAGCTGGCCCGCTCCACTCGCAAGCAAGTTCTTGCGCACTGCGCTGAACACAACACCCTGATGCTGCCGGCACACTTTGGACCTGACTTTGCCGGCAAAGTCTCTGCTGATGGATCAGGTTTCAAGTTTACGTTTGCAACTCGATAACGCGTCTCCTGAGTTGGCTAACCAGAACCAGTTAGGTGCAAGGGTCGCCTTATTTAGGTCAAGTTCGGTCAAGTTCCGTTGACGAGAGTCTCTTTGTGACCTGGATAATCGTCAGCGACCTGAGACTCCGCCCAAACTTTTAGTTTATAGTCAAACCAACACAACAGCAGAGAAATAAGATATGACGCAGCAACTTTTTAATCTGAAGGGTCGAGTCGCACTGATTACCGGCGGCAACGGCGGGATTGGCCTTGGCATGGCTGAAGGGCTCGCTTCACAGGGCTGCGACGTTTGTATCTGGGGAACCAATCCCGCCAAAAATGCGGCAGCCCTGGACAGGCTCAAGTCATTTGGCACGCAAGTTTCAGCGATTCAATGCGACGTCGCGGACGCCGCAGCCGTGGCCGCCAGTTTTGCCCAAACACTCGCTACCCACGGCCGGGTTGACGGGTGTTTCGCCAATGCGGGTATCGGCGGCCGAGGTACTGCTTTTGATGAGATGACTGACGCGGAATGGCATCGAATTATCGATGTCAATCTACATGGTGTGTTTCATACTTTTCGTGCCGCTGCTCGCCACATGCGAGAGCGTGCAGCGCAAGGCGACGCCTTTGGTCGTCTGATAGGCACGGCGAGCCTTGCCGCTATTTCGGGCCAGGCCAGAGGCGAACACTATGCCGCCACGAAGGGCGGACTGGTGTCCATGATGAAGGCATTAGCGGTGGAGTATGCACGTTACGGCGTTACTGCCAATTCGATCCTGCCAGGATGGATAGAAACCGACATGACCGAAGGCGCGATGAGCAACCCGAAATTTGTCAGCAATGTCATGCAGCGCATCCCCTCACGTCGCTGGGGCCAGGCAGCGGACTTTGCGGGTATTGCCGTTTATCTCATGAGCGCTGCGAGCAGCTACCACTCAGCGGACACTTTCTTGATCGACGGTGGCTACGCCGCTTTTTGATTCCATCGGTCAAACCGCACAACTGCTCACTAACCCGTGGAAAATCACCCTTTTCCACGGCCAGCCTTGCATGAACGACTTTCTTCAAGCTTTTTCCCGGCGATGTTTCAGGTACAGGAGCAGAAAGGCGACAGCCTTCAATAACTGGCACCCATACCGGCTCGCACGTCATTGTTAACACCATACTGAGGAATGGGGTAACGCAGACCGTTTTTAGACAAGGCCTCTAAGCCCGCAATGATCTTTGGCAGGTAAGAAGGCGGAATCGCCATCAGTAATTCATCCTCCATTACGCCACCGTACCTGCGCTCCGCGAAACAGGGAATAGAAAGACTGGGCTCGCCTGTCTGCAGGGCGCGACCCCAGGAATCCGCACAGGACGATTCACCCACGCAACCCCAGTTAAGCTTTTTATAGCCGGTCCATTGCAAACCATTAATGAATAAAATCATCTGCGCGGGTGTGGCGTAGATCAAACAAATATCGGGAGGATTGAGTCGTTCTGCTGCCAGTGGGCTGACCGCCATGGCTTCATACTGACCATAGGCCAGGACGCTCATTTCTGCCTGATGTTTGGCGGCATCTTCCGCGGTGCCGTACCAAACGCCGTGCATTCTGTTACCAGACAACCATTGCTCATCCCTTGGATGCAGACCAATGACGGTGCCGCACTGAGCACCTACCAGGTCCTCCATGGTAATCCCCACTGTCCAGCCATTACGACTGGCCTGACCCACAATCTGATCCGTTGTGTGAATATCCTTCGGTCGTCGAATTTTTGGCACAGCCTCCATCTCGGCGCGAGTCTTGAACATCTTCATTCCAATCGGCGTCGTTCTAAGTCTGAGCAGACGGTTAAGATCATTGACCAATGCCGGCAGGTCAAGCTGAGTGAGATCTGAGGCGATAAGCGTCTCTGTCATGGTTCTCTCCTTTTTTACGACGATAGCTCTTTAAGACGATAGCTGGCGTTTAGCACTGGCAACGGCTGCCAGGCGCGACTGTTTTCTATGTACCAATCTTTCAACCCGCGCGTGCAGTTTGGCATTCAGAGGCCAGGTCACACTCAAATACAGGGCCACGATAAAGAGCAGAGTGGGTACTATGGCATACAGAATACCCAGCCACATTAATTCGCTGGGTCCATTCTCAACTCGGGCTACAGCGGAATATCCCACAAAGCCCAGAATCGGCAGCGACAAACCGCCAACAGAGGCAGCACACTTGGTCATGAAACCCAATATCGCAAAATAGCTCGCCGGCCGTGAACTACCAGACTTGATGGTATCCAGATCAACCACATCCGCGAGCATGGCCCTTGGTATATAGGCAAAAGCACCGAAACAAAACCCCTTAGCGGCGAACAAGACATAGAAGGGCGTGATATCACCATAGTCGAGCATGAAACAGGCCACTGATATCAGGCTCACCAACACCATGGCGCCAGCCAATGCTTGATGCTTACCCATACGAGTGGCGATACGGTCCCAAATCGGGATTGCTGCCAGGCCAACGCCAAAATAGATGACGTACAAGCGGCCGACACTCGCGGCACCGATATAATCCTGAATGAAAAACAGGGACAGTGTATTGCGAAAATTTTCACCGCTGGCAATCAGAAGCTCTATGACCAGCAAGCGGAAAAACAGCTTGTTTTTGTACATGTTCTTCAGCGAGCTCAACAAGGGTACCTTCGGCGCGTTAAAGTCCTGAACCTCTGGCACTCGCCAGATAACCAACATAGCAGTTACCGGCAGCAGTGTGACGATCACCCAGGAGAAGTTGCTGAGAACAAAACTGGCACTGTTGTCATGCCATAATTCCTCTGACAACAAGACAATCGCTGAGGCTGTCATCAGGCCAACCATGACATACTTTTCCCGGGCAGACTGGATCATGGTGCGTGTGTGATAGTCTGCCGACAGTTCCATTCCCCAAGCCGCGTAGGGCAAGCCAAAAATTGTCGTAGAAGCCCGTAATAGCAGATAGAAAAAACCCAGATAGTAAACCGTCGCGCCCGGAGAAGGATTCAATAACATCCAGACCGCGATCGCATACAGAGGTACTCCCACTAACAACCAGGGTCGACGTCTACCCCATCGAGTCTGGAATCGATCGCTCATAAAACCCATCAGCGGATCGGTAACCGCATCAAATATGGCAGCAAAGAAAATCACGAGACCAATGAGGCTCAGTGAAAGACCCACCTCCGTAGAATAGAGACGAGGAATCCAGACACTCAGAGGGTAACCAATAATGGCGAGCGGCAAACTGACCGAACCATAGATCCAGGCGGTGGATCGACTTAGCACCGGCTTCTTGGTGGTCTTCTCGGCGGGTATACTTGACACTCTTGGTCCCTCAATTATCAACGGTTGTCAAACTTCGTTACCGACCCAGACAAAGAGGTAACCCTTGACGCTTTTATCTAGGGCTTTTATCTCACGCTCACATCCAGGGCTTACATCTAAGGC
>JAYODE010000008.1:26417-29980 GCA_038106185.1 Gammaproteobacteria bacterium | reverse complement strand
CGCTTTTATCTAGGGCTTTTATCTCACGCTCACATCCAGGGCTTACATCTAAGGCTTACATCTAAGGCTTACATCTAAGGCTTACATCTAAGGCTCACGGCCTCAAACTCGGTGGTAAAACAGACAATATCAAAAATCCCGCTACGCAAATCAAGCATTACTTTGAAGGATGACACCATCGTCGCAACATTGACGCTGCGAACAGCAGATTTCCAGCCGTAGCTAGATCTCTGGACCCGTTTTTGGCAGGTTAGCCAAAACACAGACAATAAAAAGGCAGCCAGTGGCTGCCTTTTTATACGATTTACTCTGTACCAGCTTTTCAGGTGTAAACTTTACATTTACACCCTTTTCGCCGAGTCGAGAATGACCCCAGGGTCAGTCAGTAACCAGGAATGCTTGCATTTTTTCAAAGGCCCGGACTTCTATTTGCCGAATCCGCTCCATTGAAACACCATATTTTTCTGCCAACTCTTTTAGCCCCGACTTATTGTCAGCCAGCCAGCGGCTTTCGACGATATCCCTTGAGCGAGCATCCAGCGAGTGCAGGGCCTGGATCAGACCGGTGGTATTGAGACTTTGCAGCTCTTCGTCCTCGGCTTGCCAGGCAGGGTCCATGCTTTCACCGTGGGTGAGATAGGTCACAGGCCCCATCGGCATGTCATCGTCGCCATTGGCAGGCAGCTCAAAACTCTCATCGAAGCTGCCGAGACGGTTTTCCATCTCCAGAACTTCCTCGGGTTTGACCCCAAGGTCTGCCGCTACCTGTTGAACTTCGGCGTGATTGAACCATCCCAGGCGATCCTTTGCCTTGCGCAAATTAAAGAACAGTTTGCGCTGCGCCTTCGTCGTTGCGACCTTGACGATTTTCCAATTTTTGAGAATGTACTCATGAATCTCAGCCTTGATCCAATGGACGGCAAATGACACGAGACGCACGTCATGATCGAGACTGAACTTCTTGACGGATTTCATTAATCCGATATTGCCTTGTTGAATCAGGTCTTCCAGGGGCAGACCATAGCCGGTGTAGGAACGGGCTATGTAGGCGACGTAGCGCAGATGAGAGAGAACCAGTGTACGCGCAGCCTGAAGATCATCCTTTTCCTGAAAGTCAGCGAATAACGCGCGCTCTTCCTCTCGACTCAAAATCGGTATGCGCTGAACTGAATCCAGATAGCCTTGTAAGCTACCGGAACTGAGAATAGGCAACTGTTGGTCATAACGCATTACGCTCATGTAGGCCTCCTGGACAAAGTCATGCGATGGCAGATCGTTACCACTGAATAGTCGCCGCTCACTCCCCTTTTGTTTTGTCGACCGGCCATATTGCTTTATCGTCCGTCAAAATCGTCAGTCAAAGGACTGTTATGGCCTAGCTGTCTTTCAATAAGAGCTGTCTTTCAATAAAAGCTGTCTTTCAACAACAGCTTTCTTTCAACAACAGCTATCTTTCAACACTAGCTATCTTTCAACACTAGCTATCTTTCAACAACAAGAGAAGTCGCTGCGAACTCTGCATTAGAGTGCGAACCGCCACTAAGTTCCCTTGATTGAGGTCAAGTTAAGGCTTTTCAAGGGCTGCAACCCAGAAAATTTGATACTTATCAATAACCTTTGCGGCTGTGGCCATTCTGAACCAGTCTCGATACACTCTGTGACATGGGACCACAACAACCAAATGCACTACTCGAGAACCCAAACCAACTGAACCTGGTCTGCGTCGCTCGATATGAACGACTGATCAAGGCAAACATCGCCAGAGTCTGGGAAAATGTCAGGGACTGGGAGCACTTACCCTGGTTACATTCCACCAGCTTCGATTTCGTCAGCCTCGATACCGAGGGTGACTGGGGTTGGCGAACCTGGTCGTCGCCCACCCATAATGCGCATGTTGAGCTCTGCATCGATCTGCCCCAACAACGTTACGTGGCGCGGTCCTACCGACATCAGACTCAGATCTCAGAAATCTGGACTACTCTGACTGAATCGGGCGAAAACACGCAAATTCTGGTGGAATTCCAGGTGCCGAATGTCAGCCCACAAGACCAGAACAAAGTCGGCCAATTGTTTCTCGACCTCTATCAAACCTTATGGGACGAAGACGAGGCGATGATGCAGGCCAGGCAGTTACAATTGACGCCCTTGGCACCCGGGCCGGCATCTGCGAATCTGGGGTCCGCTGCGACTTTTAAGCAGTCCCTGCCTCGCCTGGTCAAGATTCGTTCTCAAACCTTTCGAATCAGCCTGGTGGCTGATGAGGCTGTAGTCTATTCGACGACCTGCCCTCACCTTCTCGGCCCCCTTAGCGAGGCTGACAGCTTAACCGGAGAAGTCAGCTGCCCGTGGCATGGCTATCGCTTCGACGTTTTCACCGGCGCCTGTCTTGCGCCCGCCACCGCCAAGTGCCGACTACGTCTAGCCCCGAGTCTGCGGCTTGATCCGGTCAGCGGCGACATGATACTTGGCGACGAGTAACTGGGATCTCAGCGGGATCCAGTGCTTTTAGACAAATCCCTCAGCGAACACGCTAACCAAAAAAAAACCGGACTTCTCGTCCGGCTTTTTTCAATTCAAACCCGTAAAAACAGGACTAGGTCAGATACACAGCTAAAACTGCCAAAAAGACGGTTAGTGCAATAAATCCGCCAAAGGTTAGCATCAGCGATCTCACGGTCTTGCTATCGTCTTCATTAAAAACGCTCATTCATTTTCTCCCGACAATCAATCATAGTGATCTGTCTAATCAAAGTGCTCTGTTGAATCAAAGTGATCTGTTGAATCAAAGTGATCTGTTGAATATCCATTCGCGGTTTGCGCAACGCACCCTTCGGTCACCGCCTAGCCCCTAATCATGTCTCAAGCCACGAGAGATTGCCAGTACCGGTATGCTTAATATGCCCCGCTCGCGTCAGTCTGAACGACTCGTGGAACTTGAAGACATCCAGGTTAACGACTAGTCTCTTCAACTGCGGGCCGCCGTTCATGCCTTGCTAAGGACTAAGCTGCGCAGAATAAATAGCCGAGCGAGAGGAATGAAAGTAGCAGATATTGATTGGAGCACCTGGCAACCAGACCTGACTGCAACACTGTTGTTCGTTATCAAGCAAGACCAGGTGCTTCTGATACGCAAGAAGCGGGGACTTGGCGCCGGCAAAATTAACGGTCCCGGAGGTCATCTCGAGGCTGGCGAAACACCCAAAGCCTGCGCCATCAGAGAAACGCAAGAAGAGCTTCTGATTACGCCATTGAATGTCCAGGCCGGTGGCGAATTGTTCTTTCATGCGGAAGACATGCCCCGTATTCATGGCTACGTGTTTATCGCCACTGACTATAGAGGTACACCCACAGAAACGGCTGAGGCGATTCCCTTGTGGACGCCCATTGCTGACTTGCCGTTCGACGAGATGTGGGACGACGATCGCCTGTGGCTGCCAGCCGTATTGGCGGGTCAGGTCATTAAAGGTTGGTTTACGATTGCTGAAGAGCGCATGCTGGACTCGAAAATTCTGCTTTCCAGTGAAACGCAAAATCGCACGTGAGCACTGGATTTAAAGCATTGG
>JAYODE010000008.1:21000-26317 GCA_038106185.1 Gammaproteobacteria bacterium | reverse complement strand
ACTACATGCTTTTCACTACATGCTTTTCACTAAATACTTTTCACTAAACACCTTAACAAACGACTAAAGGTTCCCATGGCAAAATTACAGGTCCACCAATTCCCATGCCTTTCTGACAACTACGGCTATCTGATTCACGATGCAGAATCCCAGCTGACAGCAGCGATCGATACGCCAGAAATCGAACCTTTGAATGCAGCACTCAAGCAGCTTAACTGGAAGCTGACTCACATTTTCAATACCCACCACCATTTCGATCATGCAGGCGGTAACCTGGCACTCAAGACTCAGTGGCAGTGCCAAATCATTGGCTCAAAGACTGATGCTGAGCGAATACCGGGCATTGACATCCTGGTGGGAGACGGCGATGGATTTGACTTTGGCGGGCATAGGGTTGAGGTCATAGACGTGTCAGGCCACACTCTGGGTCATATCGCCTATTACTTTCCCGATGACGCGGTCCTGTTCAGCGGAGATGCACTCTTTGCACTGGGTTGCGGACGACTCTTTGAGGGGACGCCCGCACAAATGTGGCAAAGCCTGCAGAAGCTGCTGACATTGCCCGATGAGACGCTGGTGTATTGCGCTCACGAGTACACGCAATCCAACGCCCGATTTGCACTCAGCGTTGAACCTCAGAACGATCAGCTACAGCAGCGCTCGCGCGAAATTGACACCCTAAGAGCGGCTGGACAGCCGACCGTGCCGTCCACCTTGGGCCTCGAAAAAGCCACAAACCCTTTTTTGCGGCCCATGAGCCACGATCTGCAGCAAACGATCGACATGGCCGGCGCCCCACTGGTGGATGTCTTCGCTAAAACTCGGCAGCTGAAGGATCATTTTTAGCCTTTTGAGATCACCTGTGACTCAATCCTTTTAATCGAGCGCTGGAACGCCACTGTCCTTGAGTGCTCGAAGGTCGTGGGATAGCAGCACCTGCAGCTGGTGCTTGCTCGCCAACGACTTCAACCACTCTCTGAGCCGACGCATCTGGGCGAGGTTCTCCGGCACTAACCAGCGACTGTACCAGATTGGTTTACCAATATTGTGAGTCACGCCGTCCTGGTGATTGGCAATATCACCGCCTATGACGTAGGTCGTGACCCCTGTAGGACGTCGAACATGCGCTATAAATACCTGGCTGCCCGGTGTGTGGCCGGCAACATGGACCAGGTACAAACCGGGAAAACCTTGAACATCTCGAAGCAGGCTATCCTGTTCAGCTAATACGAGTCGAGTCGAGCAGGTCATTGCTGCCAAGTCATCGTCACCACCAAAAGTCGAATAATTCTGCATAGTGAACTGTTCGACTGTCTGGTAAGTGGTCAATCGTGCACCGGCAGCACAGAGGCCTTTGAGTCCAGCGGTATGATCCTTGTGCAAGTGCGTCAACCCGAGACCCTGGATACTGGCGACATCAAGCCTGTTGTGCAGCGCTTGCTGATACACCATCGACTGCCCATCGACGCTATTTGCCAACCATTCTACAAGCCGCATGAATGACCCTTTCGGGTTGGCTTCCAGACCGCCGTCGATAACGAAACGACGGCCATCGTTCCAGGTCAATACAAAGGCGGGAAAACTCAGATCGACCTCACCTTTGGGCATCGAATCTTGCTGTGCATTCAATACCAGATCGCGTGCTATCGATCGAGTGGCGGTGGGCAGAAAGTGAATGGCTGTGGGCAAATGTGCTTGCCGAGAGGCCATGATCTGCCGATAGTCAGGCAGCTGCGGATTCAGACTGTCAATTTGAGCCTGAGTCACTCGAAGCACATTCATGGCCAGCAGCAGACCCGCCACCAGGACGATGGCGATAACAACCGCTAACCTGAATAAACTTCGTCGCATGGTCGCCCGCTAACCGGGGACTACCGGAATATCTCCGCCCAAAAATTTTCAATGGATCGAGTCGCTCGTTGATTCGCGACAGGATTGAACAGGGTGCCAAAACTCGGATTGTTCGCATCCGGATTGGTAAACGCATGCATAGTGCCGCCATAGGCATGAACCTGCCAGTCAGCACCGGCTGCGCTCATTTCCTGCTCGAATGCCAGCACCTGCTCGGGCGGTACCATCGGATCATCGTGTCCATGTAAACACAGCACCTTCGCACTGATTGAACCATTAGGGACGTTGCCCGCGGAGAAAATCCCGTGAATGCTGATCACACCACCAATATCGGCGCCAGCACGCGCCAACTCCAGCACGCACATGCCCCCGAAACAATAACCCATAGCGCCAACCTTGGTGGCATCAACTACCTGCAGGCCCTTGACACAATTCAGGGCCGCTATCATCCGCGCCCGCAACTTGGCTCTATCTGATGCGAAAGGACCCATGAGGGCGCTATTAGCCTCGACATCATTGTCGCTGCCAAATACCCCTTTACCGTACATGTCCAGGGCAAAGCCTACATAACCCAGGCGCGCCATTTCATCAGCCTTCGCCGTTGCAAACCCCCGTCGACCGGTCCAGTCATGAGCGATCAGTACCGCAGGACGTGGCCCCTTTATACTATCGTCATATGCCAGATAACCCTCAAGCACCACATCACCGTCTCGATATTCTATCTTTTGGTTATGCATCATTAGCCTCCTGTTTTAGTCACCCTGAAAAATTATCTTACCTCTATCGACTCAGATTCTGCCAAGTCACGCATGGCAATATCGGTGGAAAGGTAGATATTGCCCTTCATATTTGCATAAAACTCAGTTTCTTTCAGCTTGTCCATGACAGGGCTCTTGACTTCCGCCAGATGAAGCGTCACGCCAACTTCCGCCAGATTTTCCTGGACCAGTTCAAGCATTTCCAGGCCACTTGTATCAATAAAATTGGCTGAGCTGCAGATCAAAACAACATGTTTAATCGCCTTTGAGTCGGCTATCTGATTGAATAAAAACATCTCAATATAGCGAGTATTAACGAAGTAGATGCTCTCGTCGATTCGTAGAGCCAGCACCTGAGGTGATGTCTGCACCTCATATCGAAGAACATTTCGAAAGGTTTCACTGTTACCGACTCGACCGACAACGGCGATATGGGGCTTGCTGCTACTTCTGATGAGTAGTATGAACGAAATCGCTATGCCAGCAAGAATACCGGTCTCCACACCCAGGAACAGAACGGCCAGAAAAGTACCACTAAAGGTCACCGAATCAATACGATTGAATCGGAAAGTCTTTTTAATACCATGCAGGTCAATTAATTGAATCGCGGACATAACAATAATCGCCGACAACACCGCTTTGGGGAGGTAATAGAACCAAGGTGCGAACCAGACCAGCGTTACCACTACCAGCAGACAGGTAACCAACGACGCCACTGGCGTTACGGCACCGGAACTGAAATTAACAACTGTCCTGGCGAAACTGCCTGCGACAGCAAAGCCACCGACCATCGCGGACCCGACGTTAGCCAAGCCCAAGCCAACAAGTTCCTGGTTTGGTTCAATTTTTTCTCGACGCTTGCTCGCGACCGCCGCGCCGATGGAGGTGCTTTCCATAAAGATCACCATTGACATCAGGGCTGCCGACGGCAGTAGTTGTTGAATATCGCTGAGACTCAGCTTCAAGGTCACCAGTTCTGGTAACTGATGGGGAATGACGCCCACGACCGACACATCATGGCTTTGCACCAGCCCCATCGACCAGACGAGGATGACAGAAATAATCACAGCGTACATGGGTGCAGACTTCACCAAACTGCTAACCCAGCGCGAACTGATCCCGATAGACAATAACAGTGCTTCAAGACGATGACGGCAGAACCAGAGCAGCAACATGGACCCGATCGCAATGCATGTGGTTATCAGATTGAGCCGCCAGATACCGCTGGCGACATGTTGTAAAACTGTGGGTACCATCGTGTCAGGCGGCGACGATAGCCCCAGTATGGACGGAATTTGATTGGTGATAATCAGTATTGCCGCAGCCGTTATAAATCCTGTGACCACTGCATGACTAAGAAAACTGACTACAGCGCCAAAGTTGACCAGACGCAATAGGAGCAACACGCCGCCTGTCAGCAGGGCGAGTTTACTGGCTGTTACGGTGTACTCAAGGGTACCAGGAGTTTGAAAAGCAGAGACAGCCTCAAGACTCATCATCGCAAGAATCGCAGTTGGGCCGACTGCCAGCGTTCGACAGCTGCCAAAGGCCGCATAGCACAGCAGGGCCATGATCGCCGCATATAACCCAGTCTCTGCTGGCAAGCCCGCCAGAAAAGCGTAGGCAATGACTTGGGGGATGGTAATAAACAGCACCACGATCCCGGCAACCAGATCGGCCCTGAATGCCTCACCGTTGTACTTGGGCCACCACTGCATCACCGGTAATAGCTGTATCAACCAACGTTTCATTAACATGGCAGGATTATCATATAGACGAGGTCCAGAAAAAAGGCGAGCGGCACGAACAAGGGGGTCGAGTCATGGTGCGCTCAAGGTTCTTGCGTGTGATCAGACCAAGCAGCCAGCGGTTTTGGCGCTTGCTTCGGCTCAGGCGCTGGCGTCAGAGCCGGATCGGCACTGGGCATTAGATGACCGAATTGCAACGCCAGTCGAGCCGCCAGAAGCTCACAGGCGCGCGGACCGGGGTGATAGCCATCAGAAGCGAGATATTGCGCCTGAAACTCGCTGGCTGTATCAAACCAATAAACGCCTTTGAGTAATTTCGCCGCCCGTTGCAGGGTCTGATCCAGCAGCTGAGCTCGAACACCAAGTGCAAATCGAAGCGGCTGGGGTAAGGTCGTAAAGGCACCCATTGGCGGAATACCCAGAAACACAATGGGCGCAGCACTAAAGGACTTCAGTTCAGAGATCAATTGCGTAACCTCCCATTGCCAACGGGTCAGAGAGGTCAAATGAGACACATCGTTGACGCCGATTGATATCAACAGCAACGCCGGCTCATCACCTCTAAGCTGGCGCAATCGGACGATCAGATCGCGGGCTCGATCACCGTTTCTACCTTCAACCTGCCAAGCGATGGGCTGATCAAGCTTAAGATGCAGTTGCAGCGCTAACTGCCGAGTCAGTCCTGCATCAACCTGATCGACACCCACGCCAGCAATGACCGAGTCACCAAGACCCAATACCAGATTCGGACTTGGGCCCGCTCCTTCATGACCCTGGGTGGGTCCTGACGCGACAGGCAGCAAAGGCGTGCGCGCTCTAACCAGCCGGCCTTGCAACAAGAGCAGTGGCGCGAGGAATAGACATAGGGTCCAAAGGAAAGTCAGTCGCAGCATAGTTTCGGTTTATTCAAGGTTGTTCAGCAGCTATTGCTGTCAAATCTATCACAGTCTCGAGTATCAC
>JAYODE010000008.1:3223-20900 GCA_038106185.1 Gammaproteobacteria bacterium | reverse complement strand
GTCGAGTCAGGCGCGTTAATTAGAGCATGAAGGCGTTTCATAACCATTGCAAAGAAAACTTCGTTGACTGGGTTCAGTTGGGAGACTACTCTTGCCTGGTCTTTGTAGAAGGTGTCCCCGCGTTTTATGTGTCATAGACACGGGGATGAAACGGGAAGCCAGTGAAAACCTGGCACTGCCCCCGCAACGGTATACGAGTTAGTCCACCTATGACGCCACTGTGCCTATCGGGCATGGGAAGGCAGGTGTACACGAAGTCTTTCACTCGTGAGTCCGGAGACCGGCCCGCTACTCAACACCCTAATCACATCGCGGCGGGCGATAGTGCTGGCTCTTTCGCGGTCCACTAAGTCCTCCTGCGCTCGTTCAACACTCGGGTGAGAGTGTGGAGGAATTATGACCGACAAACACTGGTTGCGGACCCGCCTTCGGCGCCTGGCGACTTCTACGCCTCTAACATCAGTTCTCGCTTTTACAATCGGCTTTAAAATCGTCTTTACGCTCGCCTTGCCCGCCAATGCGAGTGATGCTGAAGCGGCGCCTACGTCCACCCCATATCTACCCACTATCACGGTCACAGCTTCACGAACGCCCGTCGACGTCAATGAGACGGCAAGCGCTATCAGTATTCTCAGCAAGGCAGAAATTCAGCAACGAAACGCCAGCAGTATCGCTGACTTATTGCGTGAACTCCCCGGCTTTGCCGTCAGCCAACAGGGCGCCAGGGGCGCTGTGACACAGGTTAGAGTTCGAGGCGCAGAAGCGAATCAGATACTCGTCCTCATAGACGGCGTTGAAGCCAACGACGTCGCGCAGGGTAGTGAGTTCAACTTTGCTCACCTATCTGTGGATCGAATTGAGCGCATAGAAGTGGTCCGCGGCCCCCAAAGTGCACTCTGGGGCAGTGACGCGCTCGCAGGCGTCATCAACGTGATCACGATCCCAGATGGTCGTACAGACAATCACCATCGACTAACGGTTAACACTGAACTTGGCGCATTTGACAGTCGCGCAATTGGAGCGAATTACCAACTCAAAGATCATCATTATCAGTTTAGCCTGGGCCTAGATCACTACCAAACCGACGGTACCAATACTTCTCGCCAGGGGACCGAAGACGACGGTTATGAAAATACGACTTTCGCTTTAAACGGTAACTACCTGCCTGTCGAGGAGTTCCAGCTCGGCTTCAGCTATCGCCAGACTCGATCATCCGCTGCCTATGACGACATTGATTATGCGGTCACGGGCTTGCCTGTCGACGCTGATGTCTCGACCGACTCAATCCAGACCTACAGCAGGGTGTCAGCCAATTTTGACATGTTGGAGGGCCGGCTCAGCCAGTCGCTCAGCTTCTCCAGAACCGACTCAGACAACACCAATCTGGCGGCGCAAACCAGCACCGATTCCAGCCGCGGCACGCGGGATCGCATAGCACTTCAAACCGATTTGTACCTTGACCAGCAGACGCTGACTCTGATCGCCGAGCATGAAACCGAAGACTACTCGCAACGCGGCAGCGCCAGCTTTCTTGGCGATCCCAACAAGGATCTGACCACTCGAAACCGGGCGTTGGCTGGCGAATATCGGCTCAATATCGAAGACCTTGAACTGTCTCTGAGTGCTCGCCAGGAAGACAACAGCGAGTTTCAGGATGCCTTCACCTGGCGAACCACGGCAGCCTGGCATTCCAGCGACGCAACTACGCTGTTCACGTCCCTTGGGGAGGCGAACAAGAACCCGACGTTCACAGAGCGCTTTGGATTCTTCGACTCGTTTCGAGGGAATCCGCAGCTTAAGCCGGAGCGGGCACGTAGCTGGGAACTGGGACTTCGCCAACGGTTTGACCCGATAGGGATACTGGTATCCGCCAGCTGGTTCCGCTCAACGCTAAAAGATGAAATCAATGGCTTTGATTATGACAGTGCTGCCAACGTCTTCACCGCCAGCAACAACCTCACAGAATCAGCGCGTCAGGGGTTTGAGATAGACCTGAACTGGCAGGTCACAGACAATCTGAAACTGCGCGGTAGCTATTCCTATCTTGATGCGACAGAGGATTCGCAGGGCCCGGATCCGCAAGATGAGATCAGGCGTCCTCGCCACCATTTTGCTATCAATGGCAACTACGCCTGGCAGCGCTCCAACCTGAATGTCGCCGTGATTCATACCGGCGCCCAACTGGATGATTTTTTCCCGCCAGAACCGCCATACCAGGTCCGCGTGAATCTGAAAGGCTATACTTTGCTCAATATCGCTGCCAGCCACGACTTCAATTCACAGTTTCAACTGAATTTCAGACTCGATAACGCCCTTGCCGAAGACTATGAAGAGGTGTTTGGCTTTCGCGCCCCTGGCAGGGCCGCCCGCTTGGGACTGAGTATCAGCCTCTAGGTACCCTCACGAAAGTTGTCAGTCGCCGGTGAGACACGGTTGCTTGACTCTTTTTTTAAACCCTTTCTTTAAACTCTTTCTTTAGACTCTTTCTTTAGACTCTAGCAGCCGCAATAAAAAAGCCGCACCAAAAGTTGATGCGGCTATCTAGGGCCTTGGCAAATCAATCTAGCAAAGCGATCTAGCAAACCGATCTCGTCTGGCAAACCGATCTAGTCTGGCAAACCAAGAACGCGTTTCGCGATAATGTTGCGCTGTACCTCATTGGTACCACCGTAAATGGTATGCGCGCGGCTGCTCAGAAAGGTTCGGGTTGACTCAAGCTCTTCAGCAGAAAAACCCTCACCCTCCCAGCCATAGCCCTGGGAGCCCATCATCTGGGTGCGAAAATCAGCACTATCACGGCCGAGTGTAGCGCCATAAAGTTTAAAGATACTGGTGGCTTCCCCTATGGTTTTGCCCGATATATTTTCTTCCTTGGCCCTTCGTTGCGTCAGCTGAAAACTGCGGGCGTTCATCGCAAATCGTACCACCGAGTCACGCACAGCGCCGTCGCTAATCTTACCGGCTTGATCAACGCCTACATAAGTCCTGGCAACATCAGCCAGGCTGGTGGTTGGCCCCACATGCCGTGGCCCCCCTTCGCCCAAGCCACCCTGACCAGAACGTTCGTGTTGCAGCAACCGTTTCGCCACCGCCCAACCACGGTTGAGTTGGCCGATAAGGTCATCTTTTCGTGCTATCGCATTATCGAAAAACGTTTCACAAAAGGGTGAAGAGCCTGCGATCAAGCGGATCGGCTTGATCGTAACGCCAGGTTGATGCATATCGAGTAACACGAAGCTTATGCCTTCATGCTTGGGCACATTCGGATCTGTCCGCACCAGGGCAAACATCCAATCGGCGAACTGAGCGCCGGAGGTCCAGATCTTTTGGCCATTAATTTCAAAGACATCCCCCTTCGCCACAGCCTGGGTGCGCAGACTTGCCAAATCGGATCCCGCACCCGGTTCAGAATAGCCCTGACACCAGGCGATGTCGCCCATGGCGATACTGGGTATATGCCTGAGTTTTTGCTCCTCAGTCCCATATTCGAGCAAGGTCGGCCCTATCATGGAGGTCCCCATACCTGGCATAGGTAAGCGCGCCCCAATGGCTCTCAGTTCCGACTGCAGGACCTGATTCTGTTCGACGCTTAAACCGCCGCCACCATATGCCTTGGGCCAAAGTGGAATACTCCAGCCTTTGCGGCCCAGCGCATGGCGCCAGGCAAGCAGATCAGGTTCAATGGGTCGAACGCTGCCTATGGGAATCGCGTCGCCGGGGCCTCTTGCCGCTGCTGGGCAATGCTCACTGAGCCACTCTCTCACCTCTTGTCGAAACTCATCAAGACTCATCACTACCCCTTTCGCAGTCTCATCGTGACGGAAGAATAAACCAGCTGGACCGCGAATCTCAATCAAATTCGAAGCAGCGGAAGGCACAAGGCTCAAGCACCATTCTTGGCGGGCCAATACTGGTCTTTGAGCAGACGTTTATAGAGTTTGCCGGTCGGATGTCGAGGCAGTTCGGCCATGAAGTCGATGGTTCTGGGACACTTCAGATGCGAGATTTTGCTGCGCACGTAGGCGATTAACTCGGCTTCGAGCGCAGGGCCTGCGTCCTCCATCGACACGGGCTGGACGACAGCCTTGACCTGCTCGCCAAACTCTTCATCCGGAATTCCGAACACGGCGACATCAACTACAGCAGGATGCGCAATCAGCGCATTCTCGGCTTCCTGCGGATAGATATTTACGCCACCAGAGATGATCATAAAGGACTTGCGATCCGTCAAATAAAGATAGCCTTCCGCGTCGACATGACCAACATCACCCAGGGTCGTCCAACCCTGGCTAGAGCGGGATGAATCAGTTTTATCTGGGTCACCCAGGTATTCAAATTTGCCGCCACCCTCGAAGTAGACACCACCAACTTCACCGACCTCAACCTCGCGACCCTCGTCGTCAAGAATGTGCAACCGGCAGTTGCCCGCAGCTCGCCCGACAGAGCCACGGTGGTTTAACCACTCCTGCGTGTTGATCGTCGTTCCACCATTGCCCTCAGTTCCCGCATAGTATTCGTAGATAATTGGACCCCACCAATCGATCATCGCTTGCTTGACTGCCACGGGACAGGGGGCTGCAGCATGAATAGCAATGCGGTGAGAGCTCAGGTCATAACCCGCACGATCCTGGTCTGGCAGCTTCAGCATTCGAACGAACATGGTGGGCACCCACTGACTGTGGGTCACCTGGTATTTCTCGATTAATGCCAGCGCTTGTTGCCCGTCGAATTGTTCCATGATGATACAAGTACCACCAAAGCGTAATACGTTCAGATTAAAACCCAATGGCGCCGCATGGTACAAAGGCGCAGTCGACAGGTAGACAGTTGCGGCATCAAATTCGTAGCGTTCTCGCGCAGCCTCAAAAACGTCAACTGCCTCACCCCAAGGTTCTTCTATCAGGGGCTTCTTGACCCCTTTGGGCCGACCGGTGGTTCCTGATGAGTAGAGAAGACTTTGACCGTAGGATTCGTTCGCAATCGGCGTCACGGGCATCGACTGAAGCGTTTTCTCCCATGATTCGGCGCCATCCACCTCGCCATCGAGCATAAAGCATCGCGGCTGATTGACGAGGTTCTTTCTGAAGTCATTAAAGGTCGTCGCAAGATAGCTGGAAGTGACGACAACCTTGGCACCACAGTCATTGACTATGTACTCCACCTCCGCCGCCTGCAAACGGTAGGATATCGCGGTGAAATACAGTCCGGCACGAAAAGCGCCCCAGCAAATCTGCAGAAAGGCCGGGTGGTTTTCGAGACAGACAGCAATATGATCTCCTCGCTCTAAACCCAGGGCGCGAAACAGGTGGGCTGCCTGATTTGAGCCATGCTCAAGATCTGTATAGGTCACTACCTGCCCTGAACCGGCCATTACATAGGCTGCTCGGTTCGGCGTCAGCCTGGCATATTTGCCTGGATACATCAGGATCTCCTTTGACCACTGAAACAATGGATATAGCACTAAAAGCGCTTGGCACCGCACAGCTTGTACCAACTCGCTTGCAACACCGAGATACTAAATTGAGTAGCTGGTTTTTCGATAATAGCTTTTTAGAATAGTGCTAAACAACAGCTTTGAACACGAGTCTTCAGTAGATGGCGAACATGTATCCAAGGTAAGCCGTTAACAGAACAAGCCCCCATCGTTTACCGATAGTGGCTCGAAAAAGGACGAAGAGCAGCAACAGGAACGAACTCAGCAGCATGACCCAGACATCGAGTGCCATAAACGCCGAGTCCACGGGAATATCAGTTAACAGGGCGGTGATGCCAAAAATCGCCAGAATGTTGAAGATGTTGCTGCCCACCACATTACCGATAGCCACATCGGAACTTTTATGAAAGGCAGCGATAACCGTCGTGCTCAGTTCCGGCAGAGAGGTCCCAAGGGCGATGAGACTTAATCCTATCACTGCCTCTGAGACGCCCCAGCCGGCGGCCAGTCCTGCCGCACCCTCAACCACCAAGTCAGCGCCCAGCGGCAGCGCAATGATCCCGAGAATGATAAATGCAGCAATGCCGAGATTTTTACCGGGCAGACCCAATACGCGCTCCAACTCTTCTTCTGCATCATCCAGACTGGGCACCAGATCAGACCCACGAGTTGCCAAGTAAAGAAAACCAACCAGCAGCAGGATAAGCAGCAGACCCTCTTTGAAGGTCACTGGCTCAAAGAAACAAAGGGCTACGAACAATATCGACACCAATACCATCAAGCCAGTTTGCTTGGCCAAACCTGTCTGATCACAGACAATCGGATGTATCAAGACGGGCAGGCCTAACACCAAAAGAATATTAGCGATATTACTGCCGATAATATTGCCTACCGCTATACCAGGAAATCCCGACAATGCCGAGACAGAGGAGACCATCAGCTCAGGTGCCGAGGTGCCCATTGCAACAACGGTTAAGCCAACAATCATTGGTGGAATTTTACTCTCGCGCGCCAGACCGAGGGCTCCTCTGACCAGCAGATCGCCACCCATCAGCAAGTAGACAAAGCCACCAAACAGCTTCAGTAGATCTAACAGCTCAGGCATGGGGATCCGACTTGGGCTGGTGCCTATCGGACTGCAAATGGTCCAACAACTCGTTGATGGAATCGGCTAAATAGGCAATTTCATCGTCACCAGTGGCGTCACAGCGCAACTGAGTCTCACCTTCACGCACTCGCTCGACCAAGACTGCCAAGGCATGAATCGGTCTGGCTAAATACAAGCCAAGCAGGGTACCGCCGATAATCGCAAAACCAGATAAGGCAAGCCCAATATCAATCATTGCCTCTCGCAAACCATCAGCCCTTTTCGCCTCTTCGGCAGCGTCAACCTTAACCATTAGGCCCCACTGTAAGTCTTGCAGATAACGACTCGCGGCCCAGACTTCCACATCACGATAATCTTTGATAGGCCGACTGAACTCGGGCTCTTCACCTGCCAGCAGCTGGGTCAGCGGTGCCGACTGACTCGGTGGATAGCGTCGATTCTTCGAAGACGCTGGATGTCGCAACGGATTAAGGACAGTCACTGCGTCCAAGTCCTGTTTCACCACCAGCGTCTCACCCGTTTCCCCAAGCCCCGTATAGTTGCCCGTGATAGAAAACAGGTCCTGCCCATCGAATACGACCTGAATATGGCCGATACCGACGCCATCGATACTCAGCAGACTGCTAAAGACAAGACGCAGATCACCAGCAACATTAAAGTAAGAGCCGTCCAGAACAATCATCTGCGGTTCATTCAACGTTCGAACTTGACTCAAACCCGAGGCATCATCCCACTCTGCCTCACCATAACTGGCAACAGCCCTCCCCTGCAGGTCTTTAATGACGATTCGTTCGAGATTGTCGGTCGCTGTGACCGCATTCACGATGATTTGATTAACCTGGGCCAAGGCTAGCGGATTCTTATCGGCCAAATAAGCTTGCACGCTTTGGCGCAAGTCAGAACGACTGCGGATCAAACGCAACTGATCTCGCCAGCCTTCCTGAACCTTGACGAGGTCTCGTTTTTTGCTTTCTGCAAGCGCATCCAGTTGCCGTACTGAAATCTCTTGAAGAAGCCCCTCTGCCGTGTGATAAGCAAATGTGCCCAACAGCGCCATGCTGATTAGCGAGACAAAAACGAGAGAAAGAGCCAGTTTTGTTCGAATATCCACAAGGGCCACTGATTTAGATTGATAGCACATCTTTGCATTTTTACTGGAGACATTCCAGCCAAGCGCCTGGTCGCCGATGAGGGTTTTGAGGGCACTATTTTGCCAAATTACTACCGCCAGACTTTGGTTGCCTGCCCAGCATTAAATCTCGAGCGACACATAAGGGTGCAGCCAAAACTCAACTTAGACGACTGCTATCCTTGCACCGAGTCAAACTGCTAGTATCCTGCGACCGAAAATCTACGTTGGGCCTTATGGCAACACCTTTGGACGCTCGTCCTGCTATTTTCTACGGCTATTGGCTGATCCTTGCGGCATTTATTGCGCAATTTGTTGCTGCCGGGGTTCAAAATTATGTCATAGGACCCTTTCTGATTCCCATGACCGAGAGCCTTGGCTGGACCCGCACTGAGTTCACGCTGCCTCGCAGCATTGGCCAATTCGTGATGGCGCTGACCGGATTTTTGATCGGTGGTTATGTCGATCGCTTTGGCGCTCGGCGCTTTATGTTAGCCGGTACCATGATCCTCGCTACCGCCCTGTTTGCCACGGCCTATGTTCGTGAACTCTGGCACTGGGTACTACTTAATGGCATTTTATTAACCACAGGAGCCGCTCTGATTGGCAACCTGGTGGTCAACGTCACGCTGGCTAAATGGTTCGTCAACTTTCGCGGCAGAGCGGTCGCATTTGCCGCGATGGGTGTTTCCTTTGCCGGCATTTTACTCACGCCGCTGGCAACCTGGTTGATTGACGCCTATGGCTGGCGCACGACCTGGCAAATCCTCGCATTGATCACCCTTGTGCTTATTGGCCCCGTCGCGATGGTGATGCGGCGCACCCCTGAGGATTACAACTTATTACCCGACGGCCATTCAGCTGCCGACGTCGCCGCCGGCATGAACGCCAGAGCACTGCAGGATTTCGATAACTCCATGACTCGTCGACAGGCGCTGACGAGCTATTCCTTCTACTTTCTCGTCCTGGCCTTTGGCCTGTTTGGCATCACCATTCAGGTAATGTTGCTGCAAACAGTACCGCTACTCACTGACGCTGGTTACTCGCGATCGCTTGCGGCACTCATGATCACCGTTTGCTCTATACCGGCACTACTGTCAAAGCCCGTTTGGGGCTGGTTAATTGACGGCCTTGACGCCAGACCACTGGCGTCCATCAGCGCCGCCTTAACCGGTCTGTCTCTGTTTATCATTATTTTTGCAGTCCAAGATCAATCCCTGCTCTGGCTTTATATCGGATTCGTGGTTTTGGGGTTTGGCTGGGGCGGCATGATTCCCCTTCAGGAAGTCATTTGGGCGACTTTTTTTGGCCGCCGTTACCTTGGTTCAGTTCGCAGCGCTGCCTTGCCTTTTTCGATTCTGCTTACCGCTGGCGCACCACTGGCAACTTCTTATTATTTTGATCTGATGGGCAATTATGATGGCGCCATCCTGATGGTGGGTGCTGCCAATCTGTTAGCTGCCCTTATGCTGGCGCTGCTCAGAAAACCTGCGCCCTTAGCCTGATCTACCACGAGGATAAGGGGCAAGGGTTTCAGCTGAGCTGGACCAGCGCTATTCGATTCGAGGGCAGCGCCTGCTGGCCAATACGTTTCAAGGCGCCCACTGCGGCGATCATAATCACGGCAGAGGACAACAACCAGACGCCGGAGAATACTGGATGTTGCTTCAAGCTGCCCAGCTGATAGATGCAGCTCGCGGTTACATAGGCGAGACCCGTACTCCAACAGAAGACTAACGCCATCCAGCGCCAACCCGCCTCCTTGGCTATGGCGCCCAATACAGCGACACAAGGTGCATACAGCAAAATAAAGACCAGATAGGAAAACGCCGCCAGTTTGCTGCCAAACAGGCTAGCCATATTTGTCAGGGTACTGGTGTTGACACCCTGGACTTCAGCAACCTCAGCCTGGTCGCGCAGGTCGCCAATATCCAGCCCCAGTGGGTCGCCCAGGCCGGCGATCATGTCACCCGCATTGCTAACGATCGACGAGAAGGCTGTCTGAGCGGCAAGAATCAAGTCAGGCGCGTCTTCCGTATCAACCTCATCTGCACCGCTGTAGAGCGCATCAAGGGTACCGACCACGGCTTCCTTGGCAAACAGGCCGGTAAACAGCCCCACAGTGGCAGGCCAGTTATCCGCAGTCAGGCCAATAGGAACAAAGACCGGTGTGATTGCCTTACCGACCACTGATAAAACAGACTTTTCCGTATCTGCATGGCCAAAGCTGCCGTCAGTACTTATTGAATTAAGAAAACTCAGCGCTATGACAACCAAAACAATTGTCTTACCCGCGCGAAATACGAAGGCTCGCAATCGAAACCAGGTCGTCAGCAAAATATTCCGAGCAACGGGCAGATGGTAGGCTGGCATCTCTTGAAATGATGGTGTCAGCTCTGCTGCAAAGATTTGTTTGCGAAACACCCAGCCGGTCATCACTGCCATACCTATGCCGAGAAGATACAAGAGAAAAACGATATTCTGGCCGTTGTCTGGAAAAAAAGCAGCGGCAAATAGCGCATAAACCGTCAGTCTCGCGCCACAAGACATGAACGGCGCCATGGCTATGGTCAACAATCGATCGCTGTCGCGACCCAAGGTACGCGATGCCATCACCGCGGGCACGTTACAACCAAACCCCACAATCAAAGGTACAAACGCATTGCCGGGCAGACCCAGCTTACTCATCAATCGATCGACGACAAACGCCGCCCGCGACATATAGCCCGAGTCCTCAAGCATTGACAAGCACAGGAATAAAAACCCAATCACGGGAATAAAGGTCGCGACCAGTTGAATACCGCTACCCAGTCCATCGGCGAGCAGCACAATAAGCCACTCAGGAAACCCTGCTACCGTAAGCAACCAACGATTGGCATCGACAAAAACTGCGCCAAAGAGGATATCAAAGAAATCAATGAATACTGCGCCAAAACTGATGGCAACTGTGAACATCGCATACATCATGAACAGGAAAAACGGGATCCCCAGCCAACGATTCAACACCCATCGATCAATCTGCTCAGTCAATGAGTGTTTCACCGGTGTCATCAACACGACCCCATCCACCAGTCGCTGCGCTCTGTGATATCGGCGAATCAGCTTGTCACCCGTGCCTTGATCAGCATCTGTATGGCTTTCACTACCACTGGAGGGCTTGGAATGCCTGCCAGCACCGAGGCTTGCCTGTATTTGATGCCTCAAATTGTCAAGCCCGATACCCCGAGACGCAATGATAGGCACAACCGCAACACCCAATTTAGCGGCCAAGGCGGCAACATCAATCTCGATGCCATTCTGCTTCGCGACATCGAGCATATTGAGGGCGATAATGACATCTTGACTGACTTCCAGTACCTGCTGGGTAAGCACCAGATTGCGTTCCAGATTAGTGGCATCAACGATATTGATCGCGAGATCAAACCCTTCCTGCAACAGGAAGTCTCGAGCGATAATTTCGTCTAACCCCAGATAGTCCTGCTCCAGTGAATAGATGCCCGGCAGATCGACAATTTCAAATGACTGGTCGCCTAGCGTCATGACACCAGTCTTCTTTTCTACCGTAACACCGGGCCAATTGCCGACCTTCTGGTGGGCACCCGTGAGATGGTTGAACAGCGTGGTCTTACCGCAATTAGGATTCCCTATCAGGGCAATGGTCGAACCGCTCATTAGAACGCCTCGACTTCAATCAATGTCGCTTCTTGCTTACGAATGCTCAACAAGGTGGCGCCAACTCGTACCTGAATCGGGTCCCCAGCGGGAGCAAAGCGCAGCACCTCGACCCTGACACCCGGAAAGAGCCCCAGGGCATAGAGCCGACTCTGGATTTCTGCCGCGCCCACGCCCGCTGTGAGCACACGACATTGACTCGCTTGTTTCATTTCTGCCAGGGTCATGGAACTCTGTGCACCCGCTATGAATGGACGTATATGAGAATTATTGTCATTTGCGAATCAATTGCAAGTGATTGTTTTTCGTTGCGACCCGGCGACTGCTGGAAACCCTACAGCTCAGCGCAAATGTGGCCTCCGTCGACCACGAGCGTTGAGCCTGTCATATAGCACGAGGCATCCGACGCCAGCAACAGAATAGGACCATCCAGGTCTGTGAACTCTCCATAACGCCGCATGGGGATGCCCTTGCGAAACTCATCAGAGCCCTCGCTTTCCAGCAAGACTCGGCTGACATCGGTCAGAATATAGCCCGGCGCCAGGGCATTGACTCGAATACCAAATTTCGCACCCTCCAATGCCATGATCTCTGTGGCTTTGATCAATGCCGCCTTGGACACAGCGTATGGAAATTGTCCCTTGATGGTTCGAAATGCTGTGATGGACGCGATATTCACGATATTTCCACCGGCAAGCTTATTCGTCACAACATGCTCTGTGTAGTACTTGGAGAGCCGCCAAGCCGCCTTGAGGTTCGTGTCCATGACAAAATCCCAGTCAGCCTCGTCGATCATCGCATAGGTCTTGGCGCCCGACTCAACGCCGGCATTGTTGATCAGCACATCAATGGGCCCAAATGCCGAAGCCGCCTGCTCAAGAAAAGCGCGTGCGCTGTCCTGATCGCGAACATCCAGTTCAAGCCCGAGGGCTTCTCCTCCAGCGGCATTGATCCGATTCACCTGCTCGGTGAGCTTATCCACTCGTCTGGCACCCAGCACCACCCTGCCGCCGGCCGCAGCTATAAGCTCAGCGAAATGCGCGCCAAAGCCGGAGGAAGCACCGGTGATGACCACATGTTTACCCTGCATCGAGAAAGTCTTGTTCGACACCTTATTTCCTTTTTGTAAATACACGGGAGTCTTATGGGATCACAGGCGCATGCTGGTTTGCAACTCTCGAAACATCCCTCAGCAAACTTCTGATCACCGTTGACAACCAAGGTGCCAGCCTGTCAATCAGGGCAACCGTGACAGACATCGACCTATAACGGGCGACCTTGATCATTAACAACGACATAAAGACCCAAGGATGTATTACTATGCAGCAAAGCCTACATTCATCCTTTAAACACTCATGCTCGACTTCAAACTCAAGGACTCAGGTCGCTCTCGACACCAGGATCTGGTGCGCATGAAACGTCTGGCAACGGGGCTCTTGCTCACAGTTACCCTGATTTTTATCAGCGCTCGCCTGGGCCACGGCATTGCCCCCTGGGTGGGTTATATTGAGGCGACGGCGGAAGCCGCGATGATCGGTGCTCTGGCCGACTGGTTCGCCGTCACCGCCTTATTTCGACACCCTCTGGGGCTGAAGATCCCGCACACTGCCATCATACCCCAGCGTAAAAATCAGATCGCTGAGCAGTTCGGAAGGTTCGTCCAGGAAAACTTTCTCTCAGAGCAGGTGATTTCGAGCAAGATCAGGGCCATGAACTTAAGCCGGCATGTCGCTCTGTGGCTAGCGACGCCGAGGCACGCCGATGCCGTCGCTGAACAACTGACCAATGGACTCGCCGGTGCTGTGCGGGTGATGAATGATGCTAGCGTTCAATCGATGATAGAGCAGCGGCTTGTAGACAAAATCCGCGACACTCATTTTGCACCGCTCATCGGCGACCTGCTCACTTTCCTGACATCAGGCAGACGTCAACAGGAGGCGATAGATGCGGCTGTTAACATCGCCCTGAAGCTGCTGGAAGAAAGTGACGAGCAACTGCGCGAGAAGATTGGTGCCGAGACACCCTGGTGGTTTCCTTCAAGTCTCGACCAGGCGGTTTATAACAAATTAAGTCGTAGCCTGACGGCGACCCTGTACGAGATGCAGATGGATGTCTTGCATCCCATGCGCATCAGACTCATCAATATGACTGATGAATTTTTGAAAGAGTTGAAGCACTCAACGGAAATTCGTAGCAAGGAAGCCGCAATTAAAGAGGATTTGCTCAACCAGCCAGCGCTGCGAGATTTTGCGCAATCTCTGTGGTACGACATCAAAGCCGCCCTGTTGCGCCAGAGCGAGCAGCCGAATGCCGAGCTTAAGCGTAACATCCAGCAATCGGTGATGAACTTTGGCACGGCGATTCTCGAGGACCCGGCGCTTGCGCATAAAATCGATGGCTGGGCAGAGGCCAGCGCAGGGTATTTGATTCGAACCTATGGCCATGAAGCGGCAGACTTAATCTCCGGCACCATTGACAGCTGGGATCCTGAGGCAACCGCAGAGCGGATCGAATTGCAGATAGGTCGTGACCTGCAATTCATTCGCATCAACGGCACCCTCGTGGGCGGACTCGCTGGTCTGGCGATTCACTGCCTGTCAGAGGCTAGTCGCCTGAGTCCTGTCAGTCTCTCTGACCTGTGGCCACTTTAAACCCAGAATAACGGGGCTGATCTATGGCTATCTGATTCACAACCGCATGGCGCAGGTAGTCATGCAGACGCTCATCGTCCAGATCCTGGGTGCCATCCCGCAGTGCTCGGGTCAAGCGCCAGCGCAGCGTCTCCAAGTCATCCGCCGCCGCTGACGCGCCATAAAACGCCCGTAACTTCTCTAACTCTAATGCCCGGGCGGGACCGCCCAGCTGATTTTCACGAATGACAATATCCAGCGCATTACCCGCCACCCGCGCGAGGAAATTCACACGGCCGGACGTCGAGTCCATGATATCCGCTCGCAGAAAGTCTCGAACCGCAGTCAGCAGTTCGTCAGCGCGAGGCATATCCAGGGTCTGAATGGTCGAATCCGGCTGAACGGGCGTGACAACCCCCGGGATCATCAGATTGACACAGTCGACCTGGCACTCAGAGGTGCGCCGCCCAATACTCGGACGCTCGACGGTCTTATCCGGTCCGCTACGATAATGCTCAGCCATGCCCAGGCAGCCGACCGCCCACCAGAAAGAGCCGAAGACTTCCCAGAATTTTACCTGTTCGATATCCACGGGTTGACCTGAGACCTCCTCATAACCTCGAAACAGGTCCGCGTACTCTCCAAACCCGCCTACCGGCTGTTCGCCGCCGAAACGCCAAGAGTTGACGCATATCCAACCCAGATCACGCATGGGATCTCCGATATGGGCTATCTCCCAGTCGAGTACCGCGACGACTTTTTCCTCGTTCACCATGAAATTGCCATTGCGGAAATCGTTATGTACGAGGCACATGCGCGGCGCCACCGGCAGATGGGCCATCAGCCAACGCGCTGTGAAATCGATCATCGGCTGGGGTGTTTCCAGCAAACGGTAACGTTCCCAGCTCTGCTCGACAAATTCCCTGGGGGTAATCTCAAACAGACGGGACCTGAGACCCGTCCCGTCCAGGTCTATGTTATGAATCCTCGCCATCAATTTGCCACATTCATAGGCGAGCTGTGGTCGCAGCTTGGCGTAGTTCGGCGCACGGACTATGCGTGCGCCCAATGCTTCACCCTCGAGCCACTCCATGATAAAACCTTCGCCAAGGTCGTCTGCTTCCTGCAGTACATAATAGACCTGTGGCTCAGGCACACCTGCGGCTCGAGCACTGCGCATCAACAAGGCTTCGACGTCCAAACCTGGATGACTGGGCACCGGCTCTACCTTCATACCACCGGGGGCTCGTCGCATCGCCAACAACTTTTCACCGGCCGTGGTATCTATGGCGATTCGGTAGGTTTCCTGACTGGCTCCTCCCGACAAGCGATCGACGCGCAAGAGCCGCTGAAAATCGGGGATATTGCGCGCCAATATCCCCTCGAGCGTGGTTTCCAATACAGGTTTTTGAACATCCATGCCTAGTCTACCTTCACACCTTTTGGCGCTCTCTGGTTCATATAGCCAAACATGTAACCCGCGATCCTGCGCATCTGAATCTCTTCTGCGCCCTCGGTGATTCGATAGCGGCGATGATGCCGATAGATATGTTCAAACGGCTTGTGGCGAGAATAACCCAACCCACCGTGAACCTGCATGGCACGGTCAGCTGCATCACAGCACAAACGGTTTGCTATGTAGTTACACATGGAGACCTTGTCGGACACCATGAAGTTACCGTACTTGTCCATCTGCCATGCCGTCTTGTGGATCAAGGCTCGAAGCATCTCGCACTGCGACTGAAGCTCTACCAACGGAAACTGAATACCCTGGTTGCTTGATAGAGGTTTACCAAACGGCTTGCGCTTCATGGCATAAGCCACTGACTCATTGATGCAATACTGCGCAGCACCCAGGCTAGACGCAGCCTGACGAATCCGGTTCTCGTTGAAGAAGTGTTGCACCACCTGCAAGCCACGACCCTCACCACCAAAGATTGCTGAGTCATCGACATATACGTCTGTGATAGATACGCGACCATGATCTGTCGGCATATTAAAGGTCCAGAGCATCTCCTCGACTTTCATTCCTTCCGACTTCATCGGCACCAGAAACGCAGTAATCCCTTCACCATCGCCGGGTTTACCACTGGTACGCGCCATGATCATGTCGTACTGAGCTTTATGGATACCCGTATTCCAGGTCTTCTGGCCATTGATTCGCCAGCCATCACCATCTCGGACGGCATTGGTTTCCATATGGGTTGCATCAGACCCATGATCAGGTTCTGTGATACCAAATGCGAAGCCACGCTTGCCTTCCAGCAATAAAGGCAACCACTCAGCCTGCTGGCTCGGCGTGCCGTACTCCAGCATGAGCAGCAGTCCAACGTTGTTACCCACGATAGAGTGTTCGTTTTGCAGATCGTTATGCAAACCCAGTCCCATCGACGCAAAATGCTCACGAATAACCGCCATGCCGAGGTTGGTTCCGTTCTGGCCACCATATTGCTTGTCTATGGGATAGCGATAATGACCGGCCTTGTCGGCCCGGTTTCGAGCCTCGCGAAGCAGCGATTCCCACTCCTCGTTCGGCAAACCGCCACGATCCCAGTCAGTCCTGGCATCTTCGCGGCGATGATCAAAGAATCGAATATTGTCGTTCTCCTGCTCAAGCGGCTTGATCTCATCGATAATGAATTGATCGAGCACTTTCAAGTAGTCTTGAAGATCCTGTGGTATGTCAAAGTCCATGCAACCTAACCTCTCTTTTAGTGATGAATTCTCGTATTTGAATCTCTACATTTGTCACGCCGCGCCAGCAGCGGCGCCTGACTATTTTGTTCCAAGGCTAACGGTTTACGCGGGTGCTAGGCAATGGCTTTCTCTCTGGGTCTTCCTGGCGCCATGAGCCTGTGCGGCATCAGACGATTTCAAACTCAATTCGACCAAAACGGGTCGCAATGCCTTCAGTATTACACGAGTAGTCCGCAACGTAACAACCGGGGGTCGCTAACTGCACCCGCCCGAGTGAGCCGGTCATCAGATAATAGCCAGGTAACACATCGTAACCCTGGGCCAGGGAGTGGTTGATCAACCACACCAACACCGCCGCCTGACTGCCCAACGCGTCATGGCCATGGGCGTGATTGAGTACCTTGTCACCATTGCGCAAAGTGACCTCTACCTCGTTAGTGTCGACCGGCTGACAGTCAGCATGACCGACGATGTAGCCTCCTGCGGCCGAGTTAGCGGCGACAAGATCGGCTCCTGACAGGGCTCGACCTAGGGCATTTGGTGTGGCGTAGCCGGCATCTGCTATTTCAACCATCGGCAGAGCGAAATCGATGTAATCACTGAGATTGGCAAGAGTCACCGGATCGGTTACGACCCGGCTGACACGGTAACCAATCTCTGTCTCTATGATGGGTCGACAGTAATCTGCGAGCCTGATCTGACAGGGCGCCTGATACTCACAGTCCGATAACAGAACGCCACCCGTCGGTGTCGTCAAGCCCATGGACTGCTGCGCCGGAATATTCGTGAGCGCCGCCTTAAAGCCCTGGATCTGGGGTGATCCTGTCGTATTCGAAGACCCCTCCGCAGGAGCCAACAACAGATCTATATAGGCGCGTTGCACCTCGTAACCTCGAGCCAGGGTCGGCAACTTCGCATCGACAAAGAGAGGCATTGGGCGTCTCGCTTGATGTGCCGCCATCAAACGCTGGGCAAATTCACGGTCTACTTCAGTCATTTGGCTCCCC